>JBEBWA010000009.1:0-113331 GCA_040392465.1 Flavobacterium suncheonense
TTTCCAAACTGCTAAACAAAAACACTTTTTAAAAAAATAAATTGTATTTTATAAAATTATTTATTAATCTAATTTTGCATTTAAACAAATTCAAAATTAAAAAACACGACTCTTTTTAGAGTCGTTTTTTGTTTTGAGGCATCTAGCGGATTCGAACCGCTGTAGACGGTTTTGCAGACCGGTGCCTAGCCGCTCGGCCAAGATGCCTTTACTGGAGGGCAAATATAATATTTTTAGTAATCAAACAAAAGTTATTTTCGTTTTTGTTTCATTATAATAGTAACTGCCTCTACATCACCTCCAATAGGAGGGTTCAGCTTTGAAACTTTAACCTGTATTTTTTTGACGGATGGGCTATCGCTTAAAACTCTTTTGATTATACGACTGGTAACATGCTCGAGAAGTTCCGACCGAATAGCCATCTCTTCGGTAACGATTCTGTTCAGAAGAACATAATCGACTGTGTCAGAAAGTTTGTCTGATTGAGCTGACGGAGTCAAATCGGTGTGAATAAGAAGATCAACTCTGTAGTCGGAACCTATTTTACTCTCTTCGACCAAGCATCCATGATACGAAAATGTTCTAATGTTTTTTAAATGAATCTTTCCCAAAATACTTTAGTTTCTTATTCTATAATTATATATAATTTATCTGAAAGTCTTGTTCTAAAAGGAAGTTTAATCGTGATTTTATCTCCAGATTGAGCTGTTTCAGAAAAATCATTGTTTACGACCATAGTATAGTTATCGACTTTTTGTTCTCCTGTTGTAGGTCCTACAATTAATAAGACATCTCCTTTGTTTATATTGCCACTCAAAGTAAACTCCGAAATCCCTGAAGCAGTATAATAATGAGTAGCTTTTCCGATAAGATTTTTTTGAATGGTCTTTTTCTTTTCCTCTATTTTTTTCTCTTTGACTTTAGCTATTATCTCATCAGTAGGTAAGGTTTTGAATTTCAAAGCAGGTGATTTCCCTTTTTTGAAAATTTTGTTCCCGTTCATTTTTCCTTTACGAAGGGCAATTTGTTCAGCAAGAGGTAAATGAATTACATCGACACATTCGTTTGAACAACAACCTTCCATTGTTGTCGCACATTTTTCGCATTGTATAAAAAGTAAATGGCAAGAGTCGTTAGCACAGTTGGTATGTGTGTCACAAGGTTCGCCACATTGATGACATCTAGCAATAATATCATCTGTTATTCTTTCTCCTAAACGGTGGTCAAAAACAAAGTTTGTTCCTACAAACTTACTTTCTAGTCCTTCTGCTTTTATCTGTCTGGCATATTCTATAATTCCGCCTTCTAGTTGGTAGACATTTTTAAAGCCTTTATGCTTGAAATACGCACTTGCTTTTTCACAACGAATACCTCCTGTGCAATACATCAATAGATTTTTATCATCTTTGTGTGCAGCTAATTGCTCTTCGATTATCGGGAGAGATTCTCTAAAAGTATCTACATCAGGAGTAATAGCGCCTTTAAAGTGCCCGACTTCACTTTCATAGTGATTTCTAAAATCTACCACAATCGTATTTGGGTCTTCTAAGAGTGTATTGAATTCGGCTGCTTTTAGATGGACTCCTTTGTTGGTTACATCAAAAGAAGCGTCATCTAATCCGTCTGCTACGATTTTGTTGCGAACTTTTACAGTTAGTTTCAAGAACGAAAAATCGTCTTGTTCTACTGCAATATTCAGACGCATCCCTCTCATAAAATCGTAAGTATCTAAATAAGCTTTAAATTCGTCAAAACGGTCTGCAGGAACAGAAAGTTGAGCATTTATTCCTTCATGAGCTACATAAATCCGTCCTAAAACTTCTTGGGAGTTCCAAACACGGAACAGATTATCTCTAAATTCTTGTGGGTTTTCGATTTGAGCATAGGCGTAGAAAGAAAGCGTCAGGCGTTGTTTGCCTGATTCTTGGATGAGTTGTTTTCTTTCTTCCGCACTCAAAGTGTTGTACAGTTGCATGCTATAAACATTTTAAGGTTAGAAAATTTGGACGCAAAGATAAAAAAATTAAATCATTTCTAAAACCAGAATTACAATTACAGCTAACCAGCAGAATATAATGGGTGGTGAAGCAAAACAGAAAAATCTTTTTGTATTTTTACACAATACATAATTTTTGACCTATGCAGGAATTTACTAATAATACTGTTGATTTAGATTTACTTCCCAAATACGAAGAAGTGTCCTTTTTGCCAATTCATAAAAAGTATTGGAATATTATGGTTATCAATTTGTTGATCTTTACTGTTATCCTTTTTGTAGTAACGGCTATTCTTTTTGTTTCAGTTTATAGAAACGCAAGTTTTGGCTCAATGTTTTATATTGGGATTATCCTTTTAGTTTTTGGGATTATAGGTCTTTTGTTTTGGATTAATCGTATCACATTCAGAAAAAGAGGCTATGCACTACGAGAAAGAGATGTACTTTATAGAAGTGGAGTTTGGTCTACAACTACTACTATTATTCCGTTTAATCGGATTCAGCATATTGCAGTAAGTGAAGGAATGTTTTCAAGGATGTACGGATTGGCTTCTCTCGAGGTATATACAGCAGGTGGGAACAGCAGCGATGTGAGTATTTCTGGAATTGAGAGAGAGAGGGCTTATGCAATGAAGGAACTTCTGATGAAAAACCTCAATAATGAAGATTTCAAGCAAGAAACTTCAATTGATTATAGCAATCCAACAGAATGAAAAAAGGTGTGATACTTTCTATAACCATTAATAATCAAAAAATTGAAATTCGATAAACCTCAAAGACAATCAGCAGTCGGTATTGTTATTATGTTTGCAGATACTTTGCAAAAATTTGTTCGTGCCTCGTGGGTTCCTTTGGCTATTTTTATATATAGAATGCCATCAGATGCTCTATTATATATGGTTTTAGGCGTGATTGTAATCTTGTTATTAATTGTAGTGCTAGCTTATCTTCGTTATCGCAATTTCACTTTTTTTCTTGATGAAGACAAACAGGAATTTGTGATTCAAAGCGGAGTTTTAAGTAAAAAACGCCTTTCTATAGGTTTGGATAAGATTCAACAAGTGAGCATCAACCAAAATGTCATTCAAAAGCTGATAGGAGTCTATAGCCTAGATGTTGATACGGCAGGAAGCGGAAACAAAGAAGTAAGTATTCGCGCAATTGATCATAATTCGGCTCAAATTCTTAAAACAAGGCTACTTGAAAGAGAAATTACACAAGAAAATGTTGAGGGGCCAGAAATTTTAGAAGAAAAGTCGAAACCTATTATCAAAATCAGTCTTTCTTCGCTATTGAAGGTTGGGCTTACTTCAAATTACGGACGAAGTTTAGCTATTCTATTAGCTTTTTTCTTTACGATTTATGATAATGTAAGAGATTTTGTCGAAAACGAAATGCTTACTGAAGAGCAAATTCAGCAGTATATTGTCAAAGGAACAGCTCTCGGTTTTATAACGGTTTTTGCGGTTTTATTTGCTTTGACCTTTTTGATAAATCTTATTAGAACCATTATCCGTTATTTTGATTTGGAGATTGTAAAACAACGAAACTCTCTCTTGATTTCTTATGGGCTTTTTGCTAAAAAGAATACGCTTCTCAATCCTAGAAAAGCACAAATTGTTTCGTACAGCCAAAACTTTTTTCAGCAAAAGTTGAATGTATTGAAAGTGAAAATTAAACAAGCATCTTCGCAGCAAGTCAAAGAAGAAGGGGAAAAAGACGAGAGTTCTTCTATCGAAATTCCTGGAGCTGATATAGCAGAAAGAGATAATATTTTACAGGTGATTTTTGACAAAATTGTAGAAAAAGGAAAGGTGTTTAATCCGAATTATAGATATGTTTTTAGAGGTATTTATTTGGGAATAGTGTTCCCTGTTGTAATAGTTTTAATTCTAGGTTTTTTTGTAAATGACCAAATCAAAACCTATTTTCCGTTTATTGGACTGTATGTCGTGATTGTTGGGTTGCTTGTTTATTTTAGCTTCCGCAATTATAGACTTTTTGTCAATGCGGATTTTATTATCAAAAAAAGTGGTGCTTGGGACATAGAATACCAAATTATAGAGCCACATAAAATTCAAGGAATTACTACCAAACAATTTTTTTGGCACAAGCGTTCCGATGTAGGACATATTATTTTGCATACAGCAGGAGGCGATGTTAGTTTTAGGTTTGCGAATTTTTCGGAAATTAACAAACAAATCAATTATTGGCTCTATCAAGTCGAGAGTTCAAATAAACATTGGATGTAGCTGTAATGAATAGAGAACAGAAAATAGAGAAAAGACTATCTTTGCACCTTATGAACCTTACAATATGAAACACTGGATACAAGCAGCTCGATTGCGAACCTTACCACTTTCGGTTTCGGGAATTATAGTAGGAAGTTTTTATGCAATGCATCAAGGACTTTTTGACTGGAGCATCTTTTCTTTGACTTTATTGACAACTTTAGGGTTGCAAATCCTTTCTAATTTTGCCAATGATTATGGAGATGGAGTAAAAGGAACTGACAACGAATCCCGAATTGGTCCAGAAAGAGCTATTCAGAGTGGAGCAATTTCGGTAAAGCAAATGAAAAACGGAATTATTCTTACTAGTATTTTGACATTTCTGACAGCTGTTTTGTTGATTTATATTTCGTTTGGCAAAGAGAACTTTTTATACACTCTTTTGTTTTTAGTGTTGGGAATTACTTCGATTGTTGCAGCTCTTAAATACACCATCGGAAATTCAGCTTACGGATACAGAGGTTTGGGTGATGTTTTTGTATTTCTATTTTTTGGATTGTTGAGTATTTTAGGGAGCTATTTCTTATATGCTAAACAATTAGATTGGGTTTTGATCCTTCCTGCTTGTGCTGTAGGACTGTTGAGTACAGGAGTTTTAAACCTAAACAACATGAGAGACGAACTATCAGATAGGGCGTCTAACAAAAATACGTTAGTCGTAAAAATAGGAGGGAAGAGAGCTAAAAAGTACCATTTTGTAATTGTGATTTTGGCGGTGCTCGCCCTTTTAGCTTTTGCTGTTCTAAAAGATTTTAGACCTATTCAATATTTGTTTTTAATAGGATTTATTCCTGTTGTATTGCATTTAAAAAGAGTTTCCCGCTATCAAAACCCCAAAGAATATGACCCTGAACTCAAGGTTTTGGCCCTGTCTACTTTTTTGATTTCGGTCTTACTTTCTGTAGTTGTTAATTTGTGATTTCTAGTTAGTTTTCTTCTTTAACTTTTGAATTTAAAATTACTCGTAGGGTAGAATCGTTATAAAAATAACTCATCATCCAATTCACGAATATAGAAAGCTTGTTTTTTACACTCAAAATCAACATTAAGTGCAAAAACATCCAAAATAACCAAGCAACACGACCTTTAAAACTAAATTTGGGCAAATCTACAATCGCTTTGCGTTTTCCGACTGTGGCCATTGATCCTTTATCGTGATACTCAAATTCTTTCTGAGGTTTTCCTCGTAGCATATTTTTGAAATTTTGAGCCAAAAGCCCAGCCTGATTAAGTGCTACATTTGCTAATTGAGGATGTCCAAATTCATATTTTGGTGTTTTCATAAAGGCAATGTCTCCAACGGCATATACTCCGTCAAGCCCTTCTACCTGATTGTATCGGTTAACCACAATGCGATTTCCTCTTGTGATAACTTCGGATGGAAGCCCATTTAATATGTTTCCAGTAACTCCCGCAGCCCAAATAAGATTTTTTGTTTTGATTTGTTCTCCCGATTTAAGGGTAACAACCTCTCCGTCATAATCAGTAACATACATTTCGGTAATGACTTTTACTCCTAAATCTTCGAGGTATTTTTGAGATGCTTTTTTGGCCAAATCACTCATTACATTTAGTGTGTGCGAAGAACCTTCAATCAGAAAAACATTGAGGCTTGAAAAGTCTTTTTCTGGATAGTCTTTTGGTAGAATATTCTTTTTCATTTCTGCCAGAGCTCCCGAAAGTTCAACTCCTGTGGGACCTCCTCCAACTACAACAAAGTTCAATAAAGATTCTACATCGTCTGGATCTGTCACCAAAACATCTTCAAAGTTCTGTAAAATCTGATTTCGCAGTTGTAATGCCTCCGGAATAGATTTCATCGGATAAGCATATTTTTCAATGTTTTTATTTCCGAAGAAATTAGAAGTACAACCAAAAGAAATTACCAAATAATCGTAGCCATAGTTCCCTAAAGAGGTAGTTACATATTTGTCTTGCGTGTTTACACTTAACACCTCAGTAACTCGTATTTTTACGTTTTTAGATTTTTGAAAAACCTTACGGAGTGGAAAAGAAACACTAGTAGGTTCCAATCGGGCTGTTGCTACCTGATACATCAAAGGTTGAAATTGATGATAATTATGTTTGTCCAAAAGCAAAATATCATACTCTGTATTGTTCAACTGTTGAGCTAGTTTTAACCCCGCAAATCCAGCTCCTACTATTATGATTTTCTTTCTTGCCGCCATATTTTTAGTAAAAAACAATTAGATTATAAAGATAATTATTTATCCCTGTAGTTTTAAAAATTTAGCATGAGTTTAATGTTTTCTCAAAAGAAAAATAATGTTTTTGAGACTTATCAGCTAATTTGACTAACTTTGTACTATCCAAAAATTAAAACTATGAGAACGCTGACTATTTTATTGCTGACTATTCTGGCTACTTCTATAAACAAGTGTTCCTCTTCTGATGCAAAGGCATTAAAAGAAGATTTAGTGATTGAGTATGACGCTCAAACTAGAGGAAGTTTTAGTAAGGTAATTATCAAAAACGATTCGTTGGTGGTGATAGAAAAATCATTGAGCAAAGGAGAAAGTATAAATTACTATCCTTTGACTGATAAAGAATGGAAATCATTAGTTAAAGAAGTTCAAAAAATAGATAGAAACAAAATAAAGTCTTTTGAGGCTCCTACAGCTAAAAGGAATACGGATGCTACCCGAGCAACTAAAACACGAGTGATATATAAACAAGAGGTTTACGAATCAAACGAATTTGACGAAGGAGCTCCTCCTACAGAAATTAAAAGTCTGGTCGATAAGATTGTAAGTCTCTATGCTAATGCGAAAAAGAATAAGTAATGACAATTAAAGAAGTTCAAAACGAAATCATTGACGAATTTTCGATCTTTGATGATTGGACAGAACGATACGAATACATTATCGAGCTCGGAAAATCACTTCCGATGATTGATGAAAAATACAAAACGGACGAAAACCTTATCAGAGGATGCCAGTCTAAAGTATGGTTAAACGCAGAACAAAAAGGAGATAAAATTGTGTTCACGGCTGATAGTGATGCCATTCTAACAAAAGGGATAATAGCTATTATGATTCGCGTTTTTTCGAATCAAACTCCTCAGACTATTTTAGAAGCATCAACTGATTTTGTAGATGAAATTGGACTGAAAGAGCATCTCTCCCCAACTCGTGCCAATGGTTTGGTTTCGATGATTAAACAAATAAAAATGTACGCTTTAGCATTTGAAACAAAGAAGTAGTATAATACTTAAATAAGAAATGGAAGAATTTAAAGACGATATTAGCTTAGGAGAACAAATCGTAAAGGTCTTAAAAGGAATTTATGATCCTGAGATTCCTGTGGATATATACGAACTAGGTCTTATATACGATGTTATGGTAAATGAAGACATGGACGTAAAGATTTTAATGACCCTCACTTCGCCAAACTGCCCCGTGGCTGAAAGTTTGCCACAAGAAGTAGAACAAAAGATAAAAGCAATAGATGCTGTAAAATCAGTAGAATTAGAGCTTACTTTTGATCCGCCTTGGTCTCGAGATTTGATGAGCGAGGAGGCAAAACTCGAGCTTGGAATGTTATAAAACCAAGAAGGCTTGATTGATAATCCTTTAAAGCTTGCGTAAACTGTGCTTAAAACCAAACTTCAGTCAAAATCTATTTCCGAGGTAGCCCTTGAGTTACAAGTCTCGGATTTGACAGTTCGAAATTGGGTGAAAATAGGATTTTTATCAGTTTCTGAAAACGGTGAAATACCGCAAGAATCCATTGATTCTTTTTTTGAAAACGTAGCGGGAAAACAAAAGCTGAATGCGAGAGCTAATAAACTTTTAAAAGATTTTCATAATCATACAGAAGTTTCTCAAAAGATTCAATCTACAATAAATAGAACTAAAAACCCTGAAACTCTCGGTAACGCTTACGAAGTTTCGTTGTCGGATTCGTATAAAAACAAAGAAGGGATTTATTACACTCCAGATTTTATTGTAAAAGATATGATGAAAGATTTAGATAAAAATCTTTCGGATAAAACTTTTTTAGATCCGTGTTGCGGAAGTGGAAATTTTATTTTAGAAGCCATTCGATTAGGGTTTAAACCCGAAAATGTTTATGGGTTTGATATAGATGAAAATGCAGTCAAAATTACTAAAAAACGCATTTTAGAACAAACAGGATACGTTTCAGAAAATATTGTAACAGCGGATTTCTTAATACAATCATTCGAAGTAAAAAAACAATTTGATTGTATTTTTACCAATCCACCTTGGGGGAAAAAAATCTCGAAAAAAGAAAAACAAAAATATGGCAATTTTTTTGAGGCAGGGAAAAGCCTTGATACGGCCTCTTTGTTTCTTTTAGCGAGTTTGAGATTGCTTCAAAAAAACGGTAAATTAGGGTTCTTGTTGCCAGATTCTTTTTTTAATATTTCTGTTTTTGAAGATGTAAGACAAAAGGTTTTAGCCCACCAAATTGATAGATTAGTAGACTATAAAAGACCCTTTAAAAAACTTCTGACTAAAGCACAGGCGGTTGTTTTGACCAAGGTTTCCCCAATCAAAAATCACATGGTGAGTGGTGAGTTTGACGGTCAGATTAACCACCGAAATCAAGACTCATTTACTAAAAACCCAAAATTAATTCTGAATTTTAGTACAGACCAACACGAAGCAGTACTCATTAACTACATTTATCAAAAGCCTCACATAACCTTAAAAGACAATGCGGTTTTCGGACTCGGAATTGTGACTGGTAATAATAAAATAATGTGTAAATCTAAACCCGATAAAGGACTGATTCCAGTTTACAGGGGTTCTGATATCTCAAAAAAGGGACTTCAAAAAGCCACTTATTTCATTGAAAAAGATTTAAAGAAATACCAACAGACCGCCCCAGAACATCTGTATCAAGCTCCAGAAAAACTGATATATAAATTTATCTCTAATCAACTTTGCTTTTATTGTGATACTCAACAAAAATATGTTTTGAATAGTGCTAATGTATTGGTTCTGAACCCTAAATTTCCTGTAAGCGGGAAAGAGTTGACGCAACTTTTGAATTCTGATTTTATGACATGGCTTTTCAGAAAAATTTTCGCTACTCATAAGGTCCTGAAGTCGGACTTACAACAATTACCTATTCATTTCGAATATTTCGAAAAGTATGGTAACTTTACAGAACGAAAATATTTAGAATATTTAGGAATAAAAAAATCAGGTGGAACTTATGTTCTAAAACGATAATATGGAAGAAGAAATCATTAACCGAGTAGCCAAAAGTCCATTGCAAATTTTTGATTTGGAAGATTATTTTCCCGAAGGAGACCGAATTGGAATTGATATTTCTCAATGGCTTTGGGAGGGCTTTATTCTAAAAGAAAGAGAGTTTAGGGAAAGTCTTAAAAATCATGATTGGAGTAAATACAAAGGAGCATATGTTTATTTGTCTTGTTCAACAGAGGCAATAATTCCTGCTTGGGCTTATAGTTTGGTTACGATGCACCTGGTCGGAATTGCACAAAAAACCATCATCGGAACCCAAGAAAATTTAAATGAAGTTCTCTATCAAGAAATTCTTTCTAAAATAGATTATTTGCAATACAAGGATAGACCTGTCCTTATAAAAGGTTGTACCAATAAACCCGTTCCTGAAAATGCTTTGGTTTTAGCATGCCAGTATCTTCAGCCTTATGCTAAGAGTATTATGTTTGGAGAGGCATGTTCGACAGTTCCATTATATAAAAAACAAGCCTAAAGTTGTAAATTGATAAGACAAAGATTATTATTGGTTTTTAGGTTTAACTTTTTATACTCTTAAAGCTTAAAATTTTGCTATTTTTATAATTATCATTACTTTTAAAACCTGTAAAAAACAATTTGTATGGAACAGATTAATTATGAATTATACGAAAATGCACGTAAGCGCATTAAGCAGAAAAGAAATTTATTTGTGCATTTTGTGTTGTTTTTTGTAGGGAGTGTTTTTCTATTGGTAATCGAAAAACTGTTTAATGTCGGAGTAGCTTATCCAAATTGGTCCTATTGGATTATATTATTGTGGGCATTTTTGTTTATTCTTCATTTCGTAAATGTTTTTATTACTAAGCGTTTTATGAATAAACAATGGGAACGCGAAGAAATTGACAAACTAGTTGCTAAGCAAAAAAGAAGAATTGGAGAACTAGAGAAAAAAGTAGAAGAGCAACACAAAGCGGGAGAATTACCTTCAGGAGAAAATACAACAGAATGATTACTATAATTGTAGCAGCAGCTCAAAACAATGCTTTAGGGAAAGATAACCAACTGATCTGGCATTTGTCTGATGATTTGAAGCGCTTTAAAAGTCTAACTCTTGATGGTTATATCATTATGGGGCGGAAAACTTTTGAATCACTCCCTGGGATTTTGCCCAGACGTAAACATATTGTAATTACCCGAAATTCGGAATTTAAAAAAGAAGGGATTGTAGTTGTACAAAATTTAGAACAAGCTCTTGGAGTAATTCCGTCTGATAAAGATGCTTTTGTAGTAGGTGGAGGAGAAATATATAATCAAACCATAAATATTGCCGATAAAATTGAACTTACACGAGTTCATCACAATTTTGAAGCAGATACGTATTTCCCAGAAATTGATTTGACAAAATGGGAATTAGTAAACTCTGAATTTCATCCTAAAGACGATAAACATCAATATGATTTTACGTTTGAAACGTACTTGAGGAGAGGATAGAGTAAAGAGCAAAAAAAAGATTTTATATGAAAGTATCAGAAGTCTTGTTTTGGATATCTATAATTATTGTACTCATTCCTCTGCTTTCACAATGGTTTATTGGGAGGGAATTAGTAAAGAAAAACAAGTCGGCTACTTTTGATTGGTTGTACGGAATAAATATTTTTCTTCAATTTATTGTGACAGGATTGTCGTTTGTTATACAAGGAGAATCATTCTATTATAAAGCAAAGGATAATAACTGGGGAGAACCGCCTTATAATATACCTGCTCCAGTTGTGGGACTTCCAATAAGTTTTATCGTAGGTATTATCGTAATAATAATAGGTTATACTCAAATGAGTAAACTAAAACTAAATAAATAATTTAAGTAAATGCAAAGACTAGACATAGAACAACTAGAGCCAAATGCATATAAAGCAATGTTTTCTTTAGAAAATTATCTACAAAACACAAAGCTTTCAAAGACCCATTTAGGGTTGATTAAAATACGTGCTTCGCAAATCAATGGTTGTGCTTTTTGTATAAATATGCATACTTCAGACGCATTAAAACAAGGTGAAACACCCCAACGTATTTTTTTGTTAAATGCTTGGAAAGAAACAGAACTGTTTACACAAGAAGAAAAATCGATTTTAGCTATAACAGAAGAGGTAACACTAATTAGTCAACACGGATTAAGTGATAAAACCTATCAACAAGCTGAAATGTTTTTTGATAAAAATTATATAATGCAAACTATAATGGCAATTGTAACCATAAATGCATGGAATAGAATTGTTATGAGTACTAAAAAAACCGTTTAAACTTACAAACAACCAATAAGATGTTTCAAAATACACTTGAATTCGCACAACAGTTAGACAAACAAGATAAATTAGCCAAATACAGAGAGGAGTTTATTTTTCCGAAAGTAAACGGAAAACAAGTAATTTATTTCGTAGGTAATTCACTTGGTTTACAACCCAAAAGAGCCAAACAATATGTAGATGAGGTGATGAAAGATTGGGCAGAATTGGCTGTGGAAGGGCATTTTTATGCAGATAAACCTTGGTGGGATTATCACGAGCGTTTTGCAGAACCTTTGAGCCGAGTGGTAGGAGCAAAACCTACTGAGGTTTCAGTTATGAATACGCTGACGGTAAACCTACATTTATTGATGGTTTCGTTTTATCGCCCGACAGAAAAGAGATTTAAAATTCTATGCGAAGAAAAAGCTTTCCCGTCAGACCAATATCTGTTGCAATCTCAAGTTAGACATCACGGTTTTGACCCGAAAGAGGCGATTGTTGAAATTAAACGCAGAGAAGGGGAACACAATATCCGTTTAGAAGATGTTCTGGCTAAAATTGACGAAGTAGGAGAGGAATTGGCATTGGTTTTAATTGGCGGTGTAAACTATTATACGGGACAAGTTTTTGATATGAAAACAATTACCCATAAAGGACATTCAGTAGGAGCAAAAGTAGGTTGGGATTTAGCCCACGCAGCGGGAAACATCAAACTCGAACTTCACGATTGGGACGTAGATTTTGCTGCTTGGTGTAGTTATAAATATATGAATTCTGGACCTGGGAATGCTTCAGGGGTTTTTGTTCACGAAAAACATCACCAATCTGATCTACCTCGATTTGCAGGTTGGTGGGGGCACAATAAAGAAAGAAGATTTTTGATGGAACCTCAATTTGATCCTGTTCATGGAGCGAATGGTTGGCAAGTGAGCAATTTACCGATTTTATCACTTGCACCTTATTTGGCATCGGTAGAAATGTTTGATGAAGTAGGAATGGACGCGCTTATTGAAAAACGAAATAAAATTACGGCTTACCTCGAATTTGTACTCGAAGAAATTGACAAAGAAGTAGATAGTACTTTTGAAGTGATTACTCCCAAAACACCTGAAGAGAGAGCCAATCAACTTTCGGTTTTTTTACACGGAGAAGGGAAAGAACTTTTTCATTATCTGATGAAAAACGGGGTAATTACAGATTGGAGAGAGCCTAATGTAATCCGCTTGGCGCCTGTGCCACTTTATTGTAGTTACGAAGATATGTATCACTTCGGACAAATTCTAAAACAAGGTATTCAACGCACCTAAAGTTTGATTATGACTCAAAATTATGACAAATGCCTAAATTGTGAGCACGAAATAGTGCTTAATTTTTGTCCAAATTGTGGTCAAAAAAAGTATAAGCGTATTGATAAAAAATATTTAAAGGACGAAATTCAATATACTGTATTACATACCAATAAAGGTTTTTTTTATACCATTAAAAAATTGCTTTTAAGTCCAGGCAAAACAACACGTAATTTTATTGACGGCAATAGGGTAAATCACTATAAACCTATTTTACTAGTATTTGTACTAACTGGTTTATCCATGTTTGTTGTCAATAAGATTATTGATATTGAGCAGATATATTTTAATTATTATAAGGCGAGAAGTATTCAGCCGCTGTTTGATACAACCAAACTCCAAGCTTTTAGTGCCTCATATACCCCAATTCTCATGGTGTTGTTTATTCCCATACAAAGTATATTCACATGGCTAGCTTTTTCTAAATGGGGACATAATTATTATGAACATATAGTAATGAACGCTTTTTTTCAGGCATTGATTACTATCTTGAATATAGTATTGGCCTATCCTATATTATTTCTACTTAAAGATTATCCGTCTATATTTATGTTAGCGCAATCCTTTTTATCTTTTGTGATAATGACAATTGCCGCATTTTGGTTTTTTAGAGGGTTTTATCACAACAGAAGCTTTGAGGATGTTTTATTACGGTTACTATTGCTTTTCGGGATAGCAATAACCGCTATAATAATTATTTCAATAGTTGGAGCAATAGTCGGAATGTTTTTATATAGAGAAGAAATGCAACTATTTATACCTGCTCGTCAATAATTAAAAGTAAAACTATCTCTATCGTTCAAAAAACCTAATTTTTCTCGAATTTCATTTTGAGCTTTTTTGTCTAAGGTAACATAAAAATTCCCTTCTAAAGTTTGTGGCTCAAGGATGTGTTTGCCTAAGTAATCAATTGTTTGAGAATGTCCAGAATATTCGTTCTGATTTTTGTCTATCCCCATTCGGTTGACTCCAATGGTATAAACCATATTTTCAACTGCTCGTGATTTTAGTAAGATATCCCAAGCCTCAATGCGTTTTGTAGGCCAGTTAGCCACATAAATCAGCAAGTCGTAATCTTCGGCATTTCTGGAGAAAACAGGGAAGCGCAAATCATAACAAACCAAAAGACAAATGTTCCAATCTTTGTATTTTACAATTAATTTTTCTTTTCCGGCTGTGTAGTTATGATGTTCACCTGCCAAAGAAAATAGATGCCTTTTGTCATATTTCTTATAAGTTCCGTCTGGGAAAACAAAAAACAATCGGTTGTAATAATTGCCGTTCTCTTCAATAACCAAACTTCCTGTAAGTGCTTTTTGCACTCGAAGTGCTGTCTGAACCATCCACGAAACAGTTTTGCCGTTTTCGGATTCGGCAACTTTGTGAGGGTGCATTGTAAATCCAGTTGAAAACATTTCGGGAAGTATAATCAAGTCGGTATCTGAAGCCAAATCGTTTATTTTAGCTTCAAAGTTCTTGAGATTTTCGTCAATATTTTCCCAAACCAAATCTACTTGGAGAAGAGCAATTTTCATTAAATTTAAATTTGTAAAGCAACTGTTTTTACAAATATACATCTTATATGAAAACGAATTATTATGAAAAATATTTTTGCTTTTGTTTTGCTAGGAATAATGCTTATTTCCTGTTCAGATGATGACAACGCTATAGAATATGTGTCAGATTGTGATTTAATTTCTCAGGTGATAGACGAAGAACCATTTCAAGAAATTGAAACTAATAATTACCTCCTTATTGATATAGTGCTAAATCAACATTGTTTAGAAATTACTTTTGGATCGAGCGGTTGCGATGGAAGTACTTGGGAGGAAAATCTATTTAGTAAAGACGTTTTTTTGGATGCTTTGCCTTTACAGCGAGTGGTGAAGTTTGAACTTTTATCACAAGAGCTTTGCGCTGCTTATTTTGAAAAAACAGTTTCTTTTGATTTAGTACCTTTTCAGATTGAAGGACAAAACGAAGTGCCTCTGAATATAGTAGGTTGGGAAGAGCCGATTATTTATCAATATTAGACACCCTGTTTTGATGGAATTTCTCAAACAGCTCAATTGTTTTTTGATGAATTTCTTCGAAAGTCAAGCGATCTTTAGATTGATATAAGAACATAAACGAATAAGGTTTGTTTAACGTCTCTTTGAGCAAGGATTGGTTGAGGCGATAGGTTTCTCTTAATATTCGCTTGAAATAATTTCTGTCAACGGCTTTTTTGAAATACTTTTTTGAAACCGATACGCTTATCTGAAACGGCGCATCTGCATTGTCGTGCTCTAAATACACCAATCGCAAAGGATACTTGGCAACGGATTTACCTTCGGTAAACAGCTTTTCGATTTGTTTGCGGCTTTTTAGCTTTTCGTGTTTCGGATAAGTGAATTTCATTTGTCAAAAATACAAAAAAGCATCTTCTAAATGTTCGATTCTAAATTCCGACCCTTCAACTAATACTGCTATAATATCAAAACGGGCATTTATATCAAGGTCTTTGGATACTATATACTGATCAAAAGCCTGAACCAAAAGTCTGATTTTCTTTGGATTGACAAAATCCTGAGGATTTCCAAATTCAAGCGAACTTCGGGTTTTGACCTCTGCTGCGATAAGTAAATTTTCTTTTTGAGCAATTATGTCAATTTCCGCTTTTTGATATCTCCAGTTTTTATTCAGAATCGTAAAACCCTTCGAAATCAGGTATTCTACCGCTTTCTCCTCTCCGATTTTTCCTAATTCGTTATGTTCTGCCATTTCTTTTTTTATAAGGTGTGTCCTTTCAGGTCGGGCTATCCGCTGTATCTTTTATTCCGTTTCACTCCAAAAAAGGATGTCGCTTCTATCCCTCACACAGTTTGAGGTTTTGAATTCACAAACCGCACTAGGGTTGAATTTTCAGACACCTCAAAGTCAATTTCATGTCCCAGAATTAATGCTCTGTTATCGGAGAGATGCCCAGCAGGGAAATCAAAACAAATAGGAATCTCAAACTCTTGGGTTATGTCCAAAATAATTTCGTTTGCATTCCTTCCAAACGGAATCTGATTGTCGTGCATATCGGTCATTCCTCCTACAATTATTCCTTTGACTTTGTCAAAATACCCATTCCGTTTAAGGTTCATCATCATTCTGTCGATATGATAGAGATACTCGTCTAAATCTTCAATATAAAGAATTTTATTATCGGTGTTTATTGATGATTTTGAACCCAATAAACTGTACAGAATAGAAAGATTCCCTCCAACCAAAACACCTTGTGCTTTCCCTTTTTTATTATAAGAAGAACTCAGAGTTTCGTAAGTGATCTGTTCGCCAAAAAGCACTTTGCGTAACGATTCTTTGGCTCTTTCTTCTGCCTTTGGGACCGAAAAAGGCATAATAGAATGTAAGGTAGCTACTCCTAAATTGTGAATATGCGCATGCAAAACTGTAACATCGCTAAATCCACAAACCCATTTCGGATTTTTTATAAACTTCGAAAAATTGATTTTATCAATAATTCGCACTGTTCCATAACCTCCTCTAGCACACCAAATTCCCTGAACCGAATCGTCATCTAGCATGGTCTGAAAATCGGTTGCTCTTTCGTTATCCGAACCTCCCAGCTGAAAATTATCTAATCCAATGGTTTTTCCTAATTTAACCTTTAGCTCCCAGCTCTCGAGTAGCTCTATAGCGGGTCGTGCTTCTTCTAGGTTAAATTTTCGTGCTGTACAAACCAAGGCAATGCTATCGCCTTTTTTTAGATAAGGAGGAATATTCATTTTTATTAAATTCTTTTTTCAAAGATAAACATTTTCATAGAACGTGCTTTTGGCTAAATTTGTAAAAAAACAAAGGTGAAAAATATACTTACACTACTATTATTTGTTGGATTTCTTTTTTCTTGCTCTTTACAGAACGGAATTACTTATAAAAAGCTTCGGAATGGAGATTTAATTTTTGTAGTGGCCAAGCAAGAAAATTTGTCGGGAGCTATCAATCGGGTAACTCAAAAATCGAAAACCGAAAATTTTGACCATGTAGGGATAATTGAAATTACTTCAAACGGAATCTTTGTTTTACACGCCTCGACAAAAATGGGTTCTAATAAGCAGTCACTTCAAGACTTTTATACAGAAAATCTAAAAAATCATCAAAATATGGTAGTTTACAGGCTTCAGAAAGATTATCAAAACTCGATTGAGTCTGCCGTTGTAAAAGCAAATTCAATGTTAGGAAAACCTTATAACTGGAGTTACGTCTTAAACGAACAAAGTTACTATTGCTCTGACTTTATCGAAAGAGCTTTTCGAGAAGATACTATTTTTGAACATATCGCTATGAATTTTAAGAATCCCGAAACCCATCAAGTTGATGATTATTGGGTTCAGTTTTATCAAAAATTAGAAATGGAGGTTCCACAAAATCAACCTGGAACTAATCCGAATCAATTAGCTTCTTCGGATAAACTTATAAGAATTGGCCATTTGATACCTATCCAATAATTGGAATTGTCAGTGGTAATATTTTGAAAGTTAAATTATTAGAGGCTCAAGTAAATATAAAGTGATTTGTAGGGGGGGCTTAATTTATTAGAGCCTGTTCATTAAAGAAATGGACAGGCTCTATTTAAAATCAAGGGTTTAAAAGTTTATGAACCGCACATCTCACAGTCATCACCTTGTATAGATGCCATTTTTGAGCGTTCAAGCATCGCTTTAAAGTCATTGGTATCTATGGCTTCAATTTCGACTGATTCTGGTTGTGGATTTTCTTTTTTATCATTATTCAAAGTAAACTTGATTGCATCAACTGCACTTTTAGTTCTTAAGTAATACATTCCTGTTTTAAGACCTGATTTCCATCCGTAAAAATGCATTGAAGTAAGTTTTGCAAAATTGGCATTTTCCATGAATAAGTTCAATGATTGAGATTGATCGATAAAGTATCCTCTATGACGCGACATATCAATAATATCTTTCATACTCATCTCCCAAACAGTTTTGTATAATTCTTTAATATCTTGAGGGATGCCATCTATATTTTGGATAGAACCGTTATGACGCATTATTTCTTGTTTAAGACTGTCATTCCAAATTCCTAATTCAACTAAATCGTGCAATAAATGTTTGTTTACCACAATAAACTCTCCTGATAATACTCTACGGGTATAAATATTTGAGGTATATGGTTCGAACGCTTCGTTATTTCCAAGAATTTGTGATGTTGAGGCCGTTGGCATTGGAGCTACTAAAAGAGAGTTTCTAACTCCATTTTCTATAACTTCTTTACGTAGCGAAGCCCAATCCCAACGTCCACTTAAATCTTCATCTTTCAATCCCCACAGATTATATTGAAATTCTCCTTTTGAAATAGGGGAGCCCGCAAAAGTTGAATAAGGACCTTCTTCTTTAGCCATCTCCATAGAAGCGGTTACAGCAGCAAAGTAAAGCGTTTCGAATATTTCTTGGTTTAATTTTTTAGCCTCATCACTTGTAAAAGGAAGGCGTAACATTATAAAAGTATCTGCTAACCCTTGTACTCCCAACCCTACTGGTCTGTGACGCATATTAGAGTTTTCGGCCTCTTTAACAGGGTAATAATTTCTGTCAATTACTTTGTTTAAGTTGCGTGTTACGCGTTTGGTAACATCATATAATAATTTATGGTTAAACTGTCCATTTTCTACGAACATTGGTAGTGATAGAGAGGCTAAATTACAAACCGCAATCTCATCTGGAGAAGTGTACTCCAAAATTTCTGTACAAAGATTTGATGAACGAATAGTTCCTAAATTCTTTTGATTTGATTTTCTGTTTGCAGCATCTTTATATAAAATATAAGGGGTGCCAGTCTCTACTTGTGACTCTAGAATTTTTTCCCAAACCTCACGAGCTTTGATAGTCTTACGTCCTTTTCCAGCTTGTTCGTATCCGATGTATAATTTGTCAAATTCATCTCCGTAGGTATCGAATAATCCAGGACATTCGTTCGGGCACATTAAAGTCCATTGTCCGTCTTCTTCTACACGCTTCATAAATAAATCCGGAATCCACATCCCAAGGAATAAATCTCTGGCACGCATTTCTTCTTTACCGTGATTTTTTCTTAAATCAAGGAAATCAAAAATATCAGCATGCCATGGTTCAATATAAATGGCAAAACTTCCTTTGCGTTTTCCTCCTCCTTGGTCTACATAACGTGCAGTATCATTGAATACTCGTAACATAGGGACAATTCCGTTTGAGGTTCCGTTTGTTCCTCTGATATACGATCCTGTTGCTCTTACGTTATGAATAGAAAGTCCGATTCCGCCTGCAGATTGCGATATTTTTGCAGTTTGCTTTAAGGTATCATAAATTCCGTCAATACTATCATCTTGCATAGTAAGCAAAAAACAAGAAGACATTTGAGGTTTTGGAGTTCCTGAATTAAATAAAGTAGGTGTTGCATGAGTAAAGAATTTTTTACTCATCAGCTCATAGGTTTCAATAGCTGCATCAATATTGTCTGGATGAATTCCTACCGAAACACGCATCAACATATGTTGTGGGCGCTCTACAATTTTTCCGTTAATTCGCAATAAATAAGAGCGTTCTAATGTTTTAAATCCAAAATAATCATAATTGAAATCACGGCTATAAATAATGGCAGAATCCAATCTTTCAGAATTGTCTATAATTGTTTTATATACTTCTTCAGAGAGTAGAGGGGCTTTTTGATTGGTTCTCGGATTGACGTAATGATACATTTCGATCATTGTTTCCGAGAAGGATTTTGTGGTGTTTTTATGAAGGTTGGATATAGCAATCCTCGCCGCTAATTGTGCATAGTCAGGATGCATAACAGTCATTGAGGCAGCTGTTTCAGCAGCCAAATTATCAAGTTCCGATGTAGAAACCCCGTCATATAATCCTTCAATAACTCGCATTGCGACCTTAACAGGGTCAACCAAATCATTTAATCCGTAACATAAAATTTTAATTCGTTCGGTAATTTTGTCGAACATTACGGGTTCTTTTCGACCGTCTCTTTTTACTACATACATAAGCCTTCAGATTTAGTTAGTGGTTGGTTTTATATTTGTTTAAGATTGTTATCTTAATATTCTTTTTAGAAATCAGCATCAAAACTTATTTTTTGCGAATCAGTATCCTTGTTTAATACTCCCGCTTTTTGGTATTCTGAAACTCTTTTTTCGAAGAAATTTGTTTTTCCTTGAAGCGAAATCATATCCATAAAATCGAATGGGTTCGATACATTGTATTCTCTTTCGCAACCTAATTCAACAAGTAATCTATCAGTTACAAATTCTAGATATTGAGTCATTAAAGTTGAGTTCATTCCGATTAAGCTTACAGGAAGTGATTCCGTAATAAATTCTCTTTCGATAGTTAAGGCGTCAACAATAATTTCACGTATTCTCTCTTTAGGGACTTTGTTTATAAGGTGATGATTGTGTAAATGAACTGCAAAATCACAGTGAACGCCTTCGTCTCTAGAGATTAATTCATTAGAGAAGGTAAGCCCAGGCATAAGACCACGTTTTTTAAGCCAGAAAATAGAACAAAAAGCACCTGAAAAGAATATTCCTTCAACTGCTGCAAAAGCGATTAAGCGTTCTGCAAAAGAATCAGACTCTATCCATTTTAAAGCCCAATCAGCTTTCTTTTTGATAGCTGGAAAAACTTCAATTGCTGTGAAAAGTTGATTTTTTTCTGCCTCATCTTTTACATAGGTGTCAATTAACAAAGAGTAAGTTTCGCTATGAATATTTTCCATCATAATCTGAAAGCCATAAAAAAACTTGGCCTCAGGATATTGTACTTCATTTACAAAGTTTTCAGCAAGATTTTCATTGACAATTCCGTCTGAAGCAGCAAAAAAAGCTAAAATATGTTTGATAAAATATTTTTCATCCTCATTAAGCTTATTGTTCCAGTCATTTAAGTCTTGATGAAGGTCAATTTCTTCTGCTGTCCAAAAACTAGCTTCCATTTTTTTATACCAATCCCAAATGTCATGGTGTTTGATAGGAAAGATTACAAATCGGTTTTTGTTCTCTTGTAAAATAGGCTCTGTGATTGACATGTTTCTGATTGTTAAATAGTTGTAGAAATATATTGTCTTGAAAAAAGACTCTACAAAGATTGTTAATAGAATCGTAAAATAAAAGCCAAACTTATTCACACCTTGTTGATAAATTCGTTACGTAGTGAGTTTACAGAGGATACCCAACTAAAGAAAGTTTTTCTGTGTTAATTTTTGGTTTTGAATTTGACAAAATAAATTGTTTATGATATATTTAGCGATTATTTTTGATGAATTAGAATCCAAATAATATGAAAGTTTCCCAGGCGATATTTTGGACAGTTTTTTTTATTTTCTTTTCGGTGCAATCTCACGCATCGTTTGTTTTGGTGCCTATGGATGCCGATTCGCAAAAAAATCACCTTAAAGCATATGGTATTACCTATTGGGTTTTAGAGCAAGACTATAAAGTAAGTTGGCTTCTCAATTATAGGGGAGGGGCTTTTTTGCTTCCAGATACTGAAAGGATAAGAAAAGAATGCCATATCAGAGGAGTGAGTTTTGAGCCGATTTCGGATGCTCAGGCTTCTTCGATTTTGTCAGAAATTAGCAGTCCTTCTTTGAATATGGAAACGGTCATTTTAGAAAAGGCTCCTAAAATTGCTGTTTATACTCCGAAAGGGAAAAATCCGTGGGATGATGCCGTTACTCTTGTTTTGACTTATGCCGAAATTCCGTTTGACCAGATTTATGATGAGGAAATATTAAACGATGCCTTGTTGGTTTATGAATGGCTTCATTTGCATCATGAAGATTTTACAGGTCAATATGGCAAGTTCTTCGGAGCTTACCGCAATGCACCTTGGTATATTCAACAGAAAAAAGAAGCTGAAGCCATGGCAACTAAATTAGGCTACCAAAAAGTATCGGATTTGAAGTTAGAGGTGGCTAAAAAAATTCGTGATTATGTAATTGGAGGTGGTTTTATGTTTGCTATGTGCTCGGCTACTGATAGCTTTGATATTGCTCTTTCGGCCGAAGATGTAGATATTTGTGAACCTATGTTTGACGGAGATGCCAGTGATTTAGACTATCAATCAAAAATTGATTATTCCAGGACATTCGCCTTTAAAGATTATGTTTTAGAAAGAAATCCGAATATTTACGAATTCTCGGATATTGATACTACGCAAGACCGAATAAAATCGATCCCTATGGAGGTTGATTATTTTACATTGATGGATTTTTCTGCTAAATGGGACCCGATTCCGACTATGCTTTGCCAAAATCACACGCGACTTATTAAAGGTTTTTTTGGACAGACAACAGCATTTGCAAAAGAAACAATTAAATCAAATATTTTGATTTTGGGGCAAATGAAACTTAATGAAGAAGGACGTTATATACATGGGACTAAAGGGAAAGGAATGTTTACATTTTATGGGGGCCACGATCCAGAAGACTACCAGCATAGGGTAGGGGATGCTCCTACAGTGTTGGATTTACATCCTAATTCTCCAGGTTATAGATTGATTCTTAATAATGTTTTATTTCCTGCAGCGCGCAAAAAACCACAGAAGACATAATGTTAAAATGTTAAAATTATTTTTTTAATGTTTTTTAACATAAATAAGATGGTAAATTAGAAAAAAAACTTAATTTTGAGGTCTGACAAAATTATTTCAATATATTTTTTTTATGACAAAAACTTTATTATTAACGAATAGCTCTGATTATAAGCGCTTTAATTGTATCTTATAAGAAATTGCTAATAACCAAAGAGGAGTTTGTGGCTTTTAACAAATTGCAAGCTTTATAATAAACACAATTTAAAATATGAAAAAACTATTATTTACAATCTCGTTAGCCTTTTTGTTTGTTGGTAAGGCAGAGGCACAGCAAGACCCACATTATACACAGTACATGTATAATATGAATGTTATGAATCCAGCTTACGCAGGTTCTAAAGAGAATCTGGCAGTAGGTTTGTTGTACCGTATGCAATGGGTTGATATTGAAGATGCTCCTCAGACAGGAACATTGTCTATCCATAGCCCTATTGGTAAAAATGTAGGATTAGGACTATCCGCCATTACCGATAAAATAGGACCGGTAGAAGAAAATAACGTCTATGCTGACTTTTCTTACACTTTAAATTTAGGAGGAGAGCACCGTTTAGCTTTTGGAGTAAAAGCTGGAGCTACTTTTCATAAAGTGGGATTGTATTCTGATATCACTGCTCCAGGATATATTCCTCAACCAAACGACCCTGCTTTTAGAGAAAATATAAATAATACATATTTGAATGCAGGAGCAGGATTGTTCTATTATACACAAAACTATTATTTAGCTCTTTCGGTTCCGAATATGCTTAAGGCAAAACATTTAGATATTACAGATAACGGAGATGAGCGTCAATTCGGTAGCGAAACTCAACATTACTTCTTAACAGGAGGTTATGTGTTTCAGCTAACCCAAAACACAAAGTTTAAGCCATCATTTATGTTAAAGTCAGCTTTTGAAGCTCCTACTTCGCTTGATGTTTCAGCTAACTTTTTATTCTGGGAAAAATTTGAAATTGGAGGGACTTATCGCCTAGAAGATTCATTCGGAGGTATGGTAAATTTTGCTGTGACTCCTAATATAAGAATTGGTTACGCATATGATCATATTGTTTCTGATTTGAACTTCGTGACTCCTGCTTCACACGAGTTTATGATGTTGTTCGATTTGAATTTCCCGAAAAAAGTATCGGTTTCTCCGAGATATTTCTAACCTGAAAAGTATAAAAAGAGATGAAAAAACTATATATTACATTAGGATTAATGATTGCCTTGAGCGGTTTTGCTCAAAATAAAGACACAGAAAAAGCAGATAAGTTTTTTAGTAGCTATCAGTATTCTTCAGCAGTTAAAGAGTATGAAGAGTTAGTAAAAGATAAAAAAGCGAATACTTATGTTTATAAACAATTAGCGGAAAGTCATTATTATCTTAATAATACTGATAAAGCATCGCAATATTATGCTCAAGCTGTAAAAGGAGAACAAAGTGCACAGACTTATTTTAATTATGCCCAAGTGTTAAAAACACAAGGTAAATATGCTGAGGCAAACAAGCAGTTGGATAAATTTGCAAGTCTTGCCCCGACAGACCCAAGAGCAATTGCTTATAAAGCAAATCCAAATTATGTTCAAAGTCTACAGTCTCTACCTAAATTGTATGATGTAACAGAAACTAAAATAAACAAGCCTGAAAGCAGTGATTTTGGTGCTGTACTTGGTGCAGATAATATTGTGCACTTCGCTAGTACACGTAGTGGTAAAAACGATAAAAGAGGTACAGGGACTACTTATCTAGATATTTTTCAGTCTGTTTATTCTCCAGACGGAACTTTGTCTGAGCCTACATCGGTTGGAGATTTAAATACAAAATTTCATGATGGACCTGTAGCGATAAGCCAAGATGGAAATGTTGTTTTCTTTTCTCGCGATGGTCGTTCTGAAGGGTCTGTTGCTAAAGATAAAGGAGCTAATGCAAGAATTGGTAAAGTAGGAATCTATAGAGCTGAGAAAAAAGACGGAAAATGGAAAAACATCAAAGCACTTCCGTTTAACAGTACAGAATATAACGTAGGAAACCCAAGTTTAAGTAAAGACGGAAAGACGCTTTATTTTGCATCAGATATGCCAGGTGGTTTTGGAGAAAATGATATTTGGAAAGTAACTGTTAACTCTAACGGTACTTACGGTAAGCCTGAAAACTTAGGTTCTAAAGTAAATACAGCAGGAAGAGAAAGTTTTCCTTTTATTGCTGAAGACGGAACACTTTATTTTGCTTCTAACGGAAGATTAGGTTTTGGAGGTTTAGATGTGTTTAAATTAGAAGCGGGAGCGGCTGAAGCTGTTAACTTAGGAAAACCAGTAAATACCGAAAAAGACGATTTTGCTTTTACGTTTAATCAAGCAAAAGAAATAGGTTTTGTTTCTTCTAACAGAAGCGGAAGCGATAACATATACTATGTTCATCCTATTTGTGGAAGAGAGGCGTTGGTTATCGTAAAAGATGCTGTAACTGGTAAAGTACTAAGCGAAGCAAGTGTATCTTTTGTAGATTCTTCTAAAAAGACCTTACAAACAGAAATGACTGATAATCAAGGACAAACCTCTTTCCATACGGAGTGTAATAAAGAGTATAGCTTACAGGCAAGCAAAACAGGATATGAGCCAAATACAGCTATTTTAGCGGCTTCTAAAGGAGGAAAAACCACAACAGAAATCCTGCTTACTCCTGAAGTAATTATTGTTCCTAAAGTTCGTGTAGAGTTAAACCCTATTCATTTTGATTTCGATAAGAGCGATATTACTGAACAAGGAGCACAAGAACTTGATAAATTAGTAAGAGTGATGAATGAATATCCAGATATGGTGATTTTTGTAAAATCGCATACTGACCGTAAAGGAAGTCTTTCTTACAACGATAGGCTTTCAGAAAGACGTGCTAAATCAACTGTTGAATACGTAATTTCTAAAGGAATCGATAAAGACAGAATCTCTGGTAAAGGATTTGGTAAGCGCGAGCTTAAGGTAGATTGTGGAGAAAACTGTACAGATGAAGAGGATGCTACTAACAGAAGATCGGAGTTTCTTATTGTTAGTGGAGGACCTGAAGAATAAGACGAGCTAAATAATAACTAAAATTAAATCCGTTCTATTTTTAAAAATAGAACGGATTTTTTTGATTTTTAAACAGATAAAAACAAGGAATCTTAATTTCTTGTTTGTAGATTCAAAAAATAAACATACATTTGCACCCATATTTAGGAAAGACCTAAATACTACATAAAAATTATTAAAATAATATTGGAATGTATTTAACTAAAGAAGTAAAAGCTGATATTTTCGCTAAACACGGAGGAGCAGCTGCAAACACAGGATCAGCAGAAGGGCAAATCGCGTTATTCACATTTAGAATTAACCACCTTACTGAGCACTTGAAAAGAAATCGTAAAGATTTTAATACAGAACGTTCACTCGTGAAACTAGTAGGTAAAAGAAGAAGTCTTTTAGATTATTTAAAAGATAAAGATATCAATAGATATCGTGAGATAATTAAGGAATTAGGTATCAGAAAATAATCAATAGGGGGCTTTGTGCCCCTTTTTGTTTACAAAATATCTTCTGAAAAAGCTTCGGAAGAGACTAAAAAGTTTGGTTTTTCATTGGGTTCAAACAACTACAACAACACAACGCAACCTAAAAGTTTAACTGAAATAAAAATGATTTTATGGTTCCAAATGTAACCCAAGAAATTATCAAATTAGAAGACGGTCGTACTATAACTATCGAGACCGGAAAACTTGCAAAGCAAGCGGATGGTTCGGTAGTTGTACGAATGGGGGATTGTATGCTATTAGCGACTGCTGTAGCTAACAAAACCGCAAATCCAGGGGTGGATTTCTTGCCCCTTACGGTTGATTACCGTGAGAAATTTGCGGCTGCGGGACGCTTTCCTGGAGGATTCTTTAAAAGAGAAGCTCGTCCGAGCGACCAAGAGGTTTTAACAATGAGATTAGTGGATAGAGTGCTACGCCCACTTTTTCCTGACGATTATCATTGTGAAGTTCAGGTAATGATTCAGCTTATGTCTTTTGATGAGAATGTAATGCCTGAAGCTTTGGCAGGGCTCGCAGCATCAGCAGCTTTAGCTGTTTCGGATATTCCTTTTTATAACTATATTTCTGAAGTAAGAGTAGGTAGAGTAAATGGGGAGTTTGTAATCAACCCAACTAGAGCACAATTAGAAGAATCAGACATTGATATGATGATTGGAGCTTCTAAAGATTCAGTAGCTATGGTTGAAGGAGAAATGAAGGAAATCTCTGAAAAAGAAATGGTAGAGGCAATTAAATTTGCTCACAAAGCTATTATTGCTCAAATTGAAGCTCAAGAAAGAATGAGAGCTTCGCTAGGGCTTACTTACAGAGAGTACGAGCCTGAAAAAGCCGACGAAAGTATAAAGTCTAAAGTGTATAGTGCTGCTTATGACAAGGCATTTGCTATTGCCTCAGAAGCTAGTGCTAAACATGAAAGAAGTGAAAAATTTGCTCTTTTAGAAGAGGAAGTGGAATCGTTATTTTCTGAAGAAGAATTAACTGAAAATGGTGATTTAGTAGGAAAATATTTTCATGATGTTCAAAAAGAAGCCGTAAGAAACGTAATCTTAGAAAAAGGAATTCGTTTAGATGGAAGAAAGACTACTGAAATTAGACCAATTTGGTGTGAAGTAGATTATTTGCCCTCTACTCACGGTTCTGCTATCTTTACAAGAGGAGAAACGCAAGCGTTAGCCACCGTAACTCTAGGAACTTCTCGTGAGGCTAACGTAATTGATCTGCCGAGCGACCAAGGAGAAGAAAGATTCTATTTGCATTATAATTTTCCTCCATTTTCAACGGGTGAAGCAAGGCCTTTAAGAGGAACTTCTCGTAGAGAGGTAGGTCACGGAAACCTAGCTCAAAGAGCTTTGAAAAACATGATTCCTGCCGAGAATCCATACACAATCAGAATTGTCTCAGAAGTGTTAGAATCAAACGGTTCATCTTCAATGGCTACTGTGTGTGCAGGAACTCTTGCTCTGATGGATGCAGGAATACAGATTAAAAAACCAGTTTCTGGAATTGCGATGGGGCTAATTACTGACGGTAATCGCTTTGCTGTGTTATCAGATATCTTAGGAGATGAAGATCACTTAGGAGATATGGACTTTAAAGTAACTGGAACAGCTGATGGTATCACTGCATGTCAGATGGATATTAAAATAGATGGTCTTCGTTATGATATTATGGAGCAAGCTCTTGAACAAGCAAGAGAAGGGCGTTTGCATATTTTAGGAAAACTTACCGAAACTATTGCTAAACCAAATGCAACAGTTAAGAAAAATGCTCCTAAAATTATTAAAATGAGTATTCCTAAAGATTTTATAGGAGCAGTTATTGGTCCTGGAGGTAAGAATATTCAAGCTCTTCAGGCAGAAACTGGAACTACAGTAGTGATTAATGAAGAAGGAGATTTAGGAATTATCGAAATCCTTGGTGTATCTCCTGAAGGAATGGATAAAGCAATTGCTTCTATTCAAAACACTATTTTTGCTCCAGTTGAAGGAGAAACTTATACAGTAAAAGTGGTTAAAATGCTCGATTTTGGTGCGGTTGTAGAATTTGTTCCTGGAAAAGAAACACTTCTTCATGTGTCAGAATTAGATTGGAAGCGCGTAGAAAATGTTTCTGATGTAGTAAAAATGGGAGATGTTTTTGATGTGAAATATTTAGGAATTGATCCGAAAACCAAAAAAGCTAAAGTTTCTAAAAAGGCACTTATGCCTCGTCCTCCTAGAGAAGACAAAAAATCAGAATAAATAAATATTTAGATAAGAAGAAAAAGTCCTCTACTATAGAGGACTTTCTTTTTTGTGTTACTATTCTATTGATTAGAAATAAGTATTTCGGCAAGAGCTGTGCTAATTATTTTCTATATTTGTAGACTGAACCATAAATCAAAAAAAAGTGAGTTTAATAGCGTTCTTAAAAAGTAAATCATTTTTAAAGCAAATTATTGCTGCTTTAATCGTTGTGTTAATTTTGTGTTTTGTGTTAATAAAATGGCTGGATGTCACAACGAATCATGGCGAAGAAATCGAAGTTCCTGATTTGACTAAACTTACTGTTGTTCAAGCAAAAGAAAAGCTAGAAGCTCTTAATCTTACTTACCAAATTAATGACACTTTGAGTTTTAACAGAGAATTCCCTCCGAATTCTATTGTAGAACAAGATCCTTCCGCTAATTCGAAAGTTAAAAGTGGGCGGAAAATTTACTTTAAGCTTAATGCAGCTACTTATGAGATGGTTCAGATTCCAAATCTTAAAGAACTAACTTATAGACAGGTGCTTCCGACACTTATGGCTCTTGGACTGGAAGAAGGAAAAGTGACTTATAAACCTCATTTTGCCGAAGATGTTGTGTTAGAATTACAACATAAAGGGAAGACGCTTAAACCTGGAGACAAAGTAATGAGAACTTCTAAAATCGACTTTGTTTTAGGAGATGGGAAAGGTTTTTTTCAGGCAGGAGAAGCGGTTGAAACCAACTAACAAATGAATACAAATAACGAAGAAAATAACGAATTTGAAGACGAACTCTTTGAGTATTATCGCTTTGAGGTAAGCCCAGGACAATCACTGTTGCGTATTGATAAATACTTGATGGGGTTGGTTCAGAATTCTACCCGAAATAAGATTCAAAAAGCAGCTGATAGCGGAAATATTTTGGTAAATGATGTAGCAGTCAAATCAAACTATAAAGTAAAGCCAAAGGATATAATTAGAGTTGTTTTTGACAAACCTAAGTACGAGTATAAGATTATTCCAGAAAACATCCCGTTGGATATTGTTTATGAAGATGATGTGCTTTTGGTCATTAATAAACCTGCTAATTTAGTGGTGCATCCAGGGCACGGGAATTATTCAGGTACACTTGTCAATGCTCTTGCTTATCACTTTGATAATTTACCGATGAATTCAAGTGAAAGACCTGGTCTTGTCCACAGGATTGATAAAGATACAACAGGACTTTTGGTTGTGGCCAAAACCGAAGAGGCTATGTTTTATCTGGCTAAGCAATTTGAAGAGAAAACCTCAGAAAGAGAATATATAGCCCTTGTCTGGGGGAATATAGAAGAAGACGAAGGAACCATAACAGGATATATAGGGCGTCATCTTAAAGATCGCATGCAAATGGCTGTTTATGAGGATGAAAGGATGGGGAAATGGTCAGTAACACACTATAAAGTATTGGAAAGATTTAATTATGTTACGCTTATTTCTTGTAGACTTGAAACTGGACGTACTCATCAGATAAGATGTAGTATGAAGTATATTGGTCATACTCTTTTTAATGACGAACGCTATGGTGGAAATCAAATTCTAAAAGGAACTACTTTCACAAAATACAAACAATTTATTGAAAACTGTTTTAAAGCGTTACCACGACAAGCATTACACGCAAAAACTCTCGGTTTTGAACATCCTGTTACCAAAGATTTTATGCGCTTTGACACAGAGATTCCTGAAGATATGCAACAGGTTATTGAAAAATGGCGGAATTATTCTAAAAGTAACACTTTAGAAGAAGAATAAGTGTGTCCTTAAAAGTGCTTTGGTGTTTCTTCCTTTGCTAAAGTCGTCGGAATTTAGATTTGATAAGTTTTTAGAAAGCTAAAAATACCGTTTTGTTTAGACTTTATATGTTTTTTTACTCGAATATTTTTCTGATTTAGTTCTTTTTACAAATCTTTCAACTTCTCAATTAGATAGTCGGGAGGAGTCGTCGGACGACCTGTTTTCATGTTCACAAATACTAACATTGAATAACCAGTTGTTAATAACTCACCTTCTTGGTTGTGGATTTCGTAGTCAAATTCAATCCGTACAGAAGTCTGTTTTTTGAAGATAGTTTTTATGGTCAGAAGGTCATCATATTTGGCTGGTTTTTTATAATTCATCGTGAGTGAAACAACAGGAAGCATAATTCCGTTTTCTTCCATCCATTTGTACGAAACCCCTATGTTTCTTAGCCATTCCACTCTCCCCATTTCAAAAAAAACGGCATAATTTCCGTGATAAACTACTCCCATTTGGTCGGTTTCTGCATAGCGAATTCTTGTAGTATGTAGGTGTTCTTTCATATTTTTTTAGTAGATTAGCAGAAAATAATTTAGTTCTTATCTATAATAATTATTTTTAATAAATCAAGGGGCTTTTAATTTTTTTTTAAGGATTTTTATTTACATATTTGCTATCTCAAATTCTGGCGATTGAAATTCTGTTTAGTCCCTCAATTTGAATGAATTCAGAATCACCAACAAAGTTAATTTAATTAGTAATATGAACAAAACTGCTCAATCGGTATGGGGAAATTGTCTGTCTTTCATAAAAGATAATATTCAGGAGCAAGCCTATAAAACTTGGTTCGAGCCGATTAAAGCAATTGAGCTTTCAGGAAATGTTCTTCATATTCAAGTTCCAAGTAAGTTTTTTTATGAGTGGCTTGAAGAGCATTATGTGAAATTACTGAAACTTTCTTTAACTAAAGAACTTGGAGAAGGAGCAAAATTACTTTACAAAATAAACATGGAGAATACTGTTGGTAAAAGACAGCCTTTTACTGAACAGTTACCTAGTTCTGATAGGTCATCTGTAAAACCACAAGAAGTAGATTTTCCGGTACAGAACAAAGATCCGGAACTTAAAAATCCATTTGTTATTCCTGGAATCAGAAATATAAAGATTGAGTCACAACTCAATTCAAGTTATAATTTTGAAAGTTTTTTGGAAGGAGATTCAAACCGATTGGCTCGCTCGGCGGGGATGGCAGTAGCTAATAAGCCAGGAGGAACTTCATTTAATCCACTTTTAATCTTCGGAGGGGTTGGTTTAGGTAAAACTCACCTTGCTCACGCCATCGGAGTAGAAATCAAAGAAAAGTACCCTGAAAAAACGGTTCTGTATATTTCAGCTGAGGTTTTCACGCAGCAATTTGTAGATTCAGTTCGTAAAAATACTCGAAATGATTTTATTCATTTCTATCAGCTAATAGATGTATTGATTATTGATGATGTCCAATTCTTTTCTGGAAAATCAGGAACACAAGATGTGTTTTTTCATATCTTTAATCATTTGCACCAAAACGGAAAGCAGGTAATTCTGACTTCAGACAAAGCACCTGTTGATATGCAAGATATAGAACAGCGTTTACTCTCTCGTTTTAAATGGGGCTTATCAGCGGAATTACAACAGCCTGATTACGAAACTCGCTTTTCGATTCTGAAAAACATCTTGTATCGCGATGGTGTTGAAATGTCGGACGAAATCGTGGAATATGTAGCTCGTAACATTAAATCAAATGTTAGAGAACTTGAAGGAGCCATTATTTCGCTTATAGCTCAATCTTCTTTTAATAAAAAAGAGGTTACGCTTGAATTGGCAAAACAAGTTGTTGAAAAATTCGTTAAAAATGTCAAGAGAGAAATATCTATTGACTACATCCAGAAAGTAGTTTCAGATTATTTTCAGCTTGATGTTGAAACGCTACAATCAAAAACTAGAAAGCGCCATATAGTTCAGGCTCGTCAGTTGGCTATGTTCTTTGCTAAAAAATACACCAAGTCTTCTTTACAAAATATAGGTTCTCAAATCGGTGACAGAGACCATGCTACTGTTCTTCACGCTTGTAAGACAGTAGATAATTTAGTTGAAACCGATAAACAGTTTAAAAAGTTTGTTGAAGACATCAACAAAAAGCTTTCGACCTAATGAAAATAAGAATATTGATGGTCTGCTTGGGGAATATTTGTAGAAGTCCTTTAGCAGAAGGGATTTTACAGTCTAAACTCAATCGTTCTTATTTTTTTATAGACTCCGCAGGTACAGGAGCTTGGCATTCTGGACAACAACCCGATAAGCGCTCTGTACAGATTGCAACAAAATACGGGATTGATATTTCTAAACAAAGAGCAAGACAATTTTAGCGCAAGATTTTGACACCTTCGACTATATCTATGTAATGGATAGCAGTAATTACAAAAACGTAATAAACTTAGCTCCAACCTCGCTGGCGCAAAGCAAAGTCAAACTAATAATGAATGAGCTTTTTGAAAATGAAAATATAGATGTCCCTGATCCGTATTATGGTATGGAAGACGGTTTTGAGAATGTTTATAGAATGTTGGATGAGGTTTGCGAGGTAATAGCCAATAAGCTTAAGCAGACACATCTATCTTAGTCTGTGACCCATTCTTTTTTCCAGGTATTTTTAAGCTTTACGTAATCAATTTTTTGTTTAGGAGGTTGTTCGATAAGGGTTCTGTTTTCAAATCCTTCGAGCAGAATATCTTCAATCCAAAAATCTTCTTTTACAGTATAAGGCTGGTAGGTGGTTTTTAGGTTAATAGTATATAATTTAGCCGCTTTTCCGTACCAATAAGCACTCCATCCACTTTTCAAGTCTTTGACCAAATCATGCGTAGTTTGTCCTGTTTGTCGATGAATTAGCTTTACTAGAATCTGTCCGTCTTTTCGAGAAAGGTTTTTTAACTTAGCTTCGAATTCATTTTCCATATAGTCTTCGGTGATTTTCAGAAATCTTTTCTTTTCTTTTTTTGACTTTAACTTGGCTAAGTTGTTGTTGAGAATTTCAAGTCGCTCCGAAGCAATCCTTGCGTAAGGATAAGTTCTGTATACCCGTCTTTTTAGAATTAAAAACTGTTTCCGCGCTTCAATTTCTTCGGGTGAAAGAGCAACATTCGTAATATAAATATCTTCTAATATTACTTCTTTATAAATAGCTTCAGTTGAATCTTTTTCCACAGCAGGTTGTGCCTTTATTTCCAAAGCCAAGAATAAAAACAAAACGATAGTCCAAAACTCTTTCATACCTAATACTAATATTTACCAAAAATACTTATAACTCTCGAAAACAATTTATATTTTAGTGAAAATTTAAAAAATGCTATAACTATGCCAAAGTCAATTCTTAAAAAGTCGTCTTTAGATTTCTTAGAAAAATATTTAAATAACGCATCTCCAACTGGTTATGAGTCTGAAGGGCAAAAAATATGGATGGATTATCTCAAGCCTTATGTAGATGAGTTTATCACAGACACGTACGGGACAGCAGTAGGTGTAATTAATCCTGATGCAAAATATAAAGTGGTTATTGAAGGTCACTCTGACGAAATTTCGTGGTATGTTAATTATATTACTAACGAAGGACTTATTTACGTAATTAGAAATGGAGGATCAGATCATCAAATAGCTCCTTCAAAAAGAGTGAATATTCATACTAAAAACGGAATCGTAAAAGGAGTGTTCGGCTGGCCAGCCATTCATACCCGAAACAGAGGCAAAGAAGAGACTCCAAAGATTGAGAATATTTTTATTGATTTAGGATGTTCGTCTAAAGAAGAAGTAGAGAAACTAGGCGTGCATGTAGGTTGTGTGATTACCTATCCGGATGAATTTATCGTTTTAAACGAAAATAAATTTGTTTGTAGAGCACTGGACAATCGGATGGGAGGGTTTATGATAGCAGAAGTTGCTCGATTACTAAAAGAGAATAAAAAAACACTTCCTTTTGGGTTGTATATTACCAATTCAGTTCAGGAAGAAGTAGGGCTCAGAGGAGCAGAGATGATTACTAAAACCATTAAGCCAAATCTAGCTATCGTAACCGATGTATGCCACGACTCGACTACTCCGATGATTGATAAAAAGATTGAAGGAGATACTCAAATAGGGAAAGGTCCTGTAATTACATACGCACCTGCTGTTCAGAATAATTTAAGAGAGCTCATTTTAAACACAGCAGAAGAAAAGAAAATTCCGTTTCAACGTTTGGCTTCATCAAGAGTAACTGGTACAGATACTGATGCTTTCGCATATAGTAACGGAGGAGTGGCTTCTGCACTAATCTCACTTCCACTTCGCTATATGCACACGACTGTCGAAATGGTACATCGCGATGATGTAGAGAATGTAATTAAACTTATTTACGAAACACTTTTAAAGATTGAAAACAATCACGATTTGTCGTATTTTAAATAATATAAAAGCCGCTGTGCAATTACACAGCGGCTTTTATATTTTCTAGAAGTATTAAAAACTGAGAGAGTTTTGTAGATTTGACGCCAGCAAAGAATTTAATTTTACTATAATACCAAAAATGAATAATAATACTTGTCTTAATTGTGGAAAAGTAGTGTCCGATAAATATTGTTCGGGATGTGGTCAGAAAACCGATACACATCGTATTTCGTTTAAAAATTTTATTCTTCATGATGTACTTCACGGTACATTTCATATCGAAAAAGGCATATTGTTTACGGCAAAACAAGCTTTAATACGTCCAGGAAAAGCAGCTTTAGACTATATTGCTGGTAAGCGGATAAGCTATTATAATGTGTTTTTATTGATTCTGATAGTAATTGGTTTAACTTTATTCTTAAGGCACTTTTATGAAGAAATACTAATCAGCCAAGGAAGAGTGTCTACTAAAGATATTTCTAGCCTCAATGAGGCTAGCAGAAAAATGGATGAAATATTAACTCAAAAAAGCAAATTGATAATTCTACTGTTTGTCCCACTAGCAGCCTTGAATAGCTTTGTGTTATTTAGAAGGAAAAAATTAAATTTGAGTGAGCATTTTATCATTGCTGGAATGGTATTATTAGGGATTTTGCTCTGGACTTTGTTTGCGAATATTCTCTTTTATTTTAATCTTGTGGTTGAATATAGTGATATCTTAAAAGGAACAATAAGCATAGGTACAACTGTAATTGTCTTGTTGTATATTGGGTATGGCTATATAAATGCTTTTCGGAACGATTATACAAAACTTGGGATAGCTTATAGAACCTTATTATTTTTTATATTGCTATTAATCGAAGTCTTTCTTCTGCTTCTTGTCACGGTTGGAATTGTAACAAATTGGAAGTTTGGAGAAATCATCATTACTCCTTTTGGTTGATAAAATAATATCTTACAAAAATTAAATATGAATACATCTACTCAAAAACTGTTATTAATTATTGCTTTTTTATTTTCTGTAAATGTTGTTTTTAGTCAGTCAAATGAAATAAAAATTAAATTTATAGGTAATTGTGGATTGTATTTGACAGACGGTAGTTTAAATCTGTACGTGGATTTTCCGTACAAGTCGGGAGCTTATAAGTATATGGAATATGATGAGGTAGAATTAAATAATATGCAAGAAAACCCGATACTTCTGTTTACTCACCGTCATGCGGATCATTATTCGAAGAAATTAGTCAAAAAAATAAAAAAACAATTCGGAGCAAAAGCTTATGGTAACTGGAATATAGACAAACTCCAAGAATTGAATAATGTCGAAAACGAATTTTCAATACAGGCAATTAAAACTTCTCACCAATTTACCTTCACGCATTACTCTTATATAATTATATGGCATGGCAAAAAAATATACATTTCTGGAGATACAGGAGATTTAGAAGAAGTGAGTAAACTCCAAGATATTGATTGGGCTTTTATGAATCCGTGGTTGTTTATGAATGCACAAAATGAAAAAACAACCATTAACACACAAATGTTTGGGATATATCACTTATACCCTTTCCAAAAGTTACCAGAAGAAGTGCCTGAAAACATTGTGTTTCTAAAAAAGAGAGGAGAAATAATAACTCTATCCTATTAGTATATTCTTTTATTCATAAATAAACTATTGGATTACAAGACGAGCAACTCTTTCTTCACAAGTAGTATATTTTGTACGTTATATAGAAAAGGAAAATCCTTCAAAATCAAACAACATCAGATATAACTGATTTATTCCTACCTTTGCAAAAATTTATAGAAATGCCCAAAATAGGAAATATCATATTGCCTGAACATCCACTTTTGCTTGCGCCGATGGAAGATGTGAGTGATCCTCCTTTCAGAAGGTTGTGTAAAATGCATGGTGCCGATTTGATGTATTCCGAATTTATTTCTTCTGAAGGATTGATTCGTGACGCTATAAAAAGCCGTCAGAAATTGGATATTTTTGATTACGAACGTCCAGTAGGAATTCAAATCTTTGGTGGAGACGAGGAGGCAATGGCTATGTCAGCCAAAATCGTAGAAACGGTTCAACCGGATTTAGTAGATATTAATTTCGGTTGTCCAGTCAAAAAAGTGGTTTGTAAAGGGGCGGGAGCGGGAGTTTTAAAAGATGTAGATTTAATGATGCGCTTGACCAAAGCAGTCATAAAAACTACGCATCTTCCAGTTACGGTCAAAACTCGTTTGGGCTGGGATGAATCTTCTATAAATATTGATGAAGTAGCAGAGCGATTACAAGATGCGGGAGTTCAAGCTTTGACGATTCATGCAAGAACAAGAGCTCAAATGTATAAAGGACATTCTGATTGGACTCATATCGAACGGATCAAGAACAACCCAAGGATTACTATGCCTGTTTTTGGTAACGGAGATATTGATAGTCCAGAAAAAGCATTGGAATACAAAAATAAATTTGGACTTGACGGAATGATGATTGGACGCGCTGCTATTGGTTATCCGTGGATTTTTAATGAGATAAAACACTACTTCAAAACGGGAGAAAAACTTCCGGATCCAACTATTTCAGATAGGGTAGATGCGGTTCGAAATCATTTGACATGGTCTATGGAATGGAAAGGAGAACGGGTAGGGATTGTCGAAATGCGAAGACATTATGCTAATTATTTCAAAGGTATCCCCGATTTTAAACAATATAGACAGCGAATGGTGACTGAGGATAGTGCTGAACAACTTTTTAAATTGTTTGAAGAGGTCGAAGAAGCGTATTCTTTGGTTTAGAGCTTAAAAGTGAGTTCTCCGAAAATATTTTCGATTAAACCCCCAATCAGACTGGTGTAAAAAAGACCTTGAAAGCCTCCCATCATTTGATATTCATAATTGTTATAAAACAAAAAGTTGCTGTGTAAAGGTTTTTGTTCGAATTTGTAATTAAAAGGATTATAGGTGGATTTTTGATAATAAAACTCCTTGTTAAGTTGTAAATCTTCTTCTGAAATATCAGTATTAAGAATATTCAAATCCTGTTGGTACGAAAATAAATTATTATCTATTTCAATAGTGAAATCCTTAAAAACGGACTCTATCTTTTGAGGTTTATCCTGAGTCCAAACCAGAATCGGAAATAATAAAAACAATAAAACTCTCATAGCTAATCGTTTAATGAATAAGTAAAGTTACAGAAATATTCATCTATTTTAGATAAAGTAAAGCAAAATAGTATAAATTATAGTCTAAAACAAAACTACAGCTGCAGCTTTTCTTTTAATTCCTTCATCTTTTTAAGTCCCGAAGAGATAGTTTTTAAATCATAAACCAAAATTGAAATCAATAGGAGTATAGGAATTAATAGTACGTCTTGCTTGATTTTAAGGGTGAGCAAAGCGCTTAACAATCCTCCAGAAATAAACATTATAACAACAGAAAGGTTTATGATTAGTGAGCGCTTAATAAAGACTAAATTACCTTTCTTTAAGACCAGCCTGCCTAAACCAATTCCTATGTCTGTTACCATTCCGGTTAAGTGGGTTGTACGTACAACTTTTCCGCTTACCACCGATACAATTCCATTTTGAACACCCATAGCAAATAAAAGGATTAAAGTTTGCTTGTACTGTTGATCAGGTAAGTTATTGATAGTAAAGCACCACAAAAGAAGGCTTATTTCTATGATTATAGGTAATGAATAGGATAATTTAGGCTTGTTTTTTTCGAAGAAAGTCACAATTAAAGATGTGGTAAACGATCCCAAACCAAAAGCAGTAACCCATAAGGTGATTTTGTAAACAGCTGCCCATTTCAGTAACTCCAAAGAAAGAGCAAATTCTCCCACATGACCTGTGATATTTGTAGTAAAGGTACCTAGTTCGATTAAACCGAATACATTTACAATTCCCGCTACAAAAGCAAAGAATACAGCTAACATTAAATTATGAATAAATGTTCTCCTGAAACCTGTTGAACGTAGCATACTTGTTTTTTTATACAAAGGTACCTAAAATAGGAAACAAAAAAACAATACAAAAGCTTGATATCTCTGAATCGATACGAATTCACTATCTTTGTCGGCTTTTGAAATTTTTTAAAAAAATGGAAAGAAAAAACTTGCTGAAGGGGGTTGTATTAGTTGGGCTGGGAGCTTCAAGTTACGGAATGTTAGCTACTTTCGTAAAATTGGCTTATCAAGAAGGTTACACTACTGCTGAAGTTACGTTTGCTCAGCTTTCGTTGGGAGTTTTAGGCATGTTGCTCATTACGTTATTTCAAACCAAAGTTCGAAGAGTTACCACACCTCAGATTCAAAAAAATGATTTATCGAAATTACTTTTAGTAGGTACATCTCTTGGGTTTACAAGTTTATTTTATTATTTGTCAGTAGTTTATATCAATGTCTCGGTTGCTATTGTTTTATTGATGCAAACGGTATGGATGAGTGTTTTACTGGAGTCAATCTTGTCTAAAAAATTTCCGTCTGTCCGTAAAGTAATTGCTGTTGTAATAGTTTTGTTCGGAACTCTTCTCGCAACAAACCTGATTGGAACGGATATAGAGTTACACTGGAAAGGGCTTTTTTGGGGGTTAATGGCAGCAGCTTCGTTTACTACAACCATGTATGCTTCTAATAGGGTGGCAACCTATCTGCCTCCTTATAAAAAGAGTTTAATAATGCTTATATCGGGGTTTGTAGTAATTGTTTGTTTTGTGATTTATAGTTATGATGGGAGTTTTGACTTTTCGATTTTCTTTAAATGGGGGCTTATCCTCTCTTTGTTTGGAACGATAATTCCGCCACTTTTACTCAATGCAGGTTTTCCGAAAGCCGGATTAGGGCTAGGGAGCATTGTTTCTTCGTTAGAGCTTCCCGTTTCAGTTCTAATGGCTTATTTTTTACTTCACGAAAGTGTAAGCCTTGTTCAATGGCTTGGAATTATATTGATTCTAACAGCAATTGTAATAATGAATATTAACTTTTCAAAAAAATAATTCTTGGTGTTTGAACAAATTGGAATTTTTACTAATATTGACAAAAATTATTAACTCTAGAAAAACATTTTGATTTAATTTTCGTCTGATGAAAAAGCGTAAACTTTCAGAACTTGACAAGGAAACAATTGATAGAATTGTCGCTATGGCTCAAGAGGAAAAAAAGCCTTTTGAAACAATTAAAAATGAGTTTGGATTTGGTGAAAAAGAGCTTACTGAACTTATGAAGAAAACACTTTCAACGGATAATTTTGAACTTTGGAAAAAGAAAACACAAAGCAAAAAACCCAAACCAAAAATTATGTTTGAAGAATTCGACGACGAATTAGATAGTAAATATTATTTCAAAAATAAATTTGATTAAGACCTAAAACACTCTTCGGAGTGTTTTTTTGTGAATTATAGAGCCCCTCTTGTTAAAGAAAATCAGTAATTTTACGACAGAATTAAACGAATACTGTTTTGAAAAAGATATTGTTGTTGTCGGATACTCATAGTTATATAGACGAAAAAATATTAAAATATGTAAATCAGTCGGACGAAGTTTGGCATGCAGGAGATATTGGAGATTTAAAAGTTACAGATGCTATAAAAAAAATAAAACCCCTTCGAGCTGTTTACGGAAATATTGATGATGCAGGAGCAAGAATGGAATTTCCGCTAGATAATCGATTCCGATGTGAAGAAGTTGAGGTATATATTACTCATATTGGAGGGTATCCCAAAAAATACAATTCAAGAGCTTTAGAAGAACTGAAAAAAGAAACTCCTAAGCTTTTTATTTGTGGACATTCACATATTTTAAAAGTAATGTATGATAAAGATTTTAATCTGTTACATCTGAATCCTGGTGCGGCAGGCATGTACGGGATGCATCAAGTAAGAACAATGTTGAGGTTTACTATTGAGGGAGATCAAATCAAAAATTTAGAGATAATTGAATTAGGACAAAAATGAAATTTTATAAATATCAAGGTACTGGAAATGATTTTGTGATAATTGACAATCGCAATAATTCTTTTCCAAAAAACAATACAGCTTTAGTTGCTAAATTATGTGACAGGCGTTTTGGGATTGGGGCAGACGGACTCATTCTCCTCGAAGATGATATAGAAACTGATTTTAGAATGGTATATTACAATTCAGATGGCAATCAGAGTTCAATGTGTGGAAATGGAGGAAGATGTATAGTCGCCTTTGCTCAAAAAATAGGGATTATCACAGATAAGGCTACTTTTATTGCCACAGACGGAAAACATTTTGCTACTATCAAAAACAATGTGGTTTCCCTCCAAATGAAAGATGTAGACGATGTTAAAATAGAAAAGGATTACGTTTTTCTAAATACGGGTTCACCCCATCATGTAGTTTTAGTAGAAGAATTAGAAAAGTATGATGTAAAAAATCAAGGAGCTAAAATACGATATGGTGATTTGTACGGAAAAGAAGGGAGTAATATCAATTTTGTGACACAGACAGGACAGAATTCATTTGCTCTACGAACCTATGAGCGAGGTGTGGAAGATGAAACACTTTCGTGTGGAACAGGGGCTACAGCTGTCGCTATCGCTATGCATGCACTTAAAAAAACTAATTCTGAAGAAGTGGCTCTCAAAGTAATGGGAGGAGACTTAAAAGTATCGTTCTGTAAAAGAGATAATTATGAAAATGTCTTTTTAACAGGGGAAGCAGACTATGTTTTTGAAGGGGATATTTAACTTTAATTTTACTTTGGTACGAGAATTGTGTTAATTTTGCATAAAAATAAAATACTTGACGATATGAAAAAAATACTTTTTTTATGTGCATCTGTAATGATGCTTATTTCATGTAAATCAACCATAGATAAAAGTTCTCAGGGAGGTTTGAAAGGTAATTGGACAATTACTAGCGTAAGTTATTCAGGTTCTGATATTATTAAAGTTAATTCGTTTAATATAGCAGATGCGAAATGTTTTGAAGGAAGTGCTTGGAAATTCTATCCAGGGAGCAATAAAGGAACTATGGAGTTAACTAAATCGGGATGTCCTGCTTTTAGTAGCCCTATTGTGTGGACTATTACTAAAACTGGAGATTTTACTTTGAAAATAATCGAAGGAGATAAAGCTAAAAATGTTACCCAAGGATATTTTCTTAAAGTCAGAAATCAGAGTGAAAATTCTTTCCAGTTGGTTGATAACATCAATGTAGGAGGAAAAAACACAGAAGTAGTATATCAATTTAATAAACAATAAGATGAAAAATTTGAAAACATATTCATTAGCAATTACTTTTGGAGTTGCTACACTATTTACTGGTTGTGAAACAGTACAAAATACGAGCAATACTTCTAAAGGAGTTGTAATCGGAACTACTGCAGGAGCTGTACTTGGAGGAGTTTTGGGCAATAATTTAGGTAAAGGAGGTAATACGGCAATGGGTGCAGTAATCGGGGGAGTTGTTGGAGGAGTTGCTGGAGGAGTGATTGGAAATAAAATGGATAAACAAGCTCAAAAAATAGAAGAGGCATTGCCTGGAGCAGATGTTGAAAGAGTTGGAGAAGGAATTCAATTAGTACTCGGAGAAAATTCAGTTAATTTTGATACAAACAAATCAACTCTGACAGCCAAAGCCAAAGCTAATTTAGATAAGATTGTTCCCGTATTTTTAGAATATGCAGAAACTGATATTAAAATTTACGGATATACTGATAGTACAGGTCCAGCTGATTTCAACCTAAAATTATCTGAACAAAGAGCAGCTTCTGTGAAAAGTTATCTGGTTAGTAAAGGGCTTAAAGCTTCGCGTTTTGAAACTACTGGAATGGGAATTGCGGATCCAATTGCAGATAATTCAACCGTAGAGGGTAGAAGTAAAAACAGACGCGTTGAGTTTGCTATTACAGCTAATCAAACAATGATTAATCAGGCAGAAAAAGAAGCGCAAGGAAAGTAATTTCTATATAAGTAAAATAAAAGCCATGTTGATATTTTCAAGATGGCTTTTTTGTTTTTATAATGTCGTTAGAATTATTAAAATTCTAGTTTCTTTTTCCTCAATTCAAAGTTTTGTCCTAAATATACCTTACGAACCATTTCGTCTTGTACTAAATCTTCTGGAATACCTGCTTTTAAGATTGAACCTTCAAACATTAGATAAGTTTTGTCTGTAATAGCAAGTGTCTCTTGAACATTGTGATCTGTAATTAAAATGCCAATGTTTTTATTTTTGAGTTGTGCTACAATTCTTTGAATATCCTCAACCGCAACTGGGTCAACTCCTGCAAAAGGTTCATCTAGTAATATGAATTTTGGATCTGTAGCTAAAGCTCGTGCAATTTCAGTACGTCTTCTTTCTCCTCCCGAAAGTAAGTCTCCTCTGTTTTTGCGGATGTGATTTAAACTAAATTCATCAATAAGAGAATCTAACTTGTATTGTTGTTCTTGTTTAGAGAGTTTTGTAAGTTGAAGAACGCTCAAAATATTGTCTTCAATTGAAAGTTTTCTGAAGACAGAAGCTTCTTGAGCTAAATATCCAATACCGTGTTGTGCCCTTTTATACATAGGGAAGTCAGTAATGTTTGTGTTGTCAAGATATATGTTTCCTCCGTTTGGTTTTACAAATCCTACAATCATATAGAACGAAGTGGTTTTTCCTGCTCCATTCGGGCCGAGAAGCCCTACAATTTCGCCTTGACTAACTTCAACGGAAATTCCCTTTACAACTGTTCTCTTTTTGTAGGTTTTAATAAGGTTGTCTGCTCTTAACTTCATTTTAAATTACTTGAGATAGGCAAAGTTAATCGAAATATTAAATAATTGGGTGTTTTTAAGAATATGATATGAAAATAATATAACTTCGTGTTTATGGATTATATTTTATTGATTCTGGCTTTAATATTAATGATAATTGGATTTTTGGGCAGCTTCCTTCCAATTATTCCTGGTCCTCCGTTGGGTTGGTTGGGATTGTTATGTATATACTTTGTCAATGGAATCCAAATAGAGAATTGGTTGTTAGGGTTGACTTTTGCTTTGATGGTTGTTATTTCAGTATTAGACTATGTTATTCCTGCGCAGGGGACAAAGCGTTTTGGAGGAAGTAGATATGGAGTTTGGGGGACTAATATAGGATTGATAATTGGAATCTTTGTCCCTATCCCTGCAGGATTTATTTTTGGTCCTTTTGTCGGGGCTTTTGTCGGAGAGCTGTTATATGATGCTAAAGATATAAATAGGGCTCTAAAAGCGGCTTTTGGGTCATTTGTAGGGTTTTTATTAGGGACGTTTATTAAAGTTGTTTATTGCCTTTTTTTACTTGTTACATATGGTTGCCTAGTTTGGGATTTTATTTTTTATAATAATTAAGCCATCTTCCTTTTTGAAATTTTCTTTAAAATAAATTGTGGGAAATTATTTGTAAATGATAAAAAATGTTTTATATTTGCACCCGCAATTATGCAGGTAATGGCCTATGGTGTAATGGTAACACAGCTGATTTTGGTTCAGTCGTTCTAGGTTCGAGTCCTAGTAGGCCAACTAAAAAAAACGCCCCTCTTTTGAGGGGCGTTTTTTTTATTATTACACCTGACCCGCTGATTGTTATAGTATCAGGTTAATTATACAATAAATATAACTGATTCTTGGAGAATTGATTGTAATAAAAAACGCCCGAAAGTAATTTCGGACGTTTTATGTATTGGTTTGAAAAAGATTATTTTTTCTTTCCTTTTGCAGCTCCTTTTTCTGCTTTTGCAGCTTCTTGAGCAGCTTTCATAGCAGCACGCGAAATTCTTACTTGAGCTACAACTGTGTTGTCTGGGTGCATCAAAGTGTAATTTTCGGTTTTTAACGCTGTTATATATAGCTTGTTACCCATTTCAAGTTCTGTGATGTCTGCTTCAACAAAATCAGGTAGGTTTTTTGGAAGAGCTTTTACTTTAAGTTTACGTTGGTTAAGACGCAAAACACCTCCAGCCAGAACTCCTTTAGAGTTTCCAACGATTTTTACAGGAACTTCTAAAGTGATTTCTTTAGAGTCGTTCAATTCGTAAAAGTCAACGTGTAAAATTTTATCAGAAATTGGGTGGAATTGAATGTCTTGAAGAATTGCATTGTGTTTTCCTTTCCCTAAATCAACTTCAACAGTATGTGCATTCGGAGTGTAAACTAGATTTTTGAACGCTTTTTCTTCTGCTGAAAAATGCACTGGTTCGCCTCCTCCGTATAATACGCAAGGAACCATTCCAGCATTACGTAAGGCTTTCGTTGCCGATTTACCCACGCTTTCTCTTTGTGATCCTTTAATTAAAATTGATTTCATTTTTTAAAAATATAGTTATTGAATTATTTACATTAAAAATTTTCCACTAATGGAATTGTTGTGTTGTACCATTTTCATTACTTCAGCAAAAAGAGGTGCACAACTCACTACTCTTATTTTGTTTGATTCTTTCTTTAAAGGGATTGAGTCGGTAACAATCAATTCTTTTAATTGAGAATTTTCTATCTTTTCATAAGCTTCTCCTGACAAAATTGGATGTGTACAGATTGCTCTTACACTTAAAGCTCCTTTTTCTATCATTAAATCGGCAGCTTTGGCCAATGTGCCTCCTGTGTCAATCATATCGTCCACAAGAATTACATTTTTTCCTTTCACCTCGCCAATAAGCTCCATAATTCCGATTTCGTTCGCTTTTTTGCGTTGTTTATAACAGATAACCACATCAGAGCTTAAAAACTTTGAATACGCATAAGCTCTTTTTGATCCTCCCATATCTGGTGAGGCAATGGTTAAGTTCTCCAATCCTAAACTCTCTACGTAAGGCAGAAAAATTGTCGAAGCAAATAAATGGTCGACTGGTTTTTCAAAAAATCCTTGAATTTGGTCTGCATGCAAATCCATAGTCATAATTCGCGTAGCTCCAGCTGCTTGCAACAGATTGGCAACCAATTTTGCCCCTATCGGAACTCTTGGTTTGTCTTTTCTGTCTTGTCTAGCCCAACCAAAATAAGGAATTACAGCTGTAATATGTCTTGCGGAAGCCCTTTTAGCAGCATCTATCATAAGTAAAAGTTCCATCAGATTGTCCGAATTCGGAAATGTTGAACATACGATAAATACTCTCAAACCTCTTATAGATTCTTCATACGAAGGCTGGAATTCTCCATCACTAAATTTTGAGAACGTAACTTTACCTAGTGGAACTCCATAGCTTTCGGCTATTTTTTTCGCTAGATATACACTTTGCGAACAAGCAAATATTTTTGCTTCCGGTTCAATGTACGACATTGTATTATAGTTGTTTAGTAGTTAGTTGTTTTCTGTAAGAACAGGGTGCAAATTTATACATTTTATTCGACTTTAAAAGAATATTTTAAAAAACATTTTTGTAGGAATGTTTTTTTGTCTTACATTTGCAGTCCATTACCGAAAGGACTACTTGCCTGAGTGGCGGAATTGGTAGACGCGCACGACTCAAACTCGTGTACTACGGTGTGCGGGTTCGATTCCCGCCTCAGGTACTTTTAAACCTCTAAAGTGTTTTTAAACAGTTTAGAGGTTTTTTAATTTATCTGCAATAGCTTTAAAGAAGCATAGAAATAGCTTTGTTAAGAGCAGCTACAAAAGTGTCGATTTCTTCTTTTGTATTATAGAATGAAAATGAAGCACGTATGGTTCCTGGAATCTCAAAAAAGCTCATAATAGGTTGTGCGCAATGATGTCCTGTTCTGACTGCAATTCCCATTTTGTCAATGATTGTTCCGATGTCATACGGGTGAATTCCTTTAACATTAAAAGAAATAACAGAAACTTTTTGCTCTATATTCCCGTAAATCACAATATTAGGGATGTCTAAAAGCTTTTGAGTGGCGTAGTTCAATAACTCTTTTTCGTATAATTCAATGTTTTCAAAACCGATTTGGTTTAAGTAATCAAGGGCAGTTCCAAAGCAAATGCCTCCAGCTATATTAGGGGTTCCCGCTTCAAATTTATGTGGAATTTCTGCATAGGTTGTTTTCTCAAACGAAACCTCTTTTATCATTTCGCCTCCCCCTTTATAAGGAGGTAGTTTTTCTAACCATTCCCTTTTTCCGTACAATACACCAACCCCCGTAGGACCACACATTTTATGAGCAGAAAAGACATAGAAATCACATTCTAAAGCTTGTACATTAGGTTTTATATGTGCTACTGCTTGAGCTCCATCAATTAGTACACAAGCTCCGTATTGATGGCCTTTAGATATTATTTCTCCTATAGGATTTATTACGCCTAACGCATTTGATACATGATTGACTGCTATAATCTTTGTTTTGTTTGAAAGCAGTTTTTCATATTCTGAGATGATGAGTTTTCCGTCTTGGTCAATGGGTATAACTTTGAGTTTTGCACCTGTCTTTTCGCATAACATCTGCCAAGGGACAATATTGGAATGATGTTCCAGATGTGAGACAATCACTTCATCGTCTTTTTGTAAAAGTGAAGTAAAACAATTTGCAACTAAATTTATACTTTCGGTTGTTCCAGAAGTGAAAATAATTTCACTAGCTTCATGGGCATTGATGTGATTTTTAACCTTTTCGCGTGCTATTTCATAAGCGTCCGTTGCTAGTTGGCTTAACGTATGAACTCCTCGGTGAATATTGGCATTGATTCTGTTGTAATATTCTGAAATAGAATCAATTACGACTTTTGGCTTTTGCGAAGTAGCGCCATTGTCAAAATAAACTAACGGATACTTTCCGATTGTTTGAGTGAGTATAGGGAAATCCTCTCGGATTTTTTGAACGTCAAATCTCATAATTTGTTTGGATTTTTTTGATTGTACAAAGGTCACAAATTATTTAGAATCAACCTAATTAAAAACCTAATTCTATAAAATAGAAACAGGAAGAAGGGAGAGGATTTATTTGATTTCCTGGCAGAGTTCAATCAATACTCCGTTTGTGGTTTTAGGATGCAAGAAAGCTACTAACTTGTTGTCTGCTCCTTTTTTTGGGGTTTCGTTCAAAATTGTAAACCCTTCTGCCTTTAGGCGTGAGATTTCTGAAATAATATCTTCTACGTCAAAAGCAATATGATGAATACCCTCTCCTTTTTTTTCAATAAACTTAGCAATAGGACTTGCGGGATGAGTAGCTTCAAGGAGTTCAATTTTGTTCGGACCATTCATGAAAAAAGAAGTTTTTACTCCTTCACTTTCTACTTCTTCGGTTTTGTAATGAGCTGTTCCAAAAAGTTTAGCGAATAATTCATTAGATACTTCTAAATTTTTTACGGCTATACCTATGTGTTCTATTTTTTTCATATTCTAATATTTTCAATAATGTTTCGCCCTTTCCAAAGTAGCGAAGGTTCGATAAGAATTACACTAAATACTCCTAAAATTATAAGGAGCTTTAGGAAATTATGGGTTGCTATAAAATGGGCTTTCTTTTCGGAGTTCCACAAGAATATTAAGAATAGTAGCAGTCCGATTAGACTGCAATAAATATATATATCCATATAACCCACATCTGCTTTTTCGATTAGTATATAAGCGGGAATCAAGGTTAAGGTAATTAAAAACGAAATGATGTATTTGGAAGTTTTTTCTCCGTACACTACTGGTATTGTTCGGTAATTGTTCAAAAAATCCCCCGAAATATTTTCTAAATCTTTTACCATTTCTCTTATCATAATCAAAAGATATAAAAAAGAAGCGTGGGCAAAAATGATAAAATATTTGTGTTTGTGATGTAGGATGTTAAAGAGTTCTTCTTTTTGGTAATAAAATAAAACCGCAAAGAAGGGTAATATCGCTAATAATGAGGCAGTAACATTTCCGATAATTGGATATTTTTTGAGTTTGTGAGAATAAAACCAAATCAAAAAAATATAAGCTGAAAAGAATAAGGCTGCTCTCCACGAAATCAGAAAGGCCAAAACGAAAACTACAAAATTAATCCCAAAATAGATTTTAAGCCGTGTAGGTTCGCTGATAAGGCGGTCAATTTGGGTTTTTACGGGTCTATTGATTAGGTCTTTTTCTTTGTCGTAAAAATTATTGATAATATATCCCGAAGCAATTGAGAGCACCGTGGCTATAACAATTACAAACATATAGGGGTCAAGTAAAATTGACAATGCCCTGCGTTCAGGGGCCAATACAAATATAGCAGATAGGTATTGCGCTAAAGCAATTAACCAGATATTATAGCCGCGAATCACAGAAAATAAACTGAAAATCTTCCATAAGAGCAGTTTGTTTTTTCTGTTCAGCATACTTTAAAATTGATAAACCACCTCTAATTTATGTCCCTTTAATGCTTTTTGTGCTTTGTCAAGGTCTGGAGTAAATCCGAGAATGTATCCTCCGCCTCCTGAACCGCAAAGCTTTAGGTAATAATCATTGGTTTCGATTCCTCTTTTCCATAGGGCGTGGAACTTTTCTGGAATCATAGGTTTGAAGTTGTCTAAAACTACTTTTGATAGTTTTTTAGTATTGGCAAAAAGAGATTTTATATCTCCCTTCAAGAAGTTTTCTACACAGGCATCAGTATGTTTAATGAACTGGGTTTTTAGCATCTTGCGGAAGCCTTGATCCTTTAGATTCTCCATGAAAATAGAAACCATTGGAGCAGTTTCTCCAACTATCTCACTGTCTAACAAAAAAACAGCTCCTTTTCCGGTGGTGTTCTGCGAAGGAATTCCAGTTGCTTCGATGTTATCTTTCGAATTAATAAGAATAGGAATACTCAAGTAGCTGTTAAGTGGATCTAGTCCTGAACTTTTTCCGTGGAAAAAAGATTCCATTTCCGAAAAAATGGATTTCAAAATCAGTAGTTTTTCGCGAGTTAAATTTTCGAGAACCGTAATTTTGTTTTGAGCGTATTGGTCATAAATTGCCGCAACCAAAGCTCCGCTACTCCCAACCCCATATCCTTGAGGAATAGAAGAGTCAAAATACATTCCGCTGGTGATGTCTCGTTCTAATTTGTCAAAATCAAATTGCACCAAATCTGGTTTCTGAGCAGTGAGCTCTTTTATGAAATTTACAAAACTCTTTAAATTTTCGTTTGATTTTTTAGCTTCTTCACTCGGATTTTCTTCAATCTTTAAAGCACCATTATAAAAGCTGTACGGAATGGATAAACCTTTCGAAGAGTCAATAATTCCGTACTCTCCGAATAGTAGGATTTTAGAATAAAAAGCAGGTCCTTTCATTTAGAAACACAGTTAATTGTGCAAAGATAGTGAATTATTATTTCGTCAGTGATTTTGTGTTTAAAAAATCGATGGAGTGTAAAATCTAAGAAGCTAATAGGTAGTTGATAAGTTGTAAATTTCTATAATGTGTGGTTATAAATATTTTTTTGATTAGCTTTGTCCAAACAGACAGAAACTAAAACTCAAACTTATGTACAATTTTATTAAAGAAGCTCATTCTGGTTGGGCTTATCTGGCTCTCATTTTGTTATTAGTTGCAGGTATTAATGCTTTAATGGGGTTTTCTTCAAACAAAGTATTTTCGGCCAAAGACAGAAAAATTTCACTTTTCGGTTTGATAGCTACTCATATTCAACTTTTGTTGGCTATGTTTTTGTACTTCCTTTCTCCTTATTACAGCACCATGAAAGAAATAGGAATGGGAGAGGTTATGAAGAACTCCGATTTAAGATTATATCTTATTGAGCATCCGCTAATTAATCTTATTGCAATTATTCTAATCACAATAGGGTGGTCAAAACATAAATCGGCTGCTACAGATAAAGCTAAGTTCAAATCGATTTGGTTGATGTATCTAATTGCATTAGTGCTTATTTTGAGCAGAATCCCTTGGAAAGCGTGGTTCGCTTAATAAACTTACACTAGTTGAAAAAGGGACTTTTTATATTTCGATGCCTTTTTGGAATGATGGCTTTTTCTCAAAATGCCTCAAGCCAAAAAGGCATCGTTGTTAAGGACAATGCTCAAAGAGTAACTCGACAATCTTTAAGTAAAGAGTCTAAAAAACAGGTGCATTTCTTTCAAAAAAAACTAGATAGTATTGCCGAAATAGATATCCGTCTTCTTCACCTTGACAAAGCTTGTGAGATTTACAAAGATTCTGCTTCTGAAAAAATAAAACCCTTCAAAATCAATGCTCTTACCTCATATTATGCGGATAAATTTAATGGCAGAAAGACAGCCAGCGGACAGGTTTTTGACAATAAAAAACTTACCGCCGCTCATAAAACCCTTCCGTTCGGAACGCGACTTAAAGTAACCAATGAGGCTAATGGGAAATCCGTTGAAGTAATTGTTAATGACCGAGGTCCTTTTAGCAAAGGGAGAGAACTGGATCTTTCTAAAACGGCTTTTATCGAAATTACCCGAGATATAAAATACGGGCTACTACGAGCCACAATCGAAATCGTTGAATAACCTATTACCTACTTCCAGTTTTGTTTGGTATCTTTGTAATTCTAAATTTATAGTATATACAAATGACCAAATTAAGCGTAAATATCAATAAAATTGCTACCCTCCGAAATTCAAGAGGAGGTAATGTTCCTGATTTGTTAAAAGTTGCAAAAGACGTTCAGTCTTTTGGGGCAGAGGGAATCACCATTCATCCACGACCTGATCAACGACATATAAGATATCAGGATGCATATGATCTGAAACCAATAGTTTATACAGAGTATAATATTGAGGGAAATCCTATTAAGCAATTTATGGATTTAGTTTTAGAAATTAAACCAACACAAGTTACACTCGTACCTGATGGAGACCATGTTTTGACTTCTAATGCGGGTTGGGATACTATTAAAAACAAAGAATTTCTGACTGAAATAATTGCGGAATTCAAACGAAATGGAATCCGAACTTCAATTTTTGTTGATCCTGTTTTAAAGATGATTGAAGGAGCAAAGGCAACAGGAACAGACAGAATTGAGCTTTATACCGAAAGCTTTGCTCATCAGTACGGGTTGGGAGATAAAGAAGGTATAAAACCTTATACCGAAAGTGCCTTATTAGCTAATGACTTAGGTTTAGGAATAAATGCAGGACACGATTTGAGTTTGGATAATATCAAATTTTTTAAAGAAAATATTCCGAATCTATTAGAAGTGTCTATCGGGCATGCACTTATTTCAGAAAGCCTGTATTTAGGTTTGGATAATGTAGTAAATATGTATCTTGATAGATTGTCTAATCGCTAGATTTTTAAACATAAACCTCTGCAAAATGGAAATATTATATTCACGAATCGAAGGAGAAGGAAAACCGCTATTGATTTTACATGGATATCTCGGAATGTCTGATAATTGGAAAACATTGTCTGCAAAATATGCCGAACAAGGTTTTCAGGTTCATTCATTGGATTTGAGAAACCATGGGAGAAGTTTTCATTCAGATGAATTTTCGCATGAACTGATGATGCAGGATGTTATGGATTATTGCAAGTTTCATAATTTGCAGAAAATAAGCCTTATCGGGCACTCAATGGGAGGAAAATTAGCTATGTTTATTGCTGTTACTTATCCAGATTTGGTTGATAGGCTTATTATTGCTGATATAAGTGTAAGAGAGTACCCCCCTCATCATCAAGATATTTTAGAAGCTTTGAATTCGGTGGATTTTTCTATTCATACGGACAGAAAACAAGTCGAAGATGTAATTGCTACCTATATTACAGATTTTGGGACTCGTCAATTTTTAATGAAGAATGTATACCGTGTAACTCCTGAACAATTAGGTTTTCGCATGAACTTAAAGTCTTTAACCCAGAACTATGATAATATGGGGATAGAAATTCCTAAAGGTTCTAGATATGAAGAACCTGTACTGTTTTTAAGAGGAGAAAATTCAAATTACATTCGAGAAAGAGATGAGCAGGATATTATAAATATCTTTCCGAAAGCAGAAATTAGAACAATCAGCAACGCAGGACATTGGCTTCATGCAGAAAACCCCAATGATTTTTTTAACTTCTCAATGAAATACCTTAAAGCCTAAAATTATTTAAAAAAAAGCCTTTAAAAAAAAGCGAAATCAGAATTTTCGATAAAAATTTACTATGAACGCATAATATTTTTGGTAAAATGTTGTAAGACCGACATTTTGTGATAACTTTGGGTAATTCAAACTAAAACTAAAAAAATTATGAGAAAAATTTTATCATTGGCTTTGTTTGCTTTGGGGACTTCTACTGTTTTAGCAGGAGGGTATCGCATTAGTATGCAAGGGAACAAACAACTTGCTATGGGACACACAGGTGTTGCTGTAGTAAATAGTGCAGAGGTGCTGTTTTTTAATCCTGCAGGGATGTCTTTTTTAGAAGATCGCTTTAATGCTTCAGTAGGGGGAAGTTATTTGATTTCACACACAAAATTTCAAAATATAACTAATAACTGGCAGGCAGAAACAGAAAACACAGGAACTCCTTTTTATGCCTATCTATCGTATAGAGTGACTGACTGGTTGTCAGCAGGACTTGCTGTTTACTCACCTTACGGAAGTACAGTAGAATGGGATAAAGATTGGCAAGGATCTCATTTAGTAAACAAAATCTCGTTACAGGCAATTTATATTCAGCCATCTATTGCAATTAAAGTAAATGACTATTTCAGTTTTTCGGGAGGAGCTATTTTTGCCAGCGGAGGAGTAGAGTTCAACAGAAATCTTTCTAGAACCATGACAGACGAGCAAGGAAATAGAAGTAATGTAACTCTTGATGAAAGTGGAGTTACTTCTTGGGGATGGACAGCAGGATTTATGTTTAATCTTACTGAAGACATTCGTTTAGGTATGAACTATCGTTCGGAAATGACTATGGAAGCAAGAGGCGGGGATGCAAAATTTGCTAACTTACCTGCTTTTGCTGGAGGAGATAGAACGACTACTTTTGATGCAGATCTTCCGTTGCCAGCAGAGTTTGCCGTAGGAATTTCTTATCAAGCTACAGATAAGTTATTGCTTGCTTTTGATTATAACCGTGCTAAATGGGGCGCTTATGAGGCTCTTAATGTTTATTTTGGAGAAGGAGCACCAGCACCAGAATCTTTAAATGCAAGAAACTATAAAGATGCAAGCATTTATCGCGTAGGATTACAATATGAGGCTAACGAAAAATTTGCCTTTAGAGCAGGTTGGTATTATGACGAAAGCCCAGTTCAAAATGGATATTTCGCTCCAGAAACTCCGCGTAACGATTCACAAGGTTATACAGCTGGACTTACCTATCAAATTACCCCAAAATTAGGAGTTGACTTGTCATTCTTATATATCCAATTCAAAGAATTTAACGGTTCTTATGATCACTATATTGAAGAGGGAAATGACATTTCTCTTGGAGGAACCTATAAAAACTCGGCATTTGCTCCAGGTGTAGGTCTAAGTTATAGTTTCTAATCAAATTAAATAGTAAAAAAAATGAAAAATAAATTTATATATCTATCAGTTTTAGCTTTGGCATTTGCTTCTTGTGAACCAGAGTTTGAAAACGAAATTAATAGCAGTACATATTCGGCAGGAGATGCTGATTTTACATCTTACGTGGCTCTAGGTAACTCTTTAACCGCAGGATTTATGGACGGAACAGTTTTTAGAAGCGGACAACAATATTCGTTTCCTAATATTCTTTCCCAACAATTTTCGCTTGTAGGGGGAGGAGCTTTTACACAACCTTCTTTTGAAGATGATGTGAATAATTTAGGAGGGCTTCTTGCAGGAGGGACGCCTATTGCAGCAACTCGTATGATTATCAATGCTTCGGTAGGAGGGCCTCAAAATATAGCAGGTACTCCAACGATTGAGGTTTCTAATTTACAAGCTAAAGCTTATAATAATCTAGGTGTTCCGTTAGCTAAATCATTTCATTTACTTGCTCCTGGATACGGAAATTTAGCTGGAGTAGCAACAGGGCAGGCAAACCCATATTTTGTAAGACATGCAACTTCCCCTACTACAACAGTACTAGCAGATGCAATGTCTATGAATCCTACTTTCTTTACTAACTGGATTGGATCAAATGATGTGTTGTCTTATGCAACAAATGGAGGTGCTAATTCAGACGGAAATTCGCCAGCAGCTGACCACAATCAAACAGGGAATACTGATCCAGCTACTTATGGAGGAAACGATATTACTAATGCAAACGTATTTGCAAGCGTATATAACACCATTGTCACAACACTTACTTCAAACGGAGCAAAAGGTGTGGTAGCTACGATTCCGAGTGTAACCTCGATTCCTTATTTTACAACAGTTCCTTATAATCCTGTAAAAGCAGAAGTAATTAATGCAAATCCTCAAGGTCCGCTTTTGGTGCAATTATACCAATTCTTAGCAGTGGCTACAAACGGAAGAATTGCTCCTCTTAACACAGCAGAAGGAACTACAAATCCTATTTTGATTACTGATGTAGAATTGACGGATTTAGGAGCCCAGATTACGACTTATGCAAATGCATCAGGAAATCCTCTATTAATACAATATGCAACACAATTAGGTGCTTTGTATGGAAGAGCTCGCCAAGCTACAGCAAATGATTTAGTAGTATTAAGTGCTTCATCTGTAATTGGAACTTCAAACGCATCTTCTACAGCGCCTTTTGATATAAACGGAGTTACTTTTCCGATGGCAAACAAATGGGTGTTGACATCTTCTGAACAAACAAGAGTTGCTTCGGCAACCGCTACTTTTAATAACAGCATTAAAACTATTGCTCAGGCAACCGGTATAGCAGTCGCTGATATGAATCAGATTTTAGCTAAACTTGCAGATTATGGAACAGGAGTTACTACTGAAGATGGACAAACCTATTATGCTAATTATTTCAGTTTAGATAGAATGAATACAACCTTGTTTTCTCTAGACGGAGTTCACCCGAACGCAAAAGGATATGCTGTTGTAGCAAACGAAATTATTAAAGTTATTAATAATTATTACGGAGCACATCTGCCTTTGGTGGTTCCTGGGACCTATCCAGGAGCTACGATATTAGCCACAAATAATTAATACTCTCAAAAGCCTCTTAATCTAAGAGGCTTTTTTTATATTTGTGTTTATGAAAACAATTATTAGAGTATTGTTGAAAGCCATTGTGGTTTATTTGCTGTCTAATTTCTTACCTGGAGTTGCCGTAGACGGATTTACTTCTGCTATTATTGTTTCATTAGTTTTGGCCTTATTAAATATTTTTGTCAAACCTGTTTTGGTGCTTTTAACTTTACCAGCAACACTTCTTACGTTCGGTTTGTTTTTATTAGTGATTAATGCCTTTGTAATATTGATTTGTGAATATCTCGTAAGTGGTTTTCATGTGAGTTCATTTTGGACTGCGCTGCTTTTTAGTCTAATCCTCTCTTTGATTCAGTCTTTTTTGTTTTCAATTGCAGACAAACAGGATAAACAATACAATTAGTGACTTGAGTTGAAAAGAAGAGAGCCTGTTCTTTTAAAGGATTAATCTTTTTTTGAATTCTAATGTTGTTATTGTCCTTGTTATTATTTTGTATCTTTGTGGCATGGAAACAAACAGACAAAAAAAAATAGGAGCTTTACTTCAGAATGATTTGGTAGATATTCTTCAAGGAGAGGTTCGTAAGAATGGAATTACTAATCTTATTATATCTGTATCAAAAGTTAGTGTCACGACTGATTTATCAATTGCAAAAGTTTATTTAAGCGTTTTTCCAAACGAAAAATCAGCCGAAATATTAACAGCTGTTCGTTCCAATACTCCTTTTATCAAACACGATTTAGCACAAAGGGTTAAGCAACAACTTCGGAAAGTGCCTGATTTGAGCTTCTTTATAGATGACTCCCTTGAATATCTTGAAGGAATTGAAAAAGCTCTTAAAGGAGAAGAAAATCCAATCGAAAATAGAGGGCTTTTGATCAGAAGGAAAAAAATATAAGCTTAAAAAACTGTAATGAATCGTTTTGTAATTCTATTAATCTTATTGATTTTAGTTTCTTGTAAAACAGAGGCTGATAAAACAGAACCCCTTTATCCTACTACTATAACTAAACAGTCAGAAGTTTCAAACCTTGATTTAGGTAGAAAAATATTTGAAGGAAAAGGGCAATGTGCCACATGTCACAAAGCTTCTCAGAATGTACTGGGTCCGAGTGTTAAAGAGATTGTGGCAATTTACGAAGAGGGAAATGCGGATATAATTAAATTTTTAAAGGGAGACCTTGATCCGATTGTTGATCCTTCGCAATTTCAAATTATGAAAATCAATCTTGAAATTACTAAAAAGATGACACATTCTGAACTACAAGCAGTAGTGGATTACATGTACTACCTCTCCGAAAAATAATTTATTGACTTTTGCGTTTAGTAGAAAATCTTTTCTATGAAAAAAATACTTTTTTTATTTTTAATAGCTTCCCTTGTTGGTTTTTCTCAGGATTCTTTGTCTGTAAAACAAGACACTATTTATTGGACATACAAAAACGAAGTCGGCTTTGATGTAAGTCAGGTAGCTTTTATCAATTGGAACATAGGAGGAAATAATTCGATTTCTGGTTTGATTAAAGGTAGATTTGAAAGAAGGTATGAAAAAGAGATGCTTTCGTGGAATAATGACTTGACGGTTCGTTATGGAATTAATAAACAAGACGACAGAGAAATGCGTAAAACAGACGATATCTTGCAGTTTGTGTCAACTGTAGGTTATAAGATGTATAAAGATTCTAAATGGAGTTACAGTTCAAAATTTAATTTTAATACTCAGTTTACCAACGGATATGCCTATCCAGATACAGATAAGTCAATTTCTCACTTTTTTGCTCCTGCTTATGTCTTTTTGGGGGTTGGAGCGGATTACTTTGAAAAAAGAAAAGAAAAAAATGAAGAAATAAATTTTTATGCTTCTCCTCTTACTATGAAATCTACCTTGGTTCTTAATCAACGCTTGGCTGATGGAGGATCGTTTGGTGTGAAGAAAGCAGAATACGATGAGCTAGGAAATAGAACCCGAAGAGGGAGACTTCATAAAACAGAAGTCGGACTTCTTTTGACTAATGGGTGGAAAAAGCGACTTTATGAAAATATAAATTTCGAAAATAGAATCAGTCTTTTTACGGATTACTTTAATAAGTTTGGGAATATAGATGTTGATTGGCAAATGCAACTAGAATTTATTGTAAATAAATACGTAAAAGCTACAATGAGTGCGCATATCATTTATGATGATGATGTAAAAGCTAAAGAGGAAATAGCTGGAGAGATGATAACAGTTGGTCCGAAAATTCAGATTAAACAAAGTATCGGTCTCGGACTTGTTTATACTTGGTAATAATTTTAAAATAGAAAAAGGCTCCCAAATTTTTGAGAGCCTTTTTTCTATTAATAATAAGTATATCGTTTTACTTTAGCAATGTGTCTGGCTAGACGTATTACTTGATGTGAATACCCATATTCATTATCGTACCATATATAAAGCACCATGTTTTTCCCGTCAGCAGTAACAATTGTTGCGTTGCTGTCATAGATAGCAGGAGCTGAAGTGCCTACAATATCAGACGAAACTAGTTCGTTGTTTAAAGAATATTTAATTTGTTCTACCAAATCACCCTCTAAAGCGTATTTTTTCATCAAATTATTTATGTCTTCTCTCGAGGTTTCTTTCTCTACTTCAAGATTCAACACAACAAGCGATCCATTCGGCACAGGAACTCTAATTGCGTTTGAAGTTAGTTTCCCGGCTAAGCTAGGAACAGCTTTAGCCACCGCACTTCCTGCGCCAGTTTCGGTAATTACCATATTTAGTGCAGCAGAACGTCCTCTACGGTATTTTTTATGGAAGTTATCTACTAAGTTTTGGTCATTAGTATAAGCGTGAATCGTTTCTAAATGACCTTTTATTACTCCTAAGTTGTCTTCTACCACTTTCAGAATTGGAGTAATAGCATTAGTAGTACAAGATGCAGCAGACCAGATATTTACTTCGTCTGGGCTATAATCGTTGTGGTTTACTCCATACACGATGTTTGGCACACCTTTTCCAGGAGCAGTAAGTAAAACTTTATCAGCTCCTTTTGCTTGTAAATGTCTTGCGAGAGCTTCTTCTGTTGTAAAAGCTCCAGTGTTGTCAATTACTAAAGCATCCTCAATTCCGTAAGATGTATAATCTATCTCTTCTGGGTTATTTGCTGGAATAATGTGTACATGAGTTCCGTTTACAAGTAGAGCTTTATTTTCTAAATCAGCTACTACAGAACCGTCAAAATCTCCGTGAACCGAGTCATGACGTAAAAGAGAAGCGCGTTTTTCTAGGTTTTTCTCGTCGATTGAACCTCTGACAACAATAGCACGAAGGCGAAGTTGAGTTCCTTTTCCTGCTTTGCTCATCAGCTCTCTCGCGAGTAATCTTCCGATACGTCCAAATCCATAAAGAACTACGTCTTTAGGTTTGTTGTTTACGAAATCTTTAGCATTCTTAAGTTTGTCAATAACAAAGGCTTTGGCATCATTATACTTGTCGTCTTCTAAATGGTATTCATACGTAAGTTTTCCGATGTCTAGTTTTGAATGAGGTAATTCAAGCGAAAGAATTTCTCGGGCAATTTCTACTGTATCAAAAACAGAAATTGGTTTTCCGACAAATTCACAAGCATATTCGTGAAGATTTAGAATATCGCTTACGTTACGGTCAATGAGTTGGTTTCTAAAGAATACCAATTCGATTGATTTATCATACCATAAATCACTGATGATTTTAATAAGTTCAACGCCTGCTTTTCGTCTATCCACTTGAAACGAAAGCTCTTTTTCGTATAGGTTTTGACTCATAATTAAGTAGTTAAAAAGATTGTGTTGTTATACAAGGAGCAAAGGTAAATATTTTAATGGGATTTGGAAATAAATTCAAAAACAAAAGCAAAAGAAGATATTTCTCTGGACAAGGGGGAGATAAATATTCCGTATATTTGTATTTACTATTAGTTGTTGCGCAGAAAAAAACAGGTAATTATGGAAAATATAAACATCATCGCCTTTGCCGCTCCCGCCTTTTTCATTTTTTTCTATTTGGAATATCAATATGCTAAATACAAGAAAAAGGAAAAATTGTTCAAGTATGAAAGTTCAGTTTCAAATACCACTATCGGAATAGCAGAACGATTATTAAATCTCTTTGTAACAGCTTCCTTTTATGGAGTGTTTGTTTGGATTTATGAGAACTACCGGGTTTTTACAATCACAGATAAGTGGTATGTTTGGGTTTTATTACTTTTAACTGCTGATTTTGTTTGGTATTGGTATCACAGACTTGGGCATGAAATTAACATTTTTTGGGCAGCTCATATTGTACATCACCAGAGTGAGGAATTCAATTTTTCGGCCGCTGCAAGAATTACTACTATTCAGGCGTTTATCCGAACTGGATTTTGGTGCGTTCTTCCGTTTCTAGGATTCCAACCCATGATGGTTATGGGAATTTTAGTTGCTCATGGGATGTATTCTTTTTTTACGCATACACAAGTAATCAGAGCTCCTAAATGGCTTGAATATGTGTTTATTACGCCTTCATTACATGGCGTACACCATGCTTCGGACGAAAAATATTTAGACAAAAATTACGGAGATGTTTTTGTGTTTTGGGACAAAATGTTCGGGACATTTCAACAGGAAGAAGAACGCCCCCGATACGGACTTACACATCCTATAGGCAGCTATAGTTTTTTATGGCAACACTTTCATTATTATTTAGAAATATACGAAGCCACGAAAAGACAAAAGGGATTCTCTAATAAAATGAAAATTGTTTTTGGCTCGCCTGCTGTTATGGATCAAGATATTCGACCAGAGTTGGAAAAGAAATTCTTTCAGAAAAACACCAATAGAGAGACGCTTAATCCGACTTTTAAAAAATATATTAATATCCAATTGTTTGTAGTGGCATTTGTGCTAATGTTGTTTAGTGCTTTTTATGCCTATTTTGATGAGGTCGAAAAATCTGCTGTTGCGATTTTAGTGTTGATTTCACTTATCAATATTGGAGCACTGTTAGAGCAACGAAAATGGATTTATTATTTGGAATATAGCCGAGTGATATTATTGATTTCTTTTATTTTTTATGAATTTGGATATACCCAATTAATTTATATTCCAATTCTTACTTTGATATTATTGGAACAAAAATTTAAACTAAAAGACTGGTATCTTTATTCCTTTTTAGATTACGAAAACACACAAGAAAATGCAGGATAACATACAGCGAATAAAACTCATTTGGGACTTTAGAGGTCCAGACGCTTTCAATATTGCAAAACATCATCAGATACATTTAGACGAATATGTCAAAGACGAAAAAATTCCGAATACCGAATCGGGATTTGAGCAATTCTCAGAATTTTATTCTATTGCTTTTCTAACTGTAGATAAAGAAAATATGATAGCAGTAAGAGATGCGCTTAAACCACATAGAGGCGAAGTAGGTTAATAGAGGCTTGAAATTATATAGAATTAAAATGGAAGAATTAAAAAGGATTAACAAATATATTTCTGAAACAGGATTTTGCTCCCGAAGAGAAGCAGATAAACTTATAGAGCAAAATAGAGTAACTATCAACGGGAAAATTCCAGAGATGGGGACTAAAGTAGCTTCTAATGACCAAGTGCGTATTGATGGTAAGCTTATCTCGGACAAAAAATCTAAAAACATATACCTCGCTTTTCATAAACCTGTCGGAATTGAATGTACAACAAATCAGGAAGTAAAAGGGAATATTGTGGATTACATCAATTATCCAACACGTGTGTTTCCGATCGGGAGGTTAGACAAAGACAGCGAAGGTTTGATTTTGATGACCGATGACGGAGATATTGTAAATAAAATTCTTCGTTCAAGAAACAACCATGGCAAAGAATATATTGTGACGGTTAATAAACCTATAACTGAGCGTTTCATTAAAAGAATGGCGAATGGAATTCCAATTTTGGATACCGTTACTAAAAAATGTGAGGTAGAGCAAATCAGCAAATATGTTTTTCGAATTATCTTAACTCAAGGATTAAATCGTCAAATACGTAGAATGTGTGAGTATTTGGATTACGAAGTAACCGCTCTAAAGCGTATAAGAGTTATTAATATTTCCCTCGATGTTCCTGTTGGTAAGTATAGAGAGCTTACAACAGCTGAACTTAAAGAGCTTAACAGTATTGTTTCTGATTCAAGTAAAACAGAAGAAGCGAGTTATTAATTAGAGAACTGTTTAAGAAACTCTTTTAAATTGAATCTTAAAAACAGTAAATTTGCCATTAAATTTTCACAGAATGAATATGCTTGAGACCAAAACATCATTAGAAACTTATTTTGAGACTTTCCGAAATAATATTATCGGAATTGACCAAGAGTTTGAATCCCCTTTCGGTAAAAGGAAAATAATTTATGCCGATTGGACCGCTTCAGGAAGGCTGTATCGCCCGATTGAAGAAAAGATAATAAATGATTTTGGACCTTTTGTAGCTAACACACATACAGAAACAACAGTATCAGGTACGGTAATGACACTTGCGTATCACAAAGCGCGCGAGATTATTAAAAAGCATGTAAACGCCTCAGAAGATGATGTTTTTATTGCAGCAGGAACAGGAATGACAGGAGTTATTAATAAGTTCCAACGTATTTTAGGACTTAAGGTTCCTGAAAATTTACGAAAACATACCGATATTCCTGAAGAGAAAAAACCAGTGGTATTTATTTCGCATATGGAACACCATTCTAATCAGACTTCTTGGTTAGAAACTATTGCCAAGGTAGAGGTTATACCTGCTTGCGAAAAAGGATTGATATGTCTGGATAGCTTTAGAATATTGTTAGAAAAATATAAAGATTATACTCTAAAAATAGCCTCAGTTACCGCTTGTTCTAATGTGACGGGGATTCAGACTCCTTATCATGAAATCGCAAAAATGATTCATCAATATAACGGAGTTTGTTTTGTAGATTTTGCATGTTCAGCACCCTATGTAGAGATTGATATGCATCCTGATTCAGAATCATATTTGGATGCTGTTTTCCTTTCTCCCCACAAGTTTTTAGGAGGTCCAGGAACCTCGGGAGTTTTGGTTTTTAATAAAAAATTATACAAAAATATGATTCCCGATCATCCAGGAGGAGGAACCGTAAGCTGGACAAATCCTTGGGGGGAACATAAATACTTAGACAACATAGAAGATAGAGAAGACGGAGGAACTCCAGGATTTTTGCAAGTTATCAAAACTGCTTTGGCGGTTCAGCTCAAAGAAGAAATGGGAGTTGAAAAGATGCTTGAAAGAGAACATGAAATTCTAGAATATGTGTTCAAAGAATTGAAGCAAATCCCGAATTTGATTGTTTTGGCGGATCAACACGAAAATCGATTAGGAGTTGTTTCTTTTTATATAGAAGGACTACATTATAATCTAGGGGTAAAATTGTTAAACGATAGATTTGGAGTACAAACAAGAGGAGGTTGTAGCTGTGCAGGAACATACGGACATTTCTTACTTCATGTAGACCAAGAAACATCACATTATTTGACAGATAAAATATCTCAAGGAATCCTTTCTGAAAAACCAGGATGGATAAGAATGTCTATTCACCCTACCACTACAAATCAAGAAGTGGAGTTTATTGTTCAAAGCATCAAAGAAGTGGCTCAAAATCACCAGCAGTGGAGAAAAGACTATGAATATAACGCTCAAACGAATGAGTTTATCCATAAAAATAGTCTGGTCTTTGAAAAAAATCTGGTGAACGATTGGTTTGAATAATTTCTTTTAACTATAAACCCTATAATTTTAAGCAAGACCATAATCGAATAAATTTCGATTTTTGGACTAAAATAATACCTTTGCAAAAATTTTAAAAATGAAAAATTTGGTAGAAGAACTAACTTGGAGAGGGTTGGTTCATAATATAATTGACGGAACTGAAGAGCAATTACTCAAAGAGTCAACGACGGCTTATATAGGTTTTGACCCAACTTCAGATTCATTGCATATCGGAAGCTTAGTTCCGATTATTCTATTAGTTCATCTCAAGAACTACGGACATAAGCCTATCGCATTAGTTGGGGGAGCAACCGGGATGATTGGGGATCCTTCAGGAAAATCAGATGAGAGAAATCTACTTACCGAAGAAATGTTGGAGAAAAATGTAGCAGGAATCAAAAGAGTACTTTCTCGTTTTTTAGACTTTAATTCTAAAGAGACGAATGCTCCTGTTTTGGTAAATAATTATGATTGGATGAAAGATTTTTCATTCATTGCTTTTGCTCGTGATGTAGGAAAAAGGATTACGGTTAATTATATGATGGCCAAAGATTCGGTTAAAAAGCGTTTTGCCGCAGACGGAGCAGGAATGTCTTTTACAGAGTTTACTTACCAACTTATTCAGGGTTATGATTTTTATCATCTATATAAAAACTATAATTGCTTGTTGCAAATGGGTGGCTCTGATCAATGGGGAAATATCACTACTGGAACCGAGCTTGTAAGAAGAATGAACGAAGGAGAGGAGGCAAAAGCGTATGCTCTGACTTGCCCTTTAGTAACCAAAGCAGACGGGACAAAGTTTGGAAAATCGGAGGGAGGTAACATTTGGCTAGACGCTGATAAAACTTCTGTTTATAAGTTCTACCAATATTGGATAAATACCTCTGATGTGGATGCAGAAAAATATATCAAAATTTTTACTTTTTTAGATAAACAAACTATTGATAATTTGATTGAAGAACATAGTCAAGCTCCACATTTGAGAATTTTGCAAAAGCGTTTAGCAGAAGAAATCACTACTTTTGTTCATTCAAAAGAAGAGTTGGAAAAGGCTATTTCCGCTTCTCAAATCTTGTTTGGTAATTCTACTTCAGATGATTTAAAACAGTTAGACTCTGAAACATTTTTAGAAGTTTTTGAAGGTGTTCCACAAGCTGGAATTCCGATGGGAGATTTAGAAAACGGAATTGATATTATTGAGGTGTTGAACGCCAAATCTGGATTCTTTAAATCTAATGGAGAAGCTCGTAGAGCCTTAACTGCCAATTCTATTTCTGTAAATCGAGAAAAAGTACAAGAAGGATTTGTTCTTTCTACAAAGGATTTAATCAATAATAAATTTGTTTTACTACAAAGTGGCAAAAAAAACTATTTTGTATTGTCGTTTCAGTAAGCAAATAAAATAACATTAAAACATAAGGGAGCAGATTGATTAAAGCTCCTTTTTGTGTTTTTAGATAAAATAAATAGTAAACAAAATGACAATGAGTACAAAAGACAATACAATCTATTTTCAAGGAAAAGAAATAAGTATAAATAACTCTATGTTATTGTTTTTAGGCTCTGGAATAATTGACGGGAACGAATATGCCCTGTGGTCATTAGTGGCTTTTAATGGGAAAAGAATAAACGATTCAGAAAACTCCGAAATTTATTTGGACATTGAATTCGCTACGCCCTTAAATCATACCCAAACGGGCACAATACAGCTTTTGAGTAGCGATGATGAATTGTTTTTTAGTAAGGTTCATCACATTAGAATAGGAGGAGAAAATATTAAAGTCGAAAAACAAGAAACGGGAACAATCCAACTTTTAGAATTCAGCAAAACAGCCGATAGCATCAGCTATAAATCAGTAGTGGTGATAGATGGCTCATTGTTAGAGGTTTCTTATAAGGGTATTACCAAATTAATTGTAATGCAATAATGAGTTTTGTAAATTTGTTGTTTAATGTAATTTATTGTGAATGAAAAATTTAGAACGTGTTTACAAAATGTCTTTTGCGAGCGTTTATCCTCATTACATTACAAAGGCAGAGAAAAAAGGTCGTACCCAAGAAGAAGTAAATCAAATTATATATTGGTTGACAGGATATGATGAAAAAACATTACAGAAACATTTAGACGATAAAACTAATTTCGAGACTTTTTTTAAAGAAGCTCACATCAATCCGAATGCTTCAAAAATTACAGGTGTGATTTGTGGCTATCGCATAGAGGAAATTGAAGAAATGACGATGAGAGAAATACGGTACTTAGACAAGTTAATTGACGAATTAGCCAAGGGCAAAGCAATGGAGAAAATCTTGAGGAGTTAGTAGTATTGCTTTTGAGATTACTTAAAATTTATTGATTACTTCTGCTGATATAGCTATAAGAAAAGTTGATATCCTTTACTAATCCAATTAAAAATAAAATCGTAAATTTGTCAATTAACAAAAACAAAAATATAATTATGGCTTTAGAAATAACAGATGCTACTTTTGAAGAAGTGGTTTTGAAATCGGAGAAACCCGTGTTAGTAGATTTTTGGGCTGTTTGGTGTGGTCCTTGTCGAATGGTTGGTCCTATCATAGACGAAATCAGCAACGAGTATGACGGGAAAGCAGTTGTAGGAAAAGTGGATGTAGATGCCAATCAAGAATTCGCTGCAAAATATGGGGTTAGAAATATTCCAACTGTTTTGGTTTTTCAAAATGGGGAAGTCGTAGGACGTCAGGTTGGAGTGGCTCCAAAGAAAAACTATACCGATGCTATTGATGCTTTGTTGTAAGACAAAGTTATAAAATTGCGAAGTTATATAAGGTTAGATAGTTCAACTCTCTAACCTTTTACTTTTATACCTCCAAATATATAATCAAAATGATAGAAATAGGCAAATATAATATCCTAAAGATAGTTCGTGATACTTCGGTCGGATTATTCTTATCTGATGGCACCACAGACGTATTGCTCCCGAATAAATACGTTCCGAAACGTTTTGAAATCGAAGACGAAATCAAGGTGTTTGTTTATCTCGATCACGAAGAGCGATTAACTGCCACTACTCTAAAACCCTATATCAAACGCGATGAATTTGCTTATCTTCAAGTGAATTATATCAACCAATATGGTGCTTTTTTAAATTGGGGATTGGAGAAAGACTTGTTTGTCCCTTTCAAAGAACAAGCTCGAAAGATGGAAGAAGGGAAGCGGTATTTAGTTTATGCGTATTTGGATGAAAAAACCAATAGATTAGTAGCTTCTAGTAAGTTAAATCAGTTTTTGGAACATGAAAATATAGAATTAGAAACGGGAGAAGAGGTTGATTTGATAGTTTCTCATATTACAGAACTCGGAATTAATGTAATTATCAGTTCTAAATATAAAGGATTGCTGTACAAAGATGAGGTTTTTGAAAACCTGACCCCTGGAAAAAAACTTAAAGGATATATCAAAAATATTAGAGAGGATAAAAAAATTGATGTTTCGCTAACTAAACCAGGGTTAGACGGAATTGAAGAAAATGCCCAAGTAGTTTTAGAAGAACTAAAAGCATCTAACGGTTTTTTGCGACTTACAGATAATTCTCATCCAGAAGAAATTAAGACGGTTCTGAAAATGAGTAAAAAAGCATTTAAAAAAGCCATCGGAAACCTTTATAAACAAAAGCTAATTAGTATTAAGGAAGAAGGAATCTATTTGAATTAGTTTTTGATAGAAATAGTAAAAAAATGTTTAAGTTTATAAAAAAAAACATGTTAATTCTCCTTTCTATAGTTACTTTGCTAACTCTTGTCGGATTTTTTCACTTAAAACAAACAAAATTTGGTAGGCTACCATCTGGAAAGCGGCTCGAGGTTGTTGAAAAATCTCCCAATTATAAAGACGGAGCTTTCCAAAACTTGAGTCATACTCCTAGTTTAGAAGAAGGAGCCTCTATGACTGGAGTTATGTTTGAGTTTTTTTTCAAAAAAATAAAAAATAAAGAACCTCTAACCGATATTCCAACCGTAAAAACGGATATAAAATCATTAGATATCCATCAAGATATTCTGATTTGGTTCGGGCATTCCTCCTATTATTTTCAACTTAACGGGAAACGATTTTTGGTAGATCCCGTTTTTAGCGGAAGCGTGTCTCCAGTTCCGTATTCCGGAAAATCTTTTAAAGGAACCGATGTCTATTCGGCAGACGATTTTCCGGAAATAGATTATTTATTAATTACTCATGATCATTATGATCATCTGGATTACCAAACTATTATTGAGATTAAAGATAAAGTCAAAACCGTAATTTGTGGATTGGGGGTTGGAGAACACCTCGAATATTGGAACTATGAACCCTCAAAAATCATTGAGAAAGATTGGTACGACTCTATAGAATTAGGAGATCAGACCAAACTTACACTTACTCCTGCAAGACATTTTTCGGGTAGAACCTTTAAACGAAATACATCATTATGGACTTCGTATGTGCTAGAAACGGCCGATTTTAAGATGTTTATCGGAGGTGATTCTGGATATGATTTTCACTTTAAAGAAATTGGAGAAAAATATGGTCCTTTTGATTTGGCTATCCTCGAGAATGGACAATACAATCAAAAATGGAGATATATTCATACGCTACCCGAAGAGATTCATACAGTTGCAAAAGATTTAAAAGCTAAAAGATTTTTCCCTGTTCATTCTTCAAAATTTTCATTGGCATTTCATTCCTGGAAAGAACCATTAGAGAGAGTCTCAGAACTTAATGTAGCATCGGATATCCCGATAATGACCCCTAAAATAGGACAAGAAGTTAAGTTAAGAGATGCTACCCAACAGTTTGTAAAATGGTGGGAAGAAATTGAGTGATCTTTAAAATAAAACATAAAAATCTTTAATTGGTAAGGTTCTTGAGGGTCTTGTCATTAAAAAAGCATGAGAGTTATCACTACATTTTTATTCTTATTCACTACATTTATTTCGATTAGTCAAATTCAATTCGAAAAAACCTTAGAAGATACTTTTGCCAAAGCAAAAACAGACAACAAAATTGTTTTTATTGATTATTTTAATGCAGGCTGTCCCGTTTGCCAACAGGTTAACCCATTGCTAGAAACTAAGGAGGTAGGAGATTTTTATAACCGTTATTTTGTGAGCTACAAGCTTGATACAAGCAAAGAATCCACCGAAATAGAAAGAGAATGGCTTCTGAATAACGGACTACACATTGAAGGTGTTCCTAAATTTATATTTTTTGATAAAAACCAAGAGTTTGTTCACTTCTCGGGAGTCAGTGCTACTATAAAACGAATTTTAGAAATAGGAGAGGAAGCTCTGAATCCTAACAAGAAATTATCGATGAAACCCATCTTGTATGAAAAAGGACAAAGAAATATTCGATTATTATATGCATATTCTTCGTATGCTTTACTGTTCAACGATATGGAGTTAGTTCATAAAATAGCAGACGAGTTATACGAAATTTTCCCTAAAGAAAACCTCAACAACAACACGAGCTACCTTATTCTTAAAAATGCAGTTTTCACTACCCACAATGGGTTTTTTAAGTATTGGATAAACAATTTGGATGAGTTGAAAAACTTTGAACAAGGCTATAGAGAGGGAACTGAAAAAGAACAAATCCAAAGAATTATCGCTCTTGATGTAAATAATCAAGAGAAGGTATGGACAAGTAAAGAATTGGCAGAATTGCGGGAATATATGGAACTCGCGGATTATTCGAAACAAATAGATATGATTCTGTGGGAAAAAGAACTCAAAACTTTTGTAAAGGAGAACAGAACAGCTGAAGCGAATTCTGTTTTTCGTAGAGTTCTAAATAAAAACAAAACCGAATACAGCACTGTTTTGTACATCATCAACTACTTTCTGCAGAATACAACTAGTAAAGAAAACAAAAGAGTTGCTGCAATTGAAATCGAGTCTATTTTGGGTCAACGTCAAAATCCAAAAACTCCTGACGAAAAAGAGTTTATACAAAAGTTGCAGGCTATTTTGAAGTAAAAAACCTTGTACAAATGCCTGCAAAAAGCTTTTTGTAGTTTAAAAGTTAAAAGGTATATTTGCTAAATTCAAAATAAATTATTTATGAGATTATTAGACGGTAAAACAGTTATAATTACAGGCGCTAGCAGAGGAATCGGTAGAGGAATTGCAAAGGTTTTTGCAGAACAAGGAGCAAATGTTGCTTTCACTTATTCATCATCAGTTCAGGCAGCAGAGGAATTAGAAAAAGAACTTTCTGCTTATGGGGTAAAAGTAAAAGGATACCAATCTAATGCAGCAGATTTTAATGAAGCTCAAAAGTTGGTGGATGACGTAATTGCTGCTTTCGGAACAGTAGATATACTGATAAACAACGCAGGTATTACTAAAGATAATTTGTTGATGAGAATCTCAGAGGAAGATTTTGATAAAGTTATTGAAGTAAACCTGAAGTCAGTTTTTAATATGACTAAAGCCGTTCAGAGAATAATGCTTAAAAACAAGGCAGGTTCTATTATTAATATGAGTTCGGTAGTTGGGGTAAAAGGAAATGCAGGACAAACCAATTATGCAGCTTCAAAAGCAGGAGTTATCGGATTCAGTAAATCAGTAGCTCTAGAGCTAGGTTCAAGAAATATCAGATGTAATGTAATTGCTCCTGGATTTATCGAAACTGAAATGACTGATAAACTTTCGGCTGATGTTGTAGATGGATGGAGAAATGCAATTCCTCTAAAACGTGGAGGTACTCCAGAAGACGTAGCAAACGTATGTGTATTTTTAGCTTCAGATATGTCTGCTTACGTTACAGGACAAACCATTAATGTAGATGGAGGAATGCTTACGTAAAAATTCTGTTGAAGAATGTCGTTTGCTGTGTTTTGGCAAGCTAATTGCTTATTAAAAGCATATTTAAACGTAATAATTATGAGAAGCACTTTTTTAAGCATTGTAATTTCTTTGTTATCTATTATTGGATTTGCAAACGAGACTCCCTTTGGAACAAAGATGACACTTGTCAAAATGAACGGGAAGGAAATTAGTGGGACAAATTTTTACCTGACAATCGACCAAGAAAAATTATCTATTTTTGGTAAAAGCGGTTGTAATAGTTTTAATGTAAGCTTTCAAGCGAAAAGCAACAATACTTGTATCAAAACCCAAGACGGAATCAGTACTATGGTGGCTTGTGACGAAGGTGTAATGAAGCTTGAAAGTGAGTTTATGAATACACTTCAAAACAGAAAATTCAAAATTAAAACCAAAGGAGATAAAGTTCAGTTTAAAAACTGGTGGGGAAAAACCATTTTGGAATTTCAGACACAAACCGAAAAAAGCGTTTGGACTTATATCGGACAAAATGAGTGGCAACTTATCCAACTGAATAATGTAGGTAAAGATTATGGGAAAGCATCTATAAAATTTGATACGACAGAAAATAGAGTTTCCGGAAATACAGGTTGTAATAACTTTTTTGGGAGTTATAATGTTCAGGGAGAGTATATCTCATTTGCTCAAATGGGAGCTACCAAAATGCTTTGTGACGAAGAGTCAAACAAAACAGAAAATGAATTTTTTAAAATTCTTTCCGGTCAAAAATTACGCTATGATGTAGCTGACCAAACTATAAATCTGTATGATGGAGATCGTTTGGTAATGATGTTTGGAGTGGTGAGGTAAATATAGAAATCTTTATAGAATGAATAGTAAACCCCGTCAGAATTCTGAACTCTGACGGGGTTTTTGGTATAGAATTTTTTATTAAAGAAAAATTCTTACAACTTCTCCTTCAAATACTTCCCAGTAACCGAATTCTTATTTTTAGCTACTTCTTCGGGTGTTCCGAAAGCGATAAGATTTCCTCCGTTTTCTCCTCCTTCAGGACCGATGTCAATGATATAATCAGCACATTTTATCAGGTCAAGATTGTGTTCAATTACCACAACAGAATGTCCTTTATCAATGAGTGCATCAAACGAAGCCAATAATTTTTTGATGTCATGGAAATGCAATCCTGTGGTAGGCTCGTCAAAAATAAATAAAACTTTGTCTTTGGTTGTTCCTTTTACTAAAAACGAAGCTAATTTTATACGTTGGGCTTCTCCTCCAGAAAGAGTTGAAGACGATTGTCCTAATTGTACATAACCCAACCCAACATCTTGCAATGGCTGTAATTTCTGAACAATTTTGGTTTGATTGTGCGTTTTGAAAAACGTAATCGCATCGTCAATAGTAAAGGTCAATACATCATCAATATTTTTGCCTTCATAATTCACTTCCAGAATTTCTTTTTTGAAGCGTTTTCCTTTGCAGGCTTCACATTCGAGATGAACATCAGCCATAAACTGCATTTCGATAGTCACTTCGCCATCTCCTTTACAAACCTCACATCGCCCTCCCTCTACGTTAAACGAAAAATGTTTGGGCTGATAACCTCTTAAACTAGATAGTTTCTGTTTCGAAAACAAATCCCGAATATCGTCATAAGCTTTGATGTACGTTACAGGATTTGAACGTGAACTTCTCCCGATTGGATTTTGATCAATATATTCCACGCTTTTGATATGCGAATAGCTTCCGTCTAGTTTAGAGAATTGTCCTGGCTTATCTCCGTATCCTTGAAGTTGTTTTTGAAGGGCAGGGTACAAAATCTTTTTGACCAGCGTACTTTTTCCACTTCCAGAAACTCCCGTTACTACCGTTAAACATTCGAGCGGGAAAGTAACATTGATGTTTTTCAGATTGTTTTCTCTCGCCCCGATTACTTCGATATGATTTTTGAATTTTCTGCGGTTTTTCGGGACTTCAATCTCCATTTTTCCGTTCAGATATTGAGAGGTAAGCGAATCCTGCTTTAGAATTTCGTTAAAAGTTCCTAGTGCCACTACTTCTCCTCCATAACTTCCTGCTTCAGGACCAATATCGATGATATAATCAGCCTGTTTCATGATGTCTTCATCGTGTTCAACAACAATTACAGTATTTCCGAGGTTGCGAAGTTCTTGGAGGACTTCAATTAGTCTTTCGGTATCTTTCGGATGTAGTCCGATACTTGGTTCGTCCAGAATATACATTGAACCCACCAAGCTACTCCCGAGTGAAGTGGCGAGATTGATTCGTTGTGACTCTCCACCTGAGAGAGTAGAAGAATTTCGGTTTAAAGTCAAATAATTTAACCCTACATTATCCAAAAAGCGAAGTCGGTTATTGATTTCGAGAAGTAGGCGTTTAGCTACTTGTTTTTCGTAATCGTTCAGTTTCAGATTTTCAAAAAACGGAATTAGCTTGATAATCGGCATATCCACCAAATCCGAAATCGACATTCCGTTTATTTTTACATAATTGGCTTCGGTTTTTAGTCGCTTCCCTTTACAGACATGACATTTGGTTTTTCCTCTATATCTAGAGAGTAAAACGCGATTTTGTATTTTGTAATTCTGACTTTCGAGTTCTTCAAAAAAACCATTCAATCCTGTAAAATAGTTATTCCCTGTCCAAACCAATTCTTTTTGCTCTTCGGTCAGTTCGAAATAAGGTTTATGAATCGGGAAGTCAAATTTATACGCATTTTTAACCAATTGCTCTTTATACCAACTCATCGATTCGCCTTTCCAAGCCGCAACAGCACCTTCAAAAATCGACAAAGAAGAATCGGGAATCACCAGTTCTTCGTCAATTCCGATGATATTTCCGTAGCCTTCACAAACAGGACAAGCACCATATGGGTTGTTGAAACTGAACAAATGGGTGTTGGGCTCGGTAAACGAAATTCCGTCTAATTCAAATAAATTACTGAATTCAAAGCGCTCGTTGTCTTCTAATCGCTGTAAGAACAAAACGCCTTTTCCTTCGTAAAAAGCTGTATCAATTGCATCACCCAAACGGTTGTAAAAATCTTCTTCATCTTTGATAACGATTCGGTCAATGATGATGAAAATTTTGTCTTGATTGTTTTTTTCTTTAAACGAAGTTAGATATTCCTCTAGGCGAACCATTTGGTTATTCACTAAAATACGTGCAAAACCTTGTTGGAGCAAAATACTTAATTTTTCTTTCAGACTTCTTTTGTTCTCGACAATTACTTGAGCCAAGAGCAACCATTTTTCGTCTAAGCTTTGATCTTTTATAAAGTTTATCACATCGGTAACCGAATGTTTCTTGACTTCCTGACCCGAAACGGGTGAAATAGTTTTTCCGATTCGAGCATACAATAATTTCAGATAATCATAAATTTCGGTGGATGTCCCGACTGTTGAGCGGGCATTGGTCGTATTTACTTTTTGTTCAATAGCCACAGCAGGAGCAATTCCTTTGATGTATTCTACTTTAGGTTTGTCAAGCCGTCCTAAAAACTGTCTTGCATACGAAGAAAGACTTTCTACATACCTTCTTTGCCCTTCTGCATAAAGTGTGTCAAAAGCCAAAGATGATTTTCCAGAACCCGAAAGCCCTGTAACTACAACCAATTTATTCCTGGGGATAGCTACGTCCATATCTTTTAAATTATGCAGTCCCGCACCTTTGATGATGATGTTTTTCTTCGAATCTAAAGTAGAAATATCTTGTGTTTTCATCTGTCTATGTTGTTGGCTTCTCTTGGTCAAATGGAACTCCTTTTACACAAAATCGTATGTATAAAAGACTTTTGTATTTGAGATGTTTCATCTAAAATTAAAGAATGCAAAGGTACGGATTTTAAGGGAGATAGAAAATTTACCTAAGCATAGATTTCTCTAAGCGACAAAAGATTAACTGTAACATTTTGATTAAATTTGTGTCTTAGTCTTAAAAATTACCTTATGAAAAACAGCCTTAAACTCGAAGAATTAGCTCAGTTCTTATTCGGAATTTACCTTTTTTCTACTTTGGATTTTGCTTGGTGGTGGTTTCCGGTTTTGATTTTGTCGCCTGATGTTTCAATGATTGGCTATGCTTTTGAAAGTAGAATAGGAGCGTATTCCTATAACTTTTTTCATCACAAAGCAGTTGCAATAGCGGTTTATTTAATCGGAATTTATCTAAACAATTCTATACTACAACTTATCGGAATTATTTTGTTTTCGCATTCCGCAATGGACAGAATGTTTGAGTATGGACTAAAATTCACCACTTCGTTTAACGATACTCATCTAGGGAAAATAGGAAAAGAAAGTTAGAAGCAAGAAACAAGAAGAAAGAGTCAAGATAATAATAACAAAGTCTTTTCTCTTTCTTCTTTTCTCTTTGTTCTACTGGATGTCTCTTACTTTAAGCTGGATTGTTATATTTCCGTTCCAATGGTTCTCGTCAATAGAGTAAACCATGTCAAAAGGTTTAAGTCCTCGAACGATATCAAGTTTTTTACCTAAATTGAATCCGACAGAATCAATAGGTTGACTTCCGTTTTGTTTGACAAATAATTTGAGGTGTTCGCCCTCTTTTCCGATAGTTTTTGCGTATCCTGTATCCATCACATTTTTGCTGAGAAACATAGGAGTCATGTTTTCTGGACCAAAAGGTTCAAACTGTTTCAGAATTCTAATAAATTTTGGGGTAATATCCGAGAAATTGATTTCTGCATCAATGGCTATTTCTGGAGAAAGTGATTCTTCTGTAATCGAATTTTTAACCACTTCTTCAAACTTGTTTCTGAACTGCTCAAATTTTTCTTTAGTAACTGTAAGTCCAGCAGCGTATTTATGTCCTCCAAACTGTTCCATATAGTCGGCACATTTCTCGAGAGCTTCGTGTATGTCAAATCCTTGTACTGAACGGGCAGAAGCTACCATTTTTCCGTTACTTTTGGTAAAGACCAAAGTAGGTTTGTAATAGGTCTCAATTAGTCTTGAAGCTACAATACCGATGACTCCTTTGTGCCAATTTTCATTAAAAACGACAGTTGTAAATAATTTTTGTTGATTAGTCTCAACTATTTGTTGCAAGGCTTCTTTGGTTATAAAACTGTCTAATTCTTTGCGTTCCGAATTAAAAGTCTCAATGTTTTGAGCAAACTGTTCTGCTTGGTCTAAATCAAACTCAGTAAGTAGTTTTACAGCATAATTTCCGTGATGAATTCTGCCTGCTGCATTGATTCTCGGAGCGATGATGAAAACCACATCCGTTATGGTGAGTTCTTCTTTTTTGATGTTTTGGATAAGAGCTTTTATTCCGTTTCGTGGATTGGAGTTGATGACTTCGAGCCCGAACTTTGCCAAAATCCGATTTTCTCCCGTAATAGGGACAATATCGGCTGCAATAGCAGTGGCTACCAAATCCAGATACGGAATCAGATCTTTAATGGTTTGCCCTCTCTTGGTGGCTAAGGCTTGAATGATTTTAAATCCGATTCCGCAGCCGCAAAGTTCTTTGTAAGGATATTCGCAATCCTCCCGCTTGGGGTCAAGTACGGCTATGGCATTTGGAATTGTATCATCAGGCAGATGATGGTCTGCTATGATGAAATCTATGTTTTTTAAATGAGCATATTCAACTTTATCGTGAGCTTTTATCCCGCAATCTAGAGCTATGATAAGTGAAATCCCGTTGTCATCAGCAAAGTCAATTCCTTGAAACGAAATTCCGTAGCCTTCGTCATACCTGTCAGGGATATAAGTTGCGACATTCGGATAAAAGCTTAAAAGATAAGAGTATACGAGTGAAACAGCTGTTGTTCCATCGACATCATAATCTCCATAAATCAATATTTTTTCATGGTTCTGAATCGCTTTTTCGATTCGCTCAATAGCTTTGTCCATATCTTTCATCAGATATGGATTGTGTAAATCCTCAAGAGTTGGACGAAAAAAAAGACGGGCTTTTTCAAACGAATCAATTCCCCTTTGAACCAGTAATTGAGCTGTGGTTTTATCGATTGAAAGACAGCTTATAAGTTCGTTTATTTTTTCTTTAGGGGAGTTTTGAGTAAGGGTCCAACGCATTATCAGTAATATCTTTTTGTAAAAATAGGCAAAAACTCCCTTTAAATAAAAGATTTGTACTCCTTGTGGGCTGTTTTTTATTTTAGACAAGTAATCAAATGACTTTTTTTATACATTTACTTCAAATTTATAATCAAAAATAAAATGGAATTTTTATTGAATCCAGACACTTGGGTTGCCTTTGCTACACTGACTTTCTTAGAGGTTGTTTTGGGGATTGACAATATTATTTTTATATCTATTGTAACAGGGAAACTTCCTGAAGAAAAACGTAAAAAAGCCACTAGACTTGGGCTTTTTTTGGCAATGTTTATGCGTATTGGGATGCTTTTCGGAATTACATTGCTTATAGCGATGAAAGAACCTTGGTTTAGTGTTGATTGGAATTGGTTTAAAGCAGATTTTAACGGTCAGGCACTCATATTGTTATTAGGAGGTATTTTTCTTATTTGGAAAAGTACCAAAGAAATTCATGAAAAAGTAACCCATATAGAACACCACACACAACCCTCACTCGGGAAACAAGTAGCCAAATCATTTGGAACGGTTTTGATTCAGATTCTGATGATTGATCTTATTTTTTCTCTTGACAGTATACTGACTGCTGTCGGTATGACCAATGGAATAGAAGGGGCTTTATATATTATGATTGCAGCAGTTGTTATTTCGGTTGGAGTTATGCTCATATTTGCTCTCCCTATCGGAAATTTCGTAAATCGAAATCCATCCATCCAAATCTTAGCACTTTCATTTTTGATTCTTATCGGTTTTATGCTTACTACAGAAAGCATGCATCTTTCGAACGCAGTTTTATTTGACCAAGAAATAGGAGCAGTGCCTAAAGGATATTTATACTTTGCAATTGCTTTTTCTTTAGCGGTAGAATTTATGAATATGAAAATGAGAAAGAATAAAGAATAAAGATCGGACAACTGATAAACTTCTAAAACCGTATCTTTGTGTTTTACAAAAGATATATGGAATTTACAGACTTTAATTTAATAAAAAACTTACAAGAGGCTATTGATGAAATCGGATATAAAACCCCGACCCCGATTCAGCAACAGGCTATTCCCGTAATTTTAGAAGAAAAAGATTTAGTTGGAACAGCACAGACAGGAACGGGTAAAACAGCTGCTTTTGCTATTCCTATCATTAATTATCTTCATAAATTAGTCAGTAATTCTAAAAGAACAAAACGAATTAGAACTCTCGTTTTGACCCCAACACGAGAATTGGCCATTCAGATAGGAGAGAATTTTGAGGCTTATGCAAAATACACCAAAATAAAAACATTGGTGATTTTTGGAGGGGTTTCTCAAGTTCCTCAAGTAGATGCACTCAAGCAAGGTATGGATGTGCTTGTGGCAACTCCTGGAAGATTATTGGACTTACATAAACAAGGATTTATTGATTTAGACCATTTGCATCATTTGGTTTTAGACGAAGCCGATTTGATGCTGGATATGGGATTTATCAATGATGTGAAAAAAATTCTAAAACTCACTCCCGAAAATCGTCAAACACTTTTGTTTTCTGCAACTATGCCTATGGCGATTCGTGAATTAGCAGATGCCTTTCTGAAAAAACCCAAATATGTATCAGTAGCGCCTGTCTCAAGTGCTGCAGATATTGTAAAACAAAAAGTGTATTTAGTAGAAAAAGAAGATAAACGCAAATTGTTACTTCACATTATTAAGACTGACAAGCTGAAAAATGTTTTAATTTTTACTAGAACTAAAGGAGGAGCTGATAATGTTACTCGGTTTTTAAAGAAGAACAATATAACTGCGGAGGCTATTCACGGGGATAAATCGCAAGGCGCCAGACAACGGGTTTTGAATAGTTTTAAAGACAAAGAAATTGATGTTCTGGTCGCCACAGATGTAGCTTCGAGAGGAATTGACATAGATTCACTTCCGTATGTAATCAATTACGAACTTCCGAATGTTCCTGAAACGTTTGTTCATAGAATTGGAAGAACTGGTAGAGCAGGTAATGAAGGATTGGCTATTTCGTTTTGTAGTAAAGACGAAAAAACCTATTTGCAAGATATCGAAAAATTAATTCGCAAAAAGATTAAAGTTGTAGAAGACCATCCTTTTCCATGGAATGAAAATCCTTCTAAAGAGGCAACTCAAAATGTGCCAAAAAAGGATTTTAGGAATAAAAACAAAAGCAATAATTCTAGAAAATCAGATAATTCTAAAAAGAATAAAAAGAGGTGGTATTAGATAGTCTACAGTAAACAGTCTAAAAATTTGTGACTGTTTACTGTAAACTGTTTGCTAAAAGATTATCGAATCAATTTTTTATATTTAATTCTTGTCGGAATCAAATCTCCTAAGCGTTTTTTGCGATTTTCTTCGTAATCAGAGAATCCTCCTTCAAAGAAATATACTTCAGAATTTCCTTCAAAAGCTAGAATATGAGTACAAATTCTGTCCAAGAACCATCTGTCGTGCGAAATCACCACAGCACAACCAGCGAAATTTTCTAATCCTTCTTCTAAAGCTCGAAGTGTATTGATGTCCAAATCGTTGGTAGGCTCATCCAGTAAAAGCACGTTTCCTTCTTCTTTTAGTGTCATGGCTAAATGCAAGCGATTTCTCTCTCCTCCAGAAAGTGTAGAAACTTTTTTGTTTTGATCACTTCCTCCAAAATTAAAGCGACTTAAATAAGCTCTTGAGTTTACTTGTCTTCCTCCCATCATAATGAGTTCTTGACCATCGGAAAAATTTTCCCAAATAGATTTTTCAGGGTCAATGTTCTTATGTGTTTGGTCTACATAAGCAATTTTAACGGTATCTCCCACATGGAATTCTCCGCTGTCAGGAGTTTCTTCTCCCATAATCATTCGGAAGAGGGTAGTTTTTCCTGCCCCATTAGGGCCTATAATTCCAACAATTCCGGCTTGAGGAAGTTTGAAATTCAGATTTTCGTAAAGCAATTTGTCTCCATATCCTTTTGATACTCCTATTGCTTCAATTACGTTAGTTCCTAAACGTGGACCGTTCGGGATATATAGCTCTAATTTTTCTTCTAATTGTTTTTGATCTTCGTTTAACAAACGGTCATAGTTTTGTAAACGAGCTTTTTGTTTAGTTTGTCTTCCTTTAGCTCCTTGACGAACCCAATCTAACTCTCTCTCTAGAGTTTTTCTGCGTTTAGAAGCTGTTTTTTCTTCCATTTCTAAACGTTTTGATTTTTGGTCAAGCCAAGAAGAGTAGTTGCCTTTCCAAGGAATTCCTTCGCCTCGATCTAATTCTAAAATCCAACCTGCTACATTATCTAGAAAATAACGGTCGTGAGTAACAGCGATAATGGTTCCTTTGTAGTCTTGTAAATGTTGTTCTAACCAATGTACAGATTCAGCATCGAGGTGGTTGGTAGGCTCATCTAATAACAGGACGTCAGGTTGTTGTAAAAGTAAACGACAAAGCGCAACTCTACGTCTTTCTCCTCCCGAAAGTACTTTAATCGGAGTATCAGGGTCAGGAGTGCGGAGAGCATCCATGGCAACTTCTAGTTTGTTGTCGATTTCCCAAGCGCCTAACGCATCAATTTTGTCTTGTAGTTCGGCTTGTCTGTCCATCAGTTTTTGCATTTTATCCGCATCTTCATACACTTCAGGAAGCCCAAACATATCGTTAATTTTGTTGAATTCGTCCAAAACAGCCATGGTTTCTGCCACTCCTTCACGAACAATTTCGATAACGGTTTTGTTTTCGTCTAATTGCGGTTCTTGTTCTAGGTAGCCCACTGTATAACCTGGAGCAAAAACGACATCACCTTGGTAGTTTTTATCTACTCCCGCAATAATCTTAAGCAACGAAGATTTTCCTGAACCGTTAAGTCCTAGAATTCCAATTTTGGCACCATAAAAGAAACTTAAATAAATATCTTTTAGCACTTGTTTATTAGTCGATGAGTAAGTTTTACTTACTTTGGACATCGAAAAAATCACTTTTTTATCGTCTGACATTTTTATTTAGAATTTTGAGATTGAGGAATTATATTTCTAATTTTAGATTACCCAAAAACGCTATCCATTCTCACATAAATATTAATAATGAAAATTATAGAAGCTACAGAAAGTAAAATAAACTTAGGTGATTTGTATTCTTTCTTTTTAGCCATAGCTACAAGTTGTGATATAGTCAACATTAAAGTAAAGCTAAAAAAGAAAAAGAATATTTTGTCTCCGTTCATTGTCTAGTAAATAGGGATTAAAGAGCAAAGATAATTTTAAGTTATGACAACGCCAATAACTTAATCAAAGAAAACCATTTTAATCATAAGTGTTTTTATAAGAAGGTGTTTTGAAAGCATTATTTTTTTCTAAAAAGAGAAATGAGTTTGACTATCATAACAAGATAACATTTTCTTACATTTGTCAAAACAAAAGCTATTTTGAATATACAATTAATAGATATACTAAAGACTATTCCTTTCCGAATTATCGGAGAAGGAAATACATTTATTAATAATATATCTATAGATAGTCGCTCGTTGCAAAACAACAAGAACACACTTTTTTTTGCGTTAAAAGGCAAGAATAGTAACGCCCATTCTTATATTAGTATATTGCTCGCAAAGGGCGTCGAAAATTTTGTAGTTTCTGAACTTCCGGAGAATCATTTAAAAGGGAATTACATTTTAGTAGATGATACACTAAAAGCTTTACAAGATTTTGCCTCTAATTATAGAAATAATTTTTGTTTTCCTATTGTGGGTATAACCGGAAGTAACGGAAAAACAATTGTAAAAGAATGGTTAAATTTTTTACTTTCTCCAGATTACAACATTTCACGAAGTCCTAAAAGTTATAATTCGCAAGTTGGAGTGCCTCTTTCGGTTTTAGGAATAAACGAAAATCATAATTTTGGGATTTTTGAAGCAGGGATTTCACAGCCTGACGAAATGCAGTATCTAGAACAAATTATAAAACCTACTATAGGAATCTTAACTAATATAGGCGATGCTCATAACGAGGGGTTTGAAAATAAAACTCAAAAGATATCCGAAAAAGTAAAGCTTTTTAAGGGGTGTGAAGTAGTGATTTATCGTAAAAATATAGAAGTTGAAAAAGCTCTTGATTCTTGTTATATCAAACAGTTTGTTTGGAGTTTTACGGATGAAGCCGACGCTTTGTTTATTAAAAAAACGCTTTCTGGAAACTTAACCTTGCTTCAATTCAATTATAACAACCAGGCTTTTGAAGTAAAAATTCCGTTTTTAGATGAAGCTTCGGTAGAGAATGCGATTCATTCGATGATGGTTTTATTGTATTTGAATTATGACAAACAGACTGTCGAGAGTAGAATGCAAATGCTCTACCCAATTGAGATGCGTCTGAAAGTTAAAAACGGAATTAACAATACAACAATCATTGACGATAGTTATATTTCTGATTTTCAGTCTATAAAAATTGCGTTAGACTTTTTGGAACAACAAAAACAACATTCTAATAAGAAGGTTATTTTATCTGATATTTTGCAGAGTGGTGAAGATGAAAGTCAACTTTATAAAAAGGTTGCTCAACTTCTCAAGCAAAACCATATCTCGGAAGTAATCGGAATTGGTAAGAATATTTCGGTTCATAAACATTTGTTTGAGCATATCGAAACTTATGAAAATACAGCAGAATTTTTAAAGAATTTTGACAGTTCGCATTTTTCTAACCAGACTATTTTAGTCAAAGGGGCAAGGAGTTTTCATCTCGAAGAGATTGTTTCTCTTTTAGAAGAAAAAACACATCAAACCGTTTTGGAAATTAATCTAAATGCGATTACTCATAATCTGAATTATTATAAAACAAAACTCAATCCAACAACCAAAATAATGGTGATGATTAAGGCTTTTGGATACGGAAACGGAAGTTTTGAAATTGCAAAATTATTAGAATATCATAAAGTAAATTATCTGGGTGTTGCTTTTACTGACGAAGGAATTGCATTGAGAAATTCTAATATCTCTACTCCGATAATAGTTATGAATCCAGAACCGAATAGTTTTTCGGCCTTGATTATAAACCGCTTGGAGCCTGAAATTTATTCGCTAAAAGAATTGAAAATCTTTAAAAGTCAACTGGAGAAGTCAGGTCAAAAAAAATATCCAATTCACATTAAACTCGATACAGGGATGCATCGTTTAGGCTTTGAAGAAAAGGATATTTATCAGTTGACGGATTATTTAAAAGAAAATCAAGAGTTTTTTGATGTAAAGACTATCTTTTCGCATCTTTCTGGGAGTGATTCAGAAAAGTTTAGAGACTTTACGATCCATCAATTTGAAGTTTATAAAAAGCTTTCTGGAATTGTCAAAAGCGAATTAAATATCAACCCTATTTGTCATATTTCTAATACTTCTGCCATTTCTAATTATCCAGAATTACAAATGGATATGGTGCGTTTAGGAATAGGTTTATACGGAATTTCAAATGATGAAGACGAGATTAAATATCTGGAGAATGTCGGAACGCTCAAGTCAGTTATTTTACAAATAAAAGAAATTGAAGCAGGAGAAAGCGTTGGGTATTCCAGAGGATTTATAGCCGATAAACAAACCCGAACAGCTACTATCCCAATAGGCTATGCTGATGGCATTCCCCGAGCTTTAAGCAAAGGTAAGGGCTGGGTTATAATCAATAATCAAAAGGCTTCGATTGTTGGGGTTATATGCATGGATATGCTAATGGTCGATGTTACTAATATAAACTGTAACGAAGGCGATTCAGTAGTCGTTTTTGGAGAAGATCCAAAGGTAACTGAAATCGCTAAAGCGATTGATACTATTCCGTATGAGATTTTAGCAGGGATTTCACATAGAGTAAAAAGGATTTTTTATAGAGAATAGGAGTTTTCAGCCAAGTTTTAGAATCTGAAAACTTTTAAATGATTCCAACCTTTTTGTCAAAAACTACATCTATAAGTGTAATAACCTTAATAAAACGGAAAAGTAATGAAGAAACTAATTTATCTGTTTACAATCGGACTTTCGGTTGTATCCCTAGCTCAAAAACCGATTTTTACTAGTGCTAAAACAGAAAGTGCAACGGTTTATTTCAATTCTGCAGAGCTTGTTCATAGTACAAATATTGCGCTTCCGAAGGGAACGAGCGAAATAGTAATTAAGAATGTAGCTAATTATTTAAACGAAAGTAGTATTCGAATTAGCGCTCCGAGAAATGTTACCGTGATGTCGGTTCAATTTACTGCTAATTATATTTCGGAATACGAGATTGATGAGACTTCTCCTGTTATAAAGCGAGTAAGAGATAGTATTGATTTGGTTCAAAAGGAAATCAAAAAACTGCAAAACAAGCGGGCTTCTGAGGGCAAAACCATTGAGCTTTTAGATAAAAATCAAGTGGTGTCAGGTGAAAATACAGGATTAAGTGTAATGGAGCTCACCAAGATGGTAGATTATTATTCGACCAAGCGGAATGCTGTTTTGGATAATATAGACCTCCTCAACGAAAAAGAACAAAAATTGAGCGAAACATTAAGAAAGCTTAATTCTAGTCTTCAAATTAATACCTCAAAAGAAGAAAAGTCATCCAACGGGAAATTAATTTTACAAGTGATGAGTGATGTAGCTCACAAAGCAGATTTTGAAATTAGTTATCTTACTCCCTATGCTTCCTGGCAACCGTTTTATAATCTGAGAGCAGAAAGTGTTACGGCTCCGATAGATTTGATGTACAAGGCACAGATTACTCAAAACACAGGAATTGATTGGAAACAAATAAAACTCACACTTTCGAGTGGTTCTCCAAATCAGAACAATCAATTCCCGACTTTACAAGCGTGGTTTTTAAGATATACTCAGCCTGTTACTCATTACAGATATAACAATTCAGATGCCCAAAAGAACGAATTAGAGGTAATGAGTTATAGTCCTATGGCAAAATCCCCAGTTTCATCAATAGATGATTATACAACCGTAATCGAAAATCAATTGAATGTTTCTTTTGATATTGATATTCCGTACGATATTTTATCAAACGGGAAGCAACACAGTGTTTCTTTAAAAGAATTGAAATTGCCTGCTAGTTACAAATATTATTCGGTTCCAAGAATTGAAAGTGAAGCTTTCTTAATAGCTGAAATCAGTGATTATTCGCAGTATAATTTACTTCCAGGAGAAGCTAATATTATCTTTGAAGGGATGTATGTTGGGAAGACTTATATCAATCCCAATCAAACCACAGAAGAACTTAAATTGAGCATGGGGCGTGACAAAAGAGTATCTGTGAAACGCGAAAAAGTAGTTGATAAGTCTGGGACAAAATTCCTTTCTAGTTATAAAGAACAGACTTTTACGTACGATATTACTATTCGAAATAACAAAAAAGAAACTATCGAAATGACTTTGAAAGATCAAATCCCGTTGAGTACAGACAAAGACATAACTATTGAATTATTAGATAAAAATAAAGCAGAGGTAAATGAGGAGACAGGTGTTTTGACTTGGGATATCAAGCTCAAGCCTAACGAAACTCAAAAACTTCGCGTGAGCTATAAAGTAAAATATCCAAAAGATAAGCTTATCAGCAACTTATAAGTAGATAGACATAAAAAAACCTATCGTAATATTATTGTGATAGGTTTTTTTGTTATTAGATGACTTCTGGGAAGTAATAATTATCTCTATTGTTCCTTTTAAAACACACTAAATCATATTTTCTTTCGTTTGAAAATAAGATTTAATGCAGTTCGTTTAAAAAAATAGTATTTATTCATTATGAATATTAGTATATTTGCACCCAATTTTTGTATAAAAGTGAAGAAGGTTTTTGTTGTTTTTTGCTGTTTTTTCATAGGAAATTCCGTTTTCGGTCAGATAAACGAAATTGGTATTTTTGCGGGTGGAAGCAACTTTGTAGGAGATGTGGGTAAAGAAAATCATATCGACCCCAATAGTTTAGCTTTAGGATTGGTATATAAGTGGAATAAAAGTACAAGACACGCTTGGAGATTTTCACTCACACACTCATCTCTAAAAATAGACGATTCCAAAGCAGATTCACCTGCCAGACAACAAAGGGATTATTTTTTAGAAAATAAGGTTACAGAAATTTCGGCAGGATTAGAATTTAATTTTTTTGAATTTAATCTGCATGATTTAGGATTTAAAATAACGCCATATGTCCATACTGGGCTCAATTATTTTTGGTATGACAGTATGTATTTTGTTAGTGGTGTAGCTGAAAAAGAAGAAAAAAAAGGAAGAAGCTTTTCCATCCCAATGACATTAGGAATTAAGTTTAATCTCAATCAAAGTTGGGTTCTTGGATTCGAATCTGGTGTTCGATATACTTTTGCTGATGATATTGATGGGAGTAGCCCTCGAAATGATAGTTATGAGCATTTGCAGTTTGGAAATATAAACAGTAATGACTGGTATGTTTTTACAGGCTTTACACTTACTTATACTTTCGGTAGAAACCCTTGTTATTGCCCAATGTAAATATGAATTTGTTAGAAACAATTGACAAAAAAAAACTTCCTAAACATATCGCCATTATTATGGACGGTAATGGGAGATGGGCAAAACAGAGAGGTAAACTGCGTGTTTTTGGACATCAAAATGGAAAAAAAGCAGTTCAGCGAGTGGTCGAAAATTGTGCTAGACTACAGATTGAATGTTTGACTTTATATGCTTTTTCGACCGAAAACTGGAACCGCCCCAAAGCAGAAGTGGAAACACTAATGAAACTTTTGGTAGGAGCCATCAAAGGCGAATTAAAAAAGCTTTTGGACAATAACATCAGACTCAAAACCATCGGAAATACTGACTTATTGCCCGCTTCAGTTAAAAAACAGCTTTTTGAAGCTATTGAAAAAACTCAACACAACACAGGAATGACACTGACCATAGCTTTGAGTTATGGGGCTCGAGAAGAATTAACAAATGTTTTTAAAAATATTTGTGAGAAAGTTAAAAATAATATAATTTCGATAGAAGCTATTGATGAATCAGTTATAAATCAGCACCTTTACACGCAAGATTTGCCTGATGTAGATTTACTTATCCGAACCAGTGGGGAACAGAGGATAAGTAATTTCTTGTTATGGCAAATTGCCTATGCAGAACTGTATTTTACAGAAGTGTTATGGCCTGATTTTCAAGATAACGATTTATATGAAGCTATCATTAGTTACCAAAATAGAGAACGCAGATTTGGAAAAACAAGCGAACAAATTAAATAAACTTACTGCCTTACACAAGAAGTTTATCGTTATAGGAGTTTTATTTTTAAGCACTATAATTGCTTATGCACAACCTAATGAAGAATTTGCTTCAGGCAAATATTATGTTTTAGGAGGAGTTAAAGTTACAGGAAAAGTAAACTATCAGGAACAAACAGTTGTTACTTTTTCAGGTCTTGAAAAGGGAGAGAAAATTCAGATTCCAGGCGAAGAAACAGCTAATGCCATTAAGAAATTATGGGGATTAGGTCTGTTTAGTGACATAAACTTTTATATAGACGAAATAAAAGGAGATAGCGTTTTCTTGCGCTTAAACCTCAATGAATTGCCTAAACTAACTGAGGTTAGAATTGATGGAGTCAAAAAATCAAAAGCAGAAGCTCTTATCAAAGAAGCAAGTCTTACTAAGGGAAAAATAGTAAATGAAAACCTTATTACTACTACCAAAAATTATATAGAAAACAAATATCGCAAAGACGGATATTATAAAACTAAAGTAATTATAAGTACTATCCCTGACTCCATAGATGGTCAGGTCAAAATGCTAGTGAATGTAGATAAGGGCACGAAAACTAGAATAAGCTCAATTGATTTTGAAGGGAATGAAGTTTTTACGGATGCTAAACTTCGTAGAACTATGAAAAAAACCAAAGAAAAGAATCTGTTCAGGATTTTTAGATTGGATTTACGTGCTTCAAAATATATTCGTGACGAATATAAAAATGATTTGACGTTGATAGTTGATAAATATAAAGAAAATGGTTATCGCGATGCTCGCATTGTGTCAGATTCTATGATTTATGATAAAGAAAAAGACCGCTTATCATTTAATATAAAATTAGAAGAAGGTAATAAATATTATTTTGGAGATATTAAGTTCTTAGGGAATTCTATTTATACTGATGAACAGTTGCGCAGAGTATTAGGAGTGAATAGAGGGGATGAATATAACGGAATTTTACTGCAAAAGAGGATTGAAGATAGAACGAATCCCGATGCTGAAGATTTGACCAATTTATACCACAATAACGGATATTTGTTTTCAAGAATAAATGCTGTTGAAACACGAACAGTAAATGATACAATTGATTTTGAAATCAGAATTATAGAAGGTCCAATAGCTTATTTTAATAATATTACTGTTGTTGGAAATGACAAAACTAACGATAAAGTTATTTATAGAGAACTTCGAACAAGACCAGGACAAAAGTGGAACAAAGAATTGGTGATGCGTACCATTAGAGAATTAGGTCAGCTTAATATTTTTGATGCAGAGACAATACGTCCAGATGTTAAAAATCCTGACCCTGTTTCTGGAACAGTTGATGTTGAATGGAATGTTGTTGAAAAAGGAGCAAGCCAAGTTCAGCTACAAGGGGGGTATGGAGGAGGAGGTTTTATCGGAACCTTAGCCCTTTCGTTTAATAATTTTTCGATAGGAAGCTTGTTTGATAAGGAATCTTATAAGCCATTGCCAATGGGAGATGGACAGAGCTTGTCATTAAGATTACAAGGAAGTTCTTATTTCCAGACCTATAGCTTGTCTTTTTCGGAGCCATGGTTAGGAGGAAAAAAACCAGTACAATTTACTACTTCGATTTCATATAGTAAACAATATCTGTATAATTGGAGCAGTAGAGATGTAGATAGAAATCAATATTTTAATATTATTTCCCTTTATTTTGGCTTAGGAAAAAGACTTACAGTGCCTGATAACGACTTCTATTTGCGTCAAGGTATTGGTTTCCAATACTACGATATTAAAAATTATCAAGTAGGATTGTTTAGTTTTGATAATGGATACGCCAAAAACCTTTCTTATACAATAGGATTTAGCAGAAATAATAAAGGTCATAACCCAATATTTCCTACCTCAGGAGCCGAAATAGGAATAACGGGTAAGTTTACTCCGCCTTATTCGTTATTTAACGGAATTAAGTATGGAGATTTACAAAATCAGGAAGAATATAAGTTGAGATATGATCCGACTAAAAACAATAGAGATTATGTTTTAGACCCGAATAGTGGGCATACAACTTCAGAAAATTATATAAGATACACAGGAGGAGTAGCAGCGAATGGATTGCCTTATATAGAGAAAGTTGATACCTATCAGCAAGCAGATGCGGATAATGCTAAAATAGACCAACAAAAGTTTAATTGGCTGGAATATTATAAATTAAAATTTAATTTAGATGCTTATACGCAACTTAGAGGTAAATTTGTTTTGCGTTCTGTTGCAGAATTCGGATATTTGGGAGCCTATAATAATGAAAGAGGGTTAGTTCCTTTTGAAAGATTCTTTGTTGGAGGAGACGGATTAGCAAACTTTTCTCTTGATGGAAGAGAAATTATACAGTTAAGAGGTTATCCAAATAACTCTTTGACAAATAATGACGGGGCAACAATTTATAATAAGTTCTCTTTGGAGTTGCGTTATCCGATAACAATGAAGCAAATGGCGTCAATTTATGGATTGGCATTTTTAGAGGCAGGAGCAGCTTATAACAATTTTAAGGAGTATAATCCGTTTGTATTAAAGAGGTCTGCCGGACTTGGAGTGAGAGTGTTTATGCCAGCTTTTGGGCTTTTGGGAATTGATTTTGCACATGGTTTTGACCCTGTTTTAGGAGGTACTCAAAAGAATGGTTGGGAAACACACTTTATTATAGGACAACAGTTCTAAAAAATGGCATGATATTTTCTAACGTATAAACCGTAAGATTAGAGATTATGAAAAAGTATCTTATAATTTTTTTATTAGGAGTCTTTTCTTTTGCAGAAGCTCAGAATAGTAGAGGACCTAAAATAGGTTACTTTGATATGATGCATATTCTGAAAAGTGTACCTGAATTTGCAGAAGCAAACAATCAACTTGAGCTTAAAGCACAAAGTTGGAAAAAAGAAATTGATGATAGACAAGCTCAGATAAATTTATTGGTAGAAGAACTTAAATCAGAAAGAGTTTTGCTTACTAAGGAGCTAATCGAAGAAAAAGAGGAAGAAATAGATTTCTTGCAAAAAGAGTTGTCAGATTACCAACAAAAACGCTTTGGACCCACTGGGGATTTATATACTCAAAAAACAGTCCTCATCAAGCCTATACAAGATCAGGTTTTTGCTATTGTAAACGATGTTGCTGAAAGGAGACAATATGATTTTGTTTACGATATGTCTTCTGCTTCAAACGGATTAGTGTATGCTAATAGACGTTTTGATATGAATGATGAAATTATTAATGCGTTGACAAGAGTGGCAAAACGAGAGCAAGGGCAGAAAAAAAGAATGAGTAAAGAAGAGGAGCAGGCGGAAGATGACAAAAAGTATGATCCAGATCTAAAGGCTAAAGAAGAAGAACGTCAAGCACGAATTGATGAGAGGCAAAAAAAGATTGAAGATCGTAAGGCAGAACAAGATCAAAAGAGACAAGAAGCTTTAGATAAGCGTCAAAAAGACAAAGAAGAAAGAAATAATAAAAACCAATCTACTTCTCAAGAGGATAATCAGGATGAGGCAACCCCTGCTAGAATGACTAAGGAAGAGAGGCAAGCTCAAATAGAGGAACGCAAAAAACAAATTCAGGAACAGAGAGAAGCAAATAAGAGAAAAAGAGAACAAGAAATAGAAGAACGCAAACAACAAATAGAGGAACGTAAACAACAGAATACAAACAATTCTCAACCAACCGAATCAGAAGAATAAAATTTAAACCAAGTAAATAAAAACTAAAAATAAAAGAAATGAAACAATTTAAATCAGTATTTATCGCATTTGCTTTAATGTTTGGGGCTTTACAATTCGCTCAAGCTCAAAAAGTGGCTCACATCAATGTGAAACAACTTATGGAAAATCATCCAGAATTGTTAAAAGCACAAAAACAAATTGAAGTAATGGCAGAAACCTATGATAAGGAATACAGAGGAATGGTTACTGAATTTTCTACTAAAAGAGATAAATATATAGCAGAAGAAAGTACAGTATCTGATGCTGTTAATCAGGAACGCGCTTTGGAATTACAGAATATCCAAAAAAGTATTCAAGACTTTATGGGAGATGCTCAAAAGAAGTTAGGCGAAAAAGAACAGGAACTTACAGCTCCAATTACCGAAAAAACTTTAGCTGCAATTCAGAGAGTTGCTCGCGCCAAAGGTTATGAGTTTGTATTAGATTCTACAATAGGTTCAGGAGTTTTATTAGCAGATGGACCTGATTTGTTGAATGATGTGAAAAAAGAATTAGGAATATAAGTTGTAATAAAAAACAAAAAATAAAGTCGTAAGTAAAAACTTACGACTTTATTTTTTTTATGATTTTACCAAGCTTAATTTCACCATCAATAAAAGCACGATAGATATATAAACCGTCTTCTAGATGTCTTAAATCAATAGCCTCAGCGTTTTTTAAAAAATAATCGATAACCTGCTTCCCTGATAAATCGAATATTTTAATATAATTTTCTTCGTTGAATGAACTGTTATGAAAATATAACACATCTGAGGTAGGGTTCGGATATAATAAAAACGTAGGTTTAGAGGGATTCGTTATAGTTAGATGTTGATAAGCTTGATAAAAATCTGGAATTCCATAGCCTAATTGGACGGTTGGGTTTTCGTATATATGGGCTGATTCTCTAATAAGTTGCATGAGCTGTTCGTTGGTTAAATCAGGGAAGGCTTCCCATAAACAAGCTGTAAGCCCAGCAATAATAGGAGCCGAGAAAGAAGTTCCGTTTGCTGTATTGATGAGACCGCTAGGTAGTGCATTTACAGTCGCTACTCCTTGAGCAACAATATCTGGTTTTATTCGATTGTCTGCTGTAGGTCCTATGGAACTAAATGAAGCATATTCTCCAATATTATTTACTGCCCCAACACTAAAAGCTCCTAAAGCATCAGCAGGAGTAGTTATATATTGCCATGAAGCATTTCCGTAATTTCCTGCAGAGGTTACACATATTATTCCTTTTGAAAAGGCAAAATTTACTCCTTTAGATATAAATGTAGTGATTCCATCCATATTATTATAAGTATAATTGTAATTTGGATTGTCAAATGTAGAATAGCCTAGAGAAGTATTAATGATATCCACCCCTAAACTGTCAGCTATTTCTGCAGCTTCAACCCAAAGCGATTCTTCAAGTGGGGTCTCACTATTGTTATCTTCTGTTATAAAGAGGTAGAATGAAGCATTTGGAGCTGTGCCTATCAATTCGTCTTCTTGATAAGCACCAATAACAGACAGCACCCTAGTGCCATGATTGCCTCCTGTATAAAAATCATCACTTCGATTTACAAAATCATAACCCCCCAAAATTAAGTTCTCATTGTGAAGTCTTTCAAAAGGCAAAGCAGTATCTACTCCTATAAATCCGTTATCCAGTACGGCTATTATTTTTCCAGCTCCAGTAAATCCTTCTTCGTGTAATAAGTGGCCGTTATGGATTTCAATTTGGTTGGCAGAATTACCATAGCTGAAGTTTTCGGTGATATCCAATTTTTTCTGATTCAAGGCCTGTTTTTTTGAACTGATAGTAGGTTTTGAAGAACTGTTAAGAGATTTGTTCGCAAAGTCTATACTCTCAATAAAAGAAAGACTGGTAAGATTCGAAATATCATTGAAGGTACCTCTTATATGAACGGCATTTAGCCATTTTGATCTAGCTAAGACAATAATAGTTTCTGTGTTTTCTAAACTATCTATATAAGTCTGGTGAACAGGAACATCTGTGTAATCTATAAGGATGTTTTGGTTAGCGCGTCTATCTAAGGCTCTTTGGGAAAGCATTTCCAAAGGGTTGTCTAAATAAAAATCCGCTTGAGGCTTGTCAGTAAAATAAACCCAAGCGTCTTCGATTTGTCCGAAAACAAATACACTCGAAAATATAGAAATAATTAAAAATGCTTTTTTCATCAACCAAGTTTTTATACAAATATAAGTAGCTTTTTAGAAGTAGAGTCTTCTTTTTAATCAATAAGCGAGAATCATGCGGTCATTTCCGTAGATGTCTTGCTTGAGATGGATGTTTTTAAAGCCTTTTTCTTGAAGTACTTCGACGGTTTCTTTTCCGAGATATTGATTGATTTCGAAAAAGAGTTTTCCGTTTTGGGATAAATGATTTAGAGCAAAATCTGCTATTTTTTTATAGAAAATCAGAGGGTCTTCGTCAGAGACAAATAGGGCTAAAGGAGGTTCGTTTTTTAAAACATTTGGTTTGATTTCTGTTTTTTCAAGTTCGCGCACATAAGGAGGGTTAGATACAATAATATCAAATTGTTCACCTTCCCAAACATCATTAAGTATGTCGAACTCTGTGAAATGAACAAAAACTTGATTTAAATCAGCATTTTCTTGAGCGGTTTCTAATGCTTTTTCTGAAATGTCAAAAGCGCTAACTTCCGCTTTTAGATTTTTTGCTAATGCTATGGCAATAGCTCCACTGCCTGTTCCAATATCTAGAATTTTCAGATTGGCATTGGTTTGATTGTCTTTAATAATCCAATCTACCAACTCTTCTGTTTCAGGTCTTGGAATAAGTACGTCTGGATTAACTTTTAATTTCAATCCCAAAAAGTGTGACGATCCTAATATGTATTGAATTGGTTTTTGAAGCTCTAATTCTTGTAGGTAAAAATCTATTTTTTGATATTCTTTTTCTGAAAACTCCAAATTAGGTTGGAGAGCTAAATCAATTTTTGATATATTTCTAAGGTCTTCTAATATTAAATAAAATAAACTTTCAATTTCCTCTTTATCATATAAGGAGGAAAGTTGATGAGCAAATTTAATTTTATAATCTCTAATGTTCATTGGAATTGTGGTTATAAATAATATTGATTTACTTTCTGTAAAACGCTCAAAATAGTAGGCTTCTCAGGAAGTAGTACAGTTTTAGATAAAACTTTTAAAGCTTCTGCTGTAGTAGTCCCGATACAAAAGCAAATTTGATTTGAAATGTCATTTTGTTGAATAAAGCTATGCACAGCTGATGGACTAAAAAACAAAACCGCATCAAAGTTTTCTTCAATTTTTTGAGGAATTAGTTCATTTTTATATACTTGAACTTCTTTAAATAACACGTTTTTATTATTTAAAAAATCAGGCAAAACATTCCTCCTAAGATTTCCGCAAAAGAACGCGAAAGATTTACTTAAGTATTTATTTGAAATCACTTGAGTTAAATCTTCAGCATAATGTGTGAAGTCTAACACCTCGAATCCGTTTTTCTCCAGAAGTTCTTTAGTGTTTTCTCCTACACAAATACATTGAATTTTTTTCAGAAGCTCAGACTTTTCATTTTCTAACACACTGAGCACTGCATTTTTACTTGTAAACAAAAGTAAGTCAAAAGCAACCTCGGTAAGCTCAAAATTTAAGAATTCAATTTTTATAAAGTCTTTATCAATCAAATAAAAATTCGAAAGATTTTTCTTTTCGGTTTCTGTAAGTTTTTTAGTAGAAAGTAATTTGATTTTAGACATCTTTTAAGCAAAATTTTATTTTTACAAAGGTTTCAATTTTAATTCATATTTTGCAGATTAATTTAAAAACAATTAGTTTATATAAATAGAACCTTTACCTCTTTATTTTTCAGAACTAAAAAAGACGCTAATTTACTTTAATAAAAACATGATTCTCCAGCTGTCATTAAATGGCAAAATAAAAAATAGTTCGGTAACTATTTCGGGTTCAAAATCTGAAAGTAATCGATTGTTGTTTTTGCGGGCTCTTTTTCCAAATATTCATATTAAAAATTTGTCTGATGCCGATGATACGGTTTTGATGAAGAAAGCCCTTGAAAGCTCAGAATACATAATAAATATTCATCATTCCGGAACAGCCATGCGTTTTTTAACGGCTTATTTTTCGATTCAAGAAAACCGTGAAGTTATTTTAACAGGCTCAACCCGAATGAAGGAAAGGCCTATTGAGTTGTTGGTTGACGCTTTGAGAGAGTTAGGTGCAGATATTCAATATCTGGAAAATAAAGGATTCCCTCCTCTAAAGATTAAAGGTAAAAACCTTATAAAAAATAAGATTTCGATTCCAGCTCATATAAGTAGTCAATATATTTCTGCTTTACTTTTAATTGCTCCAAGTCTGGAAAATGGACTTGAAATGACTCTGGAAGGGAATGTTACTTCCAAACCATATATCGATATGACTTTGGCTTTGTTAAATCAAATTGGGGTTGAAACGTCGTATGTTAAAAATACAATCAAAATCAATCCAAAACTTAAAACTCAGGATTCAAAATTCGTAGTAGAGAGTGACTGGAGTAGCGCTTCGTATTTTTATTCTATTGTTGCTTTAAGCAAAATCGGAACAGCAATTACTTTATATTCTTTTAAAGAAAACAGTCTCCAAGCAGATAAGGTTTTGGTTGAAATTTATAGAAGCTTCGGGATAGATACCGTTTTTAATAAGGATTCGTCCATAACGATTTCCAAAACAAGGGATTTGAATATAGAATCACTGTGTTTTGAGCTTCAACAAAGTCCGGACATTGCTCAAACTATTGCTGTTACTTGTTTCGGATTAGGGGTTGGTTGTAAACTTACAGGATTGCATACCTTGAAAATAAAAGAAACCGACCGTCTTCAAGCCCTGAAAAACGAAATTGAAAAATTAGGAGGGAAGGTAGAAATTACTGAAGATTCACTGTCTTTAGAGCAGGACTCTTCTGTTTGGAAAGTTACTCAGAAAGGCAAGAGTCCTGTTAGCACTTACCAGGACCATAGAATGGCAATGGCTTTTGCTCCACTAACTTTAAAAAGAGAACTGATTATTAATGAAGCAGAAGTAGTGTCCAAATCATATCCTAATTTTTGGAAAGATTTGGAAAATATAGGTTTTCAGGTAAGCGAAATATAGTTATATTTGCAAAATTTCTAACACCATAACTACAAATGAAATACAAAAGAATCCTTCTGAAATTAAGTGGAGAAGCTCTCATGGGTGAAAATCAATACGGAATTGACCCTAAAAGGCTTTCGGAATATGCAGATGAAATAAAAAAAATTCACGATAAAGGTGTAGAGATTGCCATTGTTATTGGAGGAGGAAATATTTTCAGAGGAGTAGCAGGCGCTAGCAAAGGAATGGATAGAGTACAAGGTGATTATATGGGGATGCTTGCTACCATTATTAATGGAATGGCACTTCAAGGAGCTCTCGAAGACAAAGGCATGCTTACTCGATTACAAACAGCTCTTAAAATTGAGCAAATAGCTGAACCCTATATCAAACGTAGAGCGGTAAGACATTTAGAAAAAGGACGGATTGTTATTTTTGGAGCAGGAACTGGGAATCCATATTTCACTACTGATACTGCAGCTGTATTAAGAGGAATTGAGGTTGGAGCAGATGTAATTCTCAAGGGAACAAGAGTAGATGGAGTTTATACAGCTGATCCTGAGAAAAACCCAGATGCGGTTAAATTTGAAACCATTACTTTTAATGAAGTTTTAGAAAAAGGATTAAATGTGATGGATACGACCGCTTTTACATTGAGTCAAGAAAATAAACTTCCAATAGTAGTTTTTGATATGAATAGAGAAAACTCATTACTTGAAGTATGTGAAGGGAAAAATATAGGAACAGTAGTAACTATATAAGGGTAATATAGTATCATATCATAAATTTGGTTAGTAGAATAAATAATACGGCTCAAAATTTTAAGAATAGACTTAATTTAACCTGAAATAAAATTAAAAATGGAAGAATTAGAATTTATATTAGACAGTGCTAAAGAATCAATGGAGAGTTCTTTAAATCACCTAGATAAGAGCTTTTTGAATATTAGAGCAGGGAAAGCTTCTCCCGCAATGTTAGGGGGAGTAAAGGTTGATTATTATGGTTCTCAAACACCATTGTCGCAAGTAGCAAATATCAATGTTCCTGATGCGAGAACACTTACTGTTACCCCTTGGGAAAAAAGTATGTTACATCCTATCGAAAAAGCAATTATGATTGCAAATCTTGGATTTAATCCAATGAATAATGGAGATAATATTATTATTAATATTCCTGTTTTGACAGAAGAAAGAAGACGAGATTTGGTAAAACAAGCAAAATCAGAAGCCGAAGATGCTAAAATCGGAATACGAAACGCTCGTAAAGATGCGAATAATGATATAAAGAAAATAGAAGGACTTTCAGAAGATACGGTAAAATCTACTGAACAGGACATTCAAAATCTAACGGATAGCTATATCAAGAAAGTTGATGAAATGTTCGCAGTTAAAGAAGCTGAGATTATGAAAGTGTAACCTTTGGGTTACATTTTTTATTTAATACTATCGTGAAAAGTATTTTTGTCACATATCGCCCTTTTCTGAAATTTCTAGTTCTGTTTTTTATAACCTACGGAACATTGTCCTTTTTATATAACTATTATTTATCATCCTACGAAAATGCACAATATCCAATAGATCCATTTACGGAAAGTGTTTCGTATCAGGTGAAATTTGTTTCGAATAATCTGCTGGGAGGAAGTACAGAGATTTATAAGTACATGGGAGAGAAATGGACACGATTGGCCTATAACGATGTGCAAATTGCCAGAATAGTAGAAGGCTGTAATGCGGTTAGTGTAATGATTTTATTTGTGTCATTTGTGATTGCTTTTGCTAGAAAAGTAAAAAGAACTTTGATTTTTATTCTAGTAGGAGTTGCAATTATTCATATATTGAACTTATTTAGAATTGCAATTTTAGGGTCGCTATTATATCATTTCCCACAGTATTCGCATTTGACTCATGGAGTTCTATTCCCTCTCATAATCTATGGAGTTGTTTTTGCTCTTTGGATAATTTGGATTAAAAAATATTCTGGATTTATTTCTGCTAAAAAAGAATAATTATGCTAAGAAAGGTAGTGCCTATTATTCCTCTTGTTATTGGGCTGGTTCTTGTAAGGATGTATGAAAGTATTTGGTTTTATGATCCTTTCTTAGCCTATTTTAAAGGAAGCTATAAAGAAAATCCTTTTCCAGATTTTAATGGAATTCAGTTGTTTTTTAACCTGGGGTTTCGCTATATTTTAAATACTACTTTTTCGTTGGGAATAATTTTTCTCTTGTTTAAGAACAAAGAGTTTATAAAAGTTGCAAGTTTCTTGTACTTAATCTTTTTTGTAATTCTGATTTCTGGTTTTTTTTATATCGTAAATTATACAGATAGCAGTTATAATTTTATTCTTTTTTATATAAGGAGATTTTTAATACAACCTTTATTTTTACTACTTTTTTTGCCTGCTTTTTACCTGCAGTTAAAATCGCAAAACTAAATGGAATTCTAACGCAACCAATGACTTTTTTTTGTATCTTAAAAGTTAGGGGACTATTAAAAAACATTTGGTAATCTTTGGGTTTTGTTTTGTACTTTTGTACTGGTTTTAACAAACTTTTATATAATAAAAATCAGTTAATAGGGTTTGAGGTACTAAAATAACTTTATAGAGCGAAATTGATTTATTGTTTTTGTAGAAATTTAGAAATATAATGAAAAGAATACTTATTACGGGAGCAGCTGGTTTTTTAGGTTCTCACTTGTGTGATAGATTTATAAACGAAGGTTACTACGTTATAGGTATGGACAACCTCATTACAGGAGACTTGAAGAATATAGAACACTTGTTTAAGCTAGCAAATTTTGAGTTTTATCATCATGATGTGACTAAGTTTGTTCATGTTCCTGGAAAATTAGATTATATTTTACATTTTGCCTCTCCCGCTTCACCTATCGATTATCTTAAAATTCCTATCCAGACCTTAAAAGTTGGCTCCTTAGGGACACATAATCTTTTGGGCTTGGCTAGAGTAAAGAAAGCTAGAATTCTTATAGCTTCTACATCTGAGGTTTATGGAGATCCGTTGGTGCACCCACAAACAGAAGAATATTATGGGAATGTGAATGCAATTGGACCAAGAGGAGTATATGATGAAGCGAAGCGCTTTCAAGAATCCATCACAATGGCTTATCATACTTTTCACGGTTTAGAAACAAGAATAGCACGAATTTTTAATACTTATGGACCTAGAATGCGACTGAATGACGGAAGAGTTGTTCCTGCATTTATTGGTCAGGCCTTACGAGGAGAGGATTTAACCATTTTTGGAGATGGAAATCAAACCCGTTCGTTTTGTTATATTGACGATCAGGTAGAAGGAATATTTAGACTCCTACACAGCAATTATTCACTTCCAATAAATATTGGAAATCCTGAAGAAATCACAATTAATGATTTTGCAGAGGAAATAATAAAGCTTACAGGGACTAATCAAAAGATAATATACAAACCTCTACCTGTAAATGACCCTTTACAACGTCAACCAGACATTTCTAAAGCCAAAGAAGTGTTAGGGTGGCAACCAGATGTATCTCGTGAAGAAGGAATGAGGATGACTTATGAGTATTTCAAATCTTTACCTCAAGAAGAGTTATTGAAAGAAGAACACAAAGATTTTCAACAGTACATCAATTAAAGTGAAAAGAAAGACAGGAAGATATTCGGGATATATACGTCCGTTTTCGTACGCATTAGATTTGCTAACGATAAACGTACTTGGTTATCTGATGTTATCAGAACACCTCAATACGATTTGGTACCATACTTATATATCAATCTCTTGGGTGTTTATCGCTTGGAATATAGATTTTTATGAGGTATATCGTTATACAAAAGTATTGCGTATACTAGGACGACTTATTAAACAGTATATTTCGTTTTTAGTTTTAAATTTTGCTTTCATTGGGTTTTTCTGGAAGTTTTCTAAACCTTCTGATATTGTGTGGTATGTTACTACTGCTGTTGCGGTCGTAGCATTTTTTAAATTCTCAATTTATTATTTTCTAAAGCGATTCCGCGTTATATTTGGAGGGAACTTCCGTAGAGTAGTTATTGTTGGAAACGGAAAATCAGCCGAACAGCTAGCGGATTTTTTTAATGAAAATCCTGATTATGGATATAAACTAGAAGGTATATTTGATTTGAAAACAGACAAAGAAGAACAACTGAAAGAGTGTTATGATTTTGTTTTGAAAAAAGGAATCGACGAAATATATTCTTCCTTGTCAAATATCAATAATGAAGATATCAACGATTTAATCGATTTTACCGACAATAATCTCAAGACACTTAAGTTTCTGCCAGATAATAAACAGCCTTTGGCACGAAATCTTATCTATGATTATTATGATTATATTCCAATCCTATCTTTAAGAAATGTTCCTTTAGATAAACGAGCAAATAAAATCGTAAAAAGAACTTTTGATATTGCGTTTTCGCTACTCGTAATTATAGGTCTTTTATCGTGGTTGACGCCTATTCTTACCCTATTGATTAGAATGGAGTCAAAAGGAGGAGTATTCTTTCGTCAGAAGCGAAACGGACTTAATTATGAAGAGTTTTATTGTTATAAATTTCGCTCTATGCGACTCAATGCTGAAGCAGATATAGAACAGGTGACTAAAAATGATCCGAGAATTACAAAGATTGGGGCATTTATGCGAAAGACAAGTATTGATGAACTACCTCAATTCTGGAATGTGCTTAAAGGAGATATGTCGGTGGTAGGGCCAAGACCACACATGATAGCAGAAACAGAGCGATTTGTACAGAAAGTTGATAAATTTATGGTTAGACACCTTATAAAACCAGGAATTACAGGGCTTGCCCAAATTAATGGTTATAGAGGAGAAGTCGAAACCGATAAGGATATTATACACCGAGTGAAATACGATATTTTTTATTTAGAAAATTGGTCGTTTTTATTAGATCTAAAAATCGTAATAACAACTATTTTTAATGCCATTAAAGGAGAAAAGAAAGCATATTAAAAAATATCCCTTAGCTTTAAATCAATGATTTTTAATTGTTGGTCAAATGAGAAATGCTCTAATGCTCTTTTAATTATGAGATCTCTTTCATTGCTAGTAGGCTTTCTTAATTCTGGAAGTAGCTTATTCAACTTTTCATAGTCTCTGGGGTTAGCTACATTGCCGAGTTCAAATTCGATTACTAGCTCACTTCCTTCACCTCCTCCCATATAAATTAGAGGGAGGCCTATGTTAGCCATTTCAAAAATTTTTGAAGGAACAGAACCATAAATACGGTTAATTAAAGGTATTATTGCGTAGTCTGACTTTTGAGTTAAAACATTGTGAAGTTCAGTACGGGATAATTCTCCATGATAAAATATGTTTTTGTCGGGATTTTGGTTGATAAACGCTATTAAATCAGCTTTTTCTGCCCCATTGCCATAGATGTCTAAAACTACATTTTTAGGCAGTGAAATATTCTTGCACAGCTCAACGACTCCTTGAGCAACCCCAAGTAAACCCGCATATACAATATGAATTTCTTGTGATGAATTATCTATAAAATTGGAGTTGATTTTAAACTTAGGATAATTTCTGTAAAGAATTGTTGAGGTTTTTACTCTATGATTTATATGTTGACAAATCTCTCGAGATTGCCCCAAAATTAAATCAGAATTGTTGTAGTTGAATTTCTCAATTTTTTCAAGAAATTTAAAACTAAGACCCTCTTTCATTACCCCTAATTCTTTTCCTGCTAAAGGCCATAAATCCGACACGTTAAGAATTATTTTTTTTCTTTTTAATTTGCATACAAGAATAGCAAAGAAGGCTACAAAAAGGGGAGGAGACTGAATAATTACTTTTTTGGGAACTTTTGAAAAAAGTAAAAAAACACTTAATGAGAACGAAAACGAAAGCATCGAAACTAATCGAACAATTTTATTTTTAGAATTACTCGGATACACCCAAATACGGTTAATTTTAATGCCGTTTTCGATTGTATTGTACTTAATTTTCCCTGTATAATCTGAAAAAATTTTTCCGTTCGGATAATTGGGCAATGGACACAAAACCGATACATCCCAACCTTTGTCATGTAATCCGGTGGCTAAAGTTGCAATTCTGTTAGAGGCAGCTCCTGTCTCTGGAGGGAAATAATTAGATATGATTAGTATTTTTTCCATGTTATAAGGGTAATTCTACTATTATATCAATAATTCTATCTGCTGTTTTTCCATCCCAAAGACGAGGGATTTGTGAGTCTTTCCAATTATTAGTTGCTATGCTCTGAATGTTTTTTTCTAAGGCAGAAAAATCGTTTCCGACTAATACATTACTACCTAATACACAGGTTTCGGGTCGCTCTGTGTTTTCTCTTAAGGTAATACACGGGATATTCAGATAGGTTGCCTCCTCTGTAATTCCTCCCGAATCAGTAACCACGCCTGAAGAGTTCTTTAATAAATAAATAAATTTTAAATAGGGCTGCGGTTCTACAATTTCTAAATTTTCGTATTTTTTTCCAATAGCCTCTACAATTGGTCTTGTTCGAGGGTGTATCGGAAAAATAACGGTGAAATCTTTAGCAAAACGAGTAATATTGTCTAGATATCGTTCTAAACTTTCTTTATTGTCCACATTGGCTGGTCGGTGCATAGTCAATACTAAATATCTTTTGTGAGACAGATTTAACTCATCAAAAAAAGTAGGTCTTTCTATTCTTTTTAAATTATTGACCAAAGAATCAATCATTATATTTCCAACAAAAAAGATTCTGCTGTCTTCTATACCTGCTTTTTTAAGATTCTCATTAGCATAGTCTGAAGTGGTAAAGAAGTAATCTGTTATACTATCGGTCACCATTCGGTTAATTTCTTCAGGCATAGTTAAATCAAACGAACGAATTCCAGCCTCTATATGAGCTACTTTTGTATTGGCTTTTTTGGCTACAATACTACAAGCCATGGTAGAGGTTACATCTCCAACTACTATGACTAAATCAGACGGATTTTCTGCAAGCTCTTTTTCAAAACCAATCATTATTCCTGCTGTTTGCTCTGCCTGACTACCCCCTCCGACTTGTAAATTAGCATTGGGTTTAGGGATATTGAGTTCTTCAAAAAAAGTATCACTCAAATTTTTATCATAATGCTGACCTGTATGAATTAATCGAAAAGAAATAGAGGATCCCTCTCTTTGTTTTTTTTGTATTTGATGAATAAGAGGAGCGATTTTCATAAAATTAGGTCTAGCTCCAGCTATGATAGTAAGGTTTTTCATAATTTATTTAATTCTGAAGTAAACTGTTTTAGTTTACCTCCTTGTGTTCTTGTTAAGAAATCTTTTCTTTTAAAAAGAAATTTTAGGTTAGGTTCAAGATACTTCTCAATAGCAAACTCAATGTCTTTAATTTGTTTTGAAGTTAAAGGGTCTTTACTTACATAATGAATTTCAAATTCATCTATTTTTGTCTGTTTTATAATAAATTCTTTTACATTCCCATCATTTTCTATAACTGATTTGGTTATATAGTAGAATGTAAGTCCAGCCGCTTTTTTTCCGCTCGGAAGAATTGCAAAATCATTGGTTCTCCCAATTAGCTTTTTGAGAATAGGTCTTTTAGGAACCGATTTCTCGCTCAATACCCCAACATCTCCAATTTCGTATCTTATAAAAGGGTGTGCTTTATTGTATAAACTGGTAATAATTATTTTACCCTCTGTACCTAAGGGTACAGGTTTGTTGTTTTCGTCTAAGATCTCCACAAAAAGTGTTTCTGCATTTATTTGCCATTCATCATTGGGGTTTTGAAAAGCAATCAAATCCAATTCTGAAGCCCCATATTCGTTTACTACGGGAATATTAAACTGCTTTTCGAGTATTTTTTTGTCCTCATCAAAAAGCATTTCAGAAGTAACTACACAAACTTTTAAAGTTGGACATATTTCTTTTAATATGATGTTTCTGGATTGTAAATATTTTGCAAACATTACAATCGAACTTGTATACCCGTTTATGTAATCAAATTTAGAGTGTGTAAATTTTTGTAAAACATCGTCTAAAACTTTATCAGAAAGGTCAAAAATTGAAAATCGAAAGCGATTACTCAAAAAATCCTTTAATCTTTCTTTTTTATTTCCAATAAAATCTAGAGGTATTCCATAAAATCGAGCTTGATATGATTTGTTGAAATCAATTCCGTACCAACCAAATTTATTGATGATTGATGCCCAGGTTAATGTGTGAGAATATTTATCTTTTGCAAAAATGAAAGGATCTCCACTAGATCCCGACGTCTTGTTTACGAAAACTGATTTTGGTGTATAGCCATTTGATAAGCGTTGCTGTAATGGTTGTTGTAAATCTTTTTTATTCAAAACGGGTAAATCTTCCCATTTCGCAGGTAGTGTATCTCCAATTAAACCTTTATAGAATTTATTATTTTCAAAGTGATATTTTACTATTTCCTGTTTTTTTTGCTCAATAAATTCTTGATATTCATTTTCGGGAATATCTAATATCTTTTGATATTCCTTTTGAGCTTGTTTTAAAGGAAATCCATTTAATTGAAGTGATAAATCAAAAAGTCGCAACATCAGTAATAAAATTCTCTGTCAAAGGTAACAATAACTTACATAAATTGTAACTTTGTATTATTAATTTGTCCTTATAATGAAAAAAGTAATTCTGATGATTTTGGACGGGTGGGGAAAATCTCCTGATCCAAAAGTTTCTGCCATAGACAATGCAAAAACACCTTTTATAGATAGTTTATATGCTCGTTTTCCGAATGCTTCTTTGCGAACAGACGGTCTAAATGTAGGTCTCCCAGAAGGGCAGATGGGCAACTCCGAAGTAGGACATACCAATCTCGGAGCAGGGCGCATCGTTTTCCAAGATTTGGTTAAGATTAATTTAGCTGTACAAAATAAAACCTTACAAAAACAAAAAGCGTTGGTTGAGGCTTTTGAATATGCTAAAGCTAATAACAAAAATGTACATTTTTTAGGTTTACTTTCGGATGGGGGAGTTCACTCACACATTAATCACCTCAAAGGACTTATAGATGCTTCAGAAGAGTTTGGCTTAAAAAATACTTTTATTCACGCCTTCACAGACGGACGCGATGTCGATCCGAAATCGGGAATAGACTTTGTTGAGAATATTTTAGATTATACAAGTGATACTAACGTAAAATTAGCCTCTGTCATTGGGAGATATTATGCCATGGATAGAGATAAGCGTTGGGAAAGAATCAAGCTGGCTTATGACTTGCTGGTAAACGGACTGGGTGAGCATTCGCAAGATGTGATAAAATCTATTCAAACCAGTTATGATAATGATATAACGGATGAATTTATTAAGCCAATTGTTATTGCCGATAAGCAAATGAAACCTATGGCTACAATTTGTGAAGAAGACGTGGTGGTGTTTTTCAATTTTAGAACTGACCGAGGACGTGAACTAACCGAGGCTCTCTCGCAACAAAACTTCCTGGAGTTCGGAATGCATAAAATGAAGCTTCATTATGTTACTATGACCAATTATGACGATACATTTAAAGGTGTTCAGGTTATTTATGACAAAGACAATTTAAATAATACCCTTGGAGAAGTACTTCAAAATCAAGGGAAAACTCAAATTCGAATTGCTGAAACAGAAAAGTATCCTCATGTGACCTTCTTTTTTTCGGGAGGACGAGAGGAAGTATTTAAAGGCGAAAAACGCCTTTTATGTCCCTCTCCGAAAGTTGCTACTTATGATTTGAAACCCGAAATGAGTGCGTTTGATTTAAAAGATGCACTTATCCCTGAACTACAAATACAAGCAACGGATTTTGTTTGTCTAAATTTTGCAAACGGGGATATGGTAGGACATACTGGAGATATGCAAGCCGCTATTAAAGCCTGTGAAGCTGTTGATAAATGTGTACAAGAGGTGGTTGAAACCGCTTTGTTACACAATTATACGACTATTATTATAGCGGATCACGGAAATTGCGAAACCATGATAAACCCAGATGGAAGCCCAAATACAGCCCATACTACCAATCCAGTTCCGATTATTTTGGTCGGAAATGACGATAAATATGGAATTGTAGATGGAGTTTTAGCAGATATTGCTCCAACGATTTTGGATTTGATGCAAATCGAAAAACCAGAAGTAATGACAGGAAAAACGTTGTTGTGTAAACGTTGATTAAAGAGCAAAATTACAGTCTAAAGTATTATATAAATTAAAATGAACGAGCTATATAAAGAGACAAGTCCTTATTTGTTGCAACATAAAGGCAATCCTATTTTTTGGAAAAGTTGGAATGATGTTTCTTTGGAACAAGCTCAAAAAGAAAATAAACTGATTGTAATATCTATCGGATATTCTGCCTGTCATTGGTGTCATGTTATGGAGCATGAATCGTTTGAAGATACCGAGGTAGCAGCATTGATGAACAAACATTACATAAGTATCAAAGTCGATCGCGAAGAACGTCCTGATGTGGATGCCATCTATATGAAGGCGGTTCAACTGATGACCAAACAAGGAGGTTGGCCTTTAAACGTAGTTGCCCTTCCTGACGGAAGACCTATTTGGGGAGGAACTTATTTTCGAAAAGAACAATGGTTGAGTGCATTGGGACAACTTGCAGAAATGTGGTGCGAAGAACCTCAAAAAATGATTGATTATGCTCATAATTTAAAAGAAGCTTTACAAAGTCTAAACCAAATAATTGAGCAACCTATTCAAGAAGATCCCCAACAAATTTTAACCGAGTTTGTCGATAAATGGAGTAAGAGTTTTGATCTAGAATTTGGGGGTTATGCAAGAGCTCCGAAGTTTATGATGCCTTCTAATTATCGATTTTTAATGCGATATGCTCACCAAAACAAAAACGATTCTCTATTGGATTATGTAAACCTTACGCTTACTAAAATGGCTTATGGAGGGATTTTTGATGTTGTTGATGGAGGTTTTTCGAGGTACTCGGTAGATATGAAATGGCACGTTCCGCATTTCGAGAAAATGTTATACGATAACGGACAGTTGGTGAGTTTGTATAGTGATGCTTATAAATTGACCAAAAACCCACTTTATAGAGAAATAGTTGAGAAAACACTCAATTTTGTGGAGCGAGAATGGTTAGCTGATGAAGGCGGGTTTTATTCCGCTTTTGATGCAGATAGTTTGTCGGATAACGGCAAAAAAGAAGAAGGGGCCTTTTATGTTTGGAAAAAAGAGGAATTAAAAATAATCTTCAAAGGAGATTTTGAGTTGTTTTCAGCTATTTTCAGCATTGATGATTTTGGGTATTGGGAGCATGAAAATTATGTTTTGATTCAAGAAAATTCTCTCGCCACTATAGCCAATGATTTTGACATTTCGTTTGACGAATTACATTCGAAAAAAGAATCATTCGAAAAAACGCTTTTTAAAATTCGGGAAAAAAGGTCAAAACCAGCTCTTGATGACAAAGTTCTCACTTCGTGGAATGCCTTAATGAATAGAGGCTATACTAACGCTTATAAGGCTTTTCAGAATCCTAAATATTTAGAAGTAGCTCAAAAAAACATAGAGTTCATCAAACGAAACCTTTGGGGTGAAGACGGAAAACTCTACCGTACTTATAAAAATAAGATAGCCAAAATTAGTGGTTTTTTAGAAGATTATGCCCTTGTAATAGATGCCTTTATTGGGATGTACGAGGTAACAGCAGACGAAAAATATTTGGTTGATGCCAAGCAACTTGCCGATTATACTCTAGATAATTTTTACGATTCCAATAAAGGGTTGTTCCGATTTAAATCAAACGAAGATACGTCATTGGTTTGCGAAACTTATGAAATTGAGGACAACGTGATTGATAGTTCTAATTCGATTATGGCTCAAAATCTTTATGCGCTTTCTATTTATTTTGGACTGTCATATTACGAAGATGTTTATCAAAGAATGTTGCGAATTGTAGTGTCAAATATTGATTATCCAAGTGCTTTTTCGAATTGGTTGAATGTGTTTATGAACTTAGATTCTACTCAAAGAGAATTGGCTATTTGTGGTGAAAATGCCCTAGAACAGCTAAAGATAATCAATCAAAATTATTTTCCATTTCTTACAGTTGCTGCAACAGACAAACCAAGCTATCTTCCTTTTTTGAAAAATAGGTTTTCAGAAAACAAATTGCAGTTTTTTGTATGCCAAAATAAAATTTGTAATTTACCTTTACACGATTTAAGTCAGGTTTTAACTCACATAAAACATTAGATTGTATGGAAGACGAAATGACTCGTTTTGAAAAAGTAATAGAGCATTATTTCGAAATTGCTCAAAGTTTTTCTGTAAGATTAGTTTCTGCAGTTGTTGTATTGCTTATAGGAATACTCATTATTAGGTTCTTTAGAGGGATTATTCGTAGAATTGTAGATAAAAAAAATGTAGACCCCACTGTTTCTGGATTTCTACTGAATATGATTTCATGGCTTTTGAAATTGCTTTTGTTTATTGCTGTGGTATCAAAGCTAGGGGTAGAGACTTCTTCGTTTGTAGCCGTTTTAGGAGCAATGGGATTGGCTATTGGTCTTTCGCTTCAAGGTTCTTTGTCTAATTTTACGGGAGGTTTACTGATTATAATGTTCAAGCCTTTTAAGGTTGGAGATTATATTCAGGCACAAGGCGTTGAAGGAACAGTGAGACAAATACAGGTTTTTAATACACAAATTAACAACGATAATAATCAAGCTATTTTTATCCCGAACGGAATTTTATCAAACGGGACGATTATCAATTTTTCGAAAGAAGATAATCGCAGATCCAATATTCGAATTAATGTTTCTACCAATAATGATTTAGCTCGAGTAAATCAGATTTTCCTGAATATTTTAAAAGCTAACGACAAGGTGTTAAGTAGTCCAGCTCCTACTGTACTTCTTTCTGAATTAACAGGAGATACGGCTGTTTTTAGTGTCAGACCTTGGGCGTTGCGCTCTAACTTTTCAGTTATGAATACTGAGGTTCTATTAGAATTAAAAAGAACTATAGAAAGAGAGAATATAAAGCTTCCGACTCAAAGTATTGAAGTGGTAAATAAATAATAAAAAAAGAGGCTGTTTTTAAACAGCCTCTTTTTTTATTATTTAAATTTTAGGGGAGGATTATCCTAAAACTTCTTTTACTTTTTTTCCGATTTCAGCAGGAGAGTCTACTACGTGAATTCCATTCTCTCTCATGATGCGTTTTTTAGCTTCTGCTGTATCGTCAGCTCCACCAACAATAGCTCCTGCATGTCCCATTGTACGTCCTTTGGGAGCGGTTTCACCTGCAATAAAACCAACAACTGGTTTGCGATTTCCGTCGGCTTTAACCCATTTTGCAGCATCTGCTTCAAGTTGACCTCCAATTTCTCCAATCATTACGATACATTTGGTTTCTGGGTCATTCATTAATAATTCTACTGCTTCTTTAGTGGTAGTTCCGATAATAGGATCTCCTCCGATTCCAATAGCAGTTGTAATTCCTAATCCTTGTTTTACAACTTGGTCAGCAGCTTCGTAAGTTAAAGTTCCAGATTTAGAAACGATTCCTACATTTCCTTTTTTGAAGACAAATCCAGGCATAATACCTACTTTAGCCTCATCAGCAGTAATAACTCCTGGGCAGTTAGGCCCGATTAATCTACACTCTCTTCCTTGTACGTAATCATACGCTTTAATCATATCTGCTACAGGAATTCCTTCCGTAATAGTAATGATAACTTTAATTCCTGCATCCGCAGCTTCCATAATTGCATCCGCAGCAAAAGCAGGTGGAACAAAAATAATACTTGTATCGGCTCCTACTTGGTCAACAGCATCTTTAACAGTATTAAAAACAGGTCTGTCCAAGTGAGTAGTTCCTCCTTTTCCTGGAGTTACTCCACCTACTACATTTGTTCCGTATTCAATCATTTGAGAAGCGTGAAAAGTCCCTTCACTCCCCGTAAATCCCTGAACGATAATTTTCGAATTTTTATTTACTAAAACACTCATTTTGTAATTTTTTGATTAAAGCTACGCAAAAATAAGGTTTTTCGTTTGTTTATTGAAATGATTCTCTATATTTATTTTTGAAATAACATCCAGCAAATGTTTTTGTTTTTGATTAAAAACATCTCAACCCCCCACCAAAGCGAATAAACAGCATTTGATAGAATAATTAGTTATCGTAAATTTCGGATGAGATATTCCAATCCGTTGAGTTTTATTTCGTAAATTAATTGGAGTTGTTGTCCGAGTTTTCCTGTCGGAAATCCTTGGTTTTTATACCATACAAGATAATATTCGGGCAAATCTATAAGGAGTCTGTCTTTATATTTTCCGAAAGGCATTCTAGCTTTAGCTAATTCCAAAAAAGACTTTCGCTGTTCTTCAGGATTCATTAAAAGGTGCTGTTTTGTGTGATTGTGAAAGCTTATAAAAAAGACAAATTATAGCCATTCGAAACTCACCTCTTTTTGAATGTCAGGATGAAGACTCAAATAAACAGGGCAGGTAAGTGCAGATTTTTCTAAAATAGTTCTGGTCTTTTGGTCCGCATTTATTTTCATATCAAACTGGATGATAATTTTAGAAATCTTCCTAGGTTCTGATTGCATTACTTTAGTAACTGAAGCGGTCGAACCTTCAAGCTCAATGGCCATCTGGTTAGCTTTAATTGCCATAATGGTAAACATGCACGTAGCAAGAGAATTAGCCACCATATCGGTAGGAGAAAAAGCTTCTCCTTTTCCGTTGTTATCCACAGGAGCATCAGTTATAATTTCAGTCCCCGATTGTAAATGAATTGATTTTGTTCTTAAATCTCCTGTATAAATAACTTTTGATGTCATTATTTTGCCTCTTTAATGGTTAAGTCACTATCGTAGTATAAAATGTAAGTCCCTGCATTATAATATCCTCCGTCAGGAGATTTTTTATAAATAAATTTACTTTCTTGTTGCTGCGTAGCTACTTTTTTTGCTAATTCCGAAAAACTCTCATTTTGCGAAAGACGCAGTAATACATCATATACAACATCGTATCCTTTTACGGCAGGAACACTCGGGAAAACATTATTTGTTTTTTTGTATTCTGAATAAAATAAACTCAATTCTTGGGTTGAAGATTCGTTCATTGCAGAAGGGTAGTGTAAGCTTAAATCGGCTAATCTCTGTGACTTGATTTCGTCTGATTCAAATGCATCATTTTTGTCTAAAGTAACCAATATGATATTGTAGGTTTCTTTTAAACTTGATAAGATATTTACAGTATTTAATACGATAGAAGTGGATTCCGTTTCAAGTAGTACATAATTTACTTTGTCTTTATCCAGCAAACTTTTTAGATTCTCGGTATTTATGCCTCCTTTTTCGGCAAATTCTACAAAGCGAATACCGTTAGAATTACGACTAACAAACTCTTTAGAACTTTGTTTTTTGCTGTCTATAATAGCAATTGTATTTTGTTTCTTGTCATTGAGATATTGCAGCATCATTTTTTTCGAAATTTCTGAAGGTGGTGTAGCAAGATACAAGTTCTTATAACTTGCTTTTCCTTCTCCCGAAAGGGGAGAGACAACCAAAACATCTTTCGACTCTAAAAGTGAAGCCGTTTTTTCGGAATGCGAGTGAAAAAATGGACCAATGACCACATCTACGTCAGAAAAATCATTGGTTTTTATAATGTGCTCTACTGATGAACTAGTATTGGTTTCTTCAGAATCATAAAAAGTGATATTGAAGTTCCCTCCCATTTTTTTTATATCCTCAATAGCCATTAAAGCCCCAGAATACCAATCAACAGCTATATTTAAAAGACGGTCTGTCTTAAAAGATTCTTGAGCATTGTTAATTTTTGAGGCCCTGAAAGGTATCATAATAACAACCTCTTTTTTCTTTGTATTTTCTATTTTAAGATCCTTAAAATCTTTTGTTTCAAAAACGTCGCCTAATTGCGACAAGCCTCCTTTGTCGTCAGTGATTTTGTTGTTGATTACTATTCTTAATGTATCACCAGCTTTGAGCCCTTCTTTTACTTGTGGGTTTTGATCAAGAAGTTCCTTTTCGGATATTCCATATTTTTGAAGAAGAGAAAATTTTGTTTCCTTGGGTTGTACCACATGAATAATAGCATCACCTTTTATAATTGTAGTAGAACTCTCTGCTTTTTTGCTGGTCGGAATCAAAAGTTCTAGTCCTGGTTGTAATCCGTTCTCTAAAATACTTTTGTTAGCCTCTTGTATTGCCTGATAGGTTATTCCGTATTTTTGAGCAATTCCGAAAAGAGTTTCTTTGGGTTCTACAACATGATATGTGCCTTGCACTTTTGCGTACTTTGCGTTTTTATCATTTATCGGAATAAGAATACTCTCTCCTAATTTTATTCCGTTTTTAGAATCAACATTTAAAGTGTAGATATCGTGTACAGTTACACTATATTTTCTAGCTAAACTCGTAACAGTATCGTCTTTGACAACTGTGTGTTGAATATATTTTTGCGCAAAAACCCCAATAGATGCCATTGTAAACAGCACCAAAAAAAATACTCTTTTCATATCTTTATTTTAACATTTTTGCAATACTGCAAAAACTATTCCCATTCTATGGTTGCAGGAGGTTTTGAGCTGATATCATACACTACTCGGTTTACACCTCTCACCTTGTTGATGATTTCGTTAGAAATCTTCATCAAGAAATCATACGGGAGATGTACCCAATCTGCTGTCATTCCGTCTGTAGATTCTACAGCACGTAAAGCCACAACCTTTTCGTATGTACGCTCGTCTCCCATTACTCCTACACTATTTACAGGAAGTAAAATAGCTCCCGCTTGCCATACTTTGTCGTATAACCCGTGTTCTTTTAGTCCGTTTATAAAAATAGAATCAACTTCTTGTAAGATACGTACTTTTTCGGGTGTGATATCTCCTAGAATTCTAATCGCTAATCCAGGTCCTGGAAACGGATGACGACCTAGTAATTCATCGTCAATCCCGAGTGTTTTTCCTACTCTTCGAACTTCGTCTTTAAATAGCATTCGAAGTGGTTCTACAATCTGGAGTTTCATAAAATCAGGAAGTCCTCCAACATTGTGGTGTGATTTTATGGTTGCAGATGGTCCTTTTACAGAAACTGATTCGATTACGTCTGGATAAATAGTTCCTTGCGCCAGCCATTTTACATCTTCTATTAAATGTGCTTCATCGTCAAAAACTTCGATAAAAACTCTTCCGATAGTTTTGCGTTTGGCTTCTGGTTCATCAACTCCTGCTAGTTGTGACAAGAATCGGTCGGATGCATCTACTCCTTTTACGTTTAGCCCCATTCCTTTGTATTGGTTCAAAACGTTTTCAAATTCATTTTTGCGTAAAAGTCCGTTATTTACAAAAATACAATATAAGTTCTTTCCGATAGCCTTATTCAAAAGTACTGCAGCTACAGTAGAATCTACTCCTCCAGAAAGTCCTAGGACTACTTTGTCGCCTTGAATTTTCTCCTGAAGTTCTTTTACTATACTTTCTACAAATGAATCAGATGTCCAGACTTGAGGAACTTCTGCAATTTTTACCAGAAAGTTTTCCAGCATTTTCTTTCCGTCTGTAGAATGGTAAACCTCTGGATGAAACTGAATTGCATAAGTAGCTTCTCCCTCGATTCTATAGGCAGCGTTTTCGACATCTTTGGTAGAAGCTAAACGAACTCCTCCAGTGGGAAGCTGTTTGATAGTGTCAGAATGGCTCATCCAAACCTGACTACTGGTATTAACTCCTTCGAAGAAAGTTTCATTTTCTTTCAGATAAGAAAGATTTGCTCTTCCGTATTCTCTGATATTTGATGGAGCTACTTCTCCACCTGAAAAATGAGCTAAATATTGTGCTCCGTAGCAAACTG
>JBEBWA010000010.1:0-112788 GCA_040392465.1 Flavobacterium suncheonense
CAGGTGGTCACTTTAAATTGGAATTGGGTGGTCAATATCACTGGAATTTGCACTTATTTGTTCCATCAGTAAAATTGGATACTACACCGCCTGACAAATCAAATGCCAATATACCTAGAATGAATAATTTAAAAGTAGTTAAGGATAAATTCAATCCAAGATAGATAATTATGCTTGTGATACTTATTACAGTAGTATAGTTGACTAATAGATCAAAAATGCTAGATTGCTTTCCGTGTAACTCATGTAAATAGCTTGGAATATTAACTTTTTTGTCAAATGTTTTCATCTTTTTAATTTATTTGCTCAATGTTAGATTATGTATGTTGGTGTGATAGACTTTTAAGAGTTTAATTTAAAGGTAATTTTAATTGATTAAGTACATTTTTAATACTTGAATAGAAATGATTTAATAGAAATACTAGACTTTGTAATATTACCTTCCGACAGCTTTATCTCCTCTCAATGTCATTACTGTACTTGTTGCGAGTGCGACAACTTTTTCTTGGGTATTTTTTATCTCGCAATTATATACAGTAATTGTCTTTCCTGATTGAATAGGCATTGCAATTGCTTTCAATGTATCTTTCCATACAGGTCGGAAAAAATTAATTTTTAATTCTAAACTTGTAAATGTTTCGTCATCATTCATAATCGTTGAATGTGCCGTTCCAATTGCTGCGTCTGCTAGTTCGCATAGTAATCCTCCGTGAATAGTACCTTGTTGGTTGCCATGGATTTCGGAATCTGCGTCAATTTCAATTGTTGCCATTCCTTTTTCCACATTTACAATTTTCATATTTAACGTTTTTGAAATTGCAGTTGGATATCTCATATTTGTAGTTACGTCTTCTGGCAACTTTCCAGCTATCATATTTTTTAGAAACTCTAGTGTTGGTATTTTTTTCATTATTTTGAAGATTAGATGTGTGTATTTCTTAATTTGGATTTTGAGCCAAACCAAATTGTAACCTACGATTGTTATTTTCTTATTAATCAAGATTTATAAATTGAATTGTTCCTGTTATCATTTCAGGAATGACCATTTGATTCTTGATAATTGTAAAATCTGCTGGACCCGCTATAAGTTCTTTTAAGTTCAACAGAGATACTTTGTTTGTTTTAATATCAATAATTTGAATTATCCCTTTCTTTTCAAAAGCCACCCAATTACTAACGTAAAGTTTTCCGTTTTTCAGCCAGATACCATCAAATATACCTTCAATTGATGTTAACTGAGTAAACTTTTTATTAGATAAATTAATGAAACCTACTATACCATTAGGCTTATTATCAAACCCCATTCCGTTGACATAGAGGCGATTTGTTTTTTTGTCAAAGAATAAGCCATTTATCCCTTTAAGAGATTTGTCGATAATCAATTCGGAGTATGATTTTGATAATAAATTTACTTGATAGATTTTTTCTTTATCTGTTGCTGAGATGTAAAGATTTGTTTTATCAACTACAGCAATATCATTTAAAAAAGATACTCCATCTGTAAAAGCGATTTCGTAAAGCTTATTACCCGTTTTAATATCCAGAGCTATGAGCCTATCTACATCAGCAATAAATAATGTATTATTAGAAACTGCTAGTCCTTTTGGTGCATCAAGTTTTTCTTTTGAAAAAGTTGAATCAATGATTATTCCTTTCAAATCTAGCTTGATAATTTTCCCATCACCATCTTTTTGTGTAGGATTAAGTTCTTTACCTATATCTGCAGCATAAATGTACTTACCATCAGAAGCTACGCTTTCAATGTGATTGAAGCCTTTAATGGTAAAGTTAGTTTGAGCATGTATACTATTAGTTGAAATAAAAATGCTCATAACGAAAATTATAAATGTTGTTTTCATGATGCTCTATTTAAAATATTTAAGATTTAAAATTAAATTAACGCCCTCCTGTTACTTCAATAAATATTCCTGTGGAATAAGATGACTGTTCAGATGCAAGCCAAAGAATAGCTTCTGCAACTTCGCTTGCTAATCCACCTCTTTTTAATGGGATGCTCTCTTTTACTCTTTCTATCCTTCCAGGTTCTCCTCCAGAAATGTGAATGTCGGTATGTATGAAAGCTGGTCGTACTGCATTTACACGAATTCCATCTTCTGCTAATTCTTTAGATAATCCAATAGTGAGAGAGTCGATAGCACCTTTTGATGCTGCGTAATCAATGTACTCAAATGGTGCTCCGGTTCTAGAAGCAATTGATGACACATTTATGATAGTTCCTCCATTGCCACCATATTTGGTTGACATTCTTTTAATTGCTTCTCTACAACAAATAAAAGACCCCAAAGTATTGGCTTGAAATATTCGCTGTAATCTTTCCCAAGTTATATTTTCTAATTTAGATTGCTGTTCCAATATTCCGGCATTATTTACTAAACAAGTTAAATTCCCAAACTCTGTGTCAACCTCGTTAAATAGTCGTATTATTTCAGCCTCATTAGAAACATCTGCCTGAAATGCTTTTGCAGAGCCTCCAGTTGATTTTATTTTTTCAACTATGTTTTCTGCCGCTTCTTTATTTTTATTATAGTTGACTGCCACTGAAAATCCTTTTTCAGCCGCAAGTACAGCCGTAGCCGCACCAATACCTCGGCTAGATCCTGTTATTAATATTGTTTTCATTTCTTTTTCTTTTTATTGTTACAATATGGATTTTATATGAGCCAAATGATGTTGGCAATGCCAAGAATACATACCAATTGCTTCTTCCAATGTGAATTCTTTACCGTGTTCGGGATGAGTATATTTTCTTTTTAATGTATCAGCATCAAGATTTTTCAAAAGAATATGCCATCTGTAGTGAATCCCTTGTATAATGGATAGTGATGAATTTATAGGTAAGTATTTACTATCTTCTAATTCAGACCATAAAGACTCCCTGTAAGGTTTAATTACAGGGTTGTCTTCTGTCATAGCGAGCTTGAAACGAATAAATGCATTTATGTGACTATCTGCACAGTGATGTACAACCTGTCTAACTGTCCACCCATCTTTTCTGTAAGGAATATCAAGTTGACTTTCGGATATTACTTCTAGTATATTATGCAATACAGAAGGAAAAGAACCTATGGTTTCAATCCAACTATCCAAATGACTCTTTTCTATATTCGTTGGTTTTATAAATTGACCAATCGGGTATCTTAAATTTTGATTTTCCATTTCTATCAATTAATTATAAATCATCTGTAAAATGTCTTCGTTCCTTATCTTGTGAAAACTTACGGCTGTTGTAATCTGTTGATTTATTTCGAGCAATGGATAAAGTTTGCCATTGGTCATTTTTTATCATTTTAGCAATGAATACCATTTGGCCGATGTGATAAGGGTAGTGGGCTAATTGACGATTAATAGCTTCTACAACGGAATGGCCATCGTTGCGGATATAAACTACGCGTTCCATATCTGCTTCAGTCAGCTGTTCTAGTACTTGAATTAGACATTCCCAACCTTGTTTCCATCGATTCATCAATTCTTCTTTACTATTGAAAGGATTATTAAATTCTGCGTCACGATTTCTCCATGGCTTTTCTCCATCGGTAGTCAAAAAATCAGTAAATCGAGAGAGCATATTGCCCGTGATGTGGTTAATAATAACCGCAATACTGTTACTTTCATCATTGTATTGCCAGAACAATTGATTTTCTTCCAATTGTTCCATGGCTTTTTCGCCTAGCATTTTGTAATATTCAAATTGCTTTTTTACACTGTTTAAATAGCTTTCCATAATTATTAAATTTAAAGTTTGTAATTACTTATTTTGATAACATCTTCTGAACTTAAACCAAACATTGGTGGTGTTTCAACTCCAAGCAGATTCAGATAGATGTATAATTGTGCTCTATGATGAATTTCGTGTTCAGCCATCGTCCGGAGCCATTTCCATATTGAAATAGTTACATTTCCAGGAGTAATACATTTTTGATGCAAATCAGTTAACTGGCTAAAAATCTCCATGCTTTCCTCATGTTTAGTATTAAAAAAGTGTATCACGTTTTCATATCCATCTGCCAATTCTTTACCACATCCTGTATAGGAACAACGATTACCCTGAACAGTTTCTCCATACATATATCTTTCAATTGCAGCGATATGTCTTATATGGTCTGCAATAGTAAACTTACCGGGTTTGTATGACCAATCAATACAATCTTCGGGTATTACAGCTATGATATTATTAGTTCGTTCTCTCAACTTTTCATAGTACTGCAAAAATGAATTAATGTTCGTAATCTCCATATTATCTAAATTTTAGTTTAGTCTATTTGTGTTTCGTTGCTTTTATTTTGAAGACACATTAATGTAACTAAAGAAGTAGCCACTATTGTTTCTTTATTTTTATCGATAACGAAAATATCAGATCTAACTACTGAAAGCCTTTTTCCGTTTTTAATTACTTGTGCTTTCGCAATGAGTTTATCACCCAAAGCAGGACTTAAGTAATTTATTTTTAGTTCAACAGTTGTGAAATAACTATTTGATTCTTTTGAGGAAGCAGCTGCATAGCCTGAGGACACATCTACCAAGGCAGCTATAGTACTTCCGTTAAACATACCTGCAGGACGAAGCATAAATTTTTGTTTAGGAACAATAGTTTCAAAGTACCCCTTAGAAATTACGCTTGCTTCAGCACCATATAATTTCATTATTTCAGACCGCTCAAAGCTTTGCTTTAACTGTGCTTTTCTTTCTATATTCATCTTTTATTATATTGGAGATTAAACATTTATAAGTTATTTTATATTATTTTGATATCCGCGATTTATATTATAAATGCCAATTGTCACGCTAAAAAGTGCTAAAACAGTTGTGTAAGTGATTTTTTCATTCAAGAGGAAGTAGCCTAATATTAATGCGATGATTGGATTGATATATGCATATAGTGAAACAAGACCTATGGGTAACTTTTCCAATGCATAAACGTAGCAAGGGTATGATATCACTGAGCCTATTATTACGAGATAAACTAGTGACCAAATAGCATCAGAATTGATGACTTGTAATTCGGAATAATCATCCATAAAGATACTCATCGCCATGAGAGCTAAACCTCCAAAAAACATTTGTAAGGCAGCATTTAGCAAACTATTTCCTTTTAACCTATTCTTTGCTGAATAGACGCTTCCTATTGCCCAGAAAAAGCAGGCTCCGAATGTGATTAATGTACCTGTTAAATAGGTTGGATTTACAAAATCCTTGAGATTATCCTTGAAAATTAAAGCTATTCCAATACAGCCCAAACAAAGACCTGTAACTATTTGTCTGTTCATTTTTTGTCGTTCTAATCCAACTAAATAATTTAGTCCAATAATGTATAATGGCAAAATGGAAACAATCAAAGCCGCTAATCCACTTGGGATATAACGTTCACACCAACCTATAACACCACTTCCTAATGCTATCATTAATATTCCTAAAATAAGCTGATTGATAATAATTGATTTGTTGAGATTTAAATTTCCAACTATCTTTAGAATTAACAAGAGTAAACTTCCCGCTACAATATGCCGAATAGCTGAGAACATAAATGGAGGAAAAGTTTCTACACCAATGCGAAGCGAAAAATAAGTTGTGCCCCATACAATAGAAACTACTGCGAGAGCTATGTATGCTATAATGTTCTTATTAGTTTGCATTTTAAAAATATAAAGGTTGAGAAAAGTCAATGGACCTGATTTTATCTGATAGTATTTCCTTTTTCATATTTCGTGAAAAACTTATTATTCATAATTTCTAATATTGTATTCATATGATGCTGGTCGTGCTCCGCTACGAAATACATCAAGTCAATTACTCTCATTGGTTGATTTAATCTTGGATGAATGCTTGATTTAAGTATATCATCACTATTCAAACTTTTTAGAAAATCTATTGTCTTTATTCGCTCATACCAGAAGCATTTAGTAAGCTCCGTTATCGATAATTTGTTGAAGGAAGATCTAGTAGTAGCAGTGTTGTTTAAATCAGCAGGAGACATCATTTTTTTTCCATCGTTTATTTCCTGAAACCTAGCTCGCCATATTATTTCTAGTAAAAATAGATGCCCGATATTTTGGTTAATAGACCATTTGCCTTCTGTATTATAAGTTGGAAATTGTTCAGGAATCTGATCAAGTTTTTGATTTAATATCATCGGGAAATTTTCTAATCTATCTAATAAGTTATCATACTGTTCTATACCGAAATCAAAATTGAAGTCCCTATCAAACCACTTATTAGTGATTACCAATTCCATTTTAGTATCAGCACGTTTATATTCTTGTCCGTCTAATTGAACATTTTTAAAACCTAATTTGTGATAAATACTAATAGCAGGTTTCAATTTTGAGTTTGTAAACAAGATTAGTTTTGTGGCCTTCATTTTTTTTGCTTCATCGATCGCAGTTTTACAGAGAAGCTTACCGGCACCAAGTCCTTGAAACGATTCATTAACAGCCATTTTTGCTAATTCAAAAACACCATCGCTTACGTATATTAATGCAACTGTTCCAATTATTTTACTTTGATATTCTACAAAGAATATTTTCCCTCCATTCTTTATAATGAATTCATCCGGATTGTAGAGAATGGTCTCATCCATCGGTTCGATTTTAAAATATTTCTCGACCCAAGATTTATTCAATTGTTCAAACTGTTTTTGATACTCTGGTTTATACTTTACTATTTTCATCATTTCCATGTTTATAAGTGATAGATAAATTTTCTAGAGTTTTCTTTCTTTATTTTTAATTTATACAAAATAGACCAATCGGTCTTTTTTTTGATAAAAAATTTTAGAGCTTCAGATTTAGAATCATTTTTTCCAAGAACCCCATTGCTATTTTTAGTTCTGTATTCCTATTTGTTACTTTTGCCTGCATAAACGCTCCTTCAATCATAGAAATCATAATTACTGCCACTTCTGTAGGATCTGTATCTTCTTTTATTTCTTTCCTTACAATACCTCTTTTTATCTGATTTTCAATCGAAGTTTTCCAAAAGTTCAATGCTTTAATGGCTCTTTCCTTTAATCTAGGATGGGTATCGTCAGCTTCAGTTGATGTATTTAAAATGGGACAACCAGCTTGTAAATAGGAGTATTTGAAATAGTTCTTATAAGTGTCAGGATATACTAACAACCTCTCAATTGAGTTGTCAGTTGCTAAAATCCTAGTCTTCATATGTTCATTAACCTTATTATGATTAAAGTCAAAAGCAGCCAAAGCAACTTCATCTTTGTTTTCAAAATTGCCATAAATACAACCCTTTGAAAGTCCGGTTGCACTCATGATATCACTCATTGAAGTGCCAGCATAACCTTTTGTATTGAAAACTGGTGCTGTTTTCTCTACTATAAATTGTCTGGTGTTTTCTGACTTTGACATTATTTGTTAAGTGTAAATGATTATAAAACAATACAAAACTAATCAAAATAAACCAAACGGTCTAATTTTGAATTAAAATATTTTTGGTGTAAATATGTGATACTAATTTGCTTGCTTTTCAATTTTCTCTTTTATAATGAATTTCTCTCTCAAAGCCTTCATATCATCACTGACTTTTTTATCTAAGACCTTTGCATAATGCTGTGTGGTTCTTAAATTTTTATGTCCGAGCATTTTGCTTACACTTTCAATTGGAACTCCATTAGTAAGCGTTACCGTCGTTGCAAAAGTGTGCCGTGCTATGTGAAAGGTTAGTTCTTTTTCAATTTCACAAACTCCGGCTATTTCTTTTAGATAAGCATTCATCTTTTGGTTGGATAGGATAGGTAAGAGTTTATCTTCATTTAAGCATTGCGGATGATTTTCGTATTTATCGATTATCATTTGTGTAACTGGAAGTATTGGAATTTTGGAAGCAGATTCGGTTTTTTGTCTGTGAGTTGAAATCCATTTTTCGCCATCAATGCCAATAACAATATTAGATTTTTTTAAATTGAAGACATCAATATACGCAAGACCAGTGAAACATGAAAAAATAAACATATCTCGAACTAACTCTAATCGTTTTATTTTAAATTCTTTATTAAGTAAAGATTCAATTTCATCTTCTGATAAATAAGTTCTTTCAATTTCTTTTACTTTGCCTTTATAATTAAGAAAAGGATCTTTTTCTATCCATCCATTTACATAACATTGTTTTATAATTTTGCCAAAGTTTCTGATATATTTAATAGTTGAATTGTTGTTGCAGTTTTTTGTGTTTCTTAAGTAGAAATCAAAATCATTTATAAAAGCAATATCCACTTGTTTGATTGAAATATCATTAAGGTTATATTGATATTTTAAAAACTCTTTGGTATGGCTTAATGCTGTTTCATATTTCTTGTAAGTGTTAATTGAGAATTCTTTTCCAACTAACTCTTTCATTCGTTTGTTGTGGTCCTCAAAAATTACTACAAGTTTACGTTGTCTTTCCTCAACTCCTAAGAATTTATTTTTAAAAGTTTGAGCATTAATTTCCTGGTTATTATTTACCATCCATTTTTCTGTTTCATATGCTTTTGCATTTAAAATGTTTAGGTAACTATTAATTAGTCTGGCTTCTTCAGAATTACCTTTTATTTTACCTGCTGCAGTATTCCATTTTGATTTTTCTACAAACTTTGAGGTACTTAATTCAATACGAGTTCCATTAATTGTTATTCTTTGATAAATGGGAAGTAAGCCATTTTTTGAAGCTTTAGAACTTTTCACGTAGAAAAGTATAGACATTTTGTGTTTCATTTTGTGGTGACTTTAATGTTATTCAAATTAATTATTTATTACTTATTTGTCAAGATGTTCATCTTTTGAACTGCTTACTATCATTGGCTTTACGAGAAATTCGGTTACCTTAATTTTGCCTTTTTTTGGGTAACCGATTTTACCACCAATGGTTTGAGATTTAATAGATAATTTGAATAGTACCAAAAACAAAAAAGCCTGTAAATCATACGATTTACAGGCTTTTAGTCTGTTTTGAATTTGTTTTAGTGGAGTCGGAGAGAATCGAACTCTCGTCCAAACAAGCAATCAAAGAGCTTTCTACACGCTTAGTCTTTATTTGAATTTTCGACAGGCAGCAAGGCTAAAGACCACCACTGTCTGCTTAGCTTTATCAGTGTCAAAAAGGATTTAAAGCATTACCTTTTCTAGGTTTATTTTTCCAGTTCCTCTTTATCAGACCCCACAAACCAAGGGTTCTGAGAGAAATCCTGCTTTCCTACCTTGTAGGAGCGAGGCTTATCTTACTATAATTCAGATTAAGCAGCAAGAGCGTAGTTATTTTCGCCGTTTAAATGTTCATATAGCAGAGATTAACGAGCCTACCATACTTGGCTCGACGTGCTTACTAATCAATTCCACTCGCTGTCAAAACCGGTCGACCCCAAGTGTGTGTGTTTGCAAAAGAACTTGGTGCAAAGATACAAAATTTTTAGCTCCCAGAAAAATTGATTTACTCCACCCTTTTTTGAAGTGTTTCAATATCAAACTTTTTCATTTTCATAAAGGCTTCCGTTGCTTTTTTTGCTTTTTCGGGTGTGTTCATAAACTCTTTCAGGATGGAGGGGACAACTTGCCACCATACTCCATATTTGTCTTGTACCCAGCCACACATACTTTCTTTTCCTGTGTTAGCAAATGAATTCCAATAATGATCAATTTCTGCTTGCGTATCACATTCTATCACAAAAGAGTTCCCTTGGTTAAAGTCAAAATCGTGTTTTTCAGAACTTCCGCTCATAGCATTAAAGAGATAATTATTTAGTTTAAACTGGGTAAAAAGTAAATTCTCACTATCTGGAAAGGGGTATTCCATCAGTATTTTACTGTCCTTAAAAACCGAAGTATAAAATACTGCAGCTTCTTTTACGCTTAGCGCTTTTTCGTTAGTAAAAAGCAAAGCAGGAACAATTTTTTGTGTGTGATTTACAGCATCAATATCCAATTGCCAATTTACTCCGAATTTGTCTTGAACCCAAGCATATCGCTCACTCCAATCATACTTATCTAAAGAGAAAAGCACTATTCCACCTTCAGATAATTTTTGGAACAAATCTTCAATTACATTGTGATTACCTCCGCAATACACAAAATAAGAAATAGCAGAATTGGGGGTAAATTGATCGCCTCCATTAAGCCCCATAAAGCGTACTCCGTTAAGCTCAAATTCTACTACTAAAGGATTTTCGGAAGTGATTTTTGAATTGTCAAAAACGCTTATATAAAATTCGGCGGCTTCTTTGGCATTGTTCTCAAACCAAAGGCAAGGATAGATATTTTTATTCATTGTTTGGGCATTTACAAATGGATTGCCTAGCAGCAACCCAATAATAATTTTTTCATTCTTGTACTTTTTTGCTTTTTAAAAACAACATAATAATAGCTGTTGTAATGATTCCCATTACCAAAGTGCCTATAAGTCCTGAAACAGCATAATTGGCGTAATTGAATTGTGCTTCTGCCTCTGCTGTAGTTTGATAATAACCTAATTCAACCGAACGTTTGATTACATTCGGGAAATATTCGGGCGAAATAACATAAGAGGTAATCCATTGGGTAATGGGACTCAAGACTGCAATGATTACTGAAATTATCGTACCCGAAATCAGACCTTCTTTAAAGGACATCTGACCGTTATAATAATTTTTCTTTTTGTCTTTTAGTGCCAAAATCATTGTTACGATGGCTGGAATAGCAAACAAATTAGTTAGATACATATGGTAGTCAATATGTTCTCCGTGTAGTCCAGATAATTTTTCTAATAGCATCCAAACTAAAGATATCAACGCAAAAATAAATGCCCATTTGATTTCGATCTTAATATTTTTCATAGCGTTTTATTTTAGGCTTAATACTTAAAGTTTCCCATATTTGGTATGGAGGAATTCAATATTGCGCTGCATCAATTCTTTAAGCACCTCAATATTGATATCTGCTAGCTTTTTAACATAGATACAGCCCTTCCCCATTTTGAATTTTCCGAATCGTTCAAGTATTTTATCTTGTTCGGAATCTCCCATATAGCCTGAATATACATAGAAAGAAATGGCAGCTTTTCGGGGTGAAAACCCAAGAAGCGGAGCTACTCCTTCATGACCGCTATCGTATTTGTAGTGGTATTTCCCAAATCCGATGATGCTTGGACCATACATTTTTGGTTCAAAACCTGAAACTTCTTGCATAATTTTCAGAAGCTCGAAACTGTCCTGTTTTTTTTGTTCGCTGTCTGCAAAGCTATTGATAAACTCTTCAACACTAGCATCAGTTACAGTAGTTTTATTTTTTGCCATAGTTTTTTAGTTATGAAAAGTTGAAATTAATTGTTTAAGCTAATGTAATTGTCTTAAGAATAGACGTTATGATCTTGACTAATTCTTCTGAAAGTAGGTAAATCGAAATTAAAAGTTGTTGAGTCAATATAAAATAAAATTAACCAATCCGTTTTCCGTTTGCTATTTTTAAAGCAATATTTATTTCTTAATTACTTGTATTTATCATGTAAACCAACTCCTTGTAAAATCATCGGAATGACTTTCTCTATTCGTTTGATTTTAGTTGCTTCTTGTTTAGCTTCGTTGATATAAAGAGTATATTCTTTTTGCTTACCCGAAGTCAGTTTTCCGAAAGCATCTTTGAGTTTTATATTTTTTTTGAAAGCTTCGAGCAAAGGCTCGGCAGTAGGCACGGGTTGGTGCTTTTCTGCCTTTAGCTCTTTGCCTGCTTCTGAATTTTTGATAGCTTCGTAAATGTATTGCAAAATTTTCTGCTCATTGATTTCTGCTCTAGATTTGAATTTCTATTGTCGCATTGCTTTGGCAGCAGTATCCGCAGAAAAAACGCTATAAATATCATCAATAAAAACCCCATTAAAAAATATTAAGGCAAAATGATGTTTAAAAGCACCTAAGCTCAACACGTTTTTAGCTTTATGTATATAAACCGAAGTTCCCCATTTAGTAGTTTCGGTCAGACCCGTTTTTTCGATGATGTTTTTAAGAAGGATTATTTCTTCTTCCCATTTTTGCGTACCCATCATGCTAAAATTATTGGATTATACCGTTACCGTTTTCCATTTACCTTTTTGGAACAGCCAAAGAGTAAATAACCCAACTGAAGTTTCTGATATAAATACTCCCCAAAATACTCCTGATTGTTTCCATCCTAAGTGAATAGCTAGGTAATAAGATAACGGAATCTGGATTAACCAGAAAAATACTAAATTGATTTTTGTTGGTGTTTTCGTATCTCCTGCACCATTAAAAGCTTGCACCGAAACCATCCACCATCCATAAACAAAGAACGAATACGAAAGTATTTGAAGCCACTCTGCTCCGATAGCAATAACCGTTTTGTCTTCTGTAAATATAGCAACTAATTGTTCATTAAAGAAGAAAAACAATATTGAAATACCAATTAAGTAAAACATATTATAGACTCCCACTTTCCAGATAGTAGCTTCTGCGCGGTCTGGATTTCCAGCTCCTAAGTTTTGCCCTACCAAAGTAGCTGCAGCATTTGACAATCCCCAAGCAGGCATCATTGCAAACATCATGATTCGGATGGTAATCGTAGTTCCTGCAATGGCTTCGCTTCCGATATCGGCCAATATTCGCATCAAGAAAATCCACGAAGTCATCGAAATAATCATTTGCCCAATTCCCCCCAATGAAGTTTTCAAGATATTAAACATTATTTTGGTATTCAAATAAAGCTGAGAAAATGAAAGGCGGATTTGCTTTCCTCCCTTAAAAAGTATCCAAAGTTGCATTAAAACTCCAATTCCTCTCCCAATGTTAGTTGCAATAGCTGCTCCTTCGATACCCATCGCAGGAATGGGGCCCCAACCAAAAATAAAAATTGGATCCAAAACTATATTAATTACGTTGGCAATCCCCAAAACCCACATAGCAATTGCAGCATCACCTGCTCCTCGAAAGATAGCATTAATGACAAATAGCAACATAATTACTACATTTCCACCAAGCATCCATTGGGTATACTTGTATCCTTGTTCAATTACCCACGGATCTCCCCCCATTAACGCAAGTAATTCTTTAGAATAAAAAATACCTGCTATTAAAAAAGGTATTGAGGCTATAATTCCAATTGCGATTGCTTGTACAGCAGTGGTCGCAGCATCTTTTTTGTTTTTTTCTCCGATTCGTCGAGCAATAGTAGCAGTTACAGCTACTGAAAGACCCATTGCAATGGAATAAAACAAAAATAGATAAGTCTCGGTAAGTCCTACAGTTGCCACTGCAGAAGCACCTAATTTCCCTACAAAAAAGATATCCGCCACAGCAAAGGTGGACTCCATAACCAATTCCAAAATCATCGGAACAGCTAAAAGAAAAATAGCTCTTTTGAGGCTAATTTGTGTATAATCTACTTCAACGCCACGAATAGCGTTTTTAATTTCTTGCCAAACGGAAGGTTTTATATGTTCAGTCATTTAGTTTTAATTTATACCTGACAGGCTTTATAGGCCTGTCAGGTCAGGTTAATAGTTTAATATTCATTTATTGCCTATCAGCCCCTTCCATTTATAAGAAAAATGTAATTTACCCGTGTTTATTTCGGAAAATTATTATTTGTTTTTATTTCTTCAATTTGAAAGGTATGTCTTGCAGTATGTCCTGCTAAGAAAAGTAGAGACTGATAAGCGTCAACCGATCCTGCTGGAGATTCATTTACTCTATTTCGGAATTCTCCTATTGGAGTATTTTTGACAATAGAAAAAATTTCCTCTCTTTGTAGTTTCAAATCTAATATAGCCGCGTGCGGATCGTCATATTTGCCTTCAGCAATAAGCGTTTCAGGAGCTTGGTATTTTTCTCTTCGATCAACAACCATGTCCATTATTTCTTTGTCAGAAAATTTTATTTTCTCTCTATCCTGAGGATTTATGGGTTTTTCCATATACTCTTTTATCATTCCTAAAATCATATTTTCTGTAAGCACAATATGCTCTAAACATTGGCTAATACTCCAAGAATCTTCAGTAGGTTTAAAATGCATTTGTTCTTTACTTAACCCCAAAACTTGGCTTTCTAATTTTTGAAGAGTTTCTTTATAGTAGTTAAATAAAAATGTTTTATCACTTGCAACTCCTTCTTGCGACTCCAAAATTTCTTTTAGTTTCTCTAAGCCTGCATTAAAATCATTGTCCATATTATGAAATAAACTCATCAGATTCCAAGGATAAGGAGTCTCTCCTGAGATTCCCCATTTTACAAGTGTTTGACCAGGAGTTTGTTCTTCTACCGTAATATAAGCTTTGTTCGGTTTATCATCAAATTCTAAGAAAAACATATCCGATTCCATACGTTGGTTTTCAACAATATTAGTAATTACTTGAGCTCCTTTTCCAAGTTTCTCACTATCCCAATTGTATTTAAACCCAACTGTTCCGTCTTGTCCTTCTTCGGTTGTTTTCATATTGGGATCAGAAAGTTGCCATACTCCAAAATTATCTTGATTTTTCACATATTTGATGTAATCAAAAACTTCGTATACGGGTTTGTTAATTACTACTTGACCTTCATTAGCGAAATGATTTGGAACAAATAGTGCCACAATAAACGGTATTGCTATAATGACAAGCAATACGATGAGAATTTTTTTAAATGTTTTCATTTTAAGTTTGATTTTTGATTAATGATTTAAGTACGATATTTGTTTTGAGATTAATACTCATAGCTTATTAGCAATGAGGGGTTAAAGTTATTAAAAATATTTAGAGGTATTTTAAAGCTCTTTACTCGAACTTGATATACATATCTTTAAAATTTAAAATCATTTTATTAAAACTACCTATAAGGTCTTGCCCAATATTACCATATACTTTTTCGTCAGGTTTGATAATTTCTTTCAATAGTTGAACATCTTTCAGAACAATCGTTTTGTCGTATAAATGAAAGGTGTGTTCTACTAAATAAGCCTCAAACATTTTACTTCCTCCAGCTCCTCCCAATTGTATTTGAGTGGGAGTATATTTTTGCTCAATGCCAGATTCGTATTTATCGTAATATTTTTTGTAAAACAAAGTCCCTGCAGCCCCTGTATCAAAAGTAAAATGCATATTATCGATGTAAATCAGCGGAGTGAGTCCTTTCATTGCTAAATTAGGTTTATAAGGAGTTTTGTTTGCTATCCCTGCCATAAAATGTCCGTCGGTTGTGATGTGTACTTCCTTTAAAGCAGCAATAACTGGATAACCCAAAATTCCGTTGATATGATAATCAATTTGTGCAAAGGATAAGTGTTCGTCTTTAAAAATAATGAAAATCGCATTTTTCACTTCAATATTTCCTAATCTAAAAACTGGGCAAACCCCGATATTAGCTTCTACTTTTTCTCCTGTTATTGAACCTACTTTAATCTGAACAGGAAAGATTTTTATATTCATTTTTTTGGCTGTAGATTCGGTAACCGTAGATAAATTAGCTCCTGTATCAAAAATAAATTGGACAGTCTCTTTTTCTACTGAAATAGGTAAATTTTTGAGTCCTACTTTATCAATAATCATTTGACAAGTAAACTCTTCATGTATAATAACGGTTTGTTTAGGAACTTCTACCAAAGCGCCCCAAAGGGCAATACTATTTTGAGTATCTTCTTTTTCAGATGTAGTCAGTAAATGAGTAAACTTTTTAAGAATAAACTCATTGGTATGGAGAGCTGCTTTGTAATCATACAACTTTACTTCATTATCTGCTTTTATCTCATAAATCTTATGTTGTATAGAATCTGTATAATCAGATAATCTTTTAATGGCTTGTTGAACCAGTTTTTGTGATTGTTGGTTTCTGTTAAAAGCATTGTCTAAGGTGAGTCCTATATATAATTCAGACGCCTGGTCCAAAGATTTTTTCTCAGATGCAAATAGCTCTTGAGCCTTAAAGAAATTGTCTTCTTCTAGGTAATAATAGATGCTGTCTTTTTTAGAAGATTGTTGACCAAAAACCGAAATGGTTTGTATGGCTATCAAGAAAAACACATAGTAAAAGTACTTCATACTATTTAAAATTTATAATTTTCGACTGGTTCCCAGAGTTCAATTTTATTTCCTTCAGCATCCATAATATGAACAAATTTGCCATACTCATAAGTCGCTACCTCGTCTAGAATAGTTACGTCATTCTCTTTCAGCTTTTTCAACAACCCTTCTAAGTTTTGTACTCGATAATTAATCATAAATTCTTTTTGGGAAGGTTTAAAATAGTCGGAATTTTTCTGAAACGGGCTCCATTGAAGTGATTCAATATGCTCTGGTTTATCCAGATTTCGAGATTCAAAAGTAGTTCCCCACTGATTGGTCGATAAGCCTAAATTCTCATGGTACCATTCTTTGGTTTTTTCAGGATTTTCAGAGAAAAAGAAAATCCCTCCCACTCCGATTACTTTTGGTTCTAACTCCTTTGCTGGTTGATTCTCCATAGATATTATGATAGGTTACATTTGTTTTTTAGCAATACAAGTGTAACCTTTTGCATTGAGAATGATTTTATTTCATCCACTTGATGTTTGAAAGTTTATTGCTTGATAATTCTTCTTTGAAAACTATAATCCCCTACTTTTACAATAAGAAAATAGATGCCTGAGGTTAACTCACTAAGATTAATTTCGTTTAAAGATTCTATAGTTAATTTACGATTAGCCATTAGCATGCCGAGCGAATTATAAACCTCTATCTCTAATTCTTTATGACTTGCTTCCAGTCCTATATAGAGTTTATCCTCAAAAGGATTTGGATATATTTTGATAGTATCTTTCAAATTATCACCTACTGACATATTACATTCTTCGGGAGCAGGAATTTCTGCCCAAACAATCATATTCCACGGACAGAAAAAACCTACCACTTCAACAAAATTAGCCATTTCACAATCTTGATACGGTTTGCCGTCGCATACTTCAGTGGTAATATCTGTAAGTTGAACTGTTTCATCAATCATATGCCAGTTGAAGCAATGAGAACCATTTCTGTTAAAGCCTCCGCTTCCTGCTTCAAGAGAAGCATTTACTATTTTTAGGCGGGATTCCCAATCCAAAGATAATTCTTGTTCAAAATCCGCTTGAGTAGCTGGGTCAGACACTTTTACTACAAAAGATACATCTCTCCAGTCTGCTTCATCTAAGGGAGTTCTACTTTTAATTTCATAATATTTTGGCTGCCCATATACAGAAAAATTTATTCCTATTGCAGCCACTAATATGATCCATAAAAAAATATTTTTTTTCATTGTTTTGCTATAAATAATAAATTATACAATTTGGTTTTGGTCATTTATTCTTTCTAAAACCAAGGTTCAGGAGAACTTTCACTATTATAAAGTCCAAGTATTAATCTTTTTATATAAAGATTAGTCTTTTATATAATCAACTTTGAAAAATAAACAAAGAGTTATTATTTAAAAGTAAAAACCTGTAAATTAAGATAATAACTCTTTATTAATAAAGTTCTGTAATGCATCCCACAAACAAACATTTAGTTCGAATATATGATGCCACTTAAAATGTGATTACTTAATCTAAAATGATAATTTTCTTAATCACCGTATTGGTCTTTGATTTTATTTTCATAAAATAAATCCCTTCTGATATATCTCCTACGAAAACAGCTTCATTAAAAGGGATATTTTTGATTATTTTGCCATGTAAATCAACAATTTGAATCTCTTCAAAAGAAACATCTCCTTTATATGAAATTGTAATATATTCTTTAGCAGGATTTGGGTATAAAGATATTTTATCATATAATTCCTCAATAGGAGAAACACTTGCTGTACTTGAAGTCACTGTAAAATCATCGATTGCAACAGTAAACCAAGTATTAACAGACTCATATTTAAACCCTATATGAGAATTCCCTAGTGTAGAAGGGACAACAATAGTTACATCATCAGAGACATCGTACTCTCCATTACAGTAATCTTTTAAAGAAGTTAGTAAAGTAATTTCAGTAATACTCCCTTCTCCATCGCTTTTGAGCAGATATAATTCGATATTATCTTCTGGATTAGGAGTTCCCGTTAAAGAATATACATTAAGCTTAAAAGAAACTTCGGCTCCATTCTCAAAATTAAAATTTGGAGAAATTACCCAATCTTCTGTCAAGTCGTCTCCTTCATATCCAACTTCATAATCATGAAATAGTACATTAGGAGCAGAAGTAGCACCATTGTGAAATCGAGCATCCCAATAATGATTTGAATGTGCGGGACCACAGATATTACCCACTTCGGCAAATGACCATCCTGTAAATGCCGTAGGAGTATCAAAACTGTTTGAATAAGGAAGTGGTGTTTGAGCCTTCAAAAGGCTAGGAATTAAAATAATTGCTAAAAAAAATAGGTTATTCTTCATAATTTATGAATTAAAGGTTAATATATTCGTAATGATACATATTTTATTAAATGGTTGCGTCTTACAATAAATATATATACACTTTACTTTATCGAATGCAACCCGAACATATTCCCTTCAGTATCAATACACATCGAGCAGAAACCAAACTCTCCGATAGACATTTTTGATTGATGTATTTTCCCGCCAGCTGCCTCAACTCTGCTTTCTTCTACCGAACAATCTTCACATTGAAAATAAACCATGGTTCCTCCCATTCCAGCACACACCCCATCCATTTTTACTAAAGCTCCAGCAGCACTCGGTGCATTTTCTACCCATGGAAAAAATGCCATTTGCATATTGCCCATTCCGTCCATTGCAGGAGCATCGGCAATTTCTATATTGAGAACCTGACTGTAGAATTTTTTGGCTCTTCCCATGTCATTTACATAGATTTCGAACCAACATACTGGATTGTTTTTTTGTTTCATTTTAGTTGACTTTTAATTGATTAATATTATTTTAATCGCTCTAATTTTCCTTTTCGCTTTACTATGTTTTGGTAATCCCATTGAATGTTTCGAGATTTTTCTAGCCAACGTTTTAGGTCTTCAGAATTAATCTCATTTGTTGAATTATAAAAAATAGAAGCATCTTTAAATTTGTTTCCTCTTATATTTAGTTTTTCTTCGTCAAAATCAGCTCCACTCCAAAACATCAATCGAATTCCTCCTTTTTGTTTGCTATAGCCTGTGATTGGGTTTCCGTCTAAAAACCATACGGGATGACCGTGCCAAATCTTGTTTTCTGCTTCTGGCAAATGCTCATTAATTTGGTTTGCCAAATCATCGCAAATGGATTGGTCATGCGTCTCTAACTTTTTATTATACTCTCGGATTTCTGAGCTCATTTTTTTTTATTTTCTAATGAATTTGTATTGTACTGATTTAACTTCGGGTTTATCCCCTTCTTGGTCAAAACTTTCGATGAGAATAGTATCTTTATCTGGGAAGGAGACAATTTGTTTTACGTTAATAGTTTTTTTAGTTACTGGATTGGTAAGCTGTCCATATAAGGTTGCAGATTTGGTTTTTTCGTCCCATTCTCCGAACATACTCAAAGTTCCTGTACCCATATTAGTAATAGTTGTCAAAGCCATTTGCTTATCAATAGTATTAAAACCTAATGTTGTAATACATTGATAATCCATACCCATCATATCTCCTTGTTGTTTCATTTTTAAAAATCGCCCTCCCAGTAACATCTGGTGATCAGAATTAATAGTAAAAATAGTCGGTTCTTTATCTTTACCCATCGAAACCGTCATCTCCATTTTAAAACTCCCTGTATATTGAGAAAATAAAGTATGAATTTCTGTCGGAGTCATATATACACTCCATGGGTCTTGGGCTTTCGCAGAATTTTCCATAATTAAAAGAAATATTAAAATGATACGTGTTTCATTTTTTTAATCACTTAGTTATCTAAAAAATTTTCAATCATTGGGACTATAAAGTCAGACTTTTTATAATTGGGTTTAAGTGTTGTTATCTCTCCCAAATATTCACCATGTCCTCCAGGAAGAATCGCTATTATGCAATCGGGAATTAGATTTGACATCGCAACTATATGTTCGTTTAAAGCCACATCCTGATTGCCATTTACTAATAATACAGGTGCAGCGATAGATCGAATCTCATCGTCTGAGAATTCTTTGAAGTTTGCCATTCTTTGTGCACATTTGTTGTGCATAGTAAGGAGTTTAGTGCTGTCTGAATTTATTTCGAGAAATGCTTCTTTGTAGGCTTGAGGCATGTACTCAAAAGAAGCATTTTTCATAAACTCCCAAAACTCAGGTTTTGTTCCGTTTTTTTTTAGTAAAACAGAACAAGCAATTATTTTTTGACAAAGTTGCGGATGCCTTATGGCCAGTTGTAGAGCCGAGTTTCCTCCGTTGCTAAAACCTAAAATATCAGATTTTTTGACATTCAGATTTTTCAATAGTGAAGCAACATCGTCCGCATCTTGTTCAAAAGACAACGAAGTTTCCCTATCATTAGTATGACCGTGACCTTGTAATTCGACAGCTATAATTTGTCTGTTTTTAGCTAGTAGCGGAATAATTCTACCGAAACTTGTATGAATTGTAGAACCGCCTCCGTGAATGAGTACTAGAGGTTTTCCTTCTCCATAGATTTCGTAATACATTTTGATGCCATTCACATCGGAATAACCACTCGTAAAATATATAGTATCTGATTGCGTTGTCATATTTTCGGGAATATTCTGTTTCGTTGAATTGTTGCAAGCGGTTAGACTACAAAAGGCAAATACAATTAAAATGATTCGGTTCATTATTCAATAATCTCTTTTAATTTGTTCAAGGCCTTAGGATAAGCCTCGTCAAAGTAATCTACATAATCCTCAACCATATCTATTTCAACCGTAATTGTTGTCATTCCGTTATGTTCTTCGAAAGTGTAGTTTTCTAGTCCACCAGCCCAGCTTTCAACTTCCTCTCCTGATGTAATTTCTATATCTCCTTTTAAAATTCCGTAAGAGCGAATCGAAATGAATTTATTAGGGATGTTTTCAGCAATTTCAGCAATCATTCCGCCTCTCTCTCCATTTTCATCTACTCCGGTAAAAAGGATTTTAGAGCCTTTGTCCCAACTGCCTTCATAAGTAGAAGTAGGATTAAATTCTGCTGTCCAAGCTTCATAGGTTGATTTTTTTTCTAACCCGAGCATTGTTTTATAAACCGTTGCCACTGGAGCTTTTATGTCTATTTTGTATTGTAATCTTTTCATAATTAATAAGTTTCTGTATATCGTTTAAAGTTATTTAAAATAGCCTGCCATCCTGCTTTTTGCATATCGATAGGATTCATTCCTTCTGCATCAAAAACCGTAGTGACTTTGGTTTGCTCACCTTGTTTTTCGAAAGTGGTCACAACTTTTCTTTCGTCTCCGAGCGTATAAGCCACTTTTGCCATCGGGATGATTTCGTCATAAATCGCTTTGAAATCAAAGCCAAAACTTCCGTCTTTAGCTTCCATTCGAGCCAAATAAGTTCCTCCCATTTTCATGTCGTTTTCCGCTTTCGGACAATGCCAGTCATCCGAAGCGTAATTCCATTGTGTGATGTGCTTAGGAGTGTTATAGTAGTCCCAAACTTTTTCTGGAGAAGCCGCTATAAGTGCTTCTATAGTAATCTTTGTAAAGGCCATATTCTATCAGTTTTTGGTTAATATTACTGTTGAATTATGATAAACAGGAAAATTTACAGAATTAGCAATAAAGCATAGTTGATGTGCCTTTGTGTGTAACTCTTTTGCTTTATCAAGCATTTCTCTATTTTGAATGATAACAGTTGGGTTAAGAGTCACTTCAGTAAAATGACCACCTCCTTCTAAAGTTTCTATCATTATTCCTGTTGGACTATCAATATATTCTGTGACTATAACCCCTGCTTCAGAGCACAGATGTAGATACCACAGCATATGACAACTGGATAAAGAACCTACTAAAAGCTCCTCAGGATTATGTTGATTTTTATTTCCACGAAAAGAAACATCAGATGAACCTATAATGTCTGGTTTATTCTCAATCGAAATAATATGCTCTCTTTCATAAGCCTTGTAAGTAGAAGTACCTTTTCCTTTGTTACCAGTCCATCTTACCGTTGCTTTATAATAATGTTTCTTGTTAGGCATAACTTAGGTTGTTGGAAATTTACTCATGTCCATATAAAACATTTCCCAAGTGTGACCATCAAAATCTTCGATAGTTCGCTGTTGCATAAATCCATAATCTTTAATTTCGATTGGTTCTGTACCACCTGCCTTTAGTCCTCTTTCGGCAGTAGCATTCATCTGATCAAACGAATCAAAAGACAATGAATAAAGTGCTGCGACTCCAGATTTAGTGTCTGCGATTGGTTTAGTTATAAAATCAGAGAACTTTTCGTAAGAGAGTAACATTACATAAATAGTATCACTCCAAACCATACACTTCCCTGTATCGTCCGAAAATTGCGGGTTGTTCGTAAAGCCTAAAGCTGTATAAAAATCTACTGATTTTTGAAGGTCCTTTACTGCTAGATTGATAAAAACTTGTTTTGCCATTGTGTTGTTTGTTTTGATAGATTAATAATTGTTTTATTATGATTTTTTAAAGGTTAAATTCTTCTCAGTTAGAAGCCTTTCGAGTATAGGGATGGTAGTTTTCCGAGTCCGTGTAAGCTCAAAATCTCTTTTTGAGTGTATTGGGGTAGTTTTTGAATAGTAGTAATCCAGTGGTTTTCTAAAGCTCGTCTTGCGGGAGCCTTGAGGTGAGAGAACAAACCGTCTTGAGGTTTTCTCTCTTTCTCACAAATCGGACAAGTTGGACAATCTGAGGATTTGTAATATGGGTGTCCTTTGGAACAGATTCTCAAATTCTTTGCCATACCTGATTTAATTATCGTCTTTACTTTTTCAGATAATCAAAAGCTCCTTTGCGAAGATTAATTCCGTATTCCAGATAAGCTTTCATACAGTCTAGAAAGTTGCCCCAACCGAATGTGTTTCCGATAAGCCATTGAAGGTTTTCGTGGCTCAACTCTTTTTCACCTTCGGTTACTTTTACCACAGTACTATTATCAGGTTGTGAGACCAATGTTATTTTCACTACTGTTTCCTCATCCCATACAAACCAAACCGATTGGTTTGTATGAACTTCAATTACTTTGACAGGAAACTTTCCTGGAAAATCCCCAAATTCCCAAGTTAATTCCTTTCCAGTTTCCATCCGACCTGAACTTTCAGTTATAAAATAATTAGTCATATGAACTGGATTCACAATCGCTTCAAAAACCTCTAAAACAGGCTTTTGAATTTGCAAAGTAGCTTGAACTGTAAGTTTCATACCTATTTAAAATAAAGGTTTGTATTTCTCGCGATTTTCCCACATTGCCCAAAGTAGCACTACCCATAAAACTAAAGCAATTAGAAGGCCGCTTGGTTCTACAATAATATGAGTAAGTAAAATTCCGACCATTATCGGAAAAATTACTAATGCTCCCAAAGCTCTGGTTCTAGGAATCATAAATAGCACACCTCCTATAATTTCGGCTATAGCAATCAGGGGCATTAACCAAGATATTTCCATAAAGGCCATAAAATCTTTGAGCATAGGTTCGGGCAAATCATCTGGAGCGGGCATATAATTCAAAAATTTATTCAATCCTCCATTGAGCATCATAAGCCCGAACAAAACAGACAATACAGTTAGGATTTTTTGTTTCATAACTTTAGGTTTTAATATTTAACACAGTAAGAAGTAATCTTTATAATTTTATGGTGGCTATTAAATTCATATACATCGCAAGCCGAAACAGTGGAAACTAATTGATTGCCTTTAATAAATTGCGCTATTCCTATTACCACTACTTTATTATAATCTTGAATAGTGTCTAGGATTTCAAAGTTGGTTGTAACCGAAGTGAAATATTCTTTTATTTGTTCACAGTGAGTTACGACTGCCTTTTTACCTTGGATTTTAGTCTCTCCTGGAATTGCCCACACTATATTATCATCCAGATACTGAACCACCTGTTCGAATTCTCCCACCGAAAAAGCTTCAGCCACAGCCTCGATGTTTATTCGTTTATAATCAGACAATGTAGTTAAGCTAAACATCGCTCAATATTACTTCGGATTACAAAAATTAATCATCCAGCAAACACCAAATTTATCTACAAACGACCCGAAATAATCACCCCAAAACATATCTGCCATGGGCATTTCAACCGTTCCACCTGCCGAAAGGCCGTTGAAAAGGCGGTCTGCCTCTTCTCTAGAATTAGGCGTAATAGAAATATAGTTGTTGTTTCCTTGATGCAATACGTGACCTTGACTTGGCAAACAATCCGAAGCCATTAGATATTGCTCGCTGCCCATAGGTAAGCTTGCGTGCATCGTTCTGTTTTTTTCGCTTTCCGATAAATGGTCCATACCTGGAGCTTGTCCCATTTTTTGAATTGATAATTCACCTCCGAAAACAGATTGATAAAAACGAAATGCTTCTTCTGCATTTCCATCAAAATTTAAATAAGGACTTAATATCATAATTATTATAGGGTTTAGGAACTGAGATTTTTAAAATCGTAATTCTCAATTGGTTAATAACTATGACAAAAATAAAAGAGCCAATCTAAAATAAACTTGTCATAAGACAAGAAATACAAAATATACTAAATTTCTTTTCGAATTCTGCTAAAAGAGGTATCTGTAATTCCTAAATAACTAGCAATATATTTAAGGGGAGATTGCAGAATAACTTGTGGTTTTTCTTTTATCAGATGTTCGTAGCGGTCTTTGGCAGAAGTAGTAATAATCTCCAAGGAGCGTTGTTTTGATTGAAATAGTTTTCCGGTCATCCAAAGTCGCCCCCATTCCGAAAAACCTGCTATAGAGTGATACAGTTCCTGAAAAATATCAAAATCTATTTTCCAACAGGCACAATCGGTTAAGGCTTGAATGTTTTCTTGAGCAGGAGTTCGTTGAAAAAGTGAAAGCACCTCAATAACTACCTCATAATTACAAAGAAAGTCAGTGGTGATATCGTTCCCATTATAATCATAAGCAAAAGAGCGTATAAGTCCGCTTTCGAGAATCATATAATTACTTGCAACTTCCCCTTCTTTAAGTATAAAGTCACCCTTTTGGAAATTAATTTTTTGATGAGAGTCTATGATTCGATTTAATTCATCTTGACTTATAAGCGGATGTTGATAAACTTGAGAAAGTAGCTCGTTTTTCATAATTTGAAACAATAATTCGTGGCTAATTTAAAGAAAATATAAAAAATATACTCCATAATTCTTTAAATCCTAAAAAATGAACACAAGCAAAGCTTAACGTGTATTTGTAATTACTGTATTGAAAACCTGAAACAAAAACCTTACCTTTGTAGCTATTCAATAATAGCTACTACAAATGAAATTTGCATTGATTAAAGAAAGAAAATCTCCTCCTGACAGAAGGGTGGTTTTCTCACCACAAGAAGCTCATAATCTTAAAGAAAAATTCCCCCAAGCTCAAATCGTAGCTGAATCATCAGATATTCGTGTTTTTAGCGACGAAGAATATACTAACCACGGAATTGATGTTATGAATAATGTTTCGGATTGTGATGTCCTAATTGGAGTAAAAGAAGTTCCTATAGAAGCACTTATTCCTAACAAAAAGTATTTTTTCTTTTCACATACTATAAAAAAACAACCCTATAACAAAAAGTTACTACAAGCTATTCTAGCAAAAAACATAGAATTGTATGACCATGAAACCATTGTAGATACTAATAAAAATCGACTTATAGGATTTGGATATTATGCGGGAGTAGTTGGGGCATACAATACATTCAGAGCCTTTGGAACCAAATTCGAACTATTCAACTTACCCAAAGCAGAAACTCTTTCTGATCAGCAAGCTCTAATCTCTGCCATTAAAAGACATACCTTACCCCCAATAAAAATAGTAATGACAGGAGGGAACGGAAAAGTTGCCAATGGTATTAAAGACATTTTGGATAGTGTAAAAATTAAAGAAGTTTCGGTCGATGACTTTCTGACCAAGAACTATGATCGTCCTGTTTATGTCAAAGCTGATGTGCTAGATTATAATAAACGTAAAGACGGACAAATTACAGATAAGCAAGACTTTTATGACAACCCCTCCCAATACGAATCCGATTTCGAAAGATTTACCAAAGTAGCGGACGTTCTTATAACAGGGCATTTTTATGGGAATGATGCTCCTTTTATTCTTACCAAAGAGATGCTTAAAGCAAAAGACAATAAGATTAAAGTTGTAGGTGATGTTTCGTGTGATGTACAAGGCCCAATTGCTTGCACACTTCGTGCCTCAACTATAGCAGAACCTATATACGGTTACCATCCGTCAGAATACAGAGAAATTGACTATACTCATCCTGCAGCTATCACTGTTATGGCCGTGGATAACCTGCCATGTGAGCTCCCAAAAGATGCTAGCGAAGGCTTTGGCAAAATGTTTATAGAAAACGTAATTCCTGCTTTTTTTAACGGAGATAAAGACGGAATTTTAGAAAGAGCAAAAATTACTGAAAACGGCAAACTCACTTCCAGATTTGCATACCTTCAATCGTATGTTCAAGATTAATTTATCGAAATAAATTTACATAAACCACATAAGCTATTTGATTTTATACTACTTGTAACTTATGTGGTTTTGCATTTTTAACCCCTCACAAAGTTCTGTTAATTGTAATTATGTTTTAATTATTACTCTCTATCTTTGATAGACTCAGAAGTAAAAATAGGTAATGAACTTTTTAAAATTTTTATTGTTCGGAAGTATACTACTGTCCGTATCTTGTAAAAAAGAGACCTTGGTAGTAGAGAAAGTTAACGCAAAATCCCAAGAAGTTTTTGAGTATAACCAAAAGCGAATTCCTTATTATGATTTTGATGAATTCGAAAAGTTTTTGAAAATCAAAGATGATGAAATTTATGTGATAAATTTTTGGGCTACCTGGTGTACTCCTTGCGTAGAAGAATTACCTCATTTTGAATCAATCAATACTACCTACAAACACAAAGGAGTAAATGTAATTTTAGTTTCTCTAGACAAACAAAAACACATCACTGATAGGTTGTTTACTTTTATAGAAAAACATGATATCCAGAGCGAAGTAATTGTACTGAATGATGCCAACCCGAACGCTTGGATTGACAGAGTGGATCCACACTGGTCAGGTGCTATCCCCATTACAATTATTTACAGTAAAGATAAAAGGCGTTTTTACGAAAGAACTTTTACGCTAAAAGAACTTAAAAATGAGGTTGAAAAATTTTTGTAAATACCTTTAATTTTAGAAAAAGTAATCCAATATAGAATAAAATTTAATCATGAAATCCCGAATAATATTCGGGATTTTTTTATAATTTTACCTCTTTCGAAAAAATAAAACAAACTATGAACAATTACAAAGCAACGGTCAACAAAACCGAGACTTTTGATCTGTCAGAAACCTCCCTTGAAAGCTTAAATACTATATCAATTGGAGATTCTGAATTTCACATACTCAAAGACAATCGTTCCTACAAAGCAGAAATAACCCATACGGATTTTTTATCAAAAAACTATACGGTTAAAATAAATGGAACTTCTTATGAAGTAAACCTTGCTGATTCTTTGGACTTACTTATTAAAGAAATGGGATTTGAGATAGGTGCTGCCAAACAAGTTAATGCTATTAAAGCTCCGATGCCTGGGTTGGTTTTAGAAATTAGTGTATTAGTCGGACAAGAAGTACAAGAAGGTGATAACCTTTTGATTTTGGAAGCAATGAAAATGGAAAACAGTTTTACCTCTCCAAGAGCTGGAATTATCAAATCAATTGCCGTAAACAAAGGACAAGCAGTAGATAAAGGGCAGTTACTTATTGAGTTTGAGTAATAAATCGAAAAGTCTGAGTTAGACAAGAGTATCTCGAGCCGAATGTAACCAACTGGACAAAATTTAACAAAACAGAACTTGAAACCAGAATTTCAATGAAAAAAATATTAGTTGCCAATAGAGGGGAAATTGCACTACGTGTTATGCAAACCGCTCAAAAAATGGGAATCAAAACCGTTGCTGTATACTCTACAGCAGATCGCAATGCTCCTCACGTAAAGTTCGCTGACCAAGCGGTACTTATCGGAGAAGCACCATCCAACCAATCTTATCTTTTAGGAGATAAAATAATTGAGGTATGTAAAGAATTAGGCGTAGACGGAATTCATCCCGGATATGGATTTTTGTCCGAGAATGCTGATTTTGCTGAAAAAGCAGAGCAAAACGGAATTACCTTTATAGGACCACGTTCTAAAGCCATCAAAATAATGGGAAGTAAGCTTGCTGCTAAAGAAGCGGTAAAAGCTTATGACATCCCGATGGTTCCTGGACTAGACGAAGCTATTACAGATGTAGCTAAAGCTAAAGAAGTAGCCAACCAAATAGGTTTCCCGATTCTTATCAAAGCTTCTGCCGGTGGTGGTGGAAAAGGAATGAGAGTGGTAGAAAAAGCAGAAGAATTTGAATCTCAAATGCAAAGAGCTATTTCTGAAGCTACATCGGCTTTTGGAGATGGTTCGGTTTTTATCGAAAAATATGTCGGCTCACCTAGACACATTGAGATTCAAGTAATGGCAGACACTCACGGAAATGTAGTACATCTTTTTGAAAGAGAATGTAGCGTGCAACGTCGTCACCAAAAAGTGGTAGAAGAAGCGCCTTCTGCTGTACTTACTCCCGAGATTAGAAAAGCTATGGGAGAAGCAGCCATAAAGGTGGCTAAAGCCTGTGATTATGTCGGAGCAGGAACTGTTGAGTTTCTGTTGGACGAAAACAAGAATTTTTATTTCTTGGAGATGAACACCCGTCTACAAGTAGAGCACCCAGTAACAGAAATGATTACAGGTGTTGATTTGGTTGAAATGCAAATCAGAGTAGCCAGAGGAGAAGTTTTGCCCATTAAACAAGAAGATTTATTCATTACAGGACATGCTTTAGAACTTCGTGTATATGCAGAAGACCCACTAAACGATTTCTTGCCGAGTATTGGGCATCTGTCAGTTTATCAAATTCCAGAAGGAAAAGGTATTCGTGTGGATAACGGTATTGAGCAAGGAATGGACGTTCCTATTTACTACGATCCAATGCTTGCAAAACTGATTACTTACGGTAAAAATAGAGAGGAGGCTTTACAATTGATGCTAAAAGCTATTGAAAATTATAAAGTAGAAGGTATTTTCACCACGCTACCGTTCGGAAAATTTGTATTTGAACATGAAGCTTTCAGAAGTGGAAATTTTGACACGCATTTTGTAAAGAAATACTATAGTGCCGATTTACTAAAAGAAGAAATTTCAAAGGAAGCCGAAATTGCAGCGCTTATAGCTTTCAAACAATATTTAGAAGATAAAAAATTGGTAAGATTACCGAACCTCTAATATTTTTAGTCACAGATGCACAGAATTTTGTTAATAACATAAAAATATAATAACACAGATTTTGAATGCTTTCCATTCAAATAAAAAAACATCCGTGCATCTGTGGCAAAAAATAAGAGGCAAAAAAACAAAATAGCATGAACGATAAACTAAAAGTATTAGAAACCAAAAAGGCTGAAGCATTACTAGGTGGAGGTCAGAAAAGAATAGATGCTCAACACGCTAAAAAGAAACTAACAGCTAGGGAGCGAATCGAGTATTTATTAGACGGAGGTTCGTTTGAAGAAATTGGAATGTTCATCACTCACCGTACTAAAGATTTTGGATTGGACAAGGAAGTATATCTCGGTGATGGTGTAGTAACGGGTTACGGAACCATAAACGGACGTTTGGTCTATATTTTTGCACAAGATTTCACGGTTTTTGGAGGTTCACTATCTGAAACTCACGCAGAAAAAATCTGTAAAGTAATGGATATGGCACTAAAGGTAGGAGCTCCGATGATTGGACTGAATGATTCTGGAGGGGCTAGAATTCAAGAAGGCGTTCGCTCACTGGGCGGTTATGCAGATATTTTCTACAGAAATGTTCAAGCTTCTGGAGTAATTCCGCAGATTTCCGCCATTATGGGACCTTGTGCAGGAGGAGCTGTTTATTCGCCTGCCATAACTGATTTCACCATGATGGTCGAAAACACTTCCTATATGTTCGTAACTGGACCAAACGTAGTAAAAACAGTAACTAACGAAACTGTAACAGCTGAGGAATTAGGTGGAGCATCAACACATTCTACTAAATCAGGAGTAGCGCATACTACTTCTGCTAACGATGTCGAATGCCTAGAAGACCTTAAGAAATTGTTGAGCTATCTACCGCAAAACAATCAGGAATTACCACAAGATTTGCCCTATACACCTACAGACGAAATAAGAGAAGCATTAGACTCAATTATTCCAGATAGTTCTAACAAGCCTTATGATATAAAAGAAGTTATCAATAATATCATTGATGAAGATTCTTTCTTTGAAATTCATAAGAACTTTGCAGAAAATATCGTGGTTGGTTTTGCCCGTTTAGGAGGCAAAAGCATCGGAATTGTAGCCAATAACCCTATGTTTTTGGCTGGATGTTTGGATGTAGACAGTTCTACTAAAGCAGCCCGTTTCACCCGCTTTTGTGATGCTTTCAACATTCCGCTTTTAGTATTAGTAGACGTTCCAGGTTTTTTGCCAGGAACTGATCAAGAGTGGAATGGAATCATCGTTCATGGAGCTAAATTACTCTACGCACTATCTGAGGCAACAGTCCCTAAAGTAACCGTAATCACCCGTAAAGCTTATGGAGGAGCTTATGATGTGATGAATTCAAAACACATTGGAGCCGATATGAATTACGCTTGGCCTTCAGCAGAGATAGCGGTTATGGGAGCAAAAGGAGCATCAGAAATTATATTCAAAAAAGAAATTTCAGAAGCAGAAGATCCAGTAGCAAAATTATTGGAGAAAGAGGCAGAATATGCTCGTAAATTTGCCACTCCATATAGAGCCGCTCAAAGAGGATTTATTGATGAGGTGATTCTGCCAAACGAAACCCGCAGAAAGCTTATCAAAACTTTTTCGATGCTCGAAAACAAAGAAGTTGAAACACCAAAACGCAAACACGGAAACATTCCGTTGTAATCAGAGAAAGTCATCTATAAAATACCCAAAAAAGCTAGATGCTTTTTTGGGTATTTATTTTTGGACACTAATTAAAAAACTTTTTATAATTACATTTTAATCCAAAGACAACATAACTTATTATTTGGAGTATTTTTATAAATAGACCCCAAAAAAAGCTTTAAAAAAGATAATAACACTAGAGTGTTTTAGTGACTAAATAAAACAATTCGTAATTATTACTAATTATTTACGCTGTTGGTGAATTAAATTTATCAAGAAACGATTCATCGACAATTTCTTTCCATTCTAGATGTCTTTTAATGTAGGCAAAAATAAACGGGCACAACGGAATTAGTCTGTAATTATTCTCTTTTAAATAAACTAATGTTTTTTCTACTAGGGCTGTACCAACCCCCTTCCCTGCTAGTTCGGATGGACTTTCAGTATGAATGAGCCATATTTTTTGATTTCTTTCTTTGTAATCAATAAAGGCTGTATATCCGTCAACCTCTAATTCAAAACGGCTTTTTTCTTCGTTTTTTATAATCGGAATATTTAAAAACTCTTCTCTCATAATAGATTTGATTTAAAGTTCTTTACAAATCTACAAGATATATAATGTATAAATATTGATATAGGATAAGAAATTTATTTTAGATACTCACAAACATCAACCAACTGATATTTCGGACTTCTTTCTAACCACATATTAAAGAAAGCCGTGTGTGTGGCTCCCATTAAGATAAAAACTCTATCGTCTTTTGTGAGCTTAATTTGATTAAAATTTGAATACATCACAAGATTTCGATGGTAGAGCTTAGCTGCTTCATCAGCTCCTTCTGACTTCCCTTCGGTTGAAATATGAGTAAGCATATCGGCATTGATGTTTAGTAACATATCTAAATATTGTGGATGATTAGTAAATTTTAATAATTCTAAAACACTCATTTCGCTTTCGGGATATTGTTTTTCTAATCCCTCCAAAATTTTCATATATTCAAAATAAGTCTGTGAATCCAAACTGTTTTTTAACTGGTAAGCAAGTGAATAGTTATACCCTTCTTTATAATCAATCCCGTAAATCCTTTTGGTGTTTGACAGTCTTCCTACCTCATAAGCCAATAGCTCAACTTCTGTAGGGTTTTCGAATTTTGTATCTGAATTTTCTAAATAGGCTTGATAATTAGATTCGATTAAACCCTGATATTTAGGGATATATTCCACAAGGATAACCGTTGGTTTGAATTCAGCAATGGCTTTTGCTATTTCATGGACTTGGCGGATGTTTTCTTTATTTTTCTCATCAAATTCTGTACTTCTTGCATCAGGAGTATATCCCATATGAAAGGTCCCCATATTTAGAACCCGAATTGGATGATCAAACTTTATTTTAATTTCTTGTCCACTAGAAATTACGAACGAAAAAAGTAGCATCGCTACATAAAAATTTGCTTTCATATTATTTTAATTTATTTAGAGGACAAAACTGGTCAATATTAATTAGCGTCGAAAAAAAAATCGACCAATCGGCTTTAATAATCGACGAACCAAAATTCAAGTATTTTGTTTCTCCGTACTTTTACAAAAAATAAAAAATGAAAAAAGTCACTAATCTGACATCTAAGAAAGAAATTATTATTCACCTTATATTTTGGGTGATATATTCTTATTTCTCTTTAATTAAATTTAATGCAGAGGGAGATTTATATTTGGATTTATCCCTTTTCTCCCTTACTTGGTTTCTTGTTTTTATCTTAACATTTTATCTCAACTATCTTTGGATATTACCACGGGCATTTGATAAATTAAACTGGAAAAAGGCAGTTATAGGGTTAGCAACTATTCTTTTTTCCTTTATTTTTATTCGCTTTGTGATGGAACAGGTTTTAACAAAAATCCTATTTGAAAAAACTAACTATCATGAGGATACAGGAATAATTTATTATGTTTTTGACAATTTATACTTTGGAGGACAGCCCATTATTATCAGTACTATTTTTTGGATAATTATTTCATTCATTCGCCTCTCGGAATACAATTCGTATATTATTGAGGAACAAAAAAACACCGAAATTAAATTTCTCAAAGCTCAAATAAACCCACATTTTGTTTTCAACACACTTAACAATATTTATTCAATGGTCTATTTCAAATCTGACAAATCACTTGAGGCAATTGAAAAACTAGGAAACATAATGCGTTTTACGACCTATGAATCCCAAAAAGATAAAATCGAAATAACTCAAGAAATTGATTATATCAACTCCTATATCGAGTTAGAATCTTTTAGACATACTCCGCAAAATTTCGTAAACTTTGAGATAGAATCAAAGACTAAAAATCCAATTATGATTTCTCCATATATCTTGTCTCCCTTAGTCGAAAATGCTTTAAAACACGGAATTATTTCGGATGAAAAAACAATCGACATTAAATTGTATTTTGATGATGAAAAACTGATTTTCAAAGTTGTGAATTACATCGGAAATCATAAAAAAGATAAATTAGGAGGTATCGGAATAGACAATCTCAAAAAACGATTAGACATTAATTATCCAAAGAAAAACAAATTAGACTCTTTCAATGAAAAAGACATTTTCACAGCTAATCTTCAAATTGATTTAAGATGAAAAACAAAAGTATAAAGTGTATAATTATAGATGACGAACCTTTTGCTGTTAAGCTAATGGAAGATTACGCCTCTAAAATTGCTCAATTAGATGTTCGTTATTCAGGAACTGATGTTTTTCAAGCCATAACTATTCTTAATTCCGAAAATATCGATTTAATTTTTTTAGATATTCAGATGCCTCAACTTACTGGAATAGAGCTAATGGAAATGTTTGATAAAAAACACAACTTCATTATTACTTCTGCTTATCATCAATATGCCTTAGATTCTTTTCGTTTTCATGTGGTTGATTTTTTATTGAAACCCATTACGTTTAACAGATTTTATCAGAGTGTGGATAAATTTATAAACTGGAAAAACACTTTTAATTTGGATGAATCAAACAACTATCTACTTGTAAAAGCCGATCGGAAGCTTCATAAAATAGCACCAGAATCCATAGTATATATCGAAGGCTTAAAAGATTATATTCGAATTCATACCTTAGAAGAAAAAATCATTGTATTAGAAAATATGAAGGATATTCTTGAAAAATTACCCCAGAAAGAATTTATTCGAGTACATCGTTCGTATATAATTGCTGCTAATCAAATTAAACTAATCGAAGGAAATAGAATTCAATTACAGAATAAAGAATTTATTCCGATAGGAGAAACCTACCGAAAAGCTGTTAATGATTGGCTGAAATAGTTAATTTAGAAGCATCAACGAATATTTTTCAAAATACTTCAAATTGCTTTTTGTCTAAAAATTCCTTTTCTCTATATTACATAATAGACGTATATTTGCAGTCTTGAAAAAATAATCTAAAATGAAACACACGTATATAAAAGAACTTTTGATGGGTTCTAAGTTATTGAATGAAGTAGTAGCAAAAGGTTGGGTTCGTTCTTTTCGCAGCAATCGTTTTATTGCTCTTAATGATGGTTCAACTCTAGAGACCATCCAATGTGTAGTTGATTTTGAAAGTTTTTCGGACGAAATATTAAGAAAAATCACCACTGGGGCTGCTATTTCTGTAAAGGGAACTTTGATAGAGAGCCAGGGAGCAGGACAGAAATACGAAATTCAAGTTTCAGAAATTGAAATTTTAGGAGAATGCGATGTAGATGCTTACCCAATTCAACTCAAAAACCGCCCAAGTTTAGAGCTTTTAAGAGAAAATGCTCATTTAAGAATCCGTACCAACACTTTTAGTGCTATAATGAGAGTTCGTTCAGTACTCTCATTTGCCGTACATCAATACTTTCAAGAAAATGGTTTTTTCTATGTAAACACTCCTATTATCACTGGTTCTGATGCAGAGGGAGCAGGAGAAATGTTTCAGGTAACCTCATTAGAAGTAGGAAATCCTCCAAGAAACGAACAAGGGCAAATAGATTATTCAGAAGATTTCTTCGGAAAAGAAACCAATCTTACTGTTTCTGGGCAATTAGAAGCCGAAACCTATGCTATGGCACTGGGAAAAGTTTATACATTTGGTCCTACATTCCGTGCAGAGAATTCAAACACATCACGACATTTGGCTGAATTCTGGATGATTGAGCCAGAGGTTGCATTTAATGATTTAGATGCCAACATGGATTTGGCCGAAGATTTTATTAAATACGTAATCAAATACGTACTTGAAAAGTGCGAAACAGATTTAAAATTTTTGGAGCAACGCTTGTTAGATGAAGAGAAAAACAAACCTCAAGCAGAACGTAGCGAGATGTCTCTTTTAGAAAAACTTAAATTTGTCCTAGAAAACAATTTCAAAAGAGTTTCTTATACCGAAGCTATTGATATTCTAAAGAACTCTAAGCCTAATAAAAACAAAAAATTTCAATATCTTATCGAAGAATGGGGAGCGGACTTACAAAGTGAGCACGAGAGATTTTTGGTTGAAAAGCACTTTAAATGCCCCGTAATTTTATTTGATTATCCTGCCAAAATTAAAGCGTTCTATATGCGTTTGAACGAAGATCAAAAAACGGTTCGCGCTATGGACATTCTTTTCCCAGGAATTGGAGAAATCGTAGGTGGTTCTCAAAGAGAAGAACGTTACGAGGTGCTAATCGAAAAAATGAAAGCCCTACACATTCCTGAAGAAGAAATGTGGTGGTATTTAGACACTAGAAAATTCGGAACTGCTGTTCACAGTGGGTTTGGATTAGGGTTTGAAAGACTTGTCCTTTTTGTTACTGGTATGACTAATATCAGAGACGTAATTCCGTTCCCGAGAACTCCTCAAAATGCGGAATTTTAATTTACAAATTCAGATGTTAGATGAGGGTTTCTCATCTAACATCTGACAATCATTCAAAAAAAAAATGATAATCTACAACGTAACTATCAATATAGATGAGAGTATCCATGATGAGTGGGTTTCTTGGATGCAAAAAAAACATATCAATGATGTTTTGGCAACTGGTAAGTTTTATAAAGCAAAATTTATTCGTGTAAATGTAAAGGAAGAAATGGGAGGAGTAACCTATTGTGTACAATACTTTGCTGAAACAAGAGAATTACTAGAGAGATATTACAAAGAAGATGCTGAAAGGTTACGAGCAGAAGGACTTAAACTTTTTGCAGATAAGATGCTCGCTTTTAGAACCGAGCTCGAAGTACTCTCAGAATTATATGCTCAAACTAACTGATTAGCGCAGGTTTTTGAGACCTGAGTTCATATCTTTCTGTCAATAACATAATTCACCATTAGAGTTAGAGCATTTTTATATTCTGAATCAGGATAATTTTGGAGAAGCTCAAGGGCTTTTTGTTGATAATCTTTCATCACTTGCTCCGCATATCCTAGTCCGTTTTTTTGTTTGACGAATGCAATGACTTCTTTAACTCTTTTTTTATCTTTATTGTGATTTTTAACCGAATTAATAACCCATCGTTTATCTTTTTCGGTTGAATTGTTCAAAACATAAATAAGAGGAAGTGTCATTTTCTGCTCTTTGATATCAATTCCCGTTGGTTTTCCGATAGCATCATCTGTATAATCAAACAAATCATCTTTTATCTGGAAAGCCATTCCGATATATTCACCAAATTTTCGCATTTGTTCTACTTTCGCATTGTCGGATTCTTCCAACACAGCTTTTGCTCCCAAAGCACAACAAGCCGCAATAAGTGTAGCTGTTTTTTGTCGGATGATTTCGTAATAAACTTCTTCAGTTATATCTAATCGTCGTGCTTTTTCGATTTGCAGTAACTCTCCTTCGCTCATTTCCCGAACCGCAACCGATATGATTTTGAGCAAGTCAAAATCACCATTATCAATAGACAAAAGCAATCCTTTTGACAGTAAGAAATCACCCACTAAAACTGCGATCTTGTTTTTCCAAAGTGCATTAAGCGAAAAGAAGCCCCTGCGTTTATTACTGTCATCTACCACATCATCATGGACCAACGTAGCAGTATGGATAAGTTCAATAACCGAAGCTCCTCTATATGTTCTGTCGTTCACCTCCCCTCCCGCAACCATTTTAGCAACCAAGAAAACAAACATCGGTCGCATTTGTTTTCCTTTTCGGTTTACTATATAATAGGTAATCCGATTTAGCAAGGCTACTCGGGAAGACATAGATAAATGAAACTTTTTCTCGAAAAGTTCCATTTCATATCGGATAGGTTGTTTTATTTGTTCGGTGATTTTCATGAGAGGTCAAATATACGTAAATCGAACTATTTTGTCACAACACAGGCCCTCAATATTCTGTAAAGCTAATTTTCTACTCCAGAAACTTCTCTTTTAGCTCAGGTGTAGGAATCATACACTGGTCCTTTTTACCAAACCATTTATAGCGATTAAAAGCAACAAAATCATAAACGGCATTTCCGATAAATTTTGGGAATATCCGGAATAGTGCCATAAGCGAATAAATTCCTCCAAAATCTTTGATTAACTCAATAGCAGCCTCAGATTTATGATAATATGCTACTCCTGGCTCATACAAAATGATAGATTTTATATTCGCTGGGTTGAGTCCTAAATATTTTTGCACTTGCTGTCCATACTCCGATTGAAGTGAGGCAAAACGATAAATATCTTTTTTGTCGTGTTTGATAATGGTCTGTACGAAATTGTTACAGAGGTTACAAACTCCATCAAAAAGCACAATCTTTTTACCTTCCAGAAATTCCATAAACAAGTTAATTTTTACACAAAAATACGGCTAATTTACTTTGTTTTACTAAAATAAAAGCTAATTTTGAAAACCTTGAATAGAGCTATTTCTATATATTTTTAGACAAATAATGAAAATCGTAATTCAAAGAGTATTAGAGTCATCTGTAACAATTGACAACCAAATAAAATCATCAATCAACAAAGGGTTACTTGTCTTGCTGGGGATTGAAGATGCCGATACAGATGAAGATATCAAATGGTTATGCCAGAAAATAGTAAATCTTCGTATTTTTTCTGATGAAAATGGAGTGATGAATAAATCTATTTTAGAAAGTGATGGAGAAATATTGGTAGTGAGTCAGTTTACCTTACATGCTTCGACCAAAAAAGGTAACCGCCCCTCTTATATCAAAGCTTCAAAACCTGATTTTGCTATCCCGATGTATGAGAAATTTGTAAAACAATTAGAAATAGATTTACAAAAAACCATTCAGACTGGAGAATTCGGAGCTGACATGAAAGTTGCCCTTATAAATGACGGCCCAGTGACTATCTTAATCGATTCAAAGAATAAAGAATAAATTCTTATTGATTTACAGAATTGTCTTATCCTTTAGTTGTAATTTCTTATATTCGTAAAAACTGTAAATCAACAGTTTAAAAAATAACACTTCTACATTGTTTAATTATCTCATTGATATATTATATCCTAAAACCTGTTTAGGTTGTGATGGCATGCTCCAAACAGGAGAGGAAGTTTTGTGTATTAAATGTAGACATGACTTACCTCTGACTAATCATCATTTAATTCCTGAGAATGATGCTTTCAAACGCTTGGCAGGAAGAGTACCATTAGAAAAAGTAATGAGTATGCTCGTTTTTGAACAACGAGGAATTGTTCAGCAAATCATTCACAAACTTAAATATAGAGGACACGAAGAAGTAGGAAACTTATTGGGCTATTGGTATGGCGAAATCATCAAAAATGAATTAAATGGTGTGGATGAAATCATTCCTGTTCCTCTTCATAAAAAACGCCTTAAAGAAAGAGGTTATAACCAGATTACAACTTTTTGTAATGCTCTTTCTGATTGTTTAGAAATTCCGATTAACAATAAAATTTTGATTCGAAAATTATATTCAAAAACACAAACCAAAAAAGCGTTTTTCTTGCGAACCGATATTCAAAAAGAAATATTTGATGTTAATTTTTCTGAAAGAGATACAGGAAAACATTTCCTGCTTGTAGATGATGTATTGACTTCTGGAACCACCCTAGAACAATGTGCTAAAACACTGCTAAAAATCCCAAATACGCAAATAAGTATTGTTACTATGGCTTTGTGACATATTAACCTTTATTGGCCAATTGTCCGCAAGCTGCATCAATATCTTTTCCTCTACTCCGACGAACTTTTACCACAATACTGGCTCTCTCTAAGGCTTGGATGTAATTCTCAATAGCGATATTTGAAGCTTGCTGAAACTTTCCGTCATCGATTGGATTATATTCAATAAGATTCACTTTACAAGGTACGTATTTGCAGAACTTCACCAATGCTTCAATAGATTTTTGATCATCATTTATGCCCTTCCAAACCACGTATTCATAAGTCACCTTACTTTTGGTTTTTGAGTACCAATATTGCAGGGCTTCACGGAGCTCGGTAAGCGGGAAATTTGTAGTAAAAGGCATTATTTGATTTCGGATTTCTTCGATAGCAGAATGAAGCGAAACAGCTAGTTTGAACTTTACTCCATCATCAGCCATCTTCTTAATCATTTTTGAAATACCTGAAGTAGAAACTGTAATCCGTTTTGGCGACATCCCGAGTCCTTCATCTGAAGTAATTTTGTCGATGGCTTTCATCACGTTATTATAATTCATCAAAGGTTCTCCCATTCCCATGAATACAATATTCGAAAGTGGACGGTTATGATTTTGACGACTTTGTCGGTCGATAGTTACCACTTGATCATAAATCTCATCCGGATTAAGGTTTCGCATTCGCTTAAGCCTTGCAGTAGCACAAAATTCGCAATCCAAGCTACAACCTACTTGCGAAGACACACAGGCTGTTGTTCTGCTTTCTGTCGGAATCAAAACCGACTCTACAATCAATTCATCAAACAAACGAACAGCATTCTTGACCGTCCCATCTTCGCTTTTCTGCATTTGATGAATTTCGGTATGGTTGATAACAAAATTTTCGTCAAGCATTTCACGGATTTCTTTAGAAACATTGGTCATATCACTGAAATCGTGAGTGCTTTTGCTCCAAAGCCATTCATAGACTTGTTTTCCTCTAAAAGCTTTTTCTCCTTTAGAAACAAAAAAGTCTTGTAATTGTTCTTTGCTTAAACTTCGTATATCTTTTTTTTTGGTCTGCATTTTGCAAAGGTATGAAAAATAGAATTCTTATTTTTTAGAACCAATAGTGTATACAAATCAAAAAATCTTCTACATAACTATATATATGTCAATTACTTATTACCTTTCTTTTTTAACCAACCTTTAGCAGGAGAAAAAATTAGAGCTAGTCCATTATAGTTTCCTTTTATTGTATAAACACCCATTTTCTTTTCATTATTATCTAAATTAAACTGAAAAACACCTTCTTTAGGATAAGTTATTAGTTGGGAGTTATTAAAAAACTCTAGCTGAAACAACCCGATAGCTGTTTTATAGTTGACACCTAATGATACATCTAATGAGCCTGTAACTTGTTGCTCGTTTGAATCAACTATAAAAAAAGTACGATATGTCTGTTCATTGTAATCAAATACAGCAGCTGATAAAACATCATTTCCTCCACTTGTTCTAATATCTAAACTTACACCTAATCCGATTACACAACTTAATTTATTATTTATCGGAAAAAAATATTCTGTTTTCACAGTTTGTGAAAAAATAAATTGATTTGCCATTTCGAAATGACTTAATTCATCAGAATAATCATAACCTGCATTTAAATCCTCATTGGAAATATTGATATTAAATGTCGGATTAAAGGTTTTCACTATAACACCTGCTTTAAAATTAAAATTATTTTTTATTTAAAAGTTATAAAAAAATCCAAACTGAGCTGAAAAAGGATTATTGAATGAAATACTGGGAGAATTATCAAGAGTAACATCATAACTAATTCCTACATCATAACCTTTAAGTATCGATGGTTGTAGTACAAAACTAAAATTGGTTGTTTCTTCTTCAAATAATTTTTCAGCAGTTTGAGAATATAATTTAATACTTAGAGATAAAATAAAGAATATAAAAACAAAAGTTCTATTGCATATCATAATAGTCTAATTTTAAATTTATAGAACCTTGTTTATGATAACTATACGCTTTTTGAGGCTTTACTCCTATAATCAGACTCTCTCCTTTATATTTATGTCCTCTGATTTTAGCTTTTACTCTTCTTCTCTTCCTTTCTTTTACCTTGTGTTTTTCAAATGCTATACCACATTTCTGATATAAAACACAATTATTTGTGCCAGAAACTCCTGTAATCCCAGCAGCAATTGTGGTTCTTCTTCTTTTCCATTTTCCATTTTTCTTTTTATACCCCACTGTTAAAGCGGATATTTTCTTTGCTCCCCACCAACTATTATTAATAACTTTTGATTTCTGTTTTATTCTATTAGAGCCATTTACATGATATTTAGCTGTTTTTATATGTTTTTTACATTCTACAGGAGTTTCTGGAACTTCATCCATTACAATATTTTGCACAATCACATTTGAGTTATTTATTGGTATAATACCAATACTTATCTGTCTGATAGCTTCTAAATCCCAATTATGAACCTCTATCCAATTAAAATCATCTATCAGTTTATAATAAACATATTCTACTTCTGTTTCACCAATAATAACTTCAGTATTTACACTAAACAAAGTTCTTTCTGTTTCATCAAATATAAAATGATTATCGGGGTCTTCATTAATATTCCATTCTCCATCACCTTGAAGTTCAAGCCAATCATTTTCTAAACCTTCTATTTTTCTTCGAAGAGAACAAAAACCTAAATCATTCTCAAAACTTCTCAATACATTGTCTTCATCAAACCCGACTGCAACAGCTAAAGCGTCATAGTCATCATCAGTTATGTTATTTGACACTGTTGCATCAAACATATCGCATTCATAATCTATTATTTCATCTAATTTATCTGCTGTATCCCAGAGTTTTTCCCAGCTTGGAAAAATCAAAATATTATTTTCGCAATCAACCCCATTATTTATTTTAATTGATTAAATATAACTAAACATACTGCTTTGCTTTTGTGCTCTTGAACTATCTTTTTTAATATTTTGTTCTTGTAGTTATTCTTCTTTATCACAGGAAACAACCATTAACCCAGAAAATATTATCAATTTTAATAAATTTCCCCTCATAATACGTGCTTTTTATAATGTTTTAACCAAACATACCATTAACATTTTAATTACCCAAATAACATTTACTTAGTAGGTTACAAATTATTTTTTTATATATTATCCATATTTTAAATAATATTCAAAATAATCATACTTTTGAGTATTAGTTCATATTATGAAAATTGAAGTAGAAATAAAGAAACACCTTCATAGCTTTTTAAAAAGTGTAAAAACGGAATACCACGGAAGTAAGTCTTCTGCTAAAGTGATTGAAAAGTATCTAAAAGGCGAAAAGATAACTCCCGAGGATGATTTGTTATTACGGAAACAACTTTTTGATTACCTCAAGTACATCGGAATCGTAGTTCCATTTATTGTAATTCCTGGTTCTATGATACTATTACCCTTATTGGTTCGTGAGGCTAAAAAACGAAATATTGACCTACTCCCTTCCTCTTTCTCGGATAAAAAAGATGAAAAAGACGATGAATAATTATTTCTTCTTCGTCAAATAATAAATCGGAATTCCAGAAAGCATAATTATTACTCCCCAGCCACAAGTACTCGTTCTGTCAATTAAGAGTACCACACAAATAACAGAGGCCAAAACCACATAAATAGCGGGAAGAATTGGATACCCAAAAGCTTTGTACGTGCCTTCTGCATTAGGCATTTTTTTACGTAAAACAAAGATTCCGACTATAGTAAGAATATAAAAAATAATTACAATTATCATTACATAATCGAGTAAATCTCCGTATTTACCCGTAAGACAAAGAACCGATGCCCATACACATTGTATCCATAATCCCCAGCTTGGTACGCTAAATTTATTGAGCTTTTTTGCTTTTTTAAAGAATAACCCGTCTTTTGCCATTGTATAATAAACTCTTGCTCCTGCCATAATCAAACCATTATTGCAGGCAAAAGTCGAAATCATAATCATAATAGCAATGATATACGTACCAGTTTGACCAAAAATAAATTGAGAAGCTACCACTGCTACGCGTTCTTGTGGGGCAAAAGCCATTGCTTCAAGAGGCATCACAGCCAAATACATCAAATTGGTTATGACAAAAAGTATACTTACGATTGCTGTTCCTAACAATAAACTTAATCCTACATTGCGCTTTGGGTTTTTAATTTCTCCCGAGATAAAGGTCACTCCATTCCAGGCATCAGACGAAAAAAGCGAACCCACCATCGAGGCTATTAAAGCAGAAACAAGAACAGTTCCTCCTATCGAAATCCAACTTCCCGTTTCAGGATCAAATGATTTGGCATTCCAAGCATCAGCCCAATTAGCAGTCCACACTGTGGAATCAAAAGCCAATGAAAACCCTAAAACAACCAATCCTACGAGCGATGCTATTTTTATAAACGTAAAAAATGTCTGTAGATATTTTGCGTTTCGAACTCCTTTACTGTTGATAAAAGTAAGTAATACAATAATAGCAATTGAGACTAATTGAGCTGCATTGAGTTTAAAAGAGCCCATCTCATAGAGTATGTTTTCATCCGAAAAACCAGGAAAGAGATAAGCAGTAAATTTAGCAAAAGCCACCCCTACTGCTGCAATGGTTCCAGTCTGAATAACGGCAAAAAAACTCCAACCATACAAAAAAGCAATGAGTTTGTTATAAGCCTCTTTAAGATATACATATTGACCTCCAGCTTGCGGAAACATAGCGCTCAATTCTCCGTAAGAGACCGCAGCAATCACTGTTATTACACTCGATAGAACCCAAGCTAGAATAAGCCAACCCGCGCTTCCGATATTAAGCATCATATTAGCGCTTACAATAAAAATCCCTGAGCCAATCATCGATCCAGACACGAGCATAATACCATCTAGAAGCGAAAGTTCTCTTTTAAGTTCCTGTTTTTCTTCCATAGTAAAAACAAATAAAGTACAGCAATGTTAGTAATTTTTTATCAACTATAAAGTGTAACTTTGTAGTATTATTTCAGATTATGTCAAAAAAAATTCTTATCATAACCTACTATTGGATTCCTGCAGGAGGTCCAGGAGTGCAACGTTGGCTTAAATTCGTTAAATACTTACCTGATTTTGGAATTGAACCCATTGTTTATATCCCTGAAAATCCAACTTACCCAATAATAGACAATCAGCTAAAAGAAGATTTCAATCAACTTACTATTCTAAAACAACCCATTAAAGAGCCTTACCAGTTTGCTTCTTTGATTTCTAAAAACAAAACGCGTAAAATCAGTTCTGGCATAGTTCCAAATAAACGAAAGCAATCATTTTTTGACAAATTATTACTCTATATTAGAGGTAATTTCTTTATTCCCGATGCTAGAGTTTCATGGGTCAAACCTTCTGTTTCATATCTTGAAAAATATATTCTCGAAAATCAAATCGAAACTATAATTACTACTGGACCTCCCCATAGTTTACACTTGATTGGGCTCAGATTAAAAGAAAAATTAAATATAAAATGGATTGCTGATTTTCGTGATCCATGGACGAGTATTGTATATCACAAAGAGCTCAAATTATCAAATAAATCAGAACAAAAACACAAAGAATTAGAGCGAAAAGTGTTGAATGCAGCTGATCAGCTAATTGTAACCAGTCCGTCAACTAAAACTGAATTTTCTGAAATTACTTCTAAGTCAATCGAAGTCATCACCAACGGATATGACGTAGAACAAATAGAGAGGCAACCTTTAGATTTAAAGTTTTCTTTAGCTCATATTGGTTCGTTTTTATCAGAAAGAAATCCGAGGATTCTATGGAAAGCTATACGAGAAATCATCAAAGAAAATCTCGATTTTAAAAAGGATTTTGAACTAAAACTCATCGGAATTATATCACCCGAAGTGCAAGATACGATTAAGGAGTTTCGACTGGATTCCTTTGTCAGAAATTTAGGCTATTTATCTCACAAAGACTCTATAGTTGAGCAAAGAAAATCCCAGGTTTTACTACTTATCGAATCCGATTCAGAAGAAACCAAAATGATTCTTCCCGGAAAGCTCTACGAATATATGGCTTCGCACAGACCTATTTTGGCAATTGCCAATGAAAATTCAGATATTAAAGACATTATTATTCCTACCAATACAGGTGTTTTCTGTGATTATTCTGAAAAGGAAAAAATAAAACAAACCTTGCTAAGCTATTACCAGTTATACAAAGAGAATAAGCTAAAGACTTCACCTATCGGATTACAATTTTTCAGTCGTAAAAAATTAACAGAAAAATTAGCTCAACTTTTATAACAATTTGAGAGTAATGGTAAGTTAAAACTACTTCTTTATTATTTTATGGATTGTGATTTTTTCGTTTTGGTTAAGTTTGAGAAAATACATACCAGAAGATAAGTTTGCGGTAGAAATTCTTGCCTGATTAGAGAAGTTAGTTTCCAAAACTTTTTGCCCTACAGCATTAAATAATTCTGCTTTTACCCCCACAGGGTTATTAAATCCAATTATGTTTATCTCATTCTCAAATGGATTTGGATAAACATTGAAACTCGGCTTTTCAGCAAAATTATTTCTACTCATTGTCTCTAGGTAAGTGATTGCAGCCTCCATATCTGGAAGTGGCCCGATATTTCCTCCTGATCCTTGAGGAATTCCAGTAGTTTGTAAAATATCAATCATTTCTGAAGAATTTAAATATTCTCCAGTCAAAGAGTGATAATATGATTGTAAAACGGCCACACACGAAGCTACAATAGGGGTAGCGGAACTCGTTCCTGAAAACATTGTATATTGTTGGTTAAAATCTCCTCCAATAGTTGTATAATCTCCATAACCGGAACTCAATACACTCAATCCCCATCCCTGTAGGTTCACACGAGAACCATAAGTACTAAACCACAATTTTTCATGCATAATATTTGGTGTCCCTGCTCCAACAATTATAGCACCACTATTACCTTTGCTCATATACGAAGCATAAATTGGATCGTCTAGATTTTGGTCTCCATTTCCTGCTGCTGCTACAACAATAATTCCTAAATCAGAAGCTGCTTTGGTAAGGTTCCAAATAGTAGAAGAATATTCTGCTGGAACATAATCTCCTTCTACTCCTGAGGCTCCTCCTGTCTGCATTTCGTAAATTACTACATCGCCTTGTTCTGAATCATTAAGTGCTAACGAGGTAGTAAAAGTTGGATTATATCCATACTCGGCTGTCCATTCTGGGTAAAGGGTTACTTCTTCTGCTCCAAAAGCTAGTCCTTTAACACCATATTCCCCGTCATCTCCAAAAACAATCCCAAAAGTTCCCGTTCCATGCTCCAAAAAATCTGAATACTCTGGAGTGTACAAATTTGGATTTACTGTATAGGCATCTACAAAATTTATTTTAGTATTAACATGAAATTCTTCATGATTTTTGTTGAATTCATATTCTATATTTTTTATCCGGATTCCTTGTCCATTAAGACCCATATCCCAAGCATATTGCATATTTACGCCTGGGTTGGCATATATATAGGTTTGTTGAAGAACAAAACTGGGTGTAGTCGGAAAAATATCAAAAGGAGGTAAAACAGGTTGCGCATCTATCAATTCTGCATACTTAACTTTGGGTAGTCTTTGCAAGTGGTTTGCTAATTGTTTTAAATCTTCATCTGTCAATTCATTATTTACGATATCATAAATATTTCGTAAATCCTGAATCGATTTAGAACTTCCAGAAATTCTCAGAGCTTGCTCTTCCATCTGTTGAAGTTTTTCTTCCGTAAAAACAAAAGAATAGTTAAGATTGAAGTCATACTGATTCAAAATGTCTTCGAATTCCTTAATTTCGGATAACACATCGGATAAGGGGTTCTTTCTATCAATATTCATCGAACTATCAAAAGCCACAACCAAATTATGTTTTCTAAAATTTTCTTGTGACAAAACAACTAAAAAATGGAATAATAGAAATATTGTCGTAACTTTTTTCATAATGATAAAATATAAATTAAGGGAGATATGTTTTTAAATTAAAAACATTAGTTTTGTAAAATTACTAATTATTCTACTAATATGAAAAACTTATTTTTACTCTTTACCTTATTTATAAACTTCAATGCTTTTAGTCAGAATTATTTTGAGCCTGGAAAAATTATTCTCAAAAATGGAACAATAATAGAATGCTTTATCCAAAACAAATTTGACAAAAATAATCCTACTTCTATTGTTTATAAAATAAATCTGGAGAGCGAAAAAGAAACAATGAGAGCAGCGGAAATCGAATCTGCAGAAATTTTTAATAAAATTAAATTTATTTCTGCCAACGTAGATTTTGATTTTTCAAGCAGCAATGTTTCTACCATGAATACTGACAGAGATCCTCAATATAAAAAAACAAATGCCCTTTTAATTATATTAGTTGATAGTGAAGTAAGTTTGTACAAATTGACTACCAATGATATCACTAATTATTATTATAAAAAAGAAGGTGAAGACTATACGCACTTAGTATATAAAAAATTCTATGTAGATATGAAAAAATCCAATATAGCAGAGAATAATCATTATATCTATCAACTAAACACTTATGTAAATTGCAACAATGGCTTAGTAAGTCATAAAGCAGTAAAATACAACGAAAATAATTTAATTAAATATTTCAAGGAATATAACCAATGTATAGGAGCAGAAAAAATTACTACTCCAGAAAAAGTAAAACCCTTTCATTTTAACGTTTTTATTGGTTATGGATTAAATATGTCTAAAGTCAATTTTACCAATACTGAAGTATATACTGGAGCACAAGGATCAGACAATCATGGTGCGTTAAATGTAGGAGCACAATTCGAAATTAATTTATCTAGGTATCATAGAAGATGGGCAGTTATTTCAGAAGCATCATATACTTCCATAAATGGGAATATAACAACCGATGAAGTATCAAACACCTATTCAAATATTGATTACAAATATTCAACAATTAAGATTAGAGCTGGTTTTAGACATAATATATTCTACAAACATGACTCTAAATATCCTTTTTATATTGATTTTATGATAGGCCTTGGAGTAGTACAAAATGGGAGTTTAGAAAGAGAATATATAAGAAATGCAACCTCTCATTCATCTGCATCTTCTACTCTTTTCTCTTATGATGAAAATTTTAAAAATTCAATCACAGGGGGTATGGGATTAGGATTCCCTATTTATAACAAATTTGGGGGGAGTTTAAGGTATGATTTCACATCAAACGTTTTAAATGAGACTTCAAATATTTTTGCCAAACTTAACACAACTTCAATCTCATTAAATTTACACTATCATTTTTAATATCTAAAAAATCTCTAGGAAACTCTTTATTTATAAAATTTCAATTTTTCTTACAATTTCATATGCATTTTGATCTATCACTGTGATGTAATAAGTTCCTGTTTTAGCTTTTATAGGCATCTCATGAAAATCTTTAGTTTGTCCAAGATATGTGTTATCCAAATACCAATATAAAGTTGATTTTGGATCCGAATGCGCCACTTTGAGAATAATGGGCTGCTCCTGACTTTCAAAATCTTTTGTCAAATAAATCTTGCTATCTGCTTTTGGATAAATAAAATCCATTTGATAACTTTCTATTTGTTGGCAATCTCTTCTAAAAGGAGGTAAAGTCAAGTAATCGGCATTTTTGCTCTTGTAATACCATTCCATTACAGGAGGAAGGATAAACCAAGATTTTATAATTATATCTTCAGGATTTTCACATGAAGCGTTTACCCTAAAAGTTTCGCTTGAGTCAAGATGAATAGCTTTGTGATAGGTACAGAGTTGATGCTCATTTTCTGAAAGCGGAACGTATTGTAATGTAGTCTGACAATATTCTGTTGGCAGATTACCACTTTTAGAGCAAATTGCAATTTGCTCTAAATCGTCATAGGGAATAGCAAACCAATCCGACCTTGGTAATCCCGAAAAAACATCAAACAAGATAGGAGCTGCACTACTCACACCAGTCAGCTCTGGTCTTCCTTCTCCAGTTGCATTTCCGACCCAAACCCCCACTACATATTCCTGAGTCGTCCCTATAGCCCACGCATCGCGATTTCCGAAACTCGTACCTGTTTTCCAAGCTAGAGGCAATGAGGAATCATAAAACTTCCAACTCTCTCCTCCTTCTGGTCGGTTTACTTCGCGCATAGCTTTATAAGTTAAGTAAATCGAACCCGCTCCCACAATATTTTTTTTGTAAGAATCTTTACCAAAATCAATTTCTTGATTTGAATAAAAATTCAGTTCACAGAATTCCTTTTCTCTATATTTTGATTTGTGTTGAACAAAATAATTCAACGTTGATGTTAGCGATGCATAAGTCTTACACAAATCCCATAAATTGCTTTCTGCCCCGCCCAAAATAAGAGATAATCCATAATGATTCGGGTGTTTGGAGATGTTCTGAAGTTTGTATTTTTGGAGTTTTTCGTAAAAATTATACACTCCGTACTCCTGTAACATCAGTACAGACGGAATATTTAGCGAACGAGATAAAGCTCTATTAGCTGGAACTGCTCCGTCATAAGTGTTATTGAAGTTTTGGGGAGCATATCCTGAGATTTGAGTAGGAATATCTGCGACCAAAGCACTTGGTAAAAGATGGCTTTCGTCAAGCATTGAGGCATAAAGTAGTGGCTTGAGAACACTCCCTGTACTTCTGGGAGCCGTTATGATATCTACATCTTTTTTGTGAACAAAATCGGTGGGAGAATTTCCAACATATGCTATAATATCCCGAGTCTCTACATCAACAACCAAAATAGCGAGATTGTAAATTTCGTTTTGTTTGTAGTGTTTGTAATAATTTTGAGCAATATGATTTATTCTTTCTTGTAAAGCGAAATCAATGGTTGTGTTGATGCGTTTACCTTTGTTTTCTCTTGCAACCCGCTCTAACAAATGAGGAGTAATTTGTGGTAAGTCGAAAGGCTTTTGAGGAAGTGGCTCTTCAAGTGAAAGCTCATAGGTGAGCGTATCCATAGCTCCGTTCTCATAGAGTTTCTTAAGTAATTGATTGCGTTTTTGAAGTAGAATTTTCTGATTTTTACCTGGATAAATCAGGCTGGGAGCATTAGGCAACACAGCTAAAGTAGCAGATTCTGCCCACGAAAGTTGATGAGGCTTAACTCCAAAATATCGCCACGAAGCCATCTCAAGTCCAACCACATTACCTCCAAAAGGAGCATGAGAAGAATACAATTCTAAAATACTTTCTTTAGAATAGCGAAATTCCAAACGCGTAGCTAGAATGGCTTCAATAATTTTTTCTCCATAGGTTCGTTGCTTTCCTTCTCTTGACAAGCGAATTACTTGTTGAGTAATGGTGCTACCTCCTCGAACGACTTTTCCTGCTTTTTGATTTTGCCTAAAAGCATTCCAAATCGAAATGGGGTTTACTCCAAAGTGCTTATAAAAATGCTGATCTTCAAAGGCTACAATACAGGTTTTAAATTTATAGGGAATACTATCGGGTTCGGGGAACCTCCATTGTCCATCATCTGCAATTTTTGCTCCTAAAAGTGTTCCGTCTTGACTTTGGATAACTGTAGCATAAGAACTGTCAAAAAGTGTTTTAGGAAGACAGAAATAATAACCGACCAAAAGTAATAGCAGGACTAAAATTTTGAATTTATGAGGTTTTATTATTGATTTCACAGCTATCTTTTGTCTTCTTTTAAATTCTTAAAAGGTTTCTAGCAGAGTTTAAACTCTGTCGGGATTCCCAATTACTCTACAATTTCAATCCATTGACCTTTGGTTCTAACCACATAAGTGTTGTCATACATAGCTTCGGCTTGCATACCCGGAAGGTAATATTTACCGAGATAAGAAGCGTTCAATAACACTTTAAAGGTCTTAGTTTCATTAACATTCAAAGTAAAATAAAAATTCGTTCTGTCATCTCTGATGTCTATATAATCTGCCTTGTTTTCTGCAAAATCTCCGAAATCGGTAAATCGAGTATTTATAATCTCAAATCCAGATGGGACAATTTGGGTTAGAGCCACATTTTCTATTTTTTGATTGGTCGTATTTCGAATTGTGATTTGAGCCACTAGTTCTGTTCCTTGATTAATATTAGTTACATTTAAAATCTGTCCGTTTCGATTTTGATAAGAAATAGTCCCAAACAATTTATTTTGTATTACTTTTTCTTCTCCCACTGGCAAAATTCCACTGATAGTAACTCGTACATAAACTGTATTGTCTTTGTTGTTTTTCAGAGTAATCGAATTTTCTCTTTGAGAAGCTTGTAATTCTCTATCTACAAAAGCTTTCTGAGAAGATATTTTGGTTGAACTTCCGTTTTGAGAATATATAATATCAATTCCTTTTCCTCCGTTTTTCACAGCAAATTTACTCATCGCATACAAAGCATAAGCCGTAGTTTGAGTGCTCATCCAATTATCTGACGAAAGTGCTTTAGCCAAATCATTTGCCATAGCAAATGCTCTGGAATTATCATTTAGCAATAGCAAAGTTTCTAATGCCATTGCTCTATTCCGTTCAGGTGAGCCGTAGTAATAATAACTGTTTATGTTATCTAGAGAAGCAGAATTCAACATGGTCTGAGCTGCTTGTTTATGACCTGCGATGGCATAGGCAGCAGCCAATCGCAGTTTAGCTTCGTTAGATATATTAGCTGTCTCACGAAGCCTGTTCATCGAGCCCATATCTGGCGACCCTACCAAAGCCAACGTATATAAGCGATAAGCCTGTGCAATATCATTTCGATAGCTCTCGTTGAACCTCCAATCTTTAGCTGCTCTTTGTTGATAAGCAATCCATTTTGATTTGAATGATGAAGGCAAAACATAACCTTTTTTTTCTGCTTCAATAAGAAAATGACCTACATAAGAAGTACTCCAATCATTGGCATAATCCTGACCATTCCAATAGCTAAAACCTCCGTTAGAAACCTGATAGGTTGTAAGTTTCTGGATTCCCTCTTTGATATTTTGACTGATAGAAGCTTTTCGAGAATCGGATAAATCCACTACATCGTTAAGATATAATTGTGGAAAAACACCTGAAGTTACCTGTTCCAAACATCCGTGAGGATACTGAATCAGATAATCTAATCTCCGGTTAAAATCAATTGAAGGGAAAGACGAAACTTCGATTTTTGCTTTATTGCTCCCTACAACTCCAAAAGTCGAAAAATCAAGTGTTTTGGTGCTGTTTGCCTCTAAGACTAAATCCACATAGTCGTGAGTTATCGGATTTGGATTAGTAATATCTAACTCCGCCTGATAGGTCGATTTTTCGTTTCCGGAAGTGGCAATTACTTCAATTTTACCAATTCCTGTCAAATCACCTGCTTCCAGATTGAAATAAACCATTTTTTCGTCGGGATTAGCAAACGAAACCGTTTGAGAAGTGCTGCCCACCACTTTGATTCCTTTGTTAGTCTTCACCTGAACTTTTACATTTTTCACCTGTTTTTCCATAGCAAAAAGCGTCACTGGAAGCGTCACTTTTTCGCCTTGCGAAATTTTTCTAGGAAGCGAAGCCAAAACCATAAGCGGAGTGCGAACGGGAGTTGCTTTTTCTGAGCTTCCGTAGGCTTCTGTTTTTACATCACCTGCTACTACCATTGTTCGAACCGAGCCGATATAATTTGGCATTTCGAGTTTATGAGATGCTGTTTTTCCTTTTTCTAGAGTAAAAGGACCTAAATACATCACTACTGGCTTAAAGCGATTTGCTTTTTGAGCATTGGCTCCCTTTAAATCCTCATCTCCTCCAGTGGCAAATATTTGATTTATTTTACCTCCGTAGGCTCCAATTACATCATCATAAATATCCCAAGTTTTTACTCCCAAAGCCTGACGAGAATAAAAATCATTCCAAGCATTCGGAGTTTTGAATCGGGTTAAATCAAGTAATCCTTCATCCACCACTGCGAGAGTATAAGTCATAGCTTTCCCTGATTTTTCGCTTATCTTTACTGTAAACGAAGCCTCAGGCTTCAACACATCAGGCATCGAAATTTGAGGTTCTAACTTCGTGTTTTTATCCAAGACCTCAATCGGAATGATTCCGTAAAGGCGAATAGGAGAATCGTTTAACGTAGAAGCATGAGGTTGCAGAAGTGTAATATTCAAGAACACATTTGGAGCCATTTCGGCTGTGACAGGAAGGCTAATTTTTGTTTCTCCTTTTGTGGTGTTTGTCCAAAGTGTTTGTACTACTTTTGCACCATCTTCAACCGAAATAAGCGCTCTACCGCCTTCACTTGAAGGAAAAGAAATTTGTGCAGTTTGTCCAACTTCATAACTCTTTTTATCGGCTGACAGAGTCAGCATCGTAGCAAACGAAGCCTCTGAATTTCGATTTTTTCCACTCCAATAAGGCCAATCGATAAGTACTGTTTGTCCAGTGGAGTGCCCCCCATTTTCGTCGGTTATGTAAATTAAATATCTTCCCCACTGATTGTCTTCTACTTTAAACTGAAAACTTGCCTTTCCGTTAGCATCCGTATTTAGAATAAAACTTTTGAATACTTGGGTAGAACTAGAAGAAACATAATTCGACAGGTTGTCATAAGAGGCATCCCACCACCATCTCCAAGATACTTTATAGACTTTAGCAATAAGCCCTTTAACAGATTTTGGTTTACCGTTTTCGTTCAGGGTAACTACTTCGAATTTATTTGATTTTCCAGTTTCCAACAAACCGTATTTATTTGGTTCAGGAGTTTTTAACCCTACATAAGTCAGGTAAGGCGAATAATCTATAGTGGCTACATCGGTCGAAAAATCACCTCCGTTTTCGTAAGCTTTTGTAAGAAAAGTAGCTCGAAGCATTCCTGGAGCCTGTGAAGTAATTTTTGGCTGCAAACTAAACGAAACTTTTCCGTTTTGGTCTGTTTTTCCTGTAAAAATATTCGATTCTTCAGTTTCAAACTTATAAACTGGATTATCAAAAACGTATTTATCATAACCTTTGAAAGTCGTTTTTTGAGCTATATATTTCGCTTGTACTTCTACTTTCAAATCCTTTGCAATTGCTCCGTGGAGCCAAGTGACTTCAATATTATCAGTAACCGATTTGTTGGCAGACAACTTATCAGCGCTGAAATTATTTTTGATTTTTAAGCGGTTTGGTTTGATTGTTTCTATGGGAAGGCGTTTGTAGAATCTAGCTCCTCCGACACTCACTATCGCTTCCCAATTCCCAGTAGGGTATTCTGTTTTAGTCGGAACCGAAAAGCGATAATGATTTTCTTCGTTGTACTTTCTGACTGCCTCATACATCAGTTTACCTTGAGGGTCATTTAAACGGAATTTAATCGGATGTGATTTATCGAGTTTACTGTCGTTGTCATTGAGCATAAAAGCCAAGTGCAAGGTATCTCCTGGTCTCCAAACCCCACGTTCCCCGTAGATATAACCTTTTAGTGCTTCCTGCATTTTTTTACCTGAAACATCAAAGTTGCTCACAGAAAGCGACATTCCTTCATCGAGTTTCACATACGTAATTTCGTTTCCTTTAGTTACCACAGCAAAATAAGCATATTTAGAGACTTCTAAACGAATGGTTCCTTCGTTATCTGTTTTTCCGACAGCCAATTTTTGCTGTTGATAGTCATACAGTTCAACCGTAGCTCCTGCTACAGCATTGGTAGAAACGATATCCGAAACCGCTACAAAATAGCTTCCGTTGTCCCCTCTTTTGGTTATAACTCCTAAATTGCTAGCCAAAACATTGGTTCCTACTGAACCTCGTCTAAAATACGAGTCAGAGCATGCATCTTGTCTGTCTTGCCACTCATAATCATCATACCAGTAATCATCATAATAGTCATATTCGTCAGCAGAGCGAACTTCGAAATTATCTTGGTAATTATTGTAATCATCTTGGCTAGAATCTTCAGAACTCTCTTCACATTTATATAGCGAATAGGATTTTTTGAACGAGAGTTCGACTCTGTAAATTGCTCCTTGTTCTATCGAAATGATATTAGCTAAATCAAGTGCAAAAGCATTCCATTTGCTGTAGTTCGAGAGTTTCTTTTCTAATAAATTTATGGTTTGAGTCGAAATTGGAGCGGCTACTTTTCGAAGGTTTCTACCTCCGTTGAGTTCATTGTCTTGTAAGAACTGTAAGACGTTATTGGAATGAATTTTATAAACCCGAACATCAACCGCCCTTAGGTTTGCTGCCTCAAAATTGACTTTCAAATTATTGGAACTAGGTAAAATCGTTCCGTTTTTAATAAATCTCACGTTGGGTTTAGCCTGCTCAAAAAGGACTTTCTCGATGTAATTGTTCTTCATCTTGTAGCCATCTTCGCTTTGAATTCCTTGGAAGACTTCTACATTGAGTAACCCTTTAAGTGATTCTGTAAAAAATACTTTTAAAAGGTTTCCTTCTATCGAAAAACGAAGATTATCTACCCCTTCTACCTGAACAAGTCCGTTGAGATTTTGCCCTTTTTTGATAGGATCAGAGAAATTGATAAAAAGTGATTGATTATCTTGATCACCGACTTCTGTGCCTATAACCTTAAAGTTGTTTTTCCCTGTAATATCATATTCTATTTCTCCTTTTTGGTCAATATCAAATGGTTTTCCATTCCAGGAAATCAATATTTTCCCGTCCTCTTCAGGTCGTGCAATACTATCGACAATAAACCTAAAATGAGTTTTGGTGCTAAATGTTTTATCAAATTTCACCTTTAACTTTTTTCCGTTCTGAGTAGCTTCGACAAGCTTGGAAGCCGTTTCAAAATCCAGAATATCTGCTGATTGCAAAGTAGCATTCAAATATTGATAATCTTTGCTATAGGATTGCAAGTCATTGGTAAAAACAGAAAAATCCTGTTTGAGCGTTTTTATCGTAAATCTAAATTCCGACAAGTCTTTTGGAACTTCAATTACTTTTTTAAGGTTGAAAGTAATGCGATATTCTACATCTTGACTCCATTTGCTTTCAGGCACAAAAGAAAGAGTGTTGCTAGATAAAGCTACTGTTTTCCCCTTAACGGAAGGCGAAATATCAAACAAATCTTCGCCTATTTCCTGTCCAGCTACCCATTCTGATTTATCAAAATTAAATACAATTCTGATATCACTTTCACTCGAAACCAAGCCCGATGTAAAACTGGAAATATATTCTCTGTAAAGTAAAAAATCTGATTCAAATTCGTTTGTGGATTTTTTACAAGACTGTACAAAAAGTACTAAAGTCAAAAGCAGAAGTAAGCGTTTAAGGAACATAAGCACGTATTAAAGTTTGTTAAACGAAAAATAGAATATTGAATGTTAAAGGTAATGTTTTATGCCATTATACCATCATTTTTGGTATGGAAAAGTAAAGTTTTGACAGAATATAAATTCATCATAATTAACTATAATTTTTAGTCTTTACTACATCCACTTTTTATGTTTAAACCAGAAATAGATAGCCACAGCAATAACTACCATTAGGCCGAGACAAGCAGGATAAGCCCATTTATATTCCAGTTCGGGCATATATTTGAAGTTCATTCCGTAGATACCCACCAAGAAGGTAAGTGGCAGGAAAAACATCGAAAGAATTGTCAATGTCTTCATAACTTCGTTTGTTTTTTGAGCTGAGATTGATATATATATGCTCTGCAAACTGTTTATTTCTTCTAAAACTTGGTCATAGAGAACTATCAATTTGGTATGTAAATCCTTTACATCTTGTAAAGATGAATTTTCGTGTTTTCGGACTTGTATAGAATCTAAAATATCATCCGTAAGAATGAGTAATTTCCGACTTAGATTAGCTTTATTTTTTAAATAAAATAAATGTTGTAAAGAATGAGGCGGAATTTCTTTAAGCAACATATTAGCCTCAAAATCAGTAATCTCGTCTGACAAAGCCATTAGTGGCTCTTCATAACTCAACAATACTCTTCTCAAAAGTTTGATTACAATACTATTAATAGTTTTTAATCTTTTGGTATTAATGTGTTTTTCAATTATTTCATCAATAAAATTAATTTCGTTACGGTGAATGGTTATCAGAAAGTTATCATTATAAAAAACTGCTACTTTGGTTGATATCTTATGGATATTAACCTTATTAGTATTGTGTATCAATCTCATCCGAACAATAAAAAAGTTCATTTCGGCCAGTTCTTCAAATTTGGGGAGATGACTAGGCTCAATACTATCCGACAGGGTATATAAGTCCAAATTATATTTAGACACTATTTCTTCTTGCTCTTCTTTAGTAGGATTTTGTAAATCTATCCATACAATCTCCGAATCAGGAATAATGATAGTTCTTATTGACATACTCTATAGTTTATAAATCAGGTTCAAGATAACATTTTTTTGACCAAACTAATGGATTTAAACACATTTATTGATTGTAATTATATTGTGCTTTTTCTTTAACTAAATCAGGTGTATCTTTGTTAAAATTTTTTGTATGATAAAAACCGTTATTTTTGATATGGATGGAGTTTTAGTAGATACTGAACCCATTCATCATACTGCTTACATTCAACATTTCGAAGAACTCAACATTGATGTAAATGATGAATTATATCAAACCTTTATCGGAAGTTCTACTAAAAACATTTATACTCGCATAAAAGAAAATTTTCAACTTTCTGATTCTATACCAGAACTCATTAACCGAAAAAGAGAACTTTTTTATACTGTTTTTGAACAATCTAAAACCCTTATGCTTATGGATGGTGTTTTTGATTTAATTAAAGAACTACACCAAAACAACATTCAACTTATCGTAGCTTCCTCTTCGTCGTATGCCAATATAAATGCTGTTTTTAATAAGTTTGGATTACAGTCTTATTTTACGCACAAAGTTAGCGGTGAAGATTTTACAGAGTCTAAGCCCAACCCTGCTATTTTTAATAAAGCGGTAGAACTATCACAGCATCAAAAACAAGAGTGTATTGTAATAGAAGACTCTACTAACGGAATTATAGCAGCTAATAAAGCGGGTATTTTTGTGGTGGGATACAAAACAAAAGGATCTAATCAAAATCACGAAACGGCTAACCTTGTCATTTCGGATTTCAAAGAAATTAACTACGAAAAAATCCTGCATTTTTCTATTTAGAAAATAAAAAACTCCAAAGCTAAAATAAACTTTGGAGTTTGAAAGGGCATCATCAAAGTCAATTTAGTTTTTTATGATCACTTTAAACTGATAGTTGCAGTTTTCATAATCAAAGGCAAGAATATAAAATCCATCAGCAAAATTCCGCAAATCGATTCTTCCGTTTTGAACAACAACATTAATAAATTGTCCTGTGGTTGAAATCATCTTTGCTTGAAGTGTAATATCTTGCATAGAGCTAATATAAACATAATCAGAAGTAGGATTTGGATATAGCTTTAGTTTAGGTTTTATCATTTCTTCTTTAACACCCAATAATGGCTCGTTGCTGTAATAATAAAATCCTATTAATTCTAAATCATTCGTCTCTATGGAAGTCATCATAATAGGAATATTATCTCCAGCAAAAGACATTTTTTTCATTGGAAGTTGTTGTCCGTTTATTATTGGAAAAGGCACGTGAATAAATCCGTCTTGGTTTTCGTTTGGCATATAAATCCCTTCTTCTGCGAAAGGTGTAAGCGTATTTCTAACCAGTATATGTAATCTATTTTCACTATCAAAAGCTAATTCTACTTCTTTATTAGATGAATTTTGACCAATATTGACAGGTAAAGTTATCCAGTTTTGTGATGGAGCATCCCATCGAAAAACAGAAGCAGTAGAAACAGCATAAAGAGTATCTTCTTTGTCTATAAAAATATTTCGTATAGTTTGTGGTGCATTAGGCAATGTAGTCCAAGAGTTGCCTTGATCTGCCGAAGAGATAATAGTAGCTTGTGCAGTTTGATTAGACAAACCTAATATAAAATGAGTTTGTGTTCCGGAACACACTCTGTTTACTGACAAAAATCCAGGAAAAACCCCATTAACTGTTTCAAAAAGCACATTCCAGTTGTTCCCCATATCAGGGCTATAATCAATATGAGTTTGTACTTGATGTTGGATCATAGAAATAGAACCGTTATTTCCTATAAACATTTTTTGAGGAAAAAGAATGTCGTAAATAGGTGCTAATGGTCCTGTTTGGGTATTGGTAAGCACATTGATAGTTTGACCTTGATTTTCGGTTTGAGCAATATAATGCATCCCTCCTATCACACATTGCCCATTAGGCGCTTTTTCTAAAGCTAAAATATTGGTTGACGGAAGATCTTCAAATAAATCAAATGTTTCCCAACCTGGTTCATCTAGATTAAATTTAGACAAAAATGCTGTTCGATAAGAAGCTGTGTAAATCTGGTGATCATCTGAAACCACCATATAATCAGCTGGGAGCATCAAACCTTCATTTATTTGCTCCACCAACAACGAAGAGTTTGAAATTTTGTGAATTCCGTTTACACGAATACCTCCAAACAAAACTGAATTATCAGCAGCAACAATAATTTCGTGTGCTTTATCCACCACACTTACCTCAATCCAACCGCCTTCGATATAAGCATATACCCCTGTGGTTGTGGTTACAAAAAGTCGATTATTCTCCCAATCAACAGCCATTTTAGACACTCCTTCATTAGTTGGGATATTATCTAAAAGAGTCCAATTTTGCCCACCATCTTCTGTTCTATAAACATTGCCATTCCCTTCTGTTTCTATAACAGAAGCATACATAACCTCTCCGTTTACTTCTAAATCCGTCACTTGTAAATCTGAAAAACCTATCGAAGTCCAAGTTCCAGCATTCACATTATCTGTTTTGAAAATCCCGTTTGATGTATTTGAAACTATTGTATTTTCATCTATAAAATAAAGACCTACAGGATAAAAATTAAGAGTTCCTATATTAGAAAACGATACTCCGTTATTGATAGAGAGAAATAAATTATTCTGTATATCTCCTACAATAGGACCAATAGTAGATGCAATTATTTTTGTATCATATAACCCGTAAGCTAATATCATCGGACTCAAACCAGATTGTCCGTTGGGGCTACCTATAGTCGTTGTCTGCCAACTTTGTCCAAAATTGTCTGTATAAGCGAGTCCGCTCGTAGAGGTCAAGCAAAAAACCCTATTCGTGGTTTGAGAAGCTTTGATACTTCCTACATTAAAAGATGCTGGTACATCTATAAAAGGCTCCCATGATTGAGCATTATCTCCTGAATAATAAATCCATCGGTCTGCTGTAATAGCATACGCGTAATTATTGTTCGATGTCATCCAAGGTGCGGAATTTGCATTGCTGAATCCTGTTAATTTTTGCCAAATTGGTTGTGACTGAGCAACTGTTAAAAACAATAAAAACATTGTTTTTAAAATGTAATCTTTTTTCATAGTACTTAATTTTATTTTGAAATTTAGCTCATAAAATTATAAAAGTCATAAGGTCTGATTCGGCTCAATGAGTAAATGAGGGGTGTTAATTAGAATTTGATATTATAAATCATAAATATGAAGTTATAGATTGTGATTTTATTACTTATCAAAACCAGACAAACCACAATAGCTCCTAACAAAAACAAAAAATCGGCACTGTTTTTGGATTTTATAATAATATTAACTTAAAAGATATTATTATGAAAAAGTTAGCGTTATTATTTTGTTTATTTTCTATCGGGATTTTTCACGGGCAAAACACTGAAATCAATCCCGATAATTCATGGTTAAAATTAGGTCTAAATGCAGGAATGCCTATTGGAGACACCTCAGATTATACTTCTTTTATACTTGGGGCAGAGCTTCGTGGCCAATATTTAGTAAATCCTAATTTTGGGATAGGTATAACTTCGGGTTATAACAATTATTTTGGAGAAGGTGATTTCGACGACTTCGGATTGATTCCTTTAGCTGCTTTTGGTCGTTATTACTTTCATGAAGCAGGATGGTTTATTGGTGTTGATGTAGGTTATGGATTCCTCACAAATGTGGAAAACAACAGCGGAGGTTTGTATCTAAATCCACAAATTGGGTATAATACTTACCACTGGAATTTTTATGCCTATTACCAACACACCAATACAGAAAATGATTTTGAGTTGCAAACAGTAGGAATTGGAATATCATATAATATCCGATTCAGATAATTAACTGCATATTATATAAACAAAAACCTCCGAAGTATTGCTCTTTGGAGGTTTTAAAACTAAACTTCAGAAAAGTTATTTCTATAATTATACTATTTCAAATTTACTTATTTGCTTAAAATCCTCTGGATGAGAGCGAAATTCATTTTCTATATCATAATCGTCTTGTAACCCTAACCAGAATTTAGCCGAGTTACCGAAATATTTACTCAACCTCAAAGCTGTATCAGCCGTAATTCTACGATTACCTTTAATAATCTCTGAAATTCGGGTTTGAGGGATTCCTAAATCTTTTGATAGGCGATATTGCGAAATAGTAAGTGGAATCAAAAACTCTTCTAATAATATTTCTCCTGGGTGTATATTTTTTAGTGTTTCCATTTTTCTAGCATTTAAAATTAATATCTAAACTTTCTAAAAGACTGAATCATTTCATATATCCCAAAAGCAATCAGTATTTTCCCTAAAATAAAAACAAAATAACTTGGTATATAATTGAACATCTCATTGCTTATAGGATTATTTTCTTTAGCTAATGGACTATCAAAATTAGTCACGAGGATATATTTGAAAAAGCCATTAATATAACCATGTAAACCAATACATATATCTACCTCTTTATTTGCATTTTCAATCATATAAAGAATGGTATAAAAAGTAAAGCCAGAACACAATATAAAAGACAATGCTTTTCTCTAATCTATTCCAAAATTTGAGACGTAATGATGTAAATATAAGATGCACTTATCTTTAAGTAAAGTATCTTTCTCTGAATCAGGTAATTTTGAGTTTTTTAACAATCTATTTACGTCTTGAGAATGTATAGTTAATTCATAAACTCTGAAAATATTATAATCGATTCTATTTTCTAATTTTTGAAGTTCTTGTTTGATAGTTCTGTATGTTCTTTTTTTCTCATTTATAGATGTTTGAAGATTATTAAATGGATTGGTTACTTTAAATTCATCAAAATATGCTCCGCCTAAAAAAATAACTTGGGATAAGTTTACTGCATTTACAGTTACATTCTCAAAAGAAACCTTTTTTTCAAAAGTAGTATCTTTTATGTGTAAAAAAAATCAAATTTAGAATTATTAAAGTAACAAGAATCACTAAATAAGCAATCACTAATATGTAAAAAAATACTGAATGATTTATTACACCTTCTAAAATTTACTGAAGAATTAAATGTACAACCTATAAACGTAACTATTACATTATCTAACATTTTATAACTCAATAAAGAATTAAATTCACAATCACTAAATACAAGTGAATTTTCAACTTCTGCTAGATTAAATCTTATTTTATCAAATACACAATTATTAAATGTTATTGGAGCAACATTTAAATTAATTATATCTTCTTGATTAGATTTTATTCTTTTATTATTAAAACTCGTTATTCCTCTATTTAATTCTGATTGCAAATCAATTACTTCTTCCATATCAAAAATTTAAAAACGATGGATAAAAAAATCCTGATAAATTTTAACTTTTATCAGGATTCTAAAGATTATATTTTAAACTAATTCGTATTGTTGTTCTTTTAAATTTCGGATGGCTTCATCTGCTAAAAAGTTTGTTAACCCAACCGTTGCACTAGTTTGAATCAGTTTTTTTTTTAGAAAATCAGGGAGGGAGTTTAACGATTTATCATCATCTATTATTACAAAATTCTGATTGTTATTATCTGCATAAAACCATTTCAGAATTTCGCCTTTTCTGTTCAGATGATTTACATTTTTTGGAAGTTTATCAATTTTATTAATAGTAATATTCCTCCTTTCAAAGATACGTTTCCACTGATTTAAGTTAAAGCTATCTTTGTGAGAAGTAGTCAATAGAATATCAGCACTTGTAGAAGATATAATCTTTTCAAGTGCTTTGATTGCCTGTGAACTAAAATTCATAAAGTTGTCTTCAAGGATTTCAGGTCGTTTCCAAGAATTCGCAGGAACCATTACTCCGTCTATGTCTAATAAAATTAACATAGGGCAAAGTTACAAATTATTTCGTAATCTCAATTATCTTTTCCAAAGATAGATTATTAAACTCTGCATCTAACTCGTTTAACCTCCGTATTTTATCTTCGGTATCCCATTCTTCATTTACAAATTCAACTTCTTTCCAACTATATATGGTGGTTGCAGATGTTTTGGAAGATTTAGCCCTATCTAATTCAATTCCTGCTAAAATAGAACTCACATATCTGTGATGACCGTCAATAATTAAATTCTCACACACCTTTATATCATCGAATTTTATTCCATTCCTCATCTTCTTATAGATCCGATTAATCACTGGAATACATAATTTATTATGTGTCGATGTCAACTCAATTTGCTTATTGTTTAAAACAATTTTAATTTCATCTACGGTTAAATCTTCCACTTTCTAAAATCTACATATTCCTTCTATACTGCCCACCAACTTCAAACAATGCAGACGTGATTTGCCCAAGCGAACAAACTTTGGTTGCTTCCATGAGTTGTTCGAAGATGTTTTGGTTTTGAACCGCTACATCCTGAATCTTATTCAATTCAACTTTTACCTTATCAGCATTAGCCTTATTCAAGTTTTCTTTTGTCTTGATCTGGAATAATTTCTCTTCCTCGGTTGCTCTGATTACTTCAGCCGGAATCACAGTCGGAGAACCTTTACTGCTCAAGAACGTATTTACTCCAATAATCGGGAATTCGCCTGTATGTTTCAATGTTTCGTAATATAAGCTTTCTTCCTGAATTTTCGAGCGTTGATACATCGTTTCCATAGCTCCTAGCACTCCACCTCTTTCCGTGATTCTGTCGAATTCAGCTAAAACGGCTTCTTCAACTAAATCCGTCAATTCTTCGATGATAAACGAACCTTGAATTGGGTTTTCGTTTTTCGCTAAACCTAACTCTCTGTTGATAATCAACTGAATTGCCATTGCTCTACGAACTGATTCTTCGGTCGGAGTTGTAATAGCCTCATCATATGCATTAGTATGCAATGAATTACAATTATCATAAATAGCATACAGCGCTTGCAAAGTCGTACGGATATCGTTAAAATCAATTTCTTGTGCGTGAAGCGAACGACCTGAAGTCTGGATGTGGTATTTCAGCATTTGTGCTCTTTCGTTAGCTCCGTATTTTAATTTCAAGGCTTTTGCCCAAATTTTTCGAGCTACACGACCAATAACAGCATATTCTGGATCGATTCCGTTAGAGAAGAAGAACGATAAGTTTGGTCCGAAATCATTGATGTTCATTCCTCTTGACAGATAATATTCCACGTAAGTGAAACCGTTTGCCAAGGTGAATGCTAACTGGGTAATCGGGTTCGCTCCTGCTTCGGCAATATGATATCCTGAAATCGAAACTGAATAGAAGTTACGAACGTTTTTCTGAATAAAATATTCCTGAACGTCTCCCATCAATCGCAAAGCGAATTCAGTCGAGAAAATACAAGTGTTTTGAGCCTGATCTTCTTTTAAAATATCCGCCTGAACTGTTCCGCGAACTTGTGAAAGCGTTTTGGTTTTGATTTCGTTATATACCTCCAAAGGCAAAACTTGATCTCCTGTAACTCCTAACAACATGAGTCCTAATCCGTTATTTCCTTCTGGAAGTTCACCGTTATAGCGTGGTCTTTCAACGCCTTTTTCTTTATAAATTGCGTTGATTTTCGCTTCAACCTCTGCTTCTAAACCATTTTCTTTAATATATTTCTCACAGTTTTGATCGATGGCAGCATTCATAAAGAATCCTAACAACATCGGAGCTGGTCCGTTAATGGTCATCGAAACCGAAGTGGCAGGATGCGACAAATCAAAACCAGAATACAGTTTTTTAGCATCGTCTAAACAACAGATGGATACTCCTGCATTTCCGATTTTTCCGTAAATATCTGGTCTATAATCCGGGTCATTTCCGTATAAAGTTACACTATCAAAAGCCGTCGAAAGCCTTTTCGCAGGCATTCCCAAACTCACATAGTGGAAACGTCTGTTGGTTCTTTCCGGACCTCCTTCACCCGCAAACATACGAGTTGGATCTTCTCCTTCGCGCTTAAATGGATATAATCCTGAGGCAAAAGGGAATTCTCCTGGTACGTTTTCTTGAAGATTCCATTTTAGTATATCTCCCCAAGCTTGGTATTTTGGCAATGCCACTTTCGGGATTTGTGAATGCGAAAGGGACTCGGTATGGGTTTGAATTTTGATTTCTTTGTCGCGTACTTTAAACGAATAAACTGGATTTTTGTATTTATTTACTTTTTCGTCCCAAGTAAAGATGATTTCCCAGTTATATGGGTCAAGGTTCATTTTTACTTTATCAAATTCTTTTTTAAGTAACCCAACAAAGTCTTTGTTTTGGTCATTTTGAACTTTTGTCAATTGTTCTTCATCCACTCCGAATTTCGAGAGATTCAATTTCGTATTGGTTACCGATTCAATTGTTTTATAGATTCCGTATAATTTTTGAGCTACCTCAACTTGCGTTAAAACAGTCTGATCATATTTGCGGTTATTCTCTGAAATTTCAGATAAATATCTCGTTCTGCTTGGCGGAATTACAAATATTTTCTCGCTCATCTCACGAGTAATCTCAAAAGTAGATTTCAGCTCTGCACTGGTTTTTTCTACTATTTTATCCATTACCGCTTTATAGAGCGAATTCATCCCTGGATCGTTAAATTGCGAAGCAATTGTCCCGAAAACAGGCATTGTATCTGGATCTTCGTGCCATAGGTTATGGTTGCGTTGGTATTGTTTTTTTACATCTCTGATAGCATCCAAAGCTCCTCTTTTATCAAATTTATTGATAGCCACCAAATCAGCAAAATCAAGCATATCGATTTTCTCTAATTGAGTTGCTGCCCCAAATTCTGGAGTCATCACATACAATGCTACATCCGAATGGTCAAGAATCTCAGTATCCGATTGACCAATTCCTGAAGTTTCTAAAACAATCAAATCGTATTTAGCAGCTTTTAATACCTGAATCGCTTCAGCCACATATTTCGAAAGTGCCAGATTCGACTGACGAGTAGCCAGCGAACGCATATAAACTCTAGGGTTATTAATAGCATTCATACGAATTCTATCTCCTAATAAGGCTCCTCCTGTTTTACGTTTTGAAGGGTCAACCGAAATAAGTCCAATAGTTTTTTCAGGAAAATCTATCAAAAATCTTCTTACTAATTCATCTACCAATGATGACTTTCCAGCACCTCCTGTTCCGGTAATTCCTAAAACTGGAATGTTTGAATTTGAATTTAGCTCGTGAATTTTATCGAAAATATCTTTTGAAACCTCTGGGAAATTTTCAGCAGACGAAATAAGCCTTGCGATAGCTTTCGGATTTTTAGCTTCTAAATGATCTAACTCTCCGTTTAATTTATCTCCTACCGGAAAATCTGAACGCTGGATTAAATCGTTAATCATTCCTTGCAATCCCATTGCACGACCATCATCAGGAGAATATATACGGGTGATTCCGTAGTCTTCTAATTCTTTGATTTCTTCAGGAAGAATTACTCCACCACCACCACCAAAAATCTTGATGTGTTCTGCTCCTTTTTCTTTGAGCAAATCGTACATATATTTAAAGTATTCGTTGTGTCCTCCTTGATACGAAGTCATGGCAATAGCATTAGCATCTTCCTGAATAGCCGTGTTTACTACTTCTTCTACGCTTCTATCATGCCCTAGGTGAATAACCTCACAACCTGTAGCCTGGATCACTCTTCGCATGATGTTAATTGAAGCATCATGTCCATCAAAAAGGGAAGCTGCGGTTACAATTCTTACTTTATTTTTTGGGGTATAAGGTGTTTGTTGTTTCATTTTAAATTTTATATTTTTAAAAGCCTGCAATTTACAATTTTTAGCCGTGAATTGCACGAATTCACACTAATAAATTAACTAATAGAACCTTTTATTCTACAATTATTTTCCCTGTGTAATGTTGAGTAACATTCATAATCTCTGGGTTGTTTTTCAGAATGATATCACCTGTACTATAAATATTCCCCTTTATTTCGTTAAGAGGATGCAGAATCATATCATTACTGCTTCTTTGAAAAACTTCAATAGAATTTACTTTTAGATCAGGCGCGTCAATTCTGGGTTCTCCTCCCCAGAATGCTACAAACATAGAATTAGCATCTCCTGATAAATTAAAATAAGTCGCATCATTTGCATTAATACTCAAATCACCACAACTAATTGTCAAAATAAACTCTGAAGCAATAGCTTCGTTAAAAACTCCGGACGAAAGTTCAACCTGATCAAATGTCAATACTTGATTAGAATGAATTTTATGTTGGGAAACGGAATAAATTCTATTTATATCCGTAAAAGTAACGTACACCTTTGCGGGGGTATAATTTCGGAACCAGTTACATGAAATATTGTTTTTAACGATTAGTTCTCCCTCCTTAACTTGAATAGAGACATCTTTTATCAAATTTTCGCCTGCTTCGATTTCGATTTTTTGTTGTGAATCTTGAAATAAAATAAGCTCAACTCCCTCTTCAACTCGTATCTTGTCAAAAGTAGGTAAATCTTGAATTTCTCTTTTTACACTATTTCCTGATTTTTTGAAACAGTCATTGGTGCTTTCGGAATCACAGGAAAACAAAAAATAGAAAATAGAAAACAGAAAATAGAAGGTTAAATTTTGTTTCATTATATTTAAAATCAGTTATTAGAGTATCATCGAAAGCTGAATTCGTTTTCGAGCTACATCTACTTCTGCTACTTTAACTTTGACGTGTTGGTGTAGTTTCACTACTTCGTTTACGTCTGATACGAATCCTTCTTTGAGTTGAGAGATATGAACTAATCCGCTTTCTTTGATTCCGATATCGACAAAACAACCAAAGTTGGTAATATTATTCACGATTCCGTTTATTACCATTCCAGTTTTCACATCGTTTATTGTTCTTAAATTCGGGTCAAACTCAAAGACTTTAGCTTCTTTTCTGGGGTCTAAACCTGGTTTTTCGAGTTCCTTTACGATATCTTTTAAAGATAAAATTCCGATGTCGTTTGTTATGTATTTTTCGAGCGGAATGGCATTTATTTTTTCTTTATTTCCGATAAGCCTGTCGATCGGAACTCCTAAATCTTTTGCCATTTTCTCTACTATTGGGTAGGCTTCAGGATGTACAGCCGAATTATCCAACGGATTTTTTGCATTGTGTATTTTAACGAAAGCCGCTGCTTGTTGAAAAGCTTTTTCGCCTAATCTCGGAACCTTTTTAAGTTCTTTTCTACTTAAAAATGCTCCGTTTTCTGAACGGTAATTTACTATATTTTCTGCCATTTTTTCTCCAATTCCCGAAACATACGAAAGTAAGGATTTGCTAGCGGTATTGAGATTCACTCCCACAGCGTTCACACATCTGATTACCACATTACCGAGTTCTTCTTTGAGTTTGGCTTGGTCGACATCGTGCTGATACTGCCCTACTCCAATAGATTTCGGATCGATTTTCACGAGTTCAGCAAGAGGGTCAGACAGTCTTCTCCCGATAGAAACAGCTCCACGAACCGTTACATCATAATTCGGGAATTCATCTCTGGCAATTTTTGAAGCGGAATATACCGAAGCTCCCGCTTCGCTAACCACAAAAACTTGCACGGGTTTATCGAAGGCTATTTTTTTGATGAAAAACTCGGTCTCTCTTGAAGCGGTTCCGTTTCCGATAGCAATAGCTTCTATATTATAAGCATTCACCATCGAACGGATTTTTTTCATCGCTACAGCTGAATCGTTTTGAGGAGCATGCGGAAAAATAGTTTCGTTATAAAGTAAATCACCCTGCTGGTCCAAACAAACTACTTTACATCCTGTTCTGAAACCTGGATCAATGGCTAAAATCCGTTTTTCACCCAGTGGAGAAGACAGTAGCAACTGTTTTAAGTTTTCGGCAAAAACTCCAATAGCTATCCCATCCGCTTTCGCTTTCGCTTCTTGCAAAACTTCATTAGAAATAGCGGGTTCGAGCAATCTCTTATAACTATCTGCAATGGCTCTTTTTAGGTATTTTCGGGTATCATTATTATTTTTGATAATCGAATTTTCGATAAAATCAATTGCTTCTTCTTTTTCGATTTCGATATTGAGCTTTACAAACCCTTCTGCTTCGGCTCGAAGCATCGCTAGTAATCGGTGAGAAGGAGCTCGGTTAAGGGGCTCATTCCAATCAAAATATTGTTCGAATTTTTGAGCTTTTTCTTCCTCTTCAATCTTCTTTGCCTTTTTGGTCGAAACCACCGCTTTTCGTTGAAAGAGTCGTCTTAAATTCTTACGGATATAGATATTTTCGTTAATCCACTCTGCAATGATATCTTCTGCTCCCGAGATAGCTTCATCTTCGTTAGGCACTTTCTCATTTAGGTATTTGGATGCTATGTATTCTATATCATCCGCATTTTGAGTCATAATAATTTTGGCTAGAGGCTCCAATCCATTTTCACGTGCTGTATCGGCTTTGGTTTTCCGTTTCTTTTTATACGGAAGGTATAAATCCTCCAATTCATTCAAATCAAAACTGGCTTCGATTTTATTTTTCAGCTCTGGAGTCAATGCATTTTGCTCTTCGATAGAACCTAAAATAGATTCTTTTCGCTTGACGATTGCCTCAAAAGAATTTTTAAATTTTACGATTTGCTCGAGAGCGACTTCGTCTAGATTTCCTGTTTTATCCTTCCGATAACGGGCTATAAAAGGAATGGTATGATCTTCTGCTAAAAGTTCAAGTGTAGCAAGAATACTTTTGTCAGATAATTGAAGTTGGGATTGGATGTAAGATTGAATGTTCATTCGATAAATTAAAATGAATGTTTTTTTGAGAAAGCGAAAATAAAGTTTTAACTACAGATTAAAAAATTTAGAGGGTTTTTATGTGATACTTCATTTTTTTTAAATTTCATTTCCAATTCTTAACACACTATTTATTTTACTTTTACAAATAAATCTCTATTTTTGATAGCTAATGACAAACATAAAATCAAACAACTATGAAAAAAACAGTATTTATTATAGCGCTGTCATTTTTTACGACGGTGACTATAGCTCAGAAAACTGCCAACCCTACTTCTGCTAAAGGAAAAAAAGAAAAAACAGAACAAAAACAACTTTCAACTTCTAGTAGTATGACTCCAGATTTTACTATGCCAGCTGCAAGTCCAAAAGTGACTACTAAGCAACAATTTTCAACTTCGGCTATCGAATTAGAATATTCTCGACCTTCTGCTAAAGGCAGAAAAATATTTGGCGAAATGGTTCCTTTCGGAAAGCCTTGGAGAACGGGAGCTAATGCAGCGACTAAAATCACTTTTGGAGAAGAAGTGATTTTCGGGGGGCAAAAAGTAGAGGCTGGTACATACGCTCTTTATACTATTCCAAACAATGAGAGCTGGATTGTTATTCTAAACACTAATTATAACAGTTCGGGTTTAAACGATATCAAACCTGAGGATGATGTAGTAAAAATAGAGGTTAGAGCAACTTCTGTAAGTCAACCTATCGAAACTTTTACTATTGAACTAAATGACATTACAAGCACAAGAGCCTCTTTGAATATTATGTGGCAACACACCAAAGTATCTATTCCGATCCATGCAGATAACAAAGAGAGAATACTTTCTTATCTTAAACGCGAACTCAATGGAGCAAATCCTCCTTACAGAGATGCTGCTTTTTATTTTGAAGAAATCGGATATGAGTTAGAATCAGCTCTTCAATACGCAAATAGAGTTTTGGATTCAAACCCAAAAGCATTTTGGATTCACTCTTTAAAAGCACGTATTTATAGTAAAATGGGAGATAGAGCCCAAGCTTTAAGAAGTGCTGAAATGGCAGCAGAACTAACCAAAGGAACAGGATACGAGCAAGAATATGCAAAAAAAGCAGAGGAATATAGAAGATAATCTTTTTCTTATAATAAAAAAAGCGGTATTATTTATACCGCTTTTTTTATTGAATTTCCGCAGAAAGCCCTGCATCCAAAAGTGCTGAGCACTTAGGCACAAGTTCGGATAATTCTCCTGTTTTCACTTCGCATTTCCCTGTATAATGTACTAAAAGAGCACACTGTTCTGCCTGAAGCGGTTCATGATCACAAATTTGAATAAGCATTTCGATTACATGGTCAAAAGTATTCACATCATCATTATACAAAATAATGTGGTGAGAACCCGAAACTGCTTCCTCTAGTAAAACTTCTTCTAAAACTTTTTCTCTCGTGCTCATTGCTTTTTATCTGATTATTTTTATTTATTTTTAAAGGCCAGATAGAATAAGCCCTTTATTTTCGATTAAATTGAGCTTTAGTTATGGCTCATTTTGTATTTTAAGGCAACCCAATTATCTTTTTCGTGTCTACTTTGAAACTGGAGTCCATTTTGTTGGCAACTCTCATCAATAAACGGAATATCCTCTGTATAAAATCCACTCAAAAACAACAACCCTCCTTTACTTAAACAAGAAGCGTAGGTCTTCATATCATTAAGCAAAATATTTCGGTTGATATTGGCTATAATCACATCGTATTTTTTGCCTTCTAAAAGGGTAGCGTCACCTTCGTAAACCGAAATTGCTTTACAGTTATTTCGCTCTACATTTTCAATAGAATTCAGATAACACCAATTGTCAATATCAATTGCATCAATAGGTTTAGCTCCTTTCATTTCGGCTAGAATTGCCAAAATTGCAGTTCCACAACCCATATCAAGTGTTTTTTTATCTTCCAAATCCGTTTCCAACAAATGTTGAATCATCATTGAGGTTGTTTGATGATGCCCGGTTCCAAAACTCATTTTAGGTTCGATTACGATTTCGTATTTTACATTTTTACTTTCGTGAAACGGAGCACGGATATAACACTCCTCTCCTACCTGAATCGGATTGAAATTCTTTTCCCATTCCTCATTCCAATTCACGGTTTCAATTTGTTGTACCTCGTACGAAATTTTAAATTCTGGACTTTGTAGAATCATTACCTCTGATAATATATCATCTGTATGTAATTGTTGCTGTACATAAGCCGAAAGTCCTGTTTCGGTTTCTTCAAAACTTTCAAAAGGCGTGTCTTGGAGTTCGGCTAATAAAATTTCGCTTCCTAATTGTTTTGCCTGTTCACTATTGCTCGAGTCTATGGGCTGTATGGTAAAATGATATGCTATATACATTGTTAGATGAATCGTTTATTTATTGAATCATTAAACTGATTCGGGTGCAAAGATAAGGATTATTAAGAGATAATGATATCCTGATTGGATGTTCTACTCATAGATTTTGAGTTCGTAACCAAGTCCGATGTTTGCGGTTCCGTTAAATTTTTCTTGATCTTGATTTAATTTTAGAAATGCTTCTTCTGCAAAAATTTTCCAAGCTAATTTTTCTCCATTCTTTTCCCAATCAGAATATCTTATATAGGAATACTCTTTTTTATTTTTTTGATCAATAGGAATACACAAGTCTAACGAATTAGAAGATTTAACTTTTATCCCGTTTCTTTTGACTATTCTAAAATTAGGCACATAAAAATATTTCTGATTCTGATCCGCAAAGCCTATAAACTCAATTCCTATAAAAAGTCCATCTTCAGGAACCTTAATCTGATATTCTTCTAAATTAATTCTTGGATACTTTTCTTTATAATTATGGATGTTTACTACAATATCGTCTGAGTACAGAATTTCTTTAGGTTTGTTATTTTCATTAGAATAAAAACGGATTCTAATAGTGGTGTGGGGTAATTCTTCAAATCTTTTAAAAAGTTCTTTACTTTTTTTGTCAAAAACTCTATAAGGATTTGTTGCAACTGGAATAGTAATTTTTGACAAAATCATCTGTTGCTTTTCATCATTGGGAATCAAAACCGCAATTTCGTTACCTATCTGCGGAGTATAAGAATCAAGCCAAGTAGAATTTTTCCAATAGGGTTTTTGTTCACTGATTTTCTGCTTCCTTTTTTTATTAGAGACTACAATTTCATCAATCAGAACAGGCTCTACCTCAAGTTCAATAGTATCTCTAAAATCGGATTCTGCAACAAATAAAGTTTTATAACCCAGCATATTGATTGAAAAATTCTGTTTTTTATCAAAATAAAAATATCCGTCTTCGTCTGTATATCCTCCGACTCCTTCTCCAATAACAATTGTTGCAAAACCAATTGGCTCCTTGGTTTGGATATCTATAATTTGAATTTTTTGTTGGGAGAAAACAATAGTTGTGAAAGTTATAAAAACAATAAATAGTAGCTTTTTCATTTGTTTAAATGCTTAAAAGCTATAACTATAAAAACAACATTTTAGTATATCAATCAAAAATCTTCCCTGGGTTTAAAATATTATTAGGATCAAAAACCGCTTTTATTTTACGCATTAAATCGAGTTCGATTTGCGAAAAAGCAATATCCATGTAACTTTTCTGAACATATCCGATTCCGTGTTCTCCACTTATGGTTCCGCCTAGCTCTTTGGTATACACAAATAATTTACGGATGGCTTCAGGAAGCTTATTATTCCACGCCTGATCACTCATATTATTTTTGACAATATTTACGTGGAGATTGCCATCTCCTGCATGTCCATAACAAATAGAATCAAATCCATATTCTGCTCCAAGTTCTTTTACTTTGGCCAAAAGTTCGGGCAGTTTAGCTCTTGGGACAACCGTATCTTCTTCTTTATAAATCGAGCTCCCTTTGGCCGCTTCTCCAGTTACTCTTCGAAGTCTCCACAAATCGTCTTTTGCTTTCTCGGTATCTGCAAACAGGATTTCACCTGTTTTGAATTGCTCCAAAACAGTCACGATTCCTTCAATCTCTCGCATTAAGACTTCTTGGTCATTTCCGTTTACTTCAATAAGCAAATGAGCCTGTATCTCATCGGGTAGCTCTAACGAATAATTGTCCAAAAACTTTTGCGAAGTTATTATCGCATCGCGCTCCATAAACTCCAAAGCAGAAGGAGTAAATCCAGCTAAAAATATTTTGTTTACTGCTTGACACGCCTCCAAAGCAGAATAAAACGGAATCAAAATCAAGAGATCTTTTTGAGGATGAGGCAACAATTTTAATACAACTTTTGTAATTACTGCCAAAGTTCCTTCTGAGCCAACAATTAATTGCGTTAGATTATAACCTGTAGAATTTTTGAGTGTATTTGCTCCTGTCCATACAATTTCTCCATTGGGCAAAACGACTTGCATATTTAACACATAATCTTTGACTACACCATATTTCACTGCTCTTGCTCCTCCAGAATTTTCGGCTACATTACCTCCAATAAAACAACTCCCTTTACTTGCTGGATCAACAGGATAATACAATCCAAATTCTTTTACTGCGTTCTGGAGCTCTTCGGTAATTACTCCAGGCTCTGTGGTGACCTGAAAATTTTCAGTATCAATTTTCAAGATTTTATTCATCCGTTTCATATCCAGAACCACGCTGCCAAAAATGGGCAAAGCTCCTCCGCTCAATCCTGTTCCTGCTCCTCGGGGAGTAATGATAATTTTGTTTTCGTTACAGTATTTCAAAATCCGACTGACCTCATCAGTGGTTTCGGGTTGCAAGACAATCTGAGGTCTGAAAACAAAATCTTCTGTGTGATCAGAAGCACATCTTATCAAATTTTCTTCATCAATTAAAACTCTTTCTAAACCTAAAACGGTTTGAAAATAGGCAGTATGAGATGTCATTATTTGAATTAAATTAAATTGTGTCTAATTTACAAAAATATATCGTTCTTATATTGAGTCTAGTCTATTATAAAAATGGCGTAAATTTCACTAATCTATTTTGGTCTGATTAGAAATGTATTAAAACACAGATAAATTCAATCTTATTTAAACTCATCCCAAAAAAGTTTTTTAAAGTCTACAACCTGATTGTTTTTGACTTTTATTCCTTCATTTTCTAAAAGCTGTTGCATGAGATTCTTACCTTCAAAATGATGTTTGCCAGAGAGTAGTCCAACTTTATTTACCACTCTATGAGCGGGAATATCTTCAGATTTGTGTGAGGCGTTCATTGCCCAACCGACCATTCTGGCAGAGCGAGCCATTCCTAAATGTTTTGCAATAGCTCCATAAGTTGAAACTCTTCCGTATGGAATCTGCCTTGCCAAATCATGAACATTATCAAAAAAAGATTTTTCCATGTAAAAATAAGGCTTTTTGATTATGGAATATTAAATTCCCATTTCTATCTGGAAGCGAATATACCAATTATTTTTAGTATCTCCATTCAAGTAATTCAGTTCGTTAAACGTAATTTCTGCTTGCATTTTAAAGGCATGTTCCCAAATATATTTAGTAACTCCGAGACTATATTGGTTCTGATTAGGCACAAACATCTCTACGTCTTTATGCATTTTTTGAAAAGAATACCTCCCTAAAAGTTCGATGTTGCTCGGAAAGAGATAACTCAATTGATAATCCATTCCGTTACCTACATACACAAAAGCAATATCCGTAATATCTTCAGGGTTATAAGTTATCGGATCATCAGACATTCTACTCATATAAGCTGTCTGAAGCGCCCATCCGTTGTACTTTACCATAGCGTCTAAAAGCAAAGATGAAATATCTTTCTTTTCAAAGAGTCGTTCTCCTAATTGACCTTGAGTTTTAGTTGCTCTATTATTAAATGAATAGGCCCCTGATAACATTAATCGAGGTTTTGGTTCTCTGGCTAAATCACCTTCAAAAAAGCTACCATTTTTCGTAAATGCTCCTAATGGATATAGTTCTACTTTTCCGGTATATGCCAATCCTGTATCTGAGTTTTTGGTATCATTACGCCCTTCACCAGTTGTGATTGCACCTTTAAGATTATACGAAAACTTATCTTTGTATTCGTTCAGATTTTGTACTTGAAATCCAAAATCTCTATCTATATTAAAACTTGCATTATTAATAGTTCTGTCGGTAAACTGTAAAGCACCTGATGAATTTGTTCTCTGACGGTTTCCTGGAAGTTTGGTTTGTCCGAAGCCAAAAGTCCAACTTTTGTTTGGCTGATAAAACACAACTGCATCGCGAATAATTTGGAGATTATTTCCTTCTTCTATAACTCCCCCAGTATCTCCCGGAGAAAACGAAAGTTGAATGGCATACAAGAATCTAGGATCTCCAACATATCCGTCAAAACGCAAACGTAGTCTTCGGATTTCTGCCTTAATCTCGTCTTCTTCCTCTCCTTCTCGGTTGAGATAAGTAGCTCTATTCTGCATTCTAAAACGAATATTCAACTGAAAAATACTATCAGGAGAAGTAAGCCCTAATCCTTTACCGAAGTTATAATAAGGCAAAACTGACATTCTTAAATCTTTATCAGAATCTACATTATTTTGTTTTTGAGAAAAAGCTTGAAAACCAGTTAAAATAAAGAATAAAACAGCAATTATTTTTTTCATTTTTCTATTGTTAAATAATTGTACAAACGTATATAAAAAAACCCGAAAGAAACTATATGTAATCTTTCGGGTGTGTTATTAAAACATTATTTTAATGTTAAGCATTAGGAGCTCCTGCTAAAATTTCATCATTTGCAAATTCTTCAAATTTTTTGAAATTGGTTCTGAACGATTGAGCTAATTCTTTTGCTTTAGCGTCATAAGCTGTTGTATCTGTCCATGTATTTCTAGGATTCAACACTTCTGATGGAACGTCTGGACATGATTGAGGAACTGCTAATCCGAAAATTTCGTGATTTACAAACTCAACATTGTCTAATTTCCCTTCTAGAGCTGCAGTAATCATCGCACGGGTATATTTCAGTTTCATTCTGCTTCCTATTCCGTATGGACCTCCTGTCCAACCTGTGTTCACAAGCCATACCTTCACTCCATTTTCTTTCATTTTTGCACTTAACATTTCTGCATATTTTGTAGGATGCAAAGGCATAAATGGAGCTCCGAAGCAAGTTGAAAAATTCGGTTGAGGCTCATTAACTCCTGCTTCTGTTCCTGCTACTTTTGCTGTATATCCAGAAATAAAATGGTAAGCCGCTTGTCCTGGTGTTAATTTTGAAACTGGAGGCAATACTCCAAAAGCATCAGCAGTCAAAAAGAAAATATTTTTTGGATTTTTGCCTACTGAACCTTCCTGAATATTATTAATATATTCGATTGGGTAGCTTACACGAGTATTTGGAGTGATTGAATCGTCTTCAAAATCTACCTCATTTCCGTTTTTAAACACTACATTTTCGAGTAAAGCTCCTTTTTTGATAGCATTAAAAATATCTGGCTCTCCTTCTGCACTTAGGTTTATTACTTTTGCGTAACATCCTCCTTCGAAATTAAAAACTGTATTTTCTGAAGTCCAACCGTGCTCATCATCTCCGATAAGTTTACGATTTGGATCAGCTGAGAGTGTTGTTTTTCCTGTTCCTGACAATCCAAAGAAAATAGCTGTATTGCCGTCATTTCCTACATTGGCACTACAGTGCATCGGGAAAGTATTTTTAAATACGGGTAGAATAAAGTTTAGTGCAGAAAAAATTCCTTTTTTCATTTCTCCTGTATATCCTGTACCTCCAATTAACGCAATTTTTCTAGTAAAATCCAGAATTGCAAAATTTTCTTGACGGGTTCCGTCTTCAGCAGGATTTGCCAAAAATCCTGGAGCACAGATTACGTGCCATTCAGAAGAGAAGTTTTCTAATTCTGAAGGAGTTGGGCGTAAAAACATATTATAACAGAAAAGATTTGACCATGCATATTCTGTTACTACTCTTACATTCATTCTATATTTATCTTCAGAACAAACATAGCTGTCACGAACATAAATTTCTTTATTTGATAAATAAGCGGTCACTTTATTTAATAACTGTCCAAATTTATCTGAATCAAACGGAATATTTACATTTCCCCACCATACTTTATCTTCAGTAATACTATCTTTTACGATAAATCTATCTTGAGGTGAGCGTCCGGTAAATTTCCCGGTATTCACTGCTAAAGCTCCTGTTGAGCTTTCGATTCCTTGTCCTTTTTCTAGTGTTATTTTATGTAATTCTTCAGGAGAAAGCTGATAGTTGACTGTAGCATTCTTAATTCCTAAATCTTCTAACGAAGCTGATTTTATTGAGTTTGTCATCATTAATTTATTATTGTGTTGTGTAAGAAAAATTAAAGGCAAAATTATAAATTATTATCAATTTAAAGGAAAAAAAAGGTCTAATTTTCTTTGTTTGATAAAATATTAAAAAGTACAACTAACCAAGCTAGAATTAATAACATTCCTCCGATTGGTGTTAGAAAAGCCACAGAGCTAATGTCGATGGAAGTAAGCTCTTTGGTTGTAAGTAAATAAATAGATCCCGAAAAAAATAAGATTCCGATTAAGGTCAATACGGTTATTGTTTTTTTCTTTCTCTCTGAAATTAAACTAGTTGTCCCCACAAAGAACAGAAAAAAAGCATGGTACATTTGGTATCGCACCCCTGTCTCAAAACTCACTAGTTGTTCAGGATTTAAACTCTTTTTAAGAGCATGGGCTCCAAAGGCTCCTAAAATTATCGCGAGAATTCCAAAAACCAGAGCTATAAGTATTATTTTTTTATTCATAATATAGTAAGCAAAAAAGTCCATTTCTGTATTAGAAACGGACTTTTTATTGTTTTATTTCATCTCAAAAGATTCCATAAACTTGGTTGTATAATTTCCTGCTACATAATCAGGATTATCCATCAATTGTCTATGAAATGGTATTGTTGTCTTTATTCCTTCAATTACGAATTCATCCAATGCTCGCTTCATTTTTGCAATTGCTTCTTCACGAGTTTGGGCAGTTGTAATTAGTTTTGCTATCATTGAATCATAATTCGGAGGAATCACATATCCATCATATACGTGTGTATCTAATCGTACCCCATGTCCTCCTGGAGCATGAAAAGTTGTAATCTTTCCTGGAGAAGGTCTGAAATCATTATACGGATCTTCTGCATTAATTCTACATTCAATCGAATGTAGATTCGGAAAATAATTCTTTCCTGAGATTTTAACTCCTGCAGCTACCAAAATTTGCTCACGGATTAAATCATAATCAATAACCTGTTCGGTAATTGGATGCTCCACCTGAATTCTGGTATTCATTTCCATAAAATAGAAATTTCTATGTTTATCTACCAAAAACTCTATTGTTCCTGCCCCTTCATATTTAATATATTCTGCAGCTTTTACTGCAGCCTCTCCCATTTTTTGACGAAGTTCATCAGTCATAAAAGGAGAAGGAGTTTCTTCGGTAAGTTTTTGGTGTCTTCTCTGTACTGAACAGTCTCTTTCAGATAAGTGACAAGCTTTTCCGTAAGCATCTCCTACAATCTGAATTTCGATATGTCGAGGTTCTTCGATTAATTTCTCCATATACATTCCGTCATTACCAAAAGCAGCTCCTGCTTCCTGACGTGCACTCTCCCATGCTTTTTCTAAATCTTCTGCCTTCCAAACTGCACGCATTCCTTTTCCTCCACCACCTGCAGTTGCTTTAATCATTACTGGATATCCGATTTCTTTAGCTACTTTTTTAGCTTGCTCGAGTGACTCTAATAATCCTTCAGAACCAGGGATAGTAGGTACTCCTGCTGCTTTCATGGTAGCTTTTGCAGAAGCCTTATCTCCCATTTTATCAATCATTTCTGGAGAAGCTCCTATAAATTTGATTCCGCTTTCTTGACATATTTTAGAAAATTTAGCATTTTCTGACAAGAATCCATATCCAGGATGAATTGCATCTGCATTTGTAATTTCGGCTGCTGCAATAATATTAGACATCTTCAAATAAGACAAGTTACTTGGAGGAGGCCCAATACAAACAGCTTCATCTGCAAAACGCACGTGAAGACTTTCGGCATCAGCTGTAGAATATACAGCTACGGTCTTAATCCCCATTTCACGACAAGTTCTGATAACGCGAAGTGCTATCTCTCCCCTGTTGGCAATTAATATTTTTTTAAACATAATTTCGTTTTTAGTTTACAGTTAATAGTTTACAGTGACAGCTTTCTGTTCTCTGTTTTCTATTTTCTATTTCTTTATATCTAAAAAGACTAAGACGGGTCAATTAAGAATAATGGTTGGTCAAATTCTACTGGAGTAGCGTCGTCTACTAGAACTTTTACGATTTTACCTGAAAATTCTGATTCGATTTCGTTGAATAATTTCATGGCTTCAATCACACATAATACGTCTCCTTTAGATACAACAGAACCTACTTCTACAAAAACAGGTTTTTCAGGAGCAGGTTTTCTATAAAACGTTCCGATAATCGGAGACTTCACTGTAATATATTTAGAATTTTGATCTGACGGAGTTGAAGAAGCTGATTCTGTAGCTTGTGGAGCAACAGCTGCTGGAGCCATCATTTGAGGCATTGCACCCTGAACAGGAATATGTTGTACATAAGCCGTTGGTTCTCCATCATTTTCAACTGTTGTTTTAATGGTGATTTTTACATCTTCCATTTCAAGCTTTACTTCTGTAGCACCAGATTTAGCAACAAACTTAATCAGGTTTTGAATATCTCTTAAATCCATAATATTCTTTTTTTTATATTTAGGTTAGTTTATTTAGTATTATATGCCCATTTCAAATAGATTGCTCCCCAAGTAAAGCCTCCACCGAATGAAGCAAAAATAAGGTTATCTCCTTTTTTGAGTTGTGATTCAAAATCACTTAACAGCAATGGTAAAGTAGCTGAAGTTGTATTTCCGTATTTGTGAATATTTATTAGTACTTTTGAATCCTCCAGTCCCATTCTATGAGCGGTAGCATCTATAATTCTCTTATTTGCTTGGTGTGCTACAAGCCAATTCACGTCATCTTTAGAAAGACTATTTCTTTCCATAATTCGTTCGGCTACATCAGCCATTCCCGAAACTGCATATTTAAAAACCGTTTGACCTTCTTGATGTACAAAATGTTGTTTGTTTTTAACAGTCTCTTGGCTTGGAGGAAGTATAGATCCTCCTGCATCGATTTTTAAAAATTCTCTACCTACTCCGTCACTTCTTAGAAATTCATCTTGAAATCCAAGTCCTTCAGAATTAGGTTCAAACAAAACCGCTCCTGCTCCATCTCCAAAAATAATACAAGTAGCTCTATCTGTATAGTCAATAATTGAAGACATTTTATCAGATCCTATCAGGAGTACTTTTTTATATCTTCTAGATTCAATATAAGCAGCGGCTGTTGACATTCCGTAAAGAAAGCTTGAGCATGCAGCCTGTAAATCATACGCAAAAGCATTCACCGCTCCAATTTGAGTAGCTGTATAAACAGCGGTTGAGGCTACTGGCATATCAGGGGTAGCAGTTGCTACTAAAACCAAATCAATTTCTTTGGGGTCAATTCCTGATTTTTCGATTAGATTTTGCGCTGCTCTTATAGCCATATATGAAGAGCCTGCTCCTTCTACCTTTAAAATACGTCTTTCTTTAATACCTGTACGAGTAGTAATCCATTCGTCATTGGTATCAACCATTGTTTCTAATATTTTATTAGTCAACACATAATCAGGAACATACGCTCCTACTGCAGTTATGGCAGCCGTAGTTTTTGTCATATAAAAAAATTTACTCCTTCAAAAAAATGTTTTTGAAAAGAAACAGCAAATTACAAAAATTTTTAATACTTCTCCAAATAAAAACAAAACAAAAAAACTCTCACTATGGAGAGTTTAAATTCTGTTAAAAACGCAATTACGCTACAGCTTCTTCTGTTTTGTCAATTACAACTTGACCTCTGTAATACATTTTTCCTTCGTGCCAGTAAGCTCTATGATACAAATGAGCCTCTCCCGTTACAGGACAAGTAGCAATTTGAGGAGCAGTAGCTTTATAATGCGTACGTCTTTTATCTCTTCTAGTTTTCGAGGTCTTTCTTTTAGGATGTGCCATCTTCTATACTTTTATTATTTATTATTATCTTTATTTAGTAAATCTTTTAACTTAGCCCATCTGGGATCTATTTCTTCTTCCTTAATCTCTTCTTTAGGATGCTCATAAGCAATATATCTTTCGTAATTCGAAATATCAACACTACCATCTTTCACCCCTGTGTGAATCCTCTTAAAAGGAACAGACAGAACAATCATCTCATATATATATTGAGCAACGTTTACCTGATATTCTCCATGTGGCAAAATAAGCAATTCTTCGTTATCATCATTATATTCTTCTCCAAATTGAACCACTAGATTTAATTTACCTTTAATAGGCATATCAAAAAACTCTCCTGTCAAATCACAAGGAACATTAACTGTTCCTGAATGTTTAAAAGAAAGTTCTAACATGGTTTGTTTTTTTTCTAAAACCAAATTAACTTGAACCGAAGCATCTTCAAACTGATGATAATCAAATTCCTGAAAGAACGTATTGTCTATCTGATAATCAAAATGATGTTTTCCTAACTTTAAACCTACAAACGGTATGAAAAACGCTTTCATCATTCTAAATCTTCTAAACCTTTGAGCCGGCAAATATACAAAATATTATAAAACCAAGAACAAAGTTTTTATTTTTTTAAAAATCCTTTCAAAAGGTGGGGTTTAAAAGCCTTTACAAAGAATCACATCATAAACACCTAAACAAATTGTATTAAAAACACACTTTCCAACTCCTGAATCCACAAAGCAGAAGTTTTATTGACTAATAAAAGAATCATTTAAATTCATTGTCCTTATTCATCAATACTATCTTCTTGATTCCGACTGTTTTTCGGTTATCTTCAAAGGATTCTTTGAAATTTCTTGGTATTGGTGCCTCGCATGATAAACATCCAGCCCCAAGTAAATAGCTTCTCTAAACGAGCTGAAGTCTGCTTTCCCTTTTCCAGCGATATCAAAGGCTGTTCCATGGTCAGGAGAAGTCCTTATCTTTTCTAATCCAGCCGTATAATTCACTCCTTGACCAAACGCAATTGTTTTAAACGGAATCAATCCTTGGTCATGATAGGTTGCTAAGACCGCATCATATTTTTTGTACGATTCACTTCCAAAAAAACCGTCAGCCGAAAAAGGCCCAAAAACCAGATATCCTTCTTCAAACAGCTTTTGAATCGTCGGTTTCAAAACTGCATCATCCTCATTTCCTATCACACCTCCATCTCCACAATGCGGATTAAGTCCTAAGACAGCTATTTTAGGCTTACTGATACTAAAATCCTGAATCAAAGCACGGTTTAAGACGTCTACTCTTTTTCGAATAAGCGCCTCATTTAACTTTGAAGAAACCTCTTTTAAAGGAACATGCCCCGTTATTAGACCAACTCTTAAATCTTCAGAAGTTAATAACATTAGAGCCTCTCCTTCTAACTCCTGATTTAGATATTCGGTATGCCCGGCAAATTTAAAGTCTTCAGACTCGGCCGTATATTTGTTTATTGGAGCCGTAACCAAAACGTCTATCTTATTTTCTTTAAGCGACTTTGTTGCTTCTTTAAAGGAGTGAACTGCATACTTACCCAGTTCCTGATTTTCTTTTCCGAACTCAATGGTTACATTTTCTTTCCAGATGTTCAGCACATTAATTTTCCCGAACACCAACTGATTTAAATTATCTATGCCGTGAAAATTAATAGCGGTTCCTAAAACCTTATTAATAAGTGAAAAAACCTTTGTATTTGCAAAAATAACTGGCGTGCAAAATTCTAGCATTCTGGAATCTTCAAAAGTTTTAAGAATAATTTCGCTTCCTATTCCGTTTAAATCTCCTATAGAAATTCCAACAATTATATTTTCTGATTTCTTTACCATTATCTCTGCTTATTTATCGCTAATTTTACAGGCAAATTTAGAAAAAATAATTCGGATATGTTTACAGGAATTATCGAAACTCTCGGAATCATCACCAATATAGAAAAAGAGCAGGACAATTTACATCTGACTATCACTTCGGGCATCACTAATGAATTAAAAATAGATCAGAGTGTCGCTCATAATGGAATTTGTCTTACAGTTGTTGCTATTGACAACAACCAATATACAGTGACTGCTATCCGAGAAACTATCCAAAAAACAAACATTGGAAATTGGAAAGTTTCAGAGAGCGTAAACTTGGAGAGAGCAATGAAATTAGGCGATCGACTTGACGGTCATTTGGTTCAAGGGCATGTTGATCAAACTGCAATTTGCACCCATATCGAATTAGCTAACGGCAGCACTTACTTTACTTTTGAATATGATAAATCTCTAGGGAATATTACTATTGAAAAAGGTTCAATAACCGTAAATGGCGTGAGTCTTACTGTTGTGAATTCAGGAATAAATACTTTTAGTGTAGCTATTATTCCTTACACTATGAAACATACTAACTTTAAAAACCTTGAAATCGGAAGTCTGGTAAATTTAGAGTTTGATGTAATCGGAAAATATGTGATTAAATTACAACAACTCTAATTTGAGGGTTAGTATTATAAATTTTTAAGTAATTTATGTTTTTTGGTGTATGAATAAAACGCTAAAGCTATTCCCGATAGGAGCGCAATATATAAATTATACCCGTCGATAAACAACTCGTCACACACACAACTTGGAGGGACACCTGGTGGCACATTATAATCCCAATTACATCCTGGTTGAGAAGTACAGGGATCTTGAGCTGACACAATTCCGACAGAACCAAAAAAAACAACCAATAAAACGAACAGTTTTGCTTTCATTATTCTTTATGCTTTTCTATAAATAAAAGTTTTTTTATAGAAACCAGTTGCAATATTACAACTAAATTATAAAATAACAATCAAAAAATTAAAAAATAACTTTAACATAATACTATTATTATATTAACATTTAAAAATCCCCCAATAAATCTGGCCTTCTGGCTTGTGTATGTTCTAAAGATTTTTGTTCTCTCCATTTATCAATTTCTGCAAAATTACCACTTAACAGTACTTCTGGAACCTTCCAACCTTTATAATCGGCGGGTCTTGTATAAATAGGGCCCGACAATAAATTATCTTGAAAACTATCTGTAAGAGCCGAAGTTTCATCACTTAAAACACCAGGAATAAGCCTAATTATAGCATCCGACAGCACCAAAGCTCCAAGCTCTCCTCCTGAAAGCACATAATCTCCTATAGAAATTTCTTTAGTAATAAAATGATCACGAACTCTCTGATCAACTCCTTTATAATGTCCGCACAAAATAACAATATTCTTGTACATAGATATAGTGTTCGCCATTTTTTGATTGAGAGTTTCTCCGTCAGGGGTCATATAAATTATTTCATCATATTCGCGTTCAGATTTTAATTGCGAAATACACCGATCAATGGGTTCAACCATCATTACCATTCCCGCACCACCTCCAAACTGATAATCATCTACATTTTTATGCTTATTGGTAGCATATTCTCTCAAATTATGAAAATGAACCTCTACCAAACCCTTCTGAATAGCTCGTTTCATAATAGACCCTTCAAAAGGACTCTTTAACAAATCAGGTAAAACAGTTATAATATCTATTCTCATTTGGATAGTCAGTTAATAAGTAAATCTCAGCGTTAGCTAGTTCGTTTTTTATAAACTCTATTTATATCAATTTCTGAGTCTAATGGTGTTTTAGATTCAATAAAATTAAAAAGTTTTTCGGACAAATAAGGTCCTAACATCACTCCGCGGGTTCCTAGCCCATTGAGTAAATACACATTAGAATAAGTAAAATGCCTCCCAACCAGAGGTTTTCTGTCCTTAACAGTAGGTCGCACACCTGCAAAATGGTCAACTACCTCAAAATCACAAGTGATAATTTGTTTTAATTCTGAGAGCAATTCTTCTTTTGCCTTGCTTGTAGGTATATTGGTTTTATCATCCCAATTATAGGTAGCTCCGACCTTGTACAAATTGTTCCCAATAGGAAGAATAAAAATCCCAGCCTTCAAAATAACGTCTAAGTCTATGTTTTGAGCTTTAATAAGCAACAACTCTCCTTTTACCCCATCCAACGGCAAATCTTTAAAAAAAGGATTAAACCGCATATTAAATCCTTCAGCAAAAACGATTTGTTTGGCCCTTTTACCTTGGTACTCTACAAAATCTTCGTTTATTATTAGTTTAGCATATTCAAACTTCTGTTCACAAAGAGAATTACTGCTTTTCAAAAACTTTTTGTAAGAATCAATTAAAACACGAGTATCCACATATCCTGTTTGATTTATTTGTCCATACCCAAAAGAAGAGTTAACGGATTTATATTTTTTAAAAATAATTTCTGAAGACAAAAAATCTTGAAATAACGGACGGTCAGAAGCTGCAATAAAATTATTTTGCTCTTCTATAGAGGTCAATCTTCTATATGTAGGGAGATTATAAAAAAATGAAGCATTTAATCTTTGTTCAATTTGAGGATAGAATTGCTTTAAGAGATGCAATTGAGATGCAGCATTGTTAACCATAGTAAAACGCTTGAGAATAATTGCATTAAAAATTCCAGCTGCTACTTTAGCAGAAGGTTCAAGAAACGGATTGTCGAATACCAAAAATTTTTTGTTATTCTGCATTAATACCTCCGAAAAGCAAACCCCTGCCAAACCAAGTCCTACCACCAAATAATCACACACTTCCTGTTTCATATTAGAAAACAAAAACTCTTATCAAACGATAAGAGTTTTTATATTTTTATGCTTGTTAGTTATAAAATTAATAACTCCACATATCTTGTTCAAAATTACGGATTTTCTCTTTTATTCTTTCCGCCTCTAGAAGTTGAAATTGAGCATTATCTCTCATATACTCTTCAATCTTTCTATCTCCGTAAACGTTTTCTTCCTGATAAGGAATAGCACTAAAACGTCTTGAGTTTAATAAGTGATCAAAGTTAAAAGGTGATGCTGAATTTTTTCCGTTAAAAGCTAATGCTTTATGAAGAGTTGGTCTTGCATCCGGGAAATAAACCCAAAACAATTCTATGGGCTCTTCACCTCCACGCATTTTATCAAGAGCTGGAATAGCTTTAGGACAAATACCAATTAAGCGATATTTCAATTCTCCTTGACGTGCATCAAAGTACCAATATCCTCTAATAGCATATTGAATTACGTCTGAACCTTTTACTTCAGAAGTATCGAAATGCTCGTCAGTTAAAATTCCTTGTTCGACAAGTTCTTCAACCGTAGAATCTAAGTACTGGTTTCTAACCTCGATACCATACGGGCTAATTTCTTTGTGATAAAATACCGTTTTAACCTCTTCAAGAGTCTTTTTAGTTCTAAAATAAGAATCACCGTAAACCTCTGTAATTTGACCTGCTTCAATAGCAGAAATTAAAACATTGAATAACGAACGTCTTTCAACTCCTAAATTATCTTCTATAGGATAATAAAGTGGAAAATTAGCTCTTTGCTCAAGGTCAATAATTTCCCAAACCATTGTTCCTTGCAAAACATCTCTGTCTTCGTTTATATATCCGTAAGGAAGTGGATTGTCATTTTCTAACAATTTTTGCTCCTCAGATTTAACTCCGATTTCCTCAGGAGTTTTAGCATTAAGGATATTAATCTGTGCTTGAACAGAAGTTAGCCCAACCAAAGAAAATATCGCTAATAAAAGGTTTTTACGGTTCATAATTTATGTTTTAATCTTTATTTTAAAATAAACGAGGTAAATAAAGTTTTATTGTATCTCCCAAGTAAATGGAGATGAATCTTTAATAATTACAGGAGAACCTGGTATAGTTGTTTTAACGTTTCCTATTACCACAATATCTCCAACTTTTGCTTTATTGATAGCAGCAACAGCTGCAGCATTAAGCTTGTTTCCTTGGCAAACCACGCGAGGACTTCCTGGTACAGATACCTCAAATTGCGTAACATTTACATTGATATCAAAAACGAAATCAGGGAAAACTACCGCAATTGTCGAATTTAACAAGTCATTTTTGTTACCTCTATGCGTACCTGTTCTACCTCTAAGAGTAGCAACTGGGGCAGGGATATTTCTAACAATGAATGTTTTCTTGTCACTTACAGAGCTACCGTCAGGAAGTTTTCCTGTTACAGAAACTGTTGCTTCTGTTCCTTGGATTCCGTCTGGTCTCCAGATATATTTACCTGCACCACCTGCAGCTCTAAGCCCTGTTGCAGTTGCGGTTACATTGTTATCAGAAACACCTGCAAACGAAATAGTCATAGGGTTGTCCACACCGCGATAGATAGAGTTCATTTTGTCTGCTGAAATTGTAGCAGAGTTTGGTCTTGGAACAACTACATATTGACCATCGATTTCGATCTCAATAGGTTTTCCATCTTCCATAAACACAAATTTACCTCCTAGTTTATGTTCACCAACACTTCCTGCAGAAATAGATAAGATAGCTTGTCCATCTTTAATTTCAGCTTTTCCTCCGTTTAATTCAACAGAAGTAGGGACAGTAGTGCTATCATAACGACCTAGAACAACTTTACCAGTTACTGTTTCTCCTTGATAAAAAGCATTTTTATCTAAAACAACAATTGCTTTATAGTTACTCATAGACGCAGCTACTAAGGCAGTATTTCCGATTAAAGCATTCATAATTTCAGACTCTAAAACTTTAGCATCATTTTGTAATGCAGTAAGTTTAGTCAAAGATGCAATCGCAGGATATCCTTTGTAATGATAATCTAAATAAAGTTTTTTAATACCTTGTCTATCCGTAACCTCATCTGTATTAAACAAAGAGTTTGCCTTATCTAAAATTGGTTTGTATTTTGCTTTACTACCTAAAATAGTGTTAAGACTTTCTCTATATTTATTGATGTTATCAACAACTTCTTGTCCTTTTTTAGAATATCTTCCTTCAACAAACCAGTCGTCATTTTTATTAGTCTTATCCATTACTTCATAATCGTAAGACCCATTTTCTAAACGCTTTGCTCCTTCAGTAAAAGTAGGTTTAAGAGTTTCAATAAAGTTATAGAATTCGTTTGTAGAAGCAATAACTTTATCAGCAATTTGTTTAGGCTCTCCATATTGCTCTTGATTATCAGCTGCCTTTTGCGCTAAATCTTCTGCAATAATTCTATTTTGTTCTAATGAAGTTAAATTAGAGTTTTCTAACTTTTCATTCATCAATCCAAAAGCCGTAAGAACCTCTTTTGACATATTAAGGGCCATCATCGCGATGAACACTAAATACATCAGGTTAATCATCTTTTGTCTTGGGGTTAATTTTCCTCCTGCCATTTTTTCTAATTAGTTTTTTAGGTTAATTTAATATTAAGAATTAAAAAATTCTTAACCTCTGTTACCCATTGCAGAAAGCATTCCACCATAAACATTGTTCAATGAAGCGATATTTGCAGTCATTGATTGCATTTGCTCTTTAAGTTTAGCAGCGTTATCAGCAATTTCTTTGTTAGCTTCAGCATTTCGAGTAGCACTCTCCATCTGTAATTTATACAAACTGTTCAAAGACTCCATTTGAGCAGCAGCCATTGATAATTCTTCGCTATATTTTTTAGTTGCAGCAATTCCGTCAGCAGCTGGAGAAATTCCTTTAGCAGCAGATTCGAAATTTTTGATGCTATTTCCTAAACTTGCCATCAATTCCCCATCGATTTTAGCCTCTTTTAATAGATTGTCAAGTTTTTGAGAAAGCAATCCTTGCGCATCGGTAGCATCTTTTTTAGCATCTTTTTTCTTTGCTTCACCACCTGCTAATTCAGGATAAACCAAAGACCAATCCACCTCAGTATCTACTTTTTCAAAAGCAGAAATAGTAAATACTAACGCTTCTGTTACAAGACCGATAATAAGCATCTCGTTCCCCAAAGGCCAGTGCATGATTTTAAAAAGTGCTCCTAGAATTACCACAGCCGCTCCAAGACCGTAAACCATGTTCATAATTTTTTTACTTGACTTTGCCATAATTTAAATTTGTTTTTTTGTTAATAATTGTTTATTTAGTTGGTTAAATTAAATACGTTTTTATTTTTAGATATTATCTACCTGTTGTTTGAGTACCCATATAATCTTGGACAGTTCTAAATCCAATATAGCTACGAGCTGAATCTGCATATTCATAGTTTCGTGTACCTAGTTGCAAATAATATGCAACATCTTTCCAAGAACCTCCTCTGTATACCTTACGGTTATTTTTTGGGTCATTAACGTTAGGGTTCATAGTAGATACAAAATTATATGATGACATATCATAAGCAGCGTCTGTCCATTCTGCAACGTTTCCTGACATATTATACAATCCAAAATCATTTGGATCATACGATTTAGCCTCTACTGTATAGAGAGCACCGTCAGCTGCATAATCTCCTCTATTAGGTTTAAAGTTTGCCAAGTGACAAGCTCTATCGTTCATTGTATATAAATCTCCCCAAGGATAAGTTGCCGCTTGCAATCCTCCACGTCCTGCATATTCCCACTCTGCTTCTGTTGGCAAACGGAATTTATTTACTTGATTAGCTCCTTTTTTCTTTTTAACCCAAGCATTTTTGTACATTGTTTTCCAGTTAGCAAAAGCTTTAGCTTGTTTCCAAGTAACTCCCACTACAGGATAATCATCATAAGCTGCATGCCAAAAATAATCATTGTGCATTGGCTCATTATATGAATAAGCAAAATCTTTAATCCAAACAGTAGTATCTGGATATATAGGTAGTTTTTCTACTTTTAGATATTTACTTCTCTTTGCACGATAATCAGTACTTTTATCTTTAGCCGCACCATCAGCATCAAACTCTTGGTAATGAAAAATAAGTTTAGAAACATCAAATGTTTTAAGACCATTAAACCATTCTGAAGGTGGCAAATAAAGAGAATCCATAACCTCTACATAATATTCGTCTGGATATTGCTGTGGATCTTTAAAAAGCTTAACCTTATTATTTAGCTTTCTTCCGTAATACAGATCATCCTCTGAACCAAGGCTATAATAATTCTCATACATATACTTGTCGTACGGAGACATATTAGATGTATCTCCTCCGTCAAGGAATGCAAATTCACCCACTCCTCCACTTCCTGGAGTTTGACCCATTTCATCTGCCATAATAGCTAAACGAGTTCTAGTAATCGAATCTTTCACCCATTCTACGAAGTGACGATACTTTGCATTTGTAGTTTCAAATTCATCCATATAAAATGAACGAACAGTAACTGTTTTAGGATTTGCATCGCCCCTACCAGCCAAATCATCATCTGCCTTCCCCATAATGAAGGAACCTCCAGGCACGAGGGTCATTTCATAAGGAGTTTCCGAACGCCATTTTTTTCCTTTTACTCCTACTACTTCTCCTCTGTCACCGCTACTACAAGAGATTAACATCGATACAACTGACAATAATACAATTGACTTTCTCATATAAAAACCAGGTATTTGATTTATTCTTTAATTTTAAGGGCGTAAACCTATCTATTTATTTTTTAAAAAACAACTTTTATTTAAAATAATTTATTTGCAAAGGGCAAATATATAAATCTTAAAAATAACTAAAACTATTTTATCTTAATTTTATTGTATTGAATGTGATTTTTTTTGCTCATTCCACCATCTATCAGGGTAATCTCCCTTTAAAGCTTCGTGATAATCCCTTTCTCTACAAGGTAATAACGTAAAATTATTTAATTTATTTTTAACATTTGAATCAAAAGATACTTTCATCCACCATCTTTCGGACAATTCGCTTTTGTAAAAAATCAAATCATCATCCTCTTCAAAAGAGACAATATATTTTGTGTAATTTTCTAAATCAGAAATTGGATACTCATTATATCTATGTGTAAACCCTTCGATAAAGTACCATACAATCTGTGCGACCAATATAGCTTCTGAGCTTAATCCTTCGGAATTAAAAACTCCAAAGACAGAAGTTCTATCACTGATTCCAGCGTAACGAGAAATAGAACAAATTTCTTTGCCCGTAAATCCATTAGGAACAAAACGAGAGAAATTACCAGTATAAGCCGACTGAACTGAGGTCAAATCCATACTTACAATATCAGCGTTTCTTAAAACAGGTTCTACAACCGTAATATCTGCCCCTACTTCTCCCACTCTATAAGAATCGAAGAACATCTTGTCCATTAAATCAATTTCTTCTTGTGAAGTAAAGTAAGTCTGATAACCTATATTACTATAATTATATAAATTATTAGGTTCTTCCATTATGATTTTAGCCAAATAAGAATCTGTTGTCATGGGTAATTGCGAATTCCCAAAGTCGAATTTGCTATCAACAGAAACCAGATTTACCATTTTATCAAGATTATCATAGGCTCGATAAAGTGGATAGGTCAAATCTTGCGAACCACCAATCACTATAAGTACAATATCCTTTTTTAGCAACTCTAAAGCAACCTGATTCAACACAAAATAAGTATCGCTCACAGAGTTGCCTTGAATTATATTTCCTAAATCTACAATTTTACAATCCCAATTCCCTCCATATAAGTTATAGAATTCTTTTCTGAAGAATCGCAAATCTACTTCTTGTTCAATCCCTGCTCCTCTGTTTTCAGAAACTCCCACAATAGCAATATCCACTTTATCCATGCTCGGGAAAGAGGTTTCACTATGAAGAGCAACCTTCGCTCCTAAATGCTGAATTGAAAGTGAACTAACAAATTCAACTATTTCATTTTCGACAGGCTCTAAAAAATCGAATTGCATCTCTTATTATCTATAATTAATACTACTTTTTCTTTTTCGGTGATTTTTGTTCCAAATAAGTTTTAGCTTGATCTAGCGTTACTTTGGATGCGTCAACTTCTTTACTTAACTCTATTTTTGTTTTCCCTTTGATTATAACCGAGCGTCCCCAGCGAGCTTTTTCTATTCTAATTCCTTCTTCTTCCCAGTTCTGAATTAATTTTTCTTTTTCCTTTTGAAGTTTTTCTTCAATCAACTCTTTTATATCAGAAGACGAAAGATTATCAAAGTTATATTTTTTGTTTACATTAATAAACATTCCGTTCCATTTAATAAAAGGTCCAAATCTTCCGACCCCTTTCTGAACGGGCAATCCTTCATATTCTCCAATTGGAGCATCTGCCTTCTGTTTTTTATTAATTACCTCAATTGCTCGATCAAGCGTAACATCTAGAGGCTCTTCTCCTTTATCTAATGATATAAAACTCTTCCCGAACTTAACATACGGCCCGAAGCGTCCAACATTCACCTCTACTTCTTCTCCCTGATACTGCCCTAATTTTTTAGGCAACAAAAACAAGTCTAAGGCTTCCTCTAATGTAATTGTACTTATATTCTGCTCTGGACGCAGCGAAGCGAATTGTTTGTTCTCGTCATCTGCTTCTCCGATTTGGGCTACCGCACCAAAACGTGCCAGACGAACCAAAACTGTTTTTCCTGATTTTGGGTCTTTCCCTAAAATACGCTCTCCCGTTTCGCGTTCAGCTGTTTCTTCTACTTTTTTGACAGTCGGGTGAAAGTGTTTATAAAAATCGCTCATTACAGACGTCCAATTTCGGTCTCCAGAAGCTATTTCGTCAAATTCTTGTTCAACTTTAGCTGTAAAGTTATAGTCCAAAATTGAATCAAAGTGATTTACTAGAAAATCATTTACTATAATTCCAATATCTGTCGGAATTAGTTTTCCTTTATCAGAACCAACATTTTCTTTGAGTTGTTTTGATTTTACTTCAGTTCCTTTTAGAGTGATTTGTACATAATTCTGTTCCTTCCCTTCAGAACTTCCTTTTTCTACATAATTCCTATTGATAATAGTAGAGATTGTCGGTGCATATGTAGAGGGTCTTCCGATTCCTAATTCTTCAAGCTTTTTAACCAATGAAGCTTCGGTATATCTTGCCGGTGGTTTTGAAAACCTTTCTGTTGCAGTAATATAATTATTCGAAAGTTTCTCTCCTATTTTTAAAACCGGTAACATTCCTTCTTGTTCTTCGTCTTCCTCATCATTACCTTCGAGATAAACTTTCAGGAATCCTTCAAAAAGAAGAACTTCTCCTGTAGCTCCAAAGATTTGATTGTGTTTATCTGCTTCTATCTTTACGTTAGTTCTCTCTAATTTAGCATCGCTCATTTGTGAGGCCACGGTACGCTTCCATATTAAATCATACAACCGAGCTTGTTCTCTATCGCCTGTAATAGTGTGCCTTGCCATATCGGTCGGACGAATCGCTTCGTGCGCCTCTTGGGCTCCTTTGCTTTTAGTAACAAAACTCCTTGGGTTACTAAACTCTTTTCCGTATGATTTTTCGATCTCACTCTGGATAGCAGCAGTAGCTTCGTTAGACAGGTTGACACTATCGGTTCTCATATAAGTAATAAGTCCTGCCTCATAAAGACGTTGAGCCACAACCATTGTTTGTCCTACAGAAAAGTATAATTTTCGGGATGCTTCTTGTTGTAAAGTCGAGGTAGTAAATGGAGGGGCTGGAGATTTTTTAGCTGGCTTGGTTTCTAAATCTGCTACCTTATAATTGGCTCCGATACTTTTATTTAAAAAATCTTCTGCTTCTTTTTGCGAAGAAAAGTTCTTCGGAAGTTTAGCCTTAAATGATTTGCCATTTTCGGTTACAAATTCTGCATTAATCGTAAAAGAAGCTTCTGATTCAAAATCTCTTATTTCTTTTTCTCTTTCTACAATAAGCCTCACAGATACCGATTGAACCCTACCTGCCGAAAGTCCTGATTTTACTTTTTTCCACAACACAGGAGAAAGCTCATATCCTACCAACCTATCCAAAACTCTTCGAGCCTGTTGAGCATCTACCAGGTCATAGTTTATTCCTCTAGGGTTATGTATTGCTTTATCAATAGCTGATTTTGTAATCTCATGAAAAACAATACGCTTTGTTTTGTCCTTATTTAATTTTAGTGTCTCTGCTAAATGCCAAGCAATTGCTTCTCCCTCACGGTCTTCATCGGAAGCAAGCCAAACCATTTCTGCCTTCCTTGCTAAATCTTTTAATTTTTTTACGACTGCTTTTTTATCCGTAGAAACAATATAATTAGGTTTGAAATTATTTTCCACATCTACTCCCAACTCGTTGGAAGGCAAATCTGATATATGTCCGAAGCTGGATTCTACCTGATAATCTTTCCCTAAAAATTTCTCAATAGTCTTTGCCTTTGCAGGAGACTCCACTATCACAAGATTTTTTGCCATTGATTTTTAAATTTTAACCGCAAAAGTAGTATTTTTTTATTTAGGATAGCAGAAAAGTATTTTATCACGTATATATTAATGTGTTTATAATCTATAAAGTTATTGCTCTCTGGCTAGCTTCTTATGTTTTCTTGTAAATATCCCGTCAGGTATTTATAGTTTTTTATTCCTTTATTAAAGTACCACTTTATTTCCTATTTTTGTGTTCTATTTTTTAGACTATGAAAGTTTATTTTAACATCGCTACATTTCTTTTTATTTCATTTTTATTCACTTCTTGTAAAAAAGAAGCAAAATCTATCGATGCAGGAGACGGCACTGTTCTAATAAAAAAGAACATTGAGCTAACGGGTTATCTTTCAGATTTCTACTCACAGGCAATCAGCTATCATTGGATAAAAGACAAAGATACTCTTGATTTTAGTATAAATATCTATGAACGAAAAAAAGACAGTATTTCGACCTTGTCGTTAATCAATACAAAACCGTTACTTTTTGAAGTAGCCCTAAGCAAAACAGAACAATGTCTTAATTTGATTCAAGAGGATTTTGATGCTTCTAAAATCAATACTTTATATTTTAAATCTCCTTTATATTTTTCTGATTTGGCTATGGATTTATCGACTGAATATGAACAAGAGTTTGGAGCATCAATTGTTGACAACCAAAGCTTAGATCAATTTCTTTTAAAGTCTTCTTTAACTACCCGTCTATACAAAATTCTAATGCCTATACATAAAAAACCTACGCGCTATAGCATGGAACAATTTGACATTCTACACAAAGAAAATTACCTTGAATCTTTACCTGAAATTAATGTAGCAGAATACCCTGATTTCACGCTTCATGGAACAGGGGTTTATGTCCGTTTAAAAAACCTTCAAAAAGAAAGCAACTAACAAAAAAAACCATATAATTTACCTACTTTTGTACAGTATTTCAACTGTTTATGAAAGTATATTTTAATTTAGGGTTGGTTTTATTCTCTTCTGTTTTTTTATCCTGTAAAGATAAAACCATCAACGAGGCTTTTGTTGACACAAGAGCACAAGACTCTATTAATGGAGTACAAAAAAACGATGAAACTGAACAAATCCGTCCCTTAACAGCTGAAGACATTGTTCTAACCAAAGAATTAGTTTACGACACTTATACACTCGAAGACACCTATCCATACAGAGACACTACTCGAGTTTTTCAATGGAAAAAAATCAGGGAAAAATTAGCTCATATCGAAAATTTCCAAAGAGAAAAAACAACCTACGCTATTTTACAGAACTACAAGAATCTGAATCGCGAAGCTCCTACTGTAAAGAATTTTGTACGGAATGAATACACCCGTGTTTCTGACACTTTGGGAGTAGAACGATACCAGTCAGCCCCTTTATATACGGCAGGAGAAACTGATGCACCAACCCTATATGGCAGAGATGGCTCTCTGATTAAACTCATCAGCAGTGACACCATTGATATGGTTCAGGTGGAAGGCATTTCGTTTAAAGGAATTTGGGATGTCCCGAAACGATACGTAAAAACCCTAGGAGATAGCATTCTGTTTAATTATATCATTTTTGTTGATGTTACTAATCAGAACACAACTATTATAGAAAGAACCAACAAGGAATGGAAAATACGCTCGATGAATCCCGCTACTTCGGGAATGCATAAACCTCCGTATGCTATGGAAACTCCTGTCGGAATGTTTGTCATTCAAGAAAGCAAATCAAAAATGTTTTTTTATAAAGATGGAACTACAGAAATCGGAGGATTCGCCCCTTATGCAAGTCGATTTACAAATGGTGGATATATTCATGGAGTCCCTACGAACAATCCTAAAGGGAATATAATAGAATATAGCTCTACTCTCGGAACAATTCCGCGCTCTCATATGTGTGTAAGAAACGCTACTTCGCATGCAAAATTTATTTTTGATAGAGCAAAACCCTTGCAATCTCTAGTGATAGTTATTGATTAGTATATTTTAACACTTTGAAAGTCAAATAATTATTACTTTTGCCCGTTATAATGAAGTTGTGTCTCTGCAAAAATCATAAAACGAATGCGAATTTTACTGTTATTTATAATTACTTTTTTATTTACTTCTTTTAATATTGCTTCTGTTGCAACGATTGATGTTCCTACAGCAACCTCAGAAGAAAAATCTGGATATATAGAACTCTACCACGATTTTGGATTATCTCAAACCATTCAATTTAAGGCTTTTGAACAGGCTATGCAAGGTTTAGAGAAAGTAACAGTAAAAAACAAAAACATCATTTCTATCATCGATTTCACTCTTCCTTCAACCGAAAAAAGAATGGTAGTTCTTGATTTAGAAAAAAAACAAGTACTGTTTCATACTATTGTTTCTCACGGGAGAAATTCGGGAGAAAAATATGCCACCTCATTTTCTAACAAACACGGTTCTTATCAAAGCTCATTGGGCTTTTACCTTACCGAAAAAACTTATTTTGGTGCTAATGGTTATTCCTTAAGACTTGAAGGATTAGAAAAAGAAATAAATGACCAAGCCAAACCCAGAGCTGTGGTTATACATGGTGCTGATTATTGTAGTCAGGAAATTATCAATTCGACAGGAAGATTAGGAAGGAGCTATGGATGTCCTGCCCTCCCGAGAGAAATAAGTGACAAGGTTATCAATACCATTAAAAACGGAACCTTACTATACATTTATGCCGATAACAAAGAGTACATAACAACCTCAAAATTCGTAAACCAAAAAGAAAGCTATTTAGTAGAAAACGAAAAATCCAACAAGAATAATAAAGCATAAAAAAAGAGTAAAGTTTCCTTTACTCTTTTTTTATGCTTATAAATTTGATTGTATCTTTTTAGCTAGTTCTGAAAATTCATCTTGCGTAAGACTCACTTTATGCTGAAAGGTCATTTCTTTCATTTCGTTAAGTGGAATCAGATGTACGTGGACATGTGGCACTTCAAGCCCGACTACGACCATACCTACCCTTTTACATTCTACTGTTTTTTCGAGAGCCTTTGCTACTTCATGAGAAAAAGCCATTAATTCTAGATAATGATCTTTTTGCATCTCAAAAATCTTGTTGATTTCTTCTTTAGGGACGCAAAGTGTATGTCCTTTTACATTTGGATTTACATCCAAAAAAGCAATAAACTTCTCGTTCTCTGCTACGATATGCGCAGGGATTTCTCGATTGATGATTTTAGTGAATATTGACATATTTTTACTCTCTTGAGATTTCTAAAATTTCAAATTGAAGCTTCCCATTCGGAACTGTAATCTCAGCAATTTCTCCGACTGACTTTCCTAAGAGTCCTTTTCCGATTGGAGAAGTAACTGATATTTTTCCTGATTTCAAATCAGCCTCACTCTCAGCCACCAGTGTATAGGTAAGTTCCATTTTATTAGTCAGGTTCTTAATCTTTACTTTAGACAAAACCAACACTTTGGATGTGTCTAATTGTGATTCGTCAATAAGTCTTGCATTTGCTACCAATTCTTCGGTTTTAGAAATTTTCATTTCCAAAAGTCCTTGCGCCTCTTTAGCCGCATCATATTCTGCATTTTCTGACAAATCTCCTTTATCTCTTGCATCTGCGATAGCTTGAGAGGCTTTAGGGCGTTCGACCGACTTCAAATATTCTAATTCGTCTTTTAACTTTTTTAATCCTTCTGCTGTGTAATAAGATACTTTTGACATAATTTCATCATTTTATAAATAGAAAGAATCCCAAAATTAGCTTGGGATTCTTTACATTAGTAATATTTTTATACTTTAGCCGTTTATTATACTCAATATATTTTCTTGATAGCTCAAAGATACGATTATTATTTTTGAATTCACAATTTATACACTTAATTTTTATGTTGCGGAATATTTTTTCCTTTTCAATACTACTCCTATTCCTCATCGGTTGTGAAAGCGACAATACTAGAACACGAAACCCATTTGTGCCAAATTATCCGTTTAATATTACTATTAATATGGATCTTCCGATGTACAATGCTCTTTTATACCCTAGTAATGCCGTTTTTATTTCTCCTACGCTCGGAGCAGGCGCAAATGGAGTTATTGTTTTCAATACTGGTTTTAGTTATGTGGCTTATGAAGCTAACTGTCCAAATCAAACCATAACGAGCTGTTCTCGATTACAGATAAACGAACCGCGAGCTGTCTGCCCTTGTGACAATTTAGAATACAGCCTCTTTACGGGACTTCCGGTTGCCGAAGGGCAATACACAATGATTCCGTATAGAGTAGAACAAAACGGAAACTCTTTGAGAGTTTGGAACTAAGACAACAACTTCTTAATTCTTAATTCTCAATCCCCAGCTCATCACTAACAGGCTGAAACGATTTATTTTCTTGTTCGCTTAATCGGTCCGTAAAAAGGATTCCGTTGAGATGATCAATTTCGTGCTGAAAGATTACTGCTGTAAATCCTTCTACTTTTTCGATGTGTTTTTTGCTCTCTGTATCCTGGTATTCAATTTCGATAAGGTAATGCCTAAATACATCTCCCCTTTGATTAGGAATTGAAAGACAACCTTCTCCTCCTTTTCGCACCAGCTTCGATGCCCAAACAATTTTTGGATTGATATACACCTCGAATGGCTCTCCATCTTTATCAAAGCGTTGTACCCAAATTACATTTCGATTGATTCCTACCTGAGGAGCTGCAATACCCATTCCACCCTCGGTCGGATGTGTAACAGCCAGATACATTCTGTTTATTAGGATATCTAAATCTTTTGCTTTAGGATTAATATCTTTTGAAACGGATTTCAAGATTTTTAACTCGCCCTCCACATCCGTTTGAATAACATACATTTTTTCTTGAATGGAGCCCCTATTAATAAGCTCTTTTTCACTTTTATCAAACTCTTGCGAAAATGCCAAAAACGGAAATATTGCAAAATACATGTGCACTTTTTTCATTTATATCTATCTAAAATTAGCATAAAAATACAATTTTATTACTTTCCGAACAAAATTACGAAATTAATATTTTTAAGAATACTCTAATTTATATCAAATTCAATCCTACACAAATAATTTTCAAAAACATAAAAAACTATTAATCAGGTATTTATATAAAAAAACAAAAGAACTATTTAATAAAAATTCACTACCTTTAGTAAAGTTAATTTATGTTAATTTTTTACTTAATACACATAAAAACATAAAATATTATGAAAAGAATAAAACTCAACACCTTTAAATTAGTTCTTCTTATTATTACTGGTTTTAACTTAACAATTTCTCAAGGTCAAACTATCACTTATGATACTAGTTATTGGTTTGCCATTCCCTCAACCGCACATGCCTATCGAACCGATTCACGATTCTTAATAGCTACTTATAATCTTCCCGCAACAGTAACTCTAAGCATCCCTGCCAACGCTTCGTTTACCCCTAAAACAATAACTGTTACTGCCAATAGTACAGGAGTCATTAGCTTTACGAATAACGAGTTGGGAATTGGACCTAATACTATATGGGGATATCCTTCTATACTCTATAATGACCCAAACGCATCTCCTTTAGTTAACAATATAGATAATAGCATCTCTAACACAGGGATATTGATTACGTCTACAGCCCGTATAACCATCTATTACGAATCTGGAGCTACCACAAATAGCCCTGATTTCACATCACTTAAAGGACGACAAGCTATGGGAACCTCTTTTATAGTACCTATGCAGGAAAGTTTTAATGTAAGAAATTTTCCGAACCAGTCGAATCGTGATTCCAAGGGTAAACACGGTTTTTTAGTTACTGCGACTGAAGATAATACTTTGGTTACTATAGTCCCAAAAATTGACATTACGGGTCACTTAGCAGGAATTCCTTTTAATATTTTACTACATCGAGGACAAACTTATTTTGCTCAAATCTTTAGCACAGCTATTCCTGTTGGAGCTTCGGGTTCTACAGTAGTTTCAGACAAGCCTATAGTAATATCTATTTATGCTGATCAAATGCAGAAAGGACAAAGTTTTGATTTAGGTATGGAACAGATTGTACCTATCTCTAGTTTAGGACGTGATTATTTTGTGGTAAGAGGAGATTTATCCACAAACGAAATAGTATATATAACAGCAGTTAACGACAATACTACTGTACTTATAAATGGGGCTCCTATATCCTCAACATTAACAGCAAATCAGACCCACATTCAATCTATCCCGAAAAACAGCAGTGGAATACTAATCCAAGCCTCAAGTGAAATCTCTGTTTTACATCTATCTGGAAGAGGAGAAGAACTGGCTTACTCCTTAATACCTGCACTTAATGGTTGTAGGGGAGTAACGAGCTCGACGCTCATCAGATCACAGGCAGGGTCAAGTCAAGCTTTTATTATTACAGTTCTAGCCCAAGCTCCAGAGGGCTTTCTTATTAATAATTCGCCTACAATTTTAGTTGCTTCAGATTTTAGCCCTACGGGAATAGATGGATGGTGGTATGCAAGAAAAAATATAACAAATAATATTCCGAATACTTCTGGTGCTATTATAGAAATCACCAATTCTAATGCGGGAAAATTCCATATAGGAGCTATACATGGTGAACCAGAAGAGACGGGATCACGTTACGGATATTTTACAGAATATTCAGAAATAAATGTTACTGCTGGTATAGAAGGAAACCAAACGATATGTTATAATGAAGACTTACAGTTAAAACTTGAAATAACAATAACTCCCGAGTTAGAAGACAATCTTACTTATTATTGGACTGGACCTAATGGTTTTACCTCCTATTCTCCTAATCCAATTATTTATAACTTGAACGCCTCTAAATCTGGGGTTTATACTGTAATAGTTACTTCAGGAGAATGTAGCAACACCTCTTCAGTTACTATTAATGCAAGACCATGTAAAATGATTACAAATCCTATGATTATATCGAGAACAATAAAATAACAACTCCAAAAATTATTATATAATTATATAGTGTTGTCAATAGAAATCACAAGTAATAACAATGTAAATTGTCTTAGCTTTTGAGCTATCAATGTTGGATAGCGTGACTAATAATCTCTTGAATTTTACTTCTGATATTTTCTCTTGACAACAAATTGGGTGCATTTGCATCAGGAAATGTTCGGTTAGACAAAAACACAAAAATTGTTTCTGTCTCAGGATCTGCCCATGCCATTGTCCCTGTAAATCCGGTATGCCCGAAACTTTGCATAGAAACGCAATCGCAAGTAGGTCCATTAGCATTTCCTGTAGGCTTGTCAAATCCTAAACCTCTACGGTTCTTTTTCAAATCATAATACAGAGAATTAAACCTATCAAACGTTTTTGCAGAAAAATATTCTTTTGCCCCATATTCTCCTTTGTTCATATAGAGTTGCATTATTTTGGCCACATCCAATGAATTAGAAAACAGACCTGCTTGCCCTGCAACTCCACCTTGCATGGCTGCAGCCATATCATGAACATAACCTTGTAAGAGTTGATGTCTAAAATAAGTATCCTCTTCTGTGGGAGCAATTTCGCTCATGTCAAATTTCCGCAACGGATTGTAAGTGGTTCGGTACATCCCTAATGATTTAAAGTAAGCTTCATCAACCAAAACATCTAGCGATTTGCCTGTTTCTTTTTCTAAATATTCTTTGAGAATAATAAACGAAAAATCCGAATATTTATATTCCTTTTTACCTAATTTAGTTTGGGCAATTTGCTTTAAAATCACATCAGAATAACCTTTTCTGATATAGAGATTGCTAGCTACTTGATCTGGAAATTCTTCACCGTACGTATTACTATAAATTTCACTACTCGGAAGCTTCGTAATACTATCTAAAGTTGATTTGTAAAACGGGACCCAGGCCAAAAAACCTGCATTATGCGTAAGCATCTCTTTAAGAGTAATATCTTTTTTGTCTGTCGTAGCAAAAACAGGCAACATCTCCGATAGTTTAGTATTTAACGAGATTTTATCATTGTCAAACTCTTTTACAATCATCGGAAGGGTAGCCATAATTTTGGTCAAGGATGCTACATCATACAAATCTGTATTTTGCACAGGCATCATATTATCATAGGTATGATATCCGAACGATTTTTGATAAATTACTTTTCCTTTACGGGCTATTAAAACCTGCATTCCTGGGGCAATATTGTTTGAAATCGCCTGATGAGCAATTAAATCAATATTAGTAAGAATAGCTGAACTCATCCCTACATTTTCGGGAATATCAAACCCTAAACGTCGGATATTTTTTATTTCTAACCCGTCTCCTACCGCAAAATCAGAGTTGATAGAAACGGGTAATTTTCCACTGGCATCACTGCTTCCGAAAATGAGATTTGCTGTTACCTCTTGACTGATTTTACTATTTTGGTATGAAACGATAAGCCCGTCGATATTTTCAAAAGTCTGTATTTGCATAAGCGAATAGGGTCGAGCAAAAACAGACAAAATAACATTATTGGTCCGGGCAATTTCGTAGAGCCAAGTCAAATCTTTAGTGCTGAAATTATGGTTTTTCCAAGCAGTTGCATTTGATTTGTGATAACCCACAACAACAGTTGTATAATCTTTTAATTGCGCAATCAGACTATCTAGACTCTCACTTTGAACTACCGTAACATCTGCATATCTTTTAAGAGCCTCTACAAAATAGTTCTCGTCATCATCACCTAATTTCACATAAGCAATTCTCTGGTTATCAAGTCTTTTTACAGGTAATATATCACTTTTATTTTTCAGAACTGTCAATGCATTTTCCATAAGCTTATAATGCAAGGCTTCGTCTTCTGCTCTATTGAGCTCATAAAAAAGATGTAGGGTATCTACGGGCTTATAGTTATAAAGTTCTGCTTTATACTTATACCTCAAAATCTTTTTGACTGAATGTTCCAGTCTCTTTTCAGATAATACCTCGTTAGCTAATGCTTCTTTAAATTTTTCGATAGCAATTGGTACGTTCTCCGGAAAAAGCAAAATATCATTTCCTGCCAAAAAAGCTTCTAAATCAATTTCACCTGGACTTTTAAAATTACTAGCTCCTTTCATATTCAGAGCATCCGTAAAAATAAGTCCTTTAAACTTCATTTTTTCTTGAAGTAAATCGGTGACAATACTTTTTGAAATCGAAGAGGGATAGCCACTTCTGCTCTCAAGGGCAGGTACATTTAGATGAGCTACCATTACGCTTGCTAATCCTTCTTTGAATAATTTTTTGTACGGATACAACTCCACTTCATTCATCCTTTCGATCGAATGATTCAGCGACGGAAGTGTATGATGTGAGTCTTGATCGGTATCTCCATGTCCTGGAAAATGTTTGGCTGTTGCAAAGACTCCACCACTTTGTAACCCTTTGGTAAGAGCAATCGCCTTATCAGTTACATTTTCGGGATTTTCTCCAAACGAACGATTTCCGATAATCGGATTTTTAGGATTGGTATTTACATCAACAACAGGCGCAAAATTAAAATGGATTCCCATTCGCTTACTTTGCCTTGCCATTTGTTGTCCGAGTTGTTCAATCAAATCTAAATCCTGAACGGCTCCCAAAGTCATATTCCACGGAAAAGCATAAGTAGAATCTAACCGCATCGACAGTCCCCATTCTGCATCGATCCCAACAAACAACGGAATTTTTGCTTTTGATTGAAAGCGATTCGTAAGATTTGCCTGACGAACAGGGCCTCCTTGAAAGAAAATTACTCCTCCAATTTTCTGGTTTATAACAAGCGAATCTATACTTTGTGCATGCCCTTCATTTTTGTTAGAATAGGCAGCCACCATAAAAAGTTGACCTATTTTTTCGTCAATAGTCATTTGGTTATAGATGCTGTCTACCCAACGGTTTTGGTTTTCTGTAGTCGGGAAATAAGTATTAATATCTTTCCGACTGACATCGAGTGTATCGCTATACTGATTAACCTCCGAAATAAAGCCTTTTTTATCTGATGTCTGACCAATCACGTCAGAACCTAACAACGCAAATACTGCTACAAAAAATAAAATCCCTATAAAATAACGCATCTAACTAAATCAAATCTTTTAATGAGGCTAAAAATATACAAACTCTAGCGAATATAAAAATTCATTAACTATTAGTTATCAAAAGAAAGTATTAAATTAAAAAACCCTTTCAGAGTTTAGAATTCTGAAAGGGTTATATACGATTTATCTCTTTTATTAAAAGAACCTGTTATGCCAACTCTCGTGAGCTGGAACTTCCCAAAACTCATTGAATTCACCCACTGTATTTACTAGATTATTAAATACGATTGTATCGCGATTTACTGCTTTTTCTTTGGCCATTTTTTTAAAATCCAAAAGTGTTTTATAAGCCACGAATTCTCCTGTTTTGTAGGTTACATTCATCTTATCTAATAAATCCACCTCGTATTTCTGTTCTAAAGACTGAATAAATCGCACCGAACTATCAATTGAACAACCCGTCACACTATATACTTCTTGATTTACTGCCAAGATTATAAAACGGTTGTATTTTGTAGTAAACGAAGCCTGAAGACTATCTCCGTGTGCCACCCATTCTTCGGTAAACTTTTGTAATTCAGTTTCAATTTCCCGAATTTCGTCATCAGTAAATTTTCGATTGGACTGGTAAATCCAAATGCGTGATTCTTCGGGTAATGTATCAAAAGGAACAAACATGTTTCTGTATTTTATATTTCGTACAAAAATACGAAATAATACCACGTAAATCCATAACTAATAAATGTTTCAGAAAAGATTTCAGTACACAACAAAAAACAGTAAACCATCTTTTATCGTGTTTTTCGCCACAGATACACAGATAAAATTTAATTTGTTACAATCAAAAAAATAATCACAAATAAATTCTTTGCATTTAATTTTGAAGTGTTTAAAACTTCAGCTCGTCGAAATCATCGGCATTTACTGATATACAAAATATAAAGAGCAACGAGATTTAAATAAACCAGCCCAATCAGTGTGATTGGACTTGTTTAAGCTTAAGCTATATTAGTCATTAAAATAGAAACCGTTGGGAGCAATTCCCACTTCGTATGAATTCTCGAAAGTTCCGTTTGTAGAATATATAAAAATTTCTCCGTTTGAATTAAAGTCTTTCGGGTCGGACATATAAATTTTCCCATCCTCTACTTCAAATCCATAGATACTGTAGACTCCGTTTAACGAAAGAAGAGCATTAGTCGGAAGCGTTGTAGCTGATAACTCCATTTCATAAACCTCACCAGTGACGGTGTAATATATTTTGTTGTTTTCGATTTCGAGATGTGACGGATAAGTACCTTCTGCAAATGAAAGACTTGAAACTACTTCGTTAGTTGTCATATTGATTTTATATAAACCTCCTTGAGTCGAAGGCACATCGGGATTCCAAGAAGAAAATCCGCTACACAGCACATACAAATACCCGTCTTTTTCGTCAATTCCGTCTGGAACATCCGCAACTTGAATAGTAGTTGAAACGGTATTAGAAGATAAATCAATTACAGAGATGATATTTCCTACCCCCCAACCGCCTTTGTGAGCTACATATAATTTTCCGTTTTCTTCTACCATTTTTTCCGGCCCTTCAGAAACTGAAATTGTTGTAGTAACCTCATTTAAACTTAAATCAATAACTGCGATGTAATCATCTGATGGATCAGCCGGATTTCCTAAATTAGAAACATATCCTTTTCCGTTTTCAAAAACAATATATCTAGGACTTTGAATAGCTGTTGTAATGGTAGTAACGAGCTCAAATGTATTGCGATTTACAACCTTAATTGCATTGGAATTATTCACTAAAATATAAGCTCTCTCTCCTTCGATTCCGATACTTTGAGCCGTATCTCCGAGATGAGAATTGTTTACGCCATAAAAAATATCATTCTCTAATATTCCGCTTTGAGACAAAAATGTAACATCTGCTGTTTCAGCACTCATAAATTTTCCTTCGTTTAGAATAAAAATCCCGTTAGCGTATTCGCCTGACACCTCTTGCCTTGGATTATTGTCATCACTACTACATGAGCTAAAAAACAACGGGATTCCGAAAGTTAATAAAGCTAATCTTTTGATTGTTTTCATATTTAATTTATTTAGTTGTTAATCGATTCTCTATATTATAAAATTCAAATACATCATAAAATTCCGTCCAGGAAGCGCTCTGTTTTCGACACTTTCGTAGTAGGTATTCAACAGGTTTTGAACTTTTATTCCGAGTGTGTAATTTCGTTTAAAAGTACAATCAGTTCCTAAATTAAAAACCTGATAGGCATCTATATTATATTTGGAATTGTTGTCTGAACGCGTATACACCTCTCCTACATACAAGAATTCTCCATAAATATTTAGGTTTTTATATCCGTAAGAAAGTTGTCCAGTAGATTTATGAGCGGGAACGTAAATCAAGTACTTATTCGTTTTTTTATTTTTAGAAGATGTATAACCATAATTCCCCTTTAGGTTAATAGTATGATTACCTATGGTTTTGGAATAGGCCACCCCTGTTTCGAATCCAAAAATTTCGACTTCTTCTGTATTTTCGGGTTCCCACATAGCTCCTGTCGGAATCCATCGCAACATATCTTCAAGCACATTGCAATATCCTGTCAATGTGATTTTGAAATTCTTTATTGTAAATTCGTTTGTGAGTTCTGCCTGATAAGAAGTCTCTGGCTTTAAATCAGAGCTCCCTCCAGTTACCCAATACAAGTCGTTGAAAGTCGGAATCCGAAAATTTTGGGACACATTAAACTTCAGAGAATAAAAACCACTCACTTCGTATTTCGTGCCCAGCGAATATAAAAACGGACTTTCGTAATTGTCTGTAATTTCTTTTCGCAAGGCCACTTCGTACAAAAACTTATTTGAAACCCAATGTTTGAATAGCAGACTACCTGAGCCTATCTGCCTTTTTTCGGAGCGAATATCAGAGCCTTTTCCTTTGTTTTGGGTAAAATCAATAACCGTATTGAGTTTAACTTTATCCGAAAAATCATACGCCAAATCATATTTTGCAATAAAACTTTCTACTTTTCCGAAAGTATAAAACTGATTATCAATATGCGGGAAATACCGGTATTCTTCAAACAAATGAGCCAATTTTACTCTTGAAGTAAATTGATTTATAAGACTTGTCCATTCCAATAGATTCCGAATATCAGTATTGTGGTATTTGGTTGGGGTTTCGGTTGGGAGAACTAACGAGAAATGTCGTTCTCCATCAAAGTATAAACTATAGAATTTAATAGTGTTTGTGTTATCAATCTTATATCCGAAATCTGCATTAAAAGTAGAGTTTTCGAAATGTCCGTTTATATTTTTTCGGTCTTTTCCTACCCATTTATAATCGTTATCAGAAAACGAGTGAGAAAAGCCGATTTGTAGACTATATTTATTAGAGGCCATTTTCGTCTGAAAACTTCCGTCAAACGAATTGAAGCTTCCGTATTTCAGGAACAATTCATTTTCGAATCGGTCATAAAAATACAAATCGTTGTTCAAGTGAATACTTCCTCCGATAGCACTACTTCCGTATAAAACACTTCCTCCTCCTGATTTGACGGTTAAATTATTAAATGCTAGTGTATTTACTGCATTAAAATCCGTTTGACCTAAGGTTTGCGAATTGACATTGATTCCGTTCCAAATCACAGCAGTTTGAGAAGCTGTTGTTCCTCTAAAAGATGGTGCAGAGGCTCCCCCTGCACCATTTTCTTTGAAATAGATAAGAGAATTGTAATTGAGAATTGAAGTCAGAAAACTCGGATTGCGTTTGATAATACTATCTGTTAGCTTTTGAGTTTTTTGGGTTTGCGAATAATCTTTAAGCAGATTATCCGAAATAACCACTGGTTCAATTTGCACCGAAAGACTATCTTGAGCAATTATAAACTGACTCAAAACTAAACCAAAAATGATAAAAATACTGTTTAACCTCATAAATAGCTGAACCTTTTTTCCCGAAGATTCAAAACATTTTAGTGACGTTTTAAGGCAGGTTTCCTGACTTGCATCTTGTTGTCTGACCTTCCCAGCTCAAAAAACCAGTGGTATGGAGAAAAAAAACAACAAGTATATAGCTTACAGTTGCGGGTACAGTTCAGGACTTTGATTTAATTCTAATCATCACCTGATTCCCTTTTAATGAAAAGCACAAAACTTTTCAACCAAAAAACTTTGACAAAGATAGTGATTTTTGCCTTACGATTTTAAAAACCTAAATAACTATCCTAAAAACTCGGTAACTTCCGTTTTGATATAAGACAGAGCCACATTAGTTGGAGACTGTTTGTCTAGTAAATCTGTTAAGATTACCTCTCTTAATTTATTAGCAGAATCGACCTTGTCGCTCAAAGTGGCTTTGCGAATAGTCTGAATAAGTGTATTTTTGGCCGTATTGATAATCGTCCAACAATTATCCGAAATATAAATCTGTTGAGTCAAGTTGTGCTCAAACTCATGTTCGATATGAAACACTAACAGATTTTCATACTCATATTTGTCAGGAGAATTAGGAGCCACACGAATCAACAACTTTGAAGGCTCGATGCGTTCTAAAAACAAAGCCATTCTTTCGTATGCCTGCAAGCGCAAAGGCAAGGCTTCTTTTTGATTTTCTTTTTGTAGTAAGAAATTTCTGCGGTTATTCTCATTTTTGATATGAAGGTTAAAAAAATAGTAAGCGATTCCTCCAGTAACGAGAGCCGGTAAACAATATCCTAGTATTTCGAAAATCTTTAAAGTATCCATAGTGTTTATTTTGAGTGCCAAATATCATAAAAAATAAGTAAACGAAAAAGATTTGAAAAAATTATTTGTAGAAATAAAAAAAGCCATTATATTTGCACTCGCTAAACAGGGAACTATTTAGCGTTTTATTGGAGAAATGGCAGAGTGGTCGATTGCGGCAGTCTTGAAAACTGTTGACTGTAACAGGTCCGGGGGTTCGAATCCCTCTTTCTCCGCTCAGTAAAAACTAAAAAAAGCTAAAACGCTGTAAAATTTAATATTTACAGCGTTTTTTGTTTTTTAGGAATATTCAAAACAGGTCATTAAATCGGGTTATTTCAGTGACCTGTTTAGTGACCCATTGTTAAAATTTGAAATAGGTCACTAAAAACTCTTCAAACACCTGTATAACAAGGAGTTTAGTGTTTGTACATCTTGTAAAAAGTGGTAACGATAAGTATATTTAATAACACTTAAAGTCACCACATTATGAACAAGACATTCAATTTATTATTCTTTGTAAAGAAGAATAAAATCAAAGCCAACGGAACTGCTCCGATTTATTTACGGATTACGATAGACGGCAAAGCCAAAGAGATTGCTTCAAAAAGATACATTGTTCCTGATAAATGGGATTCAAAGATGCAGAAAGCAATCGGTACCTCCGAAGAGATAAAACTACTCAATGCTTATCTAAAAACTTTAGAGCAACAAGTGTATGACACACACCATATAATGCTCAAAGATAGAACTACCGCAACATCGGAAAGTTTAAAATCTAAACTGCTTGGAACAGATAAAAAGAACCGAATGTTAGTCCCGATATTCGAAGACCACAATAACAAAGTTGAAAGTCTTTTAGGTCAGGAATATGCTCCCGGAACATTGGAACGTTACAAAACTTCATTAAAACATACCATAGGTTTTATGAAATCGAAATATTCGATATCGGATATTGACATTAAGGAAATCGACCACGCTTTTATAATGGATTATGAATTTTATTTACGAAGTGTAAGAAAATGTAACAACAACACAACGGTAAAATATCTCAAGAATTTCAAGAAGATTATCAGATTGTGTATTGCTAATGGTTGGTTAGATAGGGATCCGTTTGTGAATTATAAGCCGAAAGTCCGTGAAGTAGAAAGAGAATTTCTTTCCCAAGAAGAAGTTATAACCATTTACACAAAACAGTTTAAAACTGAAAGACTGAATCTGGTAAAAGACATTTTTGTGTTTAGTTGTTTTACGGGCTTGGCTTATATTGATGTAAAAAACCTAACCAAATCAAGAATCAATATTGGTATCGAAGGAGGAAGATGGATTTTCACACATCGTCAGAAAACGGAAACCGCTTCCCGGATTCCCCTACTCCCTATTGCAGAAGAAATCATTCAGAAATATAAAGATCATCCACAATGTATCAATGAAGATAAATTATTACCTGTTTTGAGTAATCAGAAAATGAACGGATATTTAAAAGAAATCGCTGATATATGTGAGATAGAAAAAGATTTAACCTTTCATATTGCCCGACATACTTTTGCTACTTCTATTACACTATCAAACGGAGTTCCAATTGAATCAGTAAGCAAAATGCTCGGTCATAAAAACCTGAAAACAACTCAGCATTATGCAAAGATTTTAGATAAAAAGGTTAGCGATGATATGGTTGTTTTAAAAAACAAATTCAAAAAAGACTCAATTCTATCTAAAACTAATTAACCGACAACTCGAAATCTTACATTTTAATACAAAAAGCCTGATTTTATAAAGTTTTGTCACGATTTGAGCAACTCCTCAAAGGAATTCACTTGTTAATTTTGTCCTGTAAAAGTTAATCATCTTATAGCCAAACAATAAGATACTTCTTAAATCACAAAATTATGTCAATCAGCACTTCCATAAAAAACAATATCATAATAGTGATAAATTACTTATTCGTACTACTTTTTGTTTATGCCGCTATTAGTAAACTTCTTGATTTTAATACTTTTCAAAATCAATTAGGGCAGTCACCATTATTAAGTACTTATGCACATTGGGTTGTATGGGCTGTACCTCTGTCTGAAATACTGATTGCAATTTTATTATGTATCAATCGCTTCCGGATACTGGGTCTGTATGGGTTTTACGGATTGATGGTGATGTTTACTACTTATATCATCATTATTTTAAATTTTACCAGTTATACACCATGTTCCTGTGGAGGAGTACTAGAAGAACTCGGATGGACGGAACATTTAATTTTTAATATTGTTTTTATTATATTATCAGTATTATCAATATTATTCCTTTCTAATAAAAAGAATAAAATCCTATTGAAACTATCTATACTGACTATTTTTAGTATTATGATAGTTATCATTATTTTCCTGAGCTCAGAAAATCAAACAAAACGTAATAATGCTTTTATAAGAAAATACATACCACACCCTATTGAAAAAGTTACAGAATATCAATTAGAATCAAATTCATTTTATTTAGCAGGATTAGATCAAAATAAAGTGTACTTAGGTAATTATTATTCACCCTTATTACTGAAAAGTATTGACTATTCAACAAACCAAATTTTTGATAATAAAGTATCAATAGATAGTTTTAATTTGCCTTTTCAAAGAGTACGGATATATGTCGAACCTCCATTTTTTTTCTTGGTGACGGGTCTGTACCAGTACTATTTAAAGGAAAATTAGACAATTTTAATGCAAATTCCAGTGATATTGACCACCCAATTCCAATTTAAAGTGACCACCTGATT
>JBEBWA010000011.1:0-107151 GCA_040392465.1 Flavobacterium suncheonense
ATGTTTGTATCTGGAAACCAAGCTCAAAAACACCTCTTTGTGCAGTTGCTTGTCAGAATATCATTCAGAAAGTATTGAGAGAAAACAACATTCAAGAAGGTGTAAGCTGTTTGGTTGTTGGAAACGAATCAGGAGATTTAATCAACAATGATAAACGCCTTCCGCTAGTTTCTTTTACAGGATCAACCAGAATTGGGCGTCACGTATCAAAAACGGTAGCAGAGCGTTTCGGAAATACAATTCTTGAACTCGGAGGAAACAATGCTATTATTGTTTCTGAAAATGCAGACATCAATATGGTATTGGTTGGAGCAGTATTTGGAGCAGTAGGAACAGCAGGACAAAGATGTACCTCTACTCGAAGACTTATCATTCACGAAAGTATTTATGACAAAACCATTGCTGTTCTTCAAAATGCTTATGGACAATTAAAAATCGGAAATCCACTTGATGCAAACAATCACGTAGGGCCGCTAATTGATAAAGGAGCTGTTCAGGATTACTTAAACGCTATCGAAAAAGCAAAAGCTGAAGGCGGAAAAGTATTAGTTGAAGGTGGTGTTCTAGAGGGAGAAGGGTACGAAAGCGGATGTTATGTAAAACCTTGTATTATTGAAGCTAAAAACGAATTTGAAATCGTTCAGCACGAAACATTTGCTCCAGTTCTATATGTAATGAAATATTCTACTCTGGACGAAGCTATTGCAATGCAAAACGGAGTTCCTCAAGGGCTTTCTTCTTCAATCTTTACGACCAATATGAGAGAAATGGAATTATTCCTTTCTGCAGCAGGGTCAGATTGCGGAATTGCTAATGTAAATATCGGAACTTCTGGAGCTGAAATCGGTGGAGCATTCGGTGGAGAAAAAGAAACAGGGGGTGGACGTGAGTCAGGATCTGATGCTTGGAAAGCTTATATGAGAAGACAAACTAATACTATTAACTATAGTACACAACTTCCTTTGGCACAAGGAATTAAATTTGACTTGTAAATTTATTGTATATCCTCTCTTCCTCTGGAAATCAATTCAGAAGAAGAGAGGTTAAATAACTATCTTTTTTCTTCGAACGGAAGAGTCTCATCAAGTATTTCAAGTAATAAACGTACCGTTTCTTCTTGATAGTTTTCAATTATTTCTGGAGTTATAAACTGCTGTTTTTCTTTTCCTGTTTTTAATCCAAAACTTAAAAACCCATTTTTTAAATTTTTAAACGAAATAATTCCTGTTTCCACAGGCGCTCCATTTGTTTTTCTTTCATAGATAAAAACATAGCTTAAGAGCTGGATAATCTTATTTTTTCTTTCATTCCCAATAAAATCATCCCAATCAGATATAACTAAATCTGAAGGCTCTACCTTGCCTGTTTTATAATCCACTATTCTAATTATTCCGTTTCGTTTTTCAATTCTATCAATAAACCCAGAAATTTTTACGGGATAAGGAAGTCTTTCATCTTCTATAAATCGATCAAATTGCTGTTCTAATGCCAAAATAATTACTTCATCTCCTTTCAGCAGGTTTTCTTTTTCGATTCGTAAGAAGATTAAAACACTTCTTTTAGCAGACTCAAGAGCTAGTAGGTTTTTCCCTTTACTTATATCTCCTTCTCTGAACTGCTCTCTAAATTTAGATTTAATTACATCTACGTACTGCTTTTCCATTTGCTCCACATCAAAAAAAGTAAGAGATTGATTGATATAGGGCTTATACAATTCTTCTAAAGTATTATGAATAACAGTTCCTAAAGTATTTACTTCAATGGTTTCTTCCACCTCTTTGTTTTCATTAATTTTCAGAATTCTCTGATAATAAAAATCAATAGGATTTCTCACATAAGTTGCCAGAGAAGAGGGAGAAAATCCACTCTCTGCAATTTCTTGTAGCCTTTGCATTACAGAGGCAGATTTCTCTATTTTTAATGTCTGATATGCCCTATTAGGCAGTGCTGCACTATAAACTTCTTCTGTAATTGTATGGTTAGGTTGTTTCTCTATTTTAAGTTGAGTAATAAACCTACTTTTTTCTCCTCCATCTAATCCATCATCTTCTGTATTGTAAATCAGATAAATATTTTTGGCTCGGGATAATAACCTATAAAAATGATAGGTATAAATTGCATCCCTATCTCTATAAGTAGGAAGATTAAATTCTCTTTTTACGTCGTACGGAATAAAAGAATTTTGAGATTTACCGAATGGTATCTTACCTTCATTTACCGAAGTAAAAATTACATTTTCAAAATCAAGGATTCGGGATTCAAGAATTCCCATAATCTGTAAACCAGAAAGTGGTTCCCCTTCAAAAGAGACTTCAGCACTATCAATAACTTGTTTATAAATAGAATACAAATTCTGAATATTACCTATGTCTGGCATAAGTAAAAAATAGTTTTGAAGTTGGTTAATGATTTTATGTAACTCAAATACAAACGCCAATGTAACCTTATCAGCTTCAGAAGCTCTATTCAAGTTATTTTTAATTTGCATCAATATTTGGGAGATTCTATCCAAAACAGTTACAGCATTATCATCCCATTTTTCAAAAATAGACTTAAAGAAAGTGTTTTGAATGGGATTTAATTCGTACAATTTTTGGTGAGTCAGAAAAGTAAAATTATTAGTTTTAATAATTTCTATCGTTTCATATGAGTTAATAAAAGGCTCCACAAATGGATTAGACAGCACTTCTAAGACGTCTTTATAATAAAATGTATAGGTATCTCCTTTGCGCGATTTTGCATAGCTATGCATCTTGAATAACCTATTTATCAAAAATTGAATAGGATTATTGCGAGCAGAATATTCTAGAGTAATATTAAGGCTCTCTACATTGGCTGGAAGTGCGTACAAAACAGGAATCATAAGGCTTTTTTCGGACAGAACAAGAGCTGTTTTATTAAGACTTTCAAAATCGTTCTCAATTTGATCTTCAATAATCTTTCCTACAACCTTAGCTTGTCCTACGGATTTAGCAGTACCAATTATTTTGATATTCTTTTCTTTAGAAAACTCATCAAAAATCCATTCAAACGGATGTGAATGGTAATAACTCCAACTATTTTTAATTTTTCGGATAAAATGCCCTGCCTGGTTATGTGAATCTTGTAAAAAGGCTGTATCTATATCCCAATAAACTTTTGCTTGTTGCTCTTTTAATAAGTACTTAATAATCTGTTCTTCAGAAGGCATTAAAGCGTTAAATCCTACAAAAACAAAAGTTTCTTGACTATTTAATTTAGAGAACTCAGCAATATTATTAACCGCCTCTCTATATATTAAGCCCTGATACCCCATTTTTTTATTCAGTAACCACTTATAAAGAGCGTTGTATAAAGGAGGTAGTAAACTCCAAAATTTCAGGTGCTTTTCTATTAATGGAGTTTTTTTGTCCGATAGAGACCAATGTTCAATGTCTTTGATATCTTTGAGATATTGAAGAATTTTATTGGGTTCTAAAAGATATGAATCAATCTCACTAAAATCTGTAAGTAGTATTTTAGCCCAAGGAGCAAACTGTTCAAAAGATTGTTTTTCGGAGTTATCTGAAACTTCAGAATAAACTTTATAAAATTCGAATAACTGTTCTACGGCATCTAAGGGTTTGACTCCCGAAATACGTTCAGTAAGTTCCTGAATACTACAAATATTGGGAGCAAATATTGTTGTAGAGATATTCTTTTCTATTTCATTTATCAGAAATATTTTAGACCTCCTATTTGGAAGAACGACTGTCACATCCATCAAAGAATTCTCAAATTTATTAATAAGTTCTTTAGCTATTCTGTGTAAAAAAGTCTCCATAGTATAAAAATAAAAAAACGTCCCGAAAATTCGGGACGCTTTCTATATTTAATTTATAATTTATACTTTAAGTCATAAATTAGTTAACCAAGTTGATTTCAACTCTACGGTTGTTAGCTCTACCAGCAGCTGTATTGTTTGTATCAATTGGCTTATCTGGTCCGTAACCTGCAGATGATAATCTAGAAGCATCAACTCCATTTTCAATTAAGAAGTTTTTAACAGCAGCAGCTCTTTCTTCAGAAAGCTTTTGGTTAAGAGCTTTTCCTCCTGTGCTATCTGTATGTCCTTCAATAGTAAATTTAGCATCTGGATACTCTTTCAAAATAGAAACAATCGAGTTTAACACTGGGAATGTTTGTTTTTGGAAAGAAGACTTACCTGTTTGGAACAAAATAGTTTTAGCATATTGTTTCAATTGAGCTGCATGTTCGTCAGTAAGTTCAGGGCATCCGTTGTTAGCAACAGTTCCTTTAACTTCTGGACATTTGTCATCTTTGTCAAGAACTCCATCTCCGTCTGTATCAGGCCATGGACATCCGTTGTTTTCTCTTGGACCAGCAACGTTAGGACATTTATCATCTTTGTCAAGAACTCCATCTCCGTCTGTATCAGGCCATGGACAACCTTTGTTTTCTCTTGGACCAGCAACTTCTGGACACTCATCAAGGTTATCAGCAACTCCGTCTCCGTCTGTGTCAGGACATCCTTTGAATTCAGCTGAACCAGCTTCGAATGGACAAGCATCATCTTTATCAGCAATTCCGTCTCCGTCTGAATCAGGACATCCTTGGAATTCAGCTAAACCTGCTTCTTCAGGACAAGCATCATCTTTATCATAAATTCCATCTCCATCTTTATCACTTCCTCCGAACTTAATAGTAAGTCCTACAAAATGTTGCATGTGAGTTGGTAAATCTGCTCTTACATCATCAAAAGAATGTTTGTAAGTAGAACGTAGCATAAGACCAATTTTTTCTGTAAACCAGAATGTTAATCCTAGACCTCCGTTTACTGTCCCTCCACTATGATCTCCATAAAAAGTATAACCTCCTCCGATGTGAGCTGAAGGATCTAACCATTTAGAACCTATAAGATTTTGGAATGAATATTTAACAGCTCCATCAATTCCATAATATTCTAAATCTCCAGGATTTGTTACAGCATAGTTATCAAGAGCATCACGTCTCTCAACAAATTTATCTATCTTGTTAATAGAACCTGTTAATCCAAAAGAAAAACCGCTTCCAACATATCTTTCAACAGAAAGATATGATACAGACGGAATGTAATTCCAATGGTCTGATACATTAAAATAGTCCGAAAACTGGTCAGCAAATGGAGATGCAGCACTTACGCGAGTATCAACCGCATTGGCTCCAAATGATACTGCCCATGGATTATTCTCATCCTGTGCACTAACATTAAACCCAACTGCCAACAACACAACAGCAAAAAGTTTGTTAAGATGTTTCATACTTAAGTTTTTAAAAATAGTTTATGTATGCAAATGTACTATGTTAAAGTGAATTAACAAAAAGAAAAATTAAAAATTTTATATAACTCCTTGTTTTTTGCCAACTTTAACAAAAGCCTCTATAGCCCTATCTAAATGCTCTTTGGTGTGTCCTGCAGATAATTGAACGCGAATTCTTGCCTTATCTTTAGGTACCACAGGATAGAAAAATCCAATCACATATATCCCTTCTTTTAACAATTCATCAGCCATATTTTGTGAAAGTTTAGCGTCATAAAGCATTACAGGAACAATAGCTGAATCTCCATCAACAATATCAAAACCTGCTTTTTTCATTCCTTCTTTGAAATAATTAGTATTCCATTCTAATTTATCGCGAAGCGAAGTGTCGCTTTTTAACAAATCAAATACTTTTATTGAGGCTCCTACAATAGAAGGAGCTAAAGAATTCGAAAATAAATAAGGGCGAGAGCGCTGTCTTAAAAGCTCAATAATTTCTTTCTTACCTGTAGTATACCCTCCCATTGCACCTCCCAGGGCTTTTCCGAAGGTTCCTGTAATGATATCAACACGCCCCATAACTCCTTTTACTTCAAGAGTCCCTTTTCCTGTAGCTCCTATAAATCCAGCAGCATGACATTCATCAATCATTACCAGAGCATCATATTTATCTGCCAAATCACAGATTTTATCTAAGGGAGCCACTAAGCCGTCCATCGAGAATACTCCATCTGTAACAATAATTTTAAACCGTCTGTTTTCAGCATTAGCTTTTATTAGCTGTTGCTCCAAATCAGCCATATTATTATTCTCGTAGCGGTAACGAGCTGCTTTACACAAACGCACTCCATCTATAATCGAAGCGTGATTTAAACTATCCGAAATAATTGCATCTTCTTCTGAAAACAAAGGTTCAAAAACACCTCCATTGGCATCAAAAGCTGCTGCATATAAAATAGTGTCTTCCGTGCCGTAAAATTCAGCTACTTTTTGTTCTAATGTTTTATGAATATCTTGTGTCCCGCAAATAAAACGAACAGACGACATCCCGAAACCGTGAGTGTCCAAAGCATCTTTTGCTGCTTTGATTACTTCAGGATGTGATGACAAGCCCAAATAATTATTGGCGCAAAAATTTAAAACCGTTTTTCCGTTTACCACAATTTCTGCCCCTTGTGGAGAAGTAATTATTCTTTCCTTTTTGAAAAGTCCGTTTTCTTCAATTGAGTTTAATTCGCCTTGAAGGTATTCTTTAATTTTTCCGTACATATTATGAGTTTTATTAAATAACAAATTTACGTTGATTATGCTAACGCCTGTTTTAAATCCGCAATCAAATCTTCTGCATCTTCAATTCCTACACTTAATCTAATAAGTGAGTCTACCACTCCGGTTTTTTCTCTTTCTTGTTTCGGAATCGAAGCATGTGTCATACTAGCTGGATGCCCCACTAAAGATTCTACCCCTCCTAATGACTCAGCCAGAGTAAATACTTTTAATCTTTCTAACGTTTGAATAGTTTTGTCATAATCATTCCCTTTTATGGTAAAAGAAATCATTCCTCCAAAATCTTTCATTTGTTTTTTAGCAACTTGATGATTCGGATGACTCTCAAATCCGGGCCAATAGACTTTGTCTACATTCGGATGCGACTGCAAATATTCTGCAATTGCTCTTCCGTTTTCGCAATGGCGTTGCATTCTAAGAGCTAGTGTTTTAATACCTCTCAAAACCAAAAAGCTGTCCATTGGTCCACACACGGCACCACTTGCATTTTGAATAAAATATAATCTATCTGCCAATTCTCTGTCCTTAACCACTAGCGCCCCCATTACTACATCAGAATGCCCTCCAAGATATTTAGTTGCAGAGTGCATCACTATATCAGCTCCTAAATCCAAAGGTCGCTGCAAGTAAGGAGTGGCAAAAGTGTTGTCAACAGCCAGTAAAACTTTATGCTTTTTAGCAATTTCGGAAACCGCTACAATATCAATAATATTCATCATTGGGTTGGTTGGGGTTTCTACCCAAATCAATTTTGTATTACTATTGATTTTTTCTTCGATTGATTGGATTTCTTTCATTCCAACAAAATGGAATTTAATTCCGTATTTTTCGAATATTTTTGTAAACAAACGATAAGACCCTCCATATAAATCATTGGTAGAAATTACTTCGTCACCAGGATTCAAAAGTTTGATAACCGCATCTATAGCAGCTAGACCTGATCCAAAAGCCAATCCAAATTGCCCATTTTCGATAGAAGCCAAACTGTTTTCTAAAGCGGTTCTAGTCGGATTTGCAGTTCTTGAGTACTCATATCCTTTGTGCTTTCCAGGAGAAGATTGTGCATATGTTGAAGTCTGAAAAATAGGAGGCATTACAGCTCCAGTACTAGGTTCATGAGATTGCCCTCCATGAATTACTTTTGTATTAAATTTCATTTATTTTATTTTTATTTCTTTTTAACTATTAGTCCGAAGCCCCTAATCATATAGGTTATTTTATCAATTTCATTTACAGGCTTTTCATGCTTATAAAACATAAAGTAACAAAGGTAAAAACTATTTAAGGATTAAGCCAATGGAATCAGAAAAAAACTATCTTTGCAATAGATTTTTTTTCTATGAGAAATAGTATTTTACTGATACTAATCAGCTTGATTTTTTGGAGCTGTACAAAAGAGAAATCTTTAGTTTTTTCTAACGAAAAATACGAAAAGTTCTCTACCACACAAGAGGATAAAACTTTTGCTAAAATAGCGATAGACCTACCATTGGCTACTTCTAAAGGTATAATTTCAGATAGTATCAATACAACTGTCTATAAATTTACAGAAAACATTATTTCTTTAGAAGATAAACCAATTGTATCTTCTAATTATGACGAACTTGCTACTTCTTTTATTACTTCGTATGACAACTTAAAAGATAAATATCCTGAAGAAATAGGTTGGGAAGCCAATATAAAAGGAGAAGTTACTTTTCAAGCTAAAAATTTATTAAATATACGAATAGAGTATTATATCTTTACAGGAGGTGCTCATGGATATTTTGGAGTTAAATCCTTACTTTTTGACACTCAAACCGGAAAACAACTCACACAGGAAGATTTGTTTAGTAATATTGCGGAATTCACTCTTTTTGCTGAAAACAAATTTCGAAACAAATTTCGAATAAGCTCACACCAAAATATTAACTCTAAGGGATTTATGTTTGAAAATGATTTTTTCCATCTCCCAGAAAATATTTTTTTTACTCAAGATGGTGTTTTACTCATTTACAACACTTACGAAATAGCTTCGTATGCTGATGGAATCCAAGAACTACATATTCCGTTAGCAGAGATAAAACCTTTTTTGAAATTCGAAGTAACTAATTAGCTCTTGATATTTTAAGGTGTCTTTTTTCAGTTTTAAAAAAAGGTGTACCTTTGCAAGGTTGTAAGGTTAACAAAAAACGCTAAAATGTTTTCCTTGATTAACTTGAATGTTTATGAAAAAAGAACTGAACGTATATAATAACGTGTTGGAACTTATAGCTAACACACCTCTTATCAAACTCAACAAAATAACCCAAGACTTCGAAGGTGATTTCTATGCTAAAGTAGAAGCCTTTAATCCAGGACATTCTACAAAAGACAGAATTGCTCTCCACATTATTGAAGAAGCTGAGAAAAAAGGAATTCTTAAACCAGGGGATACCATAATCGAAACTACCTCTGGAAATACAGGTTTTAGCCTAGCAATGGTAAGTATCATTAGAGGTTACGATTGTATATTAGCTGTGAGTTCAAAATCCTCAAAAGATAAAATTGATATGCTTCGTAGTATGGGAGCGAAAGTATATGTTTGTCCTGCGCACGTTTCGGCTGATGACCCTCGCTCTTACTACAATGTCGCTAAACAGCTTCACGAAGAAATCAAAGGTTCGGTTTATATTAATCAATATTTTAACGAGCTTAATGTAGAGGCACATTATCAAACTACAGGGCCTGAAATTTGGAAACAAACAGAAGGGAAGGTTACCCATGTAGTTGCTTGTAGTGGAACAGGAGGAACCATATCTGGAATTGCGCGTTTTTTGAAAGAAAAAAATCCAAACGTAAAAATCTTAGGAGTTGATGCGTATGGTTCTGTTTTAAAAAAATATCATGAAACCAAAGAATTCGATGAAAACGAAATCTATCCTTATCGAATAGAGGGGCTTGGAAAAAATCTTATTCCTACCGCTACAGATTTCGAAATGATTGACGAATTCATGAAAGTATCAGATGAAGAAAGTGCTCATACAACTCGCGAAATTGCAAAAACAGAAGGTCTTTTTGTAGGCTATACTTCAGGAGCTGCCCTTCAGGCCGTAAAACAATACGCAGAAAAAGGAGAATTTAACAAAGACAGTGTAGTAGTTGTTATTTTCCCAGATCATGGTTCAAGATATATGAGCAAGGTTTTTTCTGATGAATGGATGAACGAGCAAGGATTCTTCGACAGTAAGAATATAGAAGAAGTTCAAAAAATAGAATATATCAAATAAATAAAAAAGGTCAGCAATGCTGACCTTTTTTATTTGGATAATTCTGAAACTAGCTCCTCAATGTTTTTAGAGCTATTTCCTATAAATATTTTATCATCAACTATAAAGATAGGACGATTTAGAAAAGTATAATGCTCTAAAATAAAACCTTTATAATCATTTTCAGAGAGGTTCTCGTCCTTTAGGTTTCGTTCTTTATAAAGTTTTGCTCGCTTGCTAAATAATTTTTCGTAGCTGTTTGACAAAGCATACATTTCTTCTAACTGTTTTACAGTTATAGGATTTTCTTTTATATCCTGAAAAATTATTCCGTCTGTATGCGGTAACGATTTTATAATTCGTTTACAAGTGTCACAGGTCTTTAGATAATAGGCCTTTTTCATTTATTTTCTTATTACCGGTAAGTTTTAGTCATATCTTCATCTACCACCAAAATAAAATCGGCTCTACCTAAATGTTCTTTATCTAACTTTGACAAATCAGATTGAGAGACCGTTGCAATAGTTACAATTTTTAAATCAGGGGCATCTTGTTTTACATACCAATAAATTCCTTCATAAAAATCGCTGTGATAACTCCCGTGATAATGTACGAACACAACATCTGGTTTAAGATTTTCTAATATAGAAAAACCCATGGTAGCATCTTTAATAGCTTGTGCTTTCAAGAGATTCTCTCCTCCATGTCCTTGAGCCATCTCCAGCATCTTTTGATATTGCGAAAGCGAAGAATCGTACTTTACTGGAAGAGGTGCAATCCACTGCTTTTGATTTAAAGAAAGTGTGTCTAATACTTCAAAACCTCCTCTATAAACCATACTTGCATAACGTCTCGGGATATTTGTAGCAATAAAATCCAATTTATTCTCTTTTGCAAAATCAATAAGTGGTTTATAATCGGTCTTATAATTGTTCCAAAGTCTTGCAAGCGTATCAAAAGCTTTTTGATTGATTTCTCCTGATAGATATTGATTGAGCTGAAGCTGATTGTCTCTTTCAATCATTTCTGCCCCTAAAACTAAAGATTTTGTGAGAAATAAATCTTTGGTTAAAGTCAATTGTAGCCAATGTGAAATCGGATTATCATGATATTCTCCAAAGAGAACTAACTCTGCATTTTCAGATGATTTCAATAATTTCTTATAGGTTGTTTTCTTTCCTTTTGAGTCAAACAACTGATACGCAGGCTTATCTTGAGAAAAAATTGAAAAGCTTATAAGCAACAATAAAGAACAAAGTATATTTTTCATTTTTTGGTTTTAGACTATGCAAAGATAACACCTTAAGAAAAATATTTATACATTAGCTTAATAATATTAAATTTCAATTCTTATGGAACAACAAAACACACCTAAAATCATGAGTGTTAAAGACTGGGTAGTCACGATATTACTAACCTGTATTCCCCTTGTCGGGATTGTCCTATTATTTGTTTGGGCTTTCGGAAATGACGGAAACAAAATTCGTCAGAATTGGGCAAAAGGCAACCTGATTGTTGCTGCTATAGTTCTTGTTCTTTACCTACTGATTGCAGTGCTTTTCTTTGGTGCATTTGCAGCTGCAGCAGTCACCCAAGGAGGCTATTAAAAAACAAAACCCCGAAAATTAAATATTTTCGGGGTTTTTTATAAAATCTTAATGATGTAATTTTTCTTCACCTGGACGCATAGGTTCTGTCTGCATAATAAAGTCGTCAGGTTGTCCTGGTTTATTATAATCATAAGCCCATCTATGAACATGAGGAATTTCTCCTGGCCAGTTTCCGTGAAGGTGTTCAACTGGTGTAGTCCACTCTAAAGTAGTAGATTTCCAAGGGTTTTGTTCTGCTTTCTTTCCATAAAATATACTATGGAAGAAGTTCCACAAGAATACTAACTGGAAGATACCTCCAACTATAGCAAATAAAGTGATAATAACATTTACATCTTGTAAATCATCAAACAATGGGAATGCTGTATTGGTGTAATAACGTCTTGGTAATCCTGCTAATCCAATAAAGTGCATTGGGAAGAATACTCCATAAGCACACACTACAGTAACCCAGAAGTGAATATATCCCAAGTTTTTATTCATCATACGTCCATACATTTTAGGGAACCAGTGATAAATTCCGGCAAACATTCCGTAGAGAGCAGAAATACCCATTACTAAGTGGAAGTGTGCTACTACGAAATAAGTATCGTGTACGTTAATGTCTAAGGCGCTATCTCCTAAAATAATCCCTGTGAGTCCTCCTGTGATGAATGTAGAAACCATTCCAATAGAGAACAACATTGCTGGGTTCATTTGTAAATTTCCTTTCCAAATAGTAGTAATCCAGTTAAAGGCTTTTACAGCTGAAGGAATTGCGATTAATAATGTTGTAAAGGTAAATACTGATCCTAAAAATGGATTCATCCCTGAAACGAACATATGGTGACCCCATACAATGGTTGATAAAAACGCAATTGCTAATACCGAGGTAATCATTGCTCTGTATCCAAAAATTGGTTTACGAGAATTCGTAGCCAATACTTCAGAAACAATTCCCATCGCTGGTAAAATTACGATATATACTTCAGGGTGCCCTAAAAACCAGAATAAGTGTTCAAACAATACTGGAGAACCTCCTTGATAATGCAATACTTCTCCTGCAATAAAAATATCAGACAAGAAGAAAGACGTTCCAAAACTTCTGTCGAACAACAATAATAAAGCTGCAGATAAAAGAACTGGGAAAGACACTATACCAATAATAGCTGTAATAAACAATGTCCAAATCGTAAGTGGAAGTCTAGTCATTGTCATCCCTTTAGTTCTAAGATTAAGGATTGTAACCACATAGTTAAGTGATCCCATCAACGACTGAGCAATAAATATTGCCATTGAAACTAGCCACAAAGTCATACCTAATCCCGAACCTGGTATAGCTTGAGGCAAGGCACTAAGTGGAGGATATATTGTCCATCCTGCAGACGCTGGTCCTGATTCTACAAATAGTGAAATCACCATAAGAGAAGCAGATATAAAGAACAACCAATACGAAATCATATTCATAAATCCTGAAGCCATATCTCTTGCTCCAATCTGCAAAGGAATAAGGAGGTTACTAAATGTTCCGCTCAATCCTGCAGTAAGTACAAAGAACACCATAATTGTTCCATGGATTGTAACTAAGGCAAGATACGCGTCATTTTTCATTACTCCACCTGGAGCCATTTTTTCTCCTAAGAAAATTTCAAAGATTTTGAAAGATTCTCCCGGCCATGCAATTTGCATTCTGAAAAATATAGACATCATTATTCCGATAACTCCCATTATGATACCGGTAATAAGAAATTGTTTGGCAATCATTTTATGGTCGGTACTGAAAATATACTTCGTAATGAAAGTTTCTTTATGATGATGTACCTCGTGATTTTCCTGGTGTCCTGTTGCTGACATATTTTTTGAAATTATATATGTAAAAACGTTTTCTTAAATTATTATTTTATAGCCACTTGAAGTGAATCTATAACCACTTCTTGAGCAGGAGTTTGTTCTTGCTCAAGTTCTACCTCTTCTTTAGGAGGAAAAACTTTCGAATAAAGAGTTTGTTGTTCCGAAATCCATTTGTCAAACTCTTGTTGAGTCTCAACTACAATCTTCATCTGCATATTATAATGAGAAGCTCCACAAATTTTGTTACACAAAAGTAAATAATCAAATTCGTATGGCTCAAGAGCGTCTTCTCCTTTAGCTAAAAGCTCTACACTATTCTGTCTTCTTAACTGATTAATATTTGCAACTTTTTCGATAGTTTCGGGTAGTTGTCTGAACTCAGTTGTAGTAATAGTTGGGATAAAAGAGAATTGAGTTACCATCCCTGGAACACAGTTCATTTGTGCTCTAAAGTGAGGCATATAAGCTGAGTGCAGTACGTCTTGAGAACGAATCTTGAAAACCACTCTTTTACCTACTGGCAAATGCAATTCATTAGTAACAATATCATCTTTAGCATTTGGGTCTGCCATATCTACTCCAACCGTATTGATTCCTTCAATTAACCGAACGTTAGCTTTACCTAAAGCATTGTCTTCACCTGCATAACGAGCTTCCCAGCTAAATTGTTTTGCATATAGCTCAATATAGATAACGTCTTCTTCTTCTGGATCAACAAACATCACGTTATTCCAAGTATAAAGTCCGTAAAGAATCAAAACACTCAACGCAATTACAGGGACAATTGTCCAAATAGCCTCTAATCTATTATTATCTGCAAAATAAAGAGCTTTTCTTCCTTCAACTCCTCTGTATTTAAAAGCGAAGTAATGTAATAGCGCTTGAGTTATAAACTGAACGACAAAAATCATTATAAATGAAATCATCATTAAGTTATCGACGTCTTTACCGTGTTCTGCAGCTGAATTACTTATAAGTACTAATCCGCCCCATTTAAATAATCCGTATATGGTGAAGATATAGATAAATACCAAAAATCCGAACATTAAGTATCCGTTGACACTATTGTCTTTATCATTGGCAACCTGTGAGTCATCAATTTTAACTCCAGCTCCAACTTGGGTTAATGAGTAGATTTTAGAAATTTGCCAAATAGCAACTCCCAATAAAATTAAAACTATAACAACTAATAAACTTGTCATCTGTTTATTTCTTTAAATATTAGTAATGAAAATGTTTACTCTCTTCGATTAACGGATTATTCTTCGCTAGTAATGAATGTTTAGAAAGTGCATTGAACACTATAAAAATAAACAACCCTAAAAAGAATAATACTGAACTTATCTCAGGAATTCCGATAAACCATCTATCTCCTACTGTTGCAGGCATAATCATATTGAAGAAATCCAAATAGTGACCAAACAGAATAACTATTCCAACAAAAACCACTATCCAATTTACTTTTTTGAAATCTGCATTCATTAGAATAACCAACGGGAAAACCAAGTTAAGCACTACCATTCCAAAGAAAGGCAAATTATAATCTTCTATCCTTTGAATGAAATAAGTTACCTCTTCAGGAATATTTGAATACCAAATCAACATAAATTGAGAGAACCAAAGGTAAGTCCAAAAAATACTGATAGCAAACATAAATTTAGCCAAATCTTGTAGATGACTTTTATTTACATATTCTAATAATCCTTTTGATTTCAAATAAATTGTAATTAACGTAATAACAGTGATTCCGCTTACAAAGAAACTTGCAAACACATACCATCCAAATAAAGTACTGTACCAGTGAGGATCAACTGACATAATCCAATCCCAAGATGCGATAGATTCTGTTACGATGAAGAATACCAAAAATGCAGCCGAAGCCTTAACCATTTTCTTATGTAAGAAAGTTACATTTTCAGGTTCATTATCTTGTCTAATAGAAATTTTTCTAGACACATGACGGTACCAAGACCAACCCGCTAAAAAGATTACCGCTCTTATTAAAAAGAAAGGAATATTTAAAAATCCTGTTTTCCCTTGAATAATTACATCGTTAGCCACCACTTCTTTGTCCATCCAAACGAACAAATGATTGTGATTTAAATGTAATGTTGAAGCTAAAAACAACAATAGCATAATAACTGCTCCGACCGGAACATATGCAGTAATACCTTCCATTACTCTGAATACAACTGGAGACCAACCCGCTTGAGAAGCATGTTGGATAGCATAAAAAGCTAATACTCCGATAGAGATCAAGAAAAAGAAAATTGCTGCCACATAAAGTGCTGACCAAGGTTTGTTAGCCTCTTGATGATAAACATGAGCTACATGAGCATCATGTTCCTCTTTAGACACTTCGTGATGGTCGTGACCGCCCCCGTGTGCATGATGAGCCTCGTGTTCTTTTTCTAAAAGTTGTTCTACCTCTTGAACGGATTTCGGAGCAGAAAAGAATCCATATCCTATTCCCAAAGCCCCTACAATCATCAAAATGAAAGATAGTGTTTTTAGTTTACCTGAAAAAGTGTACATATCTGAAAAAATAGTGTTCTACAAATTATTATTCTGCTTTTAAACTCATCACGTAGCGTGAAACCTGCCAACGTTCTTCTTGATTTAGCTGATTAGCATGAGATCCCATAGCGTTTAGTCCATAAGTAATTACATGAAACGCACTTCCTTCTGTAAGTGGCCTATCCTTATAGCTAGGAACTCCAAGAAACTTCTCTCTTTTTGCTAAAATCCCTTGTCCATCTCCTTTATCTCCATGACAAACGGCACAATAGATTGTATAAAGCGATTTTGCTCTTACTTCATCATAATCTGCTTCTGCTAAAGGAGAAACTAAAGTTGCTCTAGCAGCTTCTAAGCCTTCGGTTGTATTTGGATATTCATAAGGTTCAAAACCTCTTGGAATACTTCCTTCTGCAGGAAGTTGGGCTGCTTGTCCATTTTGGAAAGCACCAGATTCTGTATAGGTTTCGTAAGCTACCGATTCATACATATTCGGAAAGAACTGATAGTTTGGTTTCTTATCATTAAAACAAGAAACAACCGTTGCGGATATAGCTACCAGTAATGTTATTTTATATAAATTCTTCATAGCAATATATTAATGCTTGTCAACTACTTTAATTTCTACAGCTCCCGTTTTTTCAAAAAACGCAATCATTTCCTGCTCATCTCCATGAACTGCAACTTCCATCAAAAAATGGTCATCTGTAGTTCTTGGGTCAGGATTTTCTGCTTTTTTACCAATCCATAATTTACTTCTCATATAAAAAGTATGTACCATAAGGTGAGCTGCAAAAAACACAGTAAGCTCAAACATAATTGGCACAAAAGCAGGCATATTTTGAATAAAACTGAAACTTGGTTTACCTCCAATATCTTGAGGCCAATTTTCAATCATAATAAAATTCAACAACCAGGTTGCAAACGAAAGTCCTACAAGGCCATACATAAAAGCACAAATTGCAATTCTTGTTGGTGCAAGCCCCATTGCTTTATCCAATCCGTGAACTGGGAAAGGTGTATAAACTTCCTCAATATGATGATGTGCAGAACGCGTTGTTTGTACCGCATCTAACAGTACGTCATCATCATTATATAGTACGTGAATAACTTTATTGCTCATTTCTCTATTAATGATTATGTGAATGATCGTTTGCTTTTTGGTCTCTTTCTCTTTTGTAGTTATCTCCTGAAGACTTCAAGATTGTTTTAACCTCAGCCTGTGATATAACAGGGAAACTTCTAGAATATAATAAAAACAATACGAAGAAGAATCCAATAGTTCCGATATAAATTCCGATATCAACAAATGTAGGTTGAAACATTGTCCAAGATGATGGTAAATAATCTCTGTGAAGAGACGTAACGATAATTACAAAACGCTCAAACCACATTCCTACGTTTACTACAATCGAAATAATGAACGAAACCATAATACTGGTTCTAATTTTTTTGAACCACATTACTTGCGGAGAAATAACGTTGCAAGTCATCATCAACCAGTATGACCACCAATAAGGCCCAGTCGCTCTGTTTAAGAAAGCATATTGTTCATATTCAACTCCTGAATACCAAGCTACAAAAAGCTCTGTAATATAAGCAATACCAACAATAGAACCTGTAATCATAATTACGATATTCATCAATTCGATATGTTGAATTGTAATATAATCTTCAAGATTACATACTTTTCTCATAATGATAAGAAGCGTATTTACCATTGCAAACCCCGAGAAGATAGCTCCTGCAACGAAATACGGTGGCAAGATAGTAGTATGCCAACCTGGGATTACAGATGTTGCAAAGTCAAAAGATACAATAGTATGTACTGAAAGCACCAGCGGTGTTGCCAATCCAGCTAAAACCAAAGACACTTCTTCGAAACGTTGCCAGTCTTTTGCTCTACCACTCCATCCAAATGAAAGGATAGAATATATTTTTTTATTAAATGGCGTAATTGCTCTATCTCTAATCATTGCAAAATCTGGCAAAAGTCCTGTCCACCAGAATACCAATGATACTGAAAGATAGGTTGAAATCGCAAATACGTCCCAAAGTAACGGAGAGTTAAAATTTACCCATAACGATCCAAATTGGTTTGGTACAGGAAGTACCCAATATCCTAACCAAGGACGTCCCATGTGAATAATCGGGAAAAGACCTGCCTGAACAACCGAAAAGATAGTCATCGCTTCAGCTGAACGGTTAATTGCAAATCTCCATTTTTGGCGGAATAACAAAAGTACCGCCGAAATAAGGGTTCCTGCGTGTCCGATACCTACCCACCATACAAAGTTGGTAATATCCCAAGCCCAACCAATTGTTTTATTTAATCCCCATGTTCCAATACCAGTAGATATTGTATAAGCCATAGAACCAACTCCCCATAAAAAGGCCGTTAATGCTATCAGAAATACAGTCCACCATTGTTTATTTGCTTTACCTTCTACCGGACGAGCTATATCAACAGTAACGTCGTGGTAGGTTTTACTTCCTAAAACTAAAGGCTTTCTTATGGGTGCTTCGTAATGAGACATAATCCTTTACTTTATCTTTTAATTATTTGTTCAATTATACGTTTCTTACTTTTACCTGATAGAATACATTTGGTTTAGTACCGATATGCTCCAACAGGTGATACATTCTTTCGTCTTCCGCTAATTTAGCAACTTGACTTGTTTTGTCGTTTACGTCTCCAAATACCATAGCTCCGCTTCCACACGCTGCAGAACAAGCAACAGCATTATTAAACTCTTCACTCTCTACAACTCTACCCTCGCGTTTAGCCTTAAGGATAACTGCTTGAGTAGATTGAATACAGAAAGAACATTTCTCCATAACTCCACGAGAACGAACTACAACATCAGGGTTTAGAACCATACGTCCTAAATCATCATTCATATTGTAATCGAATTCAGGATTTTTACTATATAAGAACCAGTTAAAACGTCTTACTTTATATGGACAGTTGTTTGCACAGTAACGAGTTCCTACACAACGGTTATATGCCATATGGTTTTGACCTTGTCTTCCGTGTGATGTCGCTGCTACTGGACATACTGTTTCACAAGGTGCGTGATTACAGTGCTGACACATTACTGGTTGGAAAGCCACTTGAGGGTTATCTGCTGGATTTTCTAATTCTCCGTAAGTTTCAACATTGTCAAACAGTCCTTTTGCACTTGTTTTCTTAACCATATCATCAGCAAATGTTTCTTCTGACGAATAGTATCTATCAATACGTAACCAATGCATATCACGAGAGCGTCTAACTTCTGATTTTCCTACAACAGGAACGTTGTTTTCAGCATGACAAGCAATAACACATGCTCCACACCCAGTACAAGCATTCAAGTCAATAGATAATTTAAAGTGATGTCCAACAGTTCTGTCAAACGATTCCCAAATATCTACTTTTGATGCCTCAATAGGTTTGTGATCTAAAGATACCATTGGGACAGGATTCCAAACTTTAGCTTCTTCGCTATTAAACACATCTAATGTGGTTTCCTTAACGATATCTCCTCTTCCCATTAGAGTTCTGTGCAACTGAACACATGCAAATTCATGCCATTTGCTATTGTCTTTAGACACAGATGCTCTTTGTGTATTTTTAAGTCCTTTATACAAAGTATAAGCATTAACCCCTACTTGCATTTCAGATTTCATTCCTTCTTTTCTTCCATATCCCAAAGAAAGACCGATAGTTCCTTGAGCTTGTCCTGGCTGAATAATCACCGGGATGTTTTCAAGTTTAGTTCCATCTACCTCAATGGTGATATAGTTCCCATCTAGCCCTCCATTGGCTACGTTTCTGTTTTTCACTCCTAGATTTTCTGCATCAATTCTGTTCATTGTTGCATAGTTATCCCATGAAACACGGGTAACTGGATCAGGGAATTCTTGCAACCAAGGATTGTTTGCTTGTTGTCCATCACCCATACCAATTTTAGTATAAAGAACAACATCAAAATCTCCAGATTGCGAAGGTTTTAGTAATTCAGTAACCGCTTCTGTAGCATTTAATACACTACCAATATTTGTTGAAGTAGTTTCTGAAACAAATATTCCGTCATGAACAGCTTGATTCCAAGTTTTTCCTTGAAGAATCGAAGTTGTCCAGAATTCTTTTAAGTAATCGTAATACGAAGTATCATTATCTGTCCAAGAAAGTAAAGCTTCTTGTAATTGTTTAGAATCAAACAACGGACGAATAGTCGGTTGCATAACACTATAATTTCCTTTTACAATGCTTACATCTCCCCAAGATTCTAAATAATGAGGTAAAGCCACAGCAATATTAGATGCTTTAACTGTCTCGTCTTCTTTTAAAGAAAACACAACAGAAGTTTTAGCTTTTTTAATTGCTTCAGCAAATTCAGTTCCGTTCGGAAGTGAATATACAGGATTTACTCCACTCATAATAAGTGTATGAACTTGTCCTGCATTTAGGTCCGCTAGAAGTTGTGCAACTGCTTTAGCATTTCCTTTTCTAATTTGTCTTGTAGTATTGGTATCAAACGCCTCACTTGCCAACGCTTGATTTATAGCAATAGCTAGTACTTGGGCATTCTTATCATCTAATCCAGTAACAAAAACACCTTTGCTCCCAGCCCTTTTAAGTTCATTAGCAGCATTTACTACTTGCTCTTCTCTTTCAAGACCTGGCACAGTAACGGCATTACCTGTGATAATCCCATATATTTTTACTAAAGCTAATCTTTGTTGTGCTACATTCATTGAGTAACGTCTGTCTGCATTAGCACCTGACAAACTCATGTTGGCTTCAAACTGAATATGCTTAGACATTTTTCCGTTTACTGGAATACGTTTTTTAGCATATCCATTATCATATCCTCCTCCTTGCCAGTCTCCTAATATGTCAGCTCCTACAGAAACAACCACATCAGCTTTTGAAAAATCATATTCAGCCAAAGCTCTTTCTCCAAAAACTTCTTCAAAAGCATCCAAGGCTTCAGAACAAGAAACCGCATCATAAACTACATGCTTTGCGGTTGGATATTTAGTAATAAATTCTTGTATTATTTTATCTGTAGACGGACTTGCCATTGTTCCTGTCAAAAGAACAATTTGTCCTCCTGAAGATTGAGCTTCTGCCAAAGACTTTTTCACTTTAGCATCAACATCTTTCCACGAAGCGTCTGTTCCGTCAATTTTTGCATTTTTAAGACGCAAACTATCATACATAGACAAAACCGAAGCGTGAACACGCGCATTAGCACTTATTCTCGATCCTGGCATATTGTTATTTTCTATCTTGATAGGACGTCCTTCTCTTGTTTTGACAAGAATGTTTGCAAAATCAAATCCATCAGCCATTGTTGTAGCATAATAGTCTGCCACTCCAGGAATAATTTCTTCTGGCTGTACTACGTAAGGAATTGATTTAACAACTGGCCCTTCACAAGCTGCAAGAGATGCTGCTGCTGTACTGAAACCAACATATTTCAAGAAATCACGTCTTGTTGTTGAAGAAGAAGCAAGTAACTTCTCATCTCCTAAGAATTCATCTGTAGGAATCGGTTCAACAAATTCGTTATTCTTAAGCGTCTCAACAATAGAGCTATTTTCGTTCAGCTCCTCAACACTTTTCCAGTATTTTTTGTTTGATGACATATTGTAAGATAATTTAAGTCTTTTGATTAATAATGACATTTTCCACACTCTAAACCTCCCATTTGAGCAACAGTCAGTTTATCAACTCCATATTTTGTAGCAAGTTCAGCGTGAATTTGTTCGTAATACTCATTTCCTTCCACTTTGATATTTGTAGATCTATGACAGTCTACACACCAGCCCATAGAAAGTGTTGCATGTTGCTCCAGAATTTCCATAGATTCAACTGCCCCGTGACAGGTCTGACACTCTAATCCAGCAACCGAAACGTGCTGTGAGTGGTTAAAGTAAACAAAATCAGGAAGATTATGAATACGAACCCATTTAACTGGTTTTGGCTCTTTAGAATAAGTACGAGTAGCCGGGTCCCAACCTACAGCCTCATAAAGTTTCTGAATTTCAGCCGTATAAAATGCCTTAGTGTATCCATTAGCTAAATCTTCATCACCATTATAGTCCGAAATGTTTTCGTGACAATTCATACACACATTAAGCGAAGGGATTCCTGCTGTTTTACTTGTACGAGCAGAAGAGTGACAGTATTTACAATCAATTTGATTGTCTCCTGCATGGATTTTATGCGAATAATGAATGGGTTGAATTGGTTGATAACCTTTATCAATACCCACCTGCATTAAATATCCATAACCAAAGTACGCTCCTGAAAGAAGCAGGAATATTACAGAAACAAAAACCAAAAACTGATTCTTAACAAAAGCTTGCCATAAATTCCCTTTAGGCTCTGCCAATTCTACACCTTTTGCTCTTGCAATATCCTTAAGTCCTTTGTTCACCATATAAAGCATAGCGACCAAAACCAAAAGAACTAAAATTAAAGCTCCAAGAACTAAAGTGTTTGTAGAATCATCTGAAGCTCCAGAATTTGCATTTGCCCCCGTACTTGCCACAACCGCAGGCTCTACTTTAGCTTCAGCCGTATAAGCTAAAATGTTATCAATATCAGCTGTAGATAACTGTGGAAAGGCAGTCATCGGAGAACCATTATACTCATCAAAAATCTTAACAGCATAAGCATCTCCCGATTTCACCATTTCTGCACTATTGTGAATCCACTTGTGCAACCAATCATTGTCAAGCCTCTCGGTTACCCCTCTAAGCGCAGGACCTGTCATTTTTTTATCCAAATGGTGACAAGCAGCACAATGTGTATTAAACAATGCTTTTCCTGCCGCTGCATCTCCTTCTTGGGCAAATACATCTGCTGATGTACTTAAAACAAAAAACAAACTCAATAAGAAAATTCTAAACACAGAACTGTGGTTCCCCAATTTTTTCATATCTAAAAACGATTATCGTTTGTATTTGGCACGCTTTTTTCTATATCTATACAGAAAAGCGCACTCTTTTTTTAGAAAATTTTCACAAAAATACGACTTAAACCCTATTCTCAAAGTCCAAACGCACCTTATTAGGTTAATTTATAACGATTCTAAACAAGGTGTCGGTTTAGAATTTAATTTTTAAATGGTACATTTGTCTAAAATATAATTTGTTATGAAATTTTTACACACAAAATCAGCCTTATTTATAATCTTTCTAATTGCTTTGAACAGCAATAATTTAACAGCTCAAGTTAATATTGAACAAGATTCAAGGTTTGAAAATTTATTAAGTGAAAAAAGAAAAATAAACTCATCGATCACCACAACAGATAAATATAAAATCCAAATCTTTTATGGAGACGGAAATAATGCCAGAAAAGTATTAAATGAATTCAAGAAGAATTATAGAGAACTCGATGCAACTATAATCTTTAGCTCTCCAAATTACAAGGTACAGGTAGGGAATTTCAAATCCAAAATAGATGCCGATCGCAACAGATTGGAGATAATCAAAAAGTACCCTGACGCTCTAGTTGTCAGAACAACCCGATAAAAATGAGGTTTGCATACAACCTAGCGTTATATGCAACTTTACAAATCAGACTGGATTTTTGAGACGATAGTTTTGATTGTATTGTCAAAATCAGCATCCGAAATCTTGTTGGTTTCTACATCAAAATTCTCTGAAAATTTAGCTAACGAGAAAACTCCTTTAATTTCCGCTCCATCGAACGGAAATCGCTTTTCTGCAATTTCTAAAACTGATTTCCCTCCTCTTGCTCCGTTTGAAGTAGCCATAAGCAATAATGGTTTTTGCTGAAAAACCTTTACTCCCCATCTTGATGACCAATCAAAAAGGTTTTTGAAAGCAACCGAAAAATTTCCGTTATGTTCTGCTAAAGACAATATAATCAAATCCGCCTCTGAAATTTTTTGCAAAAACTTTGTTACCAACTCAGGTTTACCCAACTCTTTTTCCTTATCAATACTATACAAAGGGAGTTCGTAATCATTTAAATCTAAAATTTCAATTTCAACGTTTTCGAATAAACTAGCAACATAGGTTACTAGTTTTTTATTTATTGAGTTTTTGCTACTACTTCCTGCAAAAGCTAATATTTTGTTCATCTTATAAAAGTTTAATTAGAGCTCTGCTTCCGAGTATTTTATTTATCTATAAAAGTGTAGCACACTATTACACATTAAAACGGAAATGCATTACATCTCCATCTTTTACAATATATTCTTTCCCTTCTACACGAAGTTTCCCAGCTTCTTTAACTTTAGATTCGGAGCCATAACTCACATAATCATCATAAGCAATTACTTCTGCTCTGATAAACCCCTTTTCAAAATCAGTATGTATAACCCCAGCGGCTTTAGGAGCTGTATCTCCAACATTTATTGTCCATGCACGAACCTCCTTAACTCCTGCAGTAAAATAAGTCTGTTGTTTTAGAAGCTTATAGGCAGAACGTATAAGTACCGATACTCCTGGTTCAGTTAACCCCATATCTTCTAAAAACATTTGTCTTTCTTCGTATGATTCAAGTTCTGTGATATCAGCTTCTGTAGCTACTGCCAAAACAATAACCTCTGTATTTTCGTCTTTTACCAGTTCTTTTACCTGCTCCACATATTGATTCCCGTTTACTGCAGAACCTTCATCAACATTACAAACATATAAAACCGGTTTGGTCGTAATCAGTTGAAAACTCTCCATCATTTCAACCTCATCTTCATTATTTGGAACAACCGTTCGGGCTGATTTAGCTTCTAGTAATGCCTTTCTGATTCTTTCTAACAGTGATTCTTCAGCTTGCGCTTCTTTATTTCCTGTTTTGGCAGCGCGTTTGGTTTTTTCCAAACGTTTCTCTACCGTTTCAAGATCTTTTAACTGCAGCTCAATATCAATAATTTCTTTATCTCTAACTGGGTTTACTCCTCCTTCTATATGGACAATATTATCATTATCAAAACAACGGAGTACATGAATAATAGCATTACACTCTCTAATATTTCCTAAAAACTGGTTTCCTAATCCTTCTCCTTTACTGGCTCCTTTCACCAGTCCGGCAATATCTACGATTTCAACCGTTGCTGGTTGTACTCTTTCGGGATTTACTAATTCAGATAATTTTTCTAACCTTGGATCAGGTACGTTTACCACTCCAACATTTGGTTCAATAGTACAAAACGGGAAGTTTGCACTTTGTGCTTTTGCATTCGACAAACAATTGAAAAGTGTTGATTTTCCTACATTTGGTAGGCCTACAATTCCTGCTTTCATTTTCGCTTTAGGATTAAAATAAAACCGCAAAGATAAGTTTTTGTTTTAATGTTTTAAGGAGTAATCTAGTAAAAAATGAAGGATTCGTGCAAATAAAATCCAAAAACACAAGGACCTTATAAAAACTAAAAACATATTTTTTTGTTCATTATTCTGTAAAAAAACTATATTTGGGTTCTAAAAACCAACAAAAACTTAACTATGTCTATTTGGAAAACGAAATCATTGTCTCAATTACAAAGCGAGGCTTCAGAATCAGAAAAAGGACTAAAGAGAACACTGTCATCAAGAGCCTTGGTAGCCCTAGGGATTGGCGCCATTATTGGAGCGGGATTATTTTCGCTTACTGGAATTGCTGCCGCTGATCATGCCGGACCTGCAGTAACCCTCTCTTTTGTATTAGCTGCGGCTGGTTGTGCTTTTGCAGGTCTTTGTTATGCTGAATTTGCTTCAATGATTCCTGTTGCTGGTAGCGCCTATACCTATTCTTATGCTACAATGGGAGAGTTTTTAGCTTGGATTATTGGGTGGGATTTAGTTTTAGAATATGCTCTGGGAGCAGCTACAGTTGGAGTGAGTTGGTCTTCCTATCTCAATCAACTCTTATCTCAATACAATATGGCAATTCCTCCTGAATTCTCATCCGCCCCAGCCGAAGGAGGAATTATAAATTTACCCGCTATTTTTATTGTTTGCCTACTTTCGCTTTTACTTATGAGAGGAACCAAAGAATCAGCTTTCGTAAATAACATCTTGGTTGTCGTAAAAGTAGCGGTTGTTTTGATATTTATTATTCTGGGATGGAAATTTATAAATCCGGAATTTCACACTCCGTTTATTCCTGAAAACACAGGGGATAAATTTGGAGGTCTCCCTGGAATTGCAGCAGGGGCAGCCTTAGTTTTCTTTGCTTTTATTGGATTTGATGCTGTATCAACAGCAGCACAAGAAGCCAAAAACCCTCAAAAAGGTATGCCTATTGGAATATTAGGTTCTTTAGTTATCTGTACTATTCTATATGTTTTATTTTCATATGTAATGACTGGACTTGTTCCTTATCAAACTTTTGCTGGTGATGCCTCACCTGCTGCCACAGCTTTTGCGGTTACTGGATATGATTTTTTACAAACAGGTCTTATCGTAGCTATTTTGGCTGGATATACATCGGTTATATTAGTAATGCTTATGGGACAAAGTAGAGTGTTTTACTCTATGAGTAATGACGGATTACTACCTAAATTCTTTGGACAAATTCATACTAAATTCCGTACACCATGGAAAACAAATATTTTCTTTATGTTTTTCGTGAGTATTTTTGCAGGATTTGTTCCTATTAAAGACTTAGGGCATATGGTAAGTATCGGGACTTTATTCGCTTTTTCTTTAGTTTGTATTGGAATTCTGGTAATGCGTAAAAAAATGCCTGATGCTCCCAGAGCATTCCGAACTCCTTTAGTTCCTTTTGTACCGATCGCTGGAGTTGTAGTTTGTGGTTATTTAATGTTTTCGTTAGAAGCTGAAAGTTGGTGGAGGTTGCTCATTTGGCTAGCAATAGGAATTACTATTTATTTCTTTTATGGTAAAAAACACTCTAAACTAAATAATCAATAATCAGAATCTTTCGATAAATACAAATAATAAATCGCTGAAAATCAATTGTATAATACCTGTGGATTTGTTTTTTCTTATAAATGTTATGATTTTTTCGCAAAGCCACAAAGAATTTTTCTTCAATACAGTCGCTTTGCAACTTTGTGAGAAATTTTAATTACTATAAAAATTACAATTTGTTCTATTCCAAGAACTATATGGTATGCCTAAAAAATTTAATAAATAAAAAAGGTCGCAAATTATTTGCGACCTTTTTTATTTATTAAGCTGTACTATTAAAATCTATATCCTACAGAAACTCCTGCATTAGCTTCAATACCCGAAAATCTATCGTTTACGTCTTCACTAAAGTTTCTTGCAATACTTGCATAAGGGGCAATCGTAAATTTATCGTTCCAAGCCCATTTATAACCCGCACCTAATCCGATAATAAACGAATCCATATCTGTATCTCCTTTAGTGATGTCTTTGTGTTCTCCAAAACGGTATTTTAAGAACGGATATGCATAAAAACTCCCTTTCTCTTCTGGGTTAAAATAATAGTTGTAATTCACTAAAAAGCTATTTGTATCAAACTCTTTACCTTCTTTTTCAGTGTTGTACGAAAAACGATCATTAATATGGATCTCCGCTCCTATGGACTGATTGTCATCCAGAAAATACTCATATCCAATTTCTACCGATTCAATCGCGATAACGTTGGCAATATTAAATTTCACTTCACTTTTGTATTGTGCTTTAGCTGTAAAAGCTCCAGCAACAACCAATAATCCTAATACAATTTTTTTCATAAAAATTTCGTTTTCTGTGAGTCGCAAAAATACAAATTATTCCTGTTTAGCAATTAGTTGGGCATATTCTTTGGCAAAATAACTTGCAATAAGATCTGCTCCTGCTCTTTTAAAAGCATATAATTGTTCGATCATTACGGCATCGTGATCTAACCATCCTTTTTCGGCAGCGGCTTTTATCATGGCATATTCTCCTGAAACCTGATATACCGAAACCGGAAGATGAACTGCATTCTTCACTTCTCTGACAATATCCAAATACGGAAGTCCTGGTTTTACCATTACAATATCGGCACCTTCTTTTACGTCTAACAAGGTTTCTTTAACAGCCTCTAATCGGTTGGCATAATCCATTTGATATGTTTTTTTGTCACCAAATCCGGGAGCAGAATCCAAGGCATCTCTAAAGGGTCCATAAAAAGCTGAAGCATATTTAGCACTATAACTCATAATTCCGACATTTGGAAAATTATTTCGTTCTAGTATTTTACGAATCGCTTTAATTCTTCCGTCCATCATATCGCTGGGAGCTACAAAATCTGCTCCTGCTTCTGCGTGCGAAAGACTCATTTCTGCCAATATATCTACGGTTTTATCATTTATGATTTCTCCGTTTTCTACTACTCCGTCATGTCCAAAACTCGAATACGGGTCAAGAGCTACATCGGTCATCACCACCATTTCTGGGACAGTTTTTTTGACTGCTTTAATAGCTCTTTGCATTAGTCCGTTAGGGTTAATGGCTTCGGTTCCTTGATTATCTTTTAGGTTATCAGGAACTTTCACAAAAAGTAAAACACATTTCAGTCCTAAATCCCAAAGCTCTTTTACTTCTTTCTCTAAATTATCCAAGCTCAAACGGAAATAATTAGGCATGGAAAGGATTTCCTCTTTTATATTTTCTCCTTCGGTTACAAAAAGCGGAACGATAAAATCATTCACACTTAAATGAGTTTCTCTGATTAGACTTCTAGTGGATTCGTTTTTTCGTAATATTCTTGGTCTTTTCATTTTAGTTTACGGTTTACAAAGTTTCGTTTATTTTTCGGATTAAAGAGGCTAACATTTTCTTTATTTCGATTATTTCCTGTTTTACTTTTGATGTGTCTTCTTCTTTTAAAAATCCTAAATCAACACTCAACAAAATAAGATATTCTAATTCGTGGGCAGAACCTGAAGAGATATATAAAAACCTCATCAATTCTTTTTGGGTTTGTCTGCCACAGCCTTCAACAATATTCGTAGGAATGGAAACTACTGCCCGGCTTATTTGTGATACTAAATTAAATTGCTCTGATTTCGGAAAATCTGAAGTTAAAGCATAAACATCTAAAACCAACTGATGTGATTTTTGCCAAACATTATATTTTCTATAATCTATCATAATTTTCACTTTTTAACTGTCCACTGTAAACCGTAAACTGTAAACTGTAAACTGTGAACTGTGAACTATAAACTGTAAACTAACCTATCCAATCAACAGGATTTTTCAATACTTTAATTAGTTTTTCTTCTACGCTTCCTTTTTCGGGTTGATGGTCATAAACCCATTGTACGTGAGGAGGCAAACTCATTAATATACTTTCGATTCTTCCGTTAGTTTTTAGTCCGAAAAGGGTTCCTTTGTCGTGAATTAAATTAAACTCCACATAACGTCCTCTACGGATTTCTTGCCATTTTCGGTTTTCTTCAGTATACGGAATATCTTTTCTTCTTTCGACAATCGGAACATAAGCCTCTAAAAAACTATCTCCGATTTCGGTTACAAAATTAAACCATTTTTCAGAAGACATTTCATCATTGGGTTGTAAATAATCAAAAAACAAACCTCCGATTCCTCGTGATTCGTTGCGATGTGTGTTCCAGAAATATTCATCACATTGTTTTTTGTATTTCGGATAAAACTCCGAATTGTGCTTATCACACGCTTTTTTGCTGATGGTATGAAAATGAATTGCATCTTGTTCAAACAAATAATAAGGTGTTAAATCCTGACCTCCACCAAACCAACTTTTTACGACATTTCCTTCTTTGTCATACATTTCAAAATACCTCCAATTTGCGTGAACAGTTGGTGTAAACGGATTTTTTGGGTGCAATACCAAACTCAAACCACAAGCAAAAAAGTTGACATCCTCAACCTTAAAATAATCCTGCATGGCTTTAGGAAGTTCTCCATACACTTTAGAGATATTTACGCCTCCTTTTTCAAAAACATTCCCGTTTTCGATTACTCGGGTTCTCCCTCCACCTCCTTGCTCTCTATTCCATAAATCTTCTTGAAATTTAGAACCTCCGTCAATTTCTTCTAACGTTTGACAAATTGTATCTTGTAATTGTTGAATGTAAGTATAAAATTTTTCTTTCATTTTTAAGCATTTATCTCAATCGACATTAAGTATTTTTTGGGTGTAATTCCGAATTTCTTTTTAAAAGCAGAAATAAAATGACTCGAAGTGCTGTAACCTATTTTCAACCCCACTTCATTTACGTTATAGGAGCCAGAATCTAACAATTTTCGGGCATATTCAAGCTTATAATCCAGCAGAAAACTATATACGCTGTCTCCGTAAATTTGTTTAAAGCCCATTTTTAGTTTTTTGAGCGAAATTCCGACTTGATCGGCCAATTCTTGTAATCCAGGAGGTTCTGCCATATTGCTAATGACGATGTCTTTGGCTTTGCGTATTTTCAGCACATTATCTTCGTCTGCTAAAAATGGGCATTGTTCGATATCCGTTCCTTCGTTTTTATTAAAATATAGACTCAATAACTCGTAGGTTTTTCCCTTGATATACAGTTTTTTGACAGGTGAATGAGAATCGTAATTCAACATTTGATTTAAAACAATCATCATTGAAGAAGAAACATTCTCCTCTTTGTAATATTTTTTTTGTTCGTTTTCCTTGCTCAAAAACGGAATATAATCAGCTTGTTCAGAAAAAAGTCTGTGGAACTTTTTAATAGGTATAAACAACGAAATTACGTGTGAATTTGGTTCGATATCTAGATTGACAGGTAGTTCCTTCTGTGGGTTGTACAAAAAAAGTGAAGACGATTCTACAAGAGGTAATGTGTATCTCCCTTCATTAAACACAAAACTTGCTTTTCCTTTAATACCAAAATGAAATTGTATTAAATCAGAATTTATAAGCCGCTGAAAATTAAACCGTTCTGCATCATTGTTCCAAAAACGGAGAACCATAAAATTATCTTCTATATCGATTTCGTCATAAGAACTCATAGCGGTATTTTTTAATTTGTATTTTTGAGAGAAACAATTACCTTGTTATTTAGAATGATTCTATATAAATAGCTTTGTATCCACTGATTTTATTGCAAATGTACAATAAATAGCTGTTTTAAGAATAACATTTTATTTAAAAAACCTAAAGCGACAAAAAAAGAACTCCTAGCGTTATTTTTATAAAACGGTTAGCTCTATTTTTGCATCTGATTTATAACAATCACAGATTGCTTCAGTTTTTAAATAATTTTTAGTCTGTGAGAGTCTTTAGTTTAGAAAAAAGAGAATGAGCAAACACCTAACTTTTTACTGCATTGGATTGAGCTACCTAAAAGCAGATGCTGAAATCCGAGGTAAATTCAATTTGAATTCAGTTGCAAAGAACACTGTTCTTTTACAAGCAGCAGAAAACAACCTTGAAGGTGTTTTAGTAATTTCTACTTGTAATCGAACCGAAATTTATGGCTATGCAAATCATCCTTTTGAGCTCATCAAACTTTTGTGCGATAACAGTTCAGGAACTGTCGAAGACTTTCAGAAAGTCGGTTATGTATATAAAAATCAAGATGCTGTAAATCATATTTTTAGAGTCGGAACTGGGTTGGATAGCCAGATTTTAGGAGATTTCGAAATAGTGGGTCAGATAAAATCAGGCTTTGTAGAATCTAAAGCAAATGGGCTCTCTACTGCTTATACCGAAAGACTCGTAAATTCGGTCATTCAGGCAAGCAGAAGAATTAAAAATGAAACCGAATTAAGTTCAGGCGCCACTTCTGTTTCTTTTGCTTCGGTTCAGTACATTATGAATACGGTTAACGAAATCTCTTCTAAAAACATTCTCCTTTTTGGCATGGGTAAAATCGGAAGAAATACTTGTGAAAACTTGGTTAAACACACCAAAAACGAACACATTACACTCATTAACCGAACTAGAGAAAAAGCAGATAAAATTGCAGGAAAATTAAACCTCATCGTAAAAGAATATAGTCAGCTTTCGAAAGAATTAGAAAACACAGATATTTTAGTAGTAGCAACTGGAGCAGACAAACCTACTATCACTCCCGAGAATCTAAATCCTCAGAAACCGATTTTAGTTCTCGATTTATCGATTCCGAAAAATGTAGATGAAAGTCTAGCAAATCATCCTAATATAACGCTAGTCCATTTAGATGAGCTTTCAAAAATTACGGATTCAACCCTTGAGAACAGAAAGAATTTTATTCCAGAGGCAGAAAACATCATCGAGGAGATTAAAGGCGAGTTTTTTGAGTGGACTAATGCTAGAAAATTTGCTCCAACCATCAATGCCTTAAAAGAAAAGCTAAATCTCATCAAAGAAGCTGAACTTGATTTTCAGAAGAAAAAAATCAGCAATTTTGACGAACAACAAGCAGAAATAATTTCTAACCGAATTATTCAAAAAATAACTACACATTTTGCTAACCATCTCAAAGATGAAAGCACACCGCTCGAAGAAAGCATCGAGTGGATTGAAAAGGTATTCGGATTAGAAAACACGGTTAGTTAACATACCTTCATACTTATTTTATTCATATCATTCACGAAAATTTCCGAAATTCGTGCCTAAAAAACAAGACCTTGGAAAAAACAATCAGAATCGGAACTCGTGAAAGCCAATTAGCCTTGTGGCAAGCTCACACAGTCGAAAAAAAGCTCAATGATTTAGGGTACAAAACTGAAATTGTAAAAGTAAAATCAGAAGGAGATATTATTCTTGACAAACCACTTTACGAACTCGGAATTACTGGAGTTTTTACAAAAACCCTCGATATTGCACTTCTCAACAAAACGATTGATATTGCAGTACACTCCATGAAAGACGTTCCGACTGCTCTGGCAAAAGGCATTGTACAAACGGCTGTTTTAGAACGACACAGCCCAAATGATATTTTAGTTTTCAACGAAAACACCGATTTCTTAAACCACGAAAGAGCAACTGTAGCAACAGGAAGTCTTAGACGAAAAGCTCAATGGCTTAATCGCTATCCTAATCACCAAATTACAGACTTAAGGGGGAATGTAAATACAAGACTTCAAAAGTTAAAAGATAACGGATGGGATGGAGCTGTTTTTGCCCAAGCAGGATTAGAACGTATTGATGTAAAACCCGAAAATAACATTGTTTTGGAATGGATGATTCCTGCTCCTTCTCAAGGTGCGGTAGTAATAGTCTGTATGGAAGATAATAATTTTTGTAAGGAAGCTACCCAAAAACTCAATCATAAATCAACAGAAATCTGTACTCATATAGAACGCGATTTTTTAAAAACTTTAGAAGGAGGCTGTACCGCCCCTATCGGGGCCTTAGCCGAAATAAAAAACAACGACATTCATTTTCAGGGAGTTTTACTTTCGCTTGACGGAAAACAAAAAATAGAAATTAAAAGAACAATCGATATTCAGAATTATTTGGACGCAGGAAATAGTTTCGCCCTAGAAGTCCTTTCGGACGGAGGGAAAGAGCTGATGACCGAGATTAAAAACAACCTAAACCAATGATTGGTTTTTGGTAAAAATCAAAATAATTTAACAAAAACATTCAACAAATAAATCTTTTTGGTAAATTTATCCGAATAAAAAAACCAACCGTTATGAAACAAATTAAAATTGATTTAGGCAAACTCTCCCTTAGATTAGGAGTAGGAGGTCTAATGTTATTCCACGGAATTTACAAACTAATGCACGGATTCCACGGAATTAAAGATTTACTTATAGCAAAAGGACTCCCTGAATTATTATGGATAGGAGCTTTTGTAGGAGAAATCATCGCACCGCTTTGTATTTTACTTGGATTCTTCACCAGAATTTCTGCACTCTTAGTAGCCATCACAATGGTTTTCTCTATTGTATTGAAATTTGGAACAGCAGGATTCGGTTTAGCACAAACAGGAGCTCCAATTGTAGAACTTAATTTACTCTATTTGTTCTCTGCTCTTGCTCTATATTTTATAGGAGGAGGACGTTTTGCATTATATAAAAGAGAAACTGGATTATTGGCTTAAAACTACTCTAAATCAATGCGCGTTCGTTACGTTTTATTACTCTGTTTTGTTTGTTTGTTATCCTGTTCGGATGATCAAAAGCAAGACAGGGGAGGAATGATTTTTCGTTATAACGAAAGCTCAAATGTAGCAACTCTTGACCCTGCTTTTGCCCGAACTCAAGCCGAAATCTGGATTACCAACCAGCTTTTTAACGGACTTGTGCAACTCGACGACAGCCTGAACATCAAACCAGATATTGCTAAAAACTGGTCCATTTCGGAAGACGGGAAAAAATATCTTTTTTCTCTACGCAGCGATGTTTATTTTCATAAAAGCACTGTTTTTAAAGACAGTACAAGAATTGTAAAAGCCAGTGATTTTGAATATAGCTTCTCGAGATTGAAGCAGGATAAAACCGCTTCTCCGGGAGCGTGGATAACGCGAAACGTAAAGGACTTTAAAGCCATCAACGACACTCTTTTTGAAATAAATTTAGAGAAACCTTTCCCTGCTTTTTTAGGCTTACTTACGATGAAATATGCGTCGGTTCTCCCCGAAGAAGGGTTTAAAACCGGATATAATTTCCGAAAAAAACCTATTGGAACAGGCCCCTTCGCTTTTAAATTGTGGGAAGAGAATGTGAAGCTAGTTCTTCGGAAAAACCCCAACTATCACGAAAAAGACGAAACCCAAAATCAGCTTCCTTACCTAGAGGCTGTTGCCATTACGTTTTTGCCTGACAAACAAAGTGGATTTTTACAATTCGTGCAAGCCAAGTCAGACTTTATATCTGGATTAGATGCATCTTATAAAGATGAAATACTTACTTCAAACGGAACTTTACAAGAAAAATATCAGAACGACTTCCAGCTAATTGAAGGATCATATCTCAACACAGAATATTTAGGGTTTAAAGTGGATAACCCTGAAAGTATTTTGGCCGATAAAAGAATTCGACAAGCCCTAAATTATGGGTTTGACCGAACCAAAATGGTTGCTTACCTTAGGAACAATATGGGAACACCTGCTACAAACGGATTTATCCCAAAAGGCCTCCAAGGGAGATATTTAAACGGATATAGTTATGATTTAACCAAAGCTATAAGCTTGGTTCAAGATTACAAAGCCGAAACCAACAACAATAATCTTTCGATTACATTAAGCACCAACGCTTCGTATTTAGATATCGCTGAATACTTGCAGCGTGAATGGCAAAAAATAGGAATTCAGGTTCGAATTGATGTACAACCCAATTCTGCTTTACGACAAGCAATGGCAACGGGAAAAGTAGAGTTTTTTAGAGGAAGTTGGATTGCAGACTATCCCGATGCCGAAAATTATCTCTCGCTTTTTTACAGTAAAAATTTTGCTCCAAACGGACCTAATTATACGCATTTCGAAAATGAGTTATTCGACAATCTATACGAACAATCATTTTTAGAAACCGACAACGAGAAACGATTTGAGCTTTACCAAAAAATGGACAGTATTATAATTAATGAAGCTCCTGTAATTCCTCTTTTTTATGACAAAGCCGTTCGGTTTACTTCAAAAAACACTCAAGATTTAGGCATTAACCCGCTGAATTTATTACAACTCAAAAGAGTAAAAAAACAAGCTATTTTTTCAAAAAAGAAATAATATTTGCTTTTAATTCCGTTGTATTTTCGAGGTGACTCATATGCCCCCCTTCTAAAGAAATTAGCTCAGTCTGAGAGCCATTAACCTGAATTTTATTTTCTTGATAATTCAGCACACTGTCTTCGGTCCCGAGAATAAGTAAAATCGGATAAGGCGCAAAGTGAAGCAATACTTCTCTATCATTGCGAATTTTCATTCCTTCGAGAGAAGCTATAATTCCTTGTAAAGAAGTTTGTAGTGCGTGCTGCTTTACACTTTCGATTTCTTCGGAAAGCCGAACTCTATTTTTTTCAGAAAAGAGATTGGAAATAGACATTTTGACGAAAGTAGAAAAGTTTTGTTTAACCGCCTGAATAGCTCTATTGCGATTAATTTTTCTCTCGTCAGAATCTGCTTTTGAGGTCGAATTTACTAGAATAATCTTTTTGACATTATCTGGATAAAGCTCTCCAAAAGCTAAAGCAATATAGCCTCCCATCGAATGCCCAACAAAGGAGGCTTTTCTGATTTTATGCTCTGAAAGAACAGCATAAATCATATCTGCTTGATCTTCCATAGTATGGATATAACCTATGTTTTCTGACTTTCCGTGCCCGAGTAAATCAAAAGCAAAAACACGATGTCTTTTAGATAATTCATCTACAATAAAATTCCACATCGATAAGTTTTCTAGAAAACCATGAAGCAACACAATAGCCGACCCTTTTCCAGAATCGGAATAATGAATTTTTGCCCCTTTATACAACGTGAATTTTTCCAATATTTCGAAAATTAAAGTCTTTTTTTGAGGACTAAAATTTACACATCATCATAATCGATATAAATTTCGCTTGAAGTCGGAATAGCCTGACAAGTCAATATCAATCCTTCTGCAATTTCTCCTTCGGTCAGGATAGCATTTTTCTTCATTTCAGCAGAACCATGTGTGATTCTGCCAATACAGGAACTACAAATTCCTCCTTGACAAGAATAAGGAGCATCAAGTCCTTGCTTGAGCACTGCATCCAAAAGAACCGTTCCATTTGGAATAGAAAAAGTCGTTTCCTCATCGTCAAGCAAAACGGTTACTTTACACTGTCCTTCTGTATTTTGTGCAATGTTTTTTTCGCTTTCGGCTGTGGTGAAAAGCTCAAATTTGATTTTCTTTTCAGCAATGTCGTTTTCTTTTAAAATATCTTTTACTTGCGAAATCATTTCGTTGGGTCCGCATAAATAAAAGTTTTCGAATTCAAACTCTTTGTGTTTATTTTTGGTCACAAAGTTTACCGTTGAGCGCTCAATTCTACCAAAGAGATGTCCGTCCAGTTTAGCCTGACTGAATACATAATATAAAAAGAAACGTCCGATGTATTTATTGTGTAATTCGTTTAATTTATCATAAAAGATAGTACTCTCTGGAGTTTTATTTCCGTATACCAAAACAAATGTGCTTTCAGGCTCTTCTTCTAAAACCGTTTGCAAGATAGACATAACTGGAGTAATCCCGCTTCCTGCCACAAATGCTCCATACGTGTTTTGACTATGCGAATTTGGCTCAAACGTAAAGCGACCTTCGGGAGTTCCTACCTCAATAACATTACCTACCGCTAATTGTTTGTTAGCAAAAGAAGAGAAGAATCCGTTTTGGATAGCTTTAATCGAAATTCGTAATTCACCACTGTTCGGACTTGAGCAAATGGAATAAGCCCGTCTGATTTCTTGCCCGTCGAGAGTGAGTTTTAAGTTTACATATTGTCCTGCTATAAATTTGTAAAACGGAGCTAACTCAGTCGGGATATTAAAAACAACCGAAATAGACTCGGGAGTCTCGCGTTTTACTTCTTTTATTGTAAGTTTATAAAAGTCTGCCATTGCTGAAAATTTGAATGCAAAAATACGGTTTCTATTTTTTAAAACACAGTATCTGCAGATTTTCACAGATTATTTAATTTTCATTAACTTTAAAGCCTTAAACTTTAACCTTTGAATTTAAAGCAGAAAATAATCGGAGTGATGTCTGGAACTTCACTCGACGGAGTAGATTTAGCCGAAATTTTGTTTACGGAAGAAAACGAAAAAATCACTTTTGAAATAGGCAAAACCCAAACTACCCCCTATTCTAAAGAATGGGTTAACAGGCTTAAAGACGGAATAAATTATTCCGAAAAACAACTAAAAGCGCTCAATTCAGAATATACTACTCTCTTAGGGAATATTATAAAGACATTTGTGGAGCAAAATCAAATCGAAAGTATTGATGCGGTCGCTTCTCACGGACATACAATTTTGCACCAGCCGCAAAACGGTTTTACGCTTCAGATCGGAAATCTTCCAAGACTAGCACAAATTACAAATCAAAAAATAGTTTGTGACTTTAGAGTTCAGGATGTAAAACTCGGAGGGCAAGGGGCTCCACTTGTGCCGATTGGAGACAAAATCCTTTTTTCGGAATACGATTATTGCTTAAATCTAGGAGGTTTTTCGAACATTTCATTCGAAGAAAAAGGAGAAAGAATCGCTTATGATATTTCGCCGGTCAATACAGTTCTGAATTTTTATGCACATACACTCGGAATGGACTATGATGATAAAGGAAACATCTCAAAAAGCGGAATGGTTAACTATGAGCTTTTCGAAAAATTAAACTCTTTAGAGTTTTATGGCAAAAAACACCCTAAATCACTAGGGTTTGAGTTCGTAAAAGAAGTTATTCTTCCGATAACTAAAAATTACGAAATCACAGAGGTTTTAAGAACCTTTACTGAACATATCGCCTTTCAGATTAGCGAAAATATCAAACTCAAAAACTCAAAATTACTCCTTACCGGAGGAGGCGTTTATAACGATTTTTTAATCGAGCAAATCTCTCATTACCTCCCAAAAACTAATATTTATATCCCAAACCAAAAGATTATCGAATATAAAGAAGCTTTAATCTTTGCTCTACTCGGCTATCTAAAACTACAAAACCGAATAAACGTTTTGTCAAGCGTGACAGGAGCTAAATACAACCATAGTTCGGGAACTATTTACGAAAAGTAATTTTTTTTGCCATATATTAAAATTTTCTTAATTATGTATTGTTTTATTTTATAAATTTGGCGCTTAGAGTGCTAAAAATGAATACTTAACCAAACAAAAACAATATGAAAAAATTTCTTACTCTACTTTCGCTTATCTTTATAGGTACGCAATTTTCATTTTCACAGACTTATTTTAGTGATGATTTTGAATCAGGTCAGAATGGTTGGACTTATATCGACCATAATAATGATGGTTATAATTGGTCTCTTATGCTAGGAGCAAACTTAAGTTTACCAAGTACTGCTGGTCAAACTTTGGTATCACGTTCTTGGTCAGCAGGAGTACCTATTACTCCCAATAATTTAGCTGTTTCTCCAGCCATTGATTTAACAGGGGCATCTGGAAATGTATTTTTAGAATATACTTTCTACACTAATCAAGGATTTCCACAAGATAAATATAGCGTCTATGTTTCTACAGTAAACACAGCTGTAGGTATTTTAGCTACTACTCCTATTCATACAGAAACGGGAACTGCTTCAACAGCTGTAGGAACGATAAGATCACTCGATTTATCATCTTATATGGGCCAGACAGTATATGTTACGTTTAGACATTACGACTGTTACGACAAGGATTTCTTAGCAATTGATAATTTATCTGTAAAAACTGTCTCAAATAATGATGTATCATTAGAAAGTGCTTATATTCAAGAATATATTTTAGCAAATCAAAACACATCATTAGAATTGGAGCTTAAAAATATAGGAGCTAATGAAATAACCTCGGTAACTGTTAATTGGAATGACGGAACCGACCATATCGCCACAATTCCTGTAACAATTGCAGTTGGAGAAACAGTTGTTGTGAATCACCCAACCGCTTTGAATTATACAACACTTGATACTTTTGATATTCAGATTACAGTTACAGAGGTTAATAATAGTACAGACCCTGACATGAATAACAATTACCAAGTTACTTCTTTCAGAACAATATCACAAGATGGAGGCACTAAGGCTTTAATTGAAGAAGGCACTGGAACTTGGTGCGGGTGGTGTCCTAGAGGTGCCGTAGCTATGGAGTATATGTATAATAATCATAGTGATAAATTTGTTGGAGTTGCAGTTCATAACGGAGATCCTATGACTAATATAGAGTATGATAACGCTGTTAGTTTTACTGGTTTTCCAGGAATGCACATGGATAGAACATATAAAGACGTAGGCGTTTCTTTGGAGTTAATGGAAAGCTATGTTTTGTGGCGTTCGGCTATTCCTAACCCTGTTTCTATAGATATAGAGACTAGTGTTTCAGGAAATCAATTAACCGTTAATGCTACTGCTACTTTTCATTCAAATTATACTAATGTCAATTTAAGACTTGCTGCTATTGTAATAGAAAATAACGTTACGGGAACAACAAATGGTTATGGTCAAACAAATTATTATTCAGGTGGAGCCAGCGGAGCAATGGGTGGTTACGAAAATCTTCCTGCTACTGTCCCTGCAAGCATGATGGTTTATGACCACGTAGGTAGAGCTTTGTTAGGAGGTTATAACGGTGTTAGTGGATCTGTACCTACATCTTTAACAGACGGACAAACTATAAATTACACATTTAACTATACTCTCCCTACAGCTTATAATATTGACCAAATACACGTAGCTGTTGTGGTTTTAGATGCTGATACAGGATATGTTGTAAACTCTAATTCAGCTTATGCTGGAAGTTTAAACGTAGATAATTGGGATATGACTTCTGGTTTTTCTGTTTATCCAAATCCTGCAAATGATATTGTAAACCTACAAATTAATCAAGACGGAAAATATGCAGTTAAAATCTATGACATAACAGGGAAAGAAGTTCTAGTAAAAGCACCTGAATTTTTAACTTCAAGCTCTACTTCACCTCTTAATGTCTCTTCTCTTTCTCAAGGAATGTATATCATTAGTATAGAAGGAGAAAATCAATCATTTAGTAAAAAAATAATAATTCAATAATATAAATTAGAATGAAAAGAATTTATTTAGTTATACTATTACTCGCATTCGTCAATTTAACAAATGCTCAAATTACAATTTTGGACGGAAACGGGAATGTTATAGAAGACGGCAGTGTTTTTGAATTTAATACTGTAGATGAAGGTCCTTGGGTGGAAAATCCTGAATCGAAATTAAGCTACTATATTCATAATAACACTGATTCCCCTATTGGTGTTAAAGCTGCTATGGTAGAGATTATAGGAGCTACTGGCTCTGGTGTGCAGTTTTGTATGGAATACTGTCTTAATAGCGTGAACGAAAATTCAGTAGTCCCATTAGGAAGCTCTACTTTCCCTATTGGTCCTAACGAAACTACGGGAGCAGGAATCTATTTTTGGAACTTGAATAGTTCGAGTGATTATGCTAGTTATAAATTTAAAGTTTATCAGGCAGATGCGTCTGGCAATGAAATAGGAACTCCTATCCATATGACTTATGTTTATAGTGCTACTTCGAGTGTTTCAGAAATTAATTTACAAAAACTAGGAGTACAAGTAAACAATACTTTGGTTAACAACGAGTTTACATTTACTACAACTTCTGCAATGACTATGGATTTGTTTGACATTAACGGAAGAAACGTAGCTTCTAAAAACGTCAGCGAAGGAACTAACCTCTATAATGTTGCAGGACTAAACGCAGGAATTTATATTGCTAAATTTACTGACAAACAAGGACAAACAGCATCTATAAAAATTATAAAACAATAAATATTTTATAATAATTTTTTTAAAATCCTGCTCTAAAAAGAGCAGGATTTTTTGTTTTAACACTATTTTAGTATTTTTAACATTAATCTTTAAAATCAAAACTATTATGAAAACAAAACAATTATTTTTTACAGGATTATTTTTAATAAGTGCATTTTTTAGTAGCGCTCAAACAACTATTATTACAACTACTACTGACATTACTAGAGTCGGAGTAGATTCAGGTACTGATAATGGAAACAATTCTTATTTTGGATATCAAGCAGGTAAACCATACTCTTCTCCTATGCCAAGACCCACACCCGAAAATAATACATGTATTGGATCTAACGCAGGTTTCGGGTATATAGAAGATAATAATGTCTTTATAGGAGCTGGCACAAGGTTTAAATCTTTAAGTATAAACGAATCTACAAATCCAACTACTGGATCAGGAAATGTTTATATAGGTGCTAATGTTGGGAATGTAAGAACTGATAATAAATTAATGATAGACAACTCCTCTACTTCCACACCTCTTATCTGGGGAGATTTCGCTTTAGACCAACTAAAATTTAATGGTAAAGTAGGCATAGGTAATGGTTTTAGTAATTTTCCGACCACAGCAGGTACAGTAAATGTAAGTGCTTATAACCTCTTTGTAAATGGTGGTATCTTGACCGAAGAGGTTCGTGTTATGCTTAAAGTCCAATGGGCAGATTATGTTTTTGAAGAAGCTTATAACCTGCCTAAACTTGAAGAAATTGAAACATTTATCAAAGAGAATAAACATTTACCAAATGTACCCTCTGCTAGAGAAGTTTCAGAAAATGGTCTTGAACTTGGAGAAATAACCACTATTCAACAAGAAAAAATCGAGGAGCTTACCCTTTATCTTATTGAACAAAACAAGATAAATAAAGAACAAGCACAGCAATTAGAAAAACAACAGTCAGAAATTGATGAGTTGAAAGAGCACGTAAAGCTTCTTTTAGAAAGCCATAACAGCACTAAATAAATGGAATTATGAAAAAAATAATTTTATTATTTGGATTGTTTTTGCCTTATATTCTATTTTCACAGGGCGAAAACAATAATTGGTATTTTGGTAATAAGGCAGGAGTAACTTTTAATACAAATCCTCCTGAAGCTCTTGAAAGTCCATTATCTACTAGTGAAGCTACTGCAACTGTTAGCGACTCTAATGGTAACCTACTTTTCTATACCGACGGCAGGAAAATTTGGAACAGAGAACATAATATAATGTTAAATGGTAATGGCCTCACTGGTGGCGATACCAGTCAGCAGAATATAATATTACCAAAACCTGACAGTTCTTCTATATATTATGTTTTTACAACACCTCCAAATGATTATATCTCAACACCTCATTACATCGCTTATTCAGTGGTTGATATGAGCTTGGGAGCAATGGGAACAAGCGGACCTTTAACAGGACAACCTTTAGGTGGAGTTGATGTTGCTAATAATTTGAAAAATGTAGAAATTTTTAAAGAAACTATTAGTGGCGTTGGTTCATCGTTTGATTATCAGTCTGAAGCTATAACAGCCGTTTTACATAGTGATAATCAAAGCTATTGGGTGCTGATTCCAAATGGCATATATCTATACGCTTATTTGTTAGATGATTCAGGTTTTATAAATACTCCAGTAATTAGTCCTTTATCACCAGATGATACTTTTGTTTTTGAAAATTATGGAAGCATAAAAGCATCACCTATTCTATCGGATGATTTTGATTATTCTCACTTGATTTCTATAGCTTTAACTACTTACAACAAATGGAAAGTCTATTCATTTGATAATACTACAGGAGAGTTAACTACTGATTATGAAGAAGAAATTATCACGCCTTATAGTATTTATTCGACTGAATTTAATTCTGATGGAACATTATTATATGGAGTGAATAATCCTTTTGGACATGTCTGGGTCTTTGATATATCTTCTAAAAACATAAATCTTATTCCTGGATCTTCATTCTATACAGGAACACTACAAAGAGCTGTAAATAATAATATTTATGTATCTGTAAATTCTTCTTCTGTATTATATCATATTTCTAATCCCGATTCGTTTACAAGTTCGAGTCTTAATCTTGATGAAGATAATCCTACTAATATAAATTTAGGAGTTAATAATGCTATATTTGGACTTCCTCAACTTATTCCTCTTTCTTATAACATCCTCCCATGTGATGAGGATCTAGTATTAAACACTCCCGAAATAGTCTATAATAAGATTTATGAAGTGTCCAATACAATAACTGCTCATCAGAATTATAATGTTGGGCTAAATAGAGATATAACACTTAGCGCGGGTAATATGGTAGAGATTTTACCAAATTCTCATATAGAAGGTGGTTCAGTATTTAGAGCTATGATAGAAGGATGTGAAAATGTTTCTAGTAGAAAAAGTATGGCTAAAAATGTACGGCCTGTCAGGGAAATTATTCATTTAAATAAAAAAGTACCAACTGATTTAAAAATTTACCCTAATCCATCAGACGGACTAATTAACATTAGCAACACAACTGTTATCGATAGTGTAACTATTACAGATATGAATGGTAGAGTAGTTAAAAATACCGCTTTAGAGTCAAGCGAAGGGCAGATTGATATTTCTGATCTTTCTCACGGAGTTTACATATTAAACATTACTTCAAACGGAGAGACATTTACAAAAAAAATCATAAAACAGTAAATATTTTATAACTACTTATTTTGAAATCCTGCTCTAAAAAGAGCAGGATTTGTTTTTTATATAAATTTCATAATGTTTTTTGATAGCTTTGTTCTAATTAAACTTATAACATATGTCAACACTCCAAAAAGGAAGTAAAAAACTGCTCCATGCGTGGGCTTTTTATGATTGGGCCAATTCAGTCTATAGTTTAGTAATTGCCTCGGCTATTTTTCCGATTTTTTATACGGCTATTTTTAAAACCAAAGAAATTACGCATATCGAAGTAGTTGGAACCCAAATCAAAGATACGGCTCTAATTAGTTTTGTAACAGCAGCTGCTTTTTTGGTAGTAGCCTTTATCTCTCCTCTTCTTTCAGGAATAGCAGATTTTGTCGGAAATAAAAAAACGTTTATGAAGTTTTTTTGTTATTTGGGAGCTTTTTCATGTATTGGTCTGTATTGGTTTGATTTAGACAATATCTATTTGAGCTTGGCTTTTTATTTTTTCGGTCTTATCGGATTTTGGGGTAGTTTGGTGTTTTATAATTCTTACTTGCCTGATGTGGCTTATACAGAACAACAAGATAGAGTTAGTGCTAAAGGCTATTCGCTCGGATATATCGGAAGTGTGGTTTTACTCCTGATTAATTTGGCAATGGTAATGGGAGCCGACGACGAAAATAAAATACAAATGATGAAATATTCTTTTGTTATGGTAGGAATCTGGTGGATTGGATTTGCTCAATATTCGTTTTACTTCCTTCCGAAAGGAAATAAAAATGACCAAAAAATATCCAAAAAGGTTTTGTTTAACGGATTTAAAGAGCTTAAAAAAGTATGGAGTCAACTGGGAGATAATCTTTCTTTAAAACGATATTTAATTGCTTTTTTTGTGTACAGTATGGCTGTTCAAACCGTAATGCTGGTAGCTACCTATTTTGGAGAACAAGAAATTGCCTGGGCAGATAACAATCAAAAAACAAAGGGGCTTATTATTAGTATTTTGGTTATTCAGCTTATTGCAGTTTTGGGAGCAATCTTAACTTCGAGAGCTTCTGAGAAATTTGGAAATATTCCGGTACTAATTACAATAAACACCATATGGATTTCCATCTGTGTGGTAGCTTATTTTATCCATCTGCCAATTCATTTCTATATAATAGCAGGTTTTGTAGGATTGGTTATGGGGGGAATCCAATCGCTTTCGCGTTCGACTTATTCTAAGTTAATCCCCAAAGACACTACTGATACTACTTCGTTTTTTAGTTTTTATGACGTAGCAGAAAAAATCGGAATCGTAATCGGAATGTTCCTTTACGGATTTATTGATCAAATTACGGGAAGTATGCGAAATTCGATTGCTTTTTTGGCCTTGTTCTTTATTTTAGGAGTATTGCTTTTGTTCAGAGTTCCGAAAACAAAATCGATTGCGGTAAGCGAATAATGTCTAAATTTGTAGTAAACAACTTTAATAGAGTTTAAAGCTCTGACGAAATTCAAAACAAAAAAATGAAAGTAGCAGTTGTAATGGGAGGTTACTCTGGAGAGTGCGAAATATCACTAAAAAGTGGGCAACTTATTTTGAGTAATTTAAATCGAAATAAACACGAAGTATTTGAAGTTCATATCCTCAACGAAGGTTGGTTTTTAGTAGATTCTGGCAAAAAATATCCTATAAACCGCGGTGATTTTTCGGCTGAAAAAAAAGGTCAAAAAATTACTTTTGATGCCATTATAAATACTATTCACGGAACTCCAGGAGAAGACGGATTGCTTCAGGCGTATTGGAAACTCATCGGAATCCCGTTTACGGGTTGCGACTTTTATCAGTCGGCTTTGACATTCAACAAAAGAGATACCTTGTCGGTTTTAGCAAAATTTGGAATCCCAAAAGCTAAATCGGTTTATGCTTCTAAAAAAGATATTTTAAATCTAAACGAAATCATTAAAGAATTAGGATTGCCTCTATTTGTAAAAGCTAACCGTTCTGGAAGTAGCTTAGGGGTTTCTAAAGTTAATAAAACCGAAGAATTTGAAAAAGCCCTTCAGACGGCTTTTGAAGTAGATGATGAAATCTTAATTGAATCTTTCTTAGATGGACGAGAAATTTCAGTAGGCGTGCTACAAATAAACGGAAAAACAACTGTTGTAGGCTATACTGAAATCATTTCTGAGAATGATTTTTTTGACTTCGAAGCAAAATATTTAGGGAAGTCTAACGAAATAACTCCTGCTGAAATAGACAGGGAAATTCAAGCTAAAATCGAACATACTTCTATTAAAGTTTATGATGCATTAAATATGACGGGGTTTTCGAGAATCGATTATATAATAATGGATGGAACCCCTTATTTTATTGAAATCAACACCAATCCTGGTTTGTCTCCACAAAGTATTTTACCGCAACAAATAGCACACCGAGGATTGAAGTTCTCTGATTTATTGGAAGGGGAACTTCAGTTGGCTTTAAACAGAAAATAAGAACAATCTATTGTCATGAACAAGAAAAATACCTAAACATTAAAATTTAAACCAAATGAGAAGAGCAGTTTTCCCAGGTTCGTTTGACCCTATTACATTAGGGCATTACGACATTATCAAAAGAGGAATTTCTTTGTTTGATGAGATAATTGTGGCTATAGGAGTGAATGCTTCAAAGAATTATATGTTCTCTCTAGAAGACCGAAAACGCTTTATAGAAGAAGCTTTTAAAAATGACCCAAAAATCAAAGTAATTACTTACGAAGGTCTTACTATTGATTTATGTAAAAAGCTAAATGCGGATTTTATTTTGAGAGGACTTCGAAATCCCGCTGATTTTGAGTTTGAAAAAGCAATTGCACATACCAATAGAACACTCTCCAAAATAGAAACAGTATTTTTATTGACAGCAGCAAGCACATCGTTTATTAGCTCAAGTATAGTGAGAGATGTTTTGCGTAATGGAGGCGATTATAAACAGCTTGTTCCTGAATCAGTTGTGTTAAAATAAACCCATTTAATGGGGATAGTAAACTTTTTGCTTATTTTAGCCCCATAATTATTTATTTAAATTTAATCTAATGAAAAAAAGTATTTTTAAAGACCTGTTTTTTGTAGGGCTTTTTCTTATTTCTGTTATTTCTGTAAAAGCACAAGAAAAAAGAGTTCTTTTCGGAAAAGAAATTGGTCAGGAATATATCAACCTTGATACAGGAAAAATCCGTTGTATTTCTCATCAAAATAGTGAATATATAGCAGAATTAAGAAATCAATCAGGTTTTAAAAAGGAAGCTGCTAAATTAGCAGACTATCAAGAAACCAATGAGGTATATGTGATTCCGGTTGTAGTACACGTGATTCACAATGGACAAACAGTAGGGGTAGGTAAAAATATTTCTGACGCTCGTGTTTTATCTCAAATTGCTGTTTTAAATGAAGATTTCAGAAAAATGGCAGGGACAGCTGGAGATGGAACTAATCCTTTAGGAGTTGATACAGAAATTGAATTCTGCTTAGCGCAGACAGATCCTGACGGAAATCCGACAAACGGTATTAATAGAGTAAATTTAGATATGGTTTGGCATTATATAAATGTAGAACAAACTTTAAAACCTCAAACTCAGTGGGATCCAACAAAATATTTTAATATTTGGGTTTGTGAATTTGGTTATCATTCCAATGCTAATTTTGATTTGGAAGGTGTCTTAGGTTATGCTCAATTTCCTAGTAATTCTGGATTAGGTGGTTTAAATGTAAATGAAGGATCTGCAGACACAGACGGTGTTATTATTGATTGGAGATGTTTTGGTCGTTGGTCAGATGCTCCTGGAACTTATTTTAGCGGATATTCTGGAGGAAGAACAACAACACATGAAGTAGCACATGCTCTAGGCCTACGACATATTTGGGGAGATAATAGTTCTTGTACTGTTAATACTCTTGATTCTATGCAGGATTATTGTCCAGACACTCCTCCGCATGCATTCCCTAATAGCACATGTACAGCTACTTGGCAGACAACTTGTACGGGTTATACACCAATGCCCGAAAATTATATGGATTATGGAACAGATACTTGCTTAAACACTTTTACGCCTAATCAAAAAACAAGAATGAGAACCGCTCTGCAGGTGGCAACAAGAAGATCTTCTTTAGTAACTTCAGAAATGTGTTCACCTCCAGCAAGTACAGATAAATTTGGTTTAGGAATGATTTCTTTATATCCTAACCCTACTAATAATATGCTGAATTTAGTATTACCTGACAATTATGAATTATCTGGGAATATAACAGTCTATAATACAATAGGTCAAATAATGTTTTCAGGAAATGTAGCTGACACTAATATATACAGTGTAGATGTTTCAGGATATTCAAACGGAGTTTATTTAGTAAAAATAGAAAAGGAAAATCAAGCAAGAACATTGCGTTTTATCAAAAACTAATTATTTACTATTCTTATAATAAAAAAGGGACCGATAAATATCGGTCCCTTTTTTATTATAAATATGCTTGTCGTTGTTTTAGTAAATTGATTATTACCCTAAAAATGGATATCTATAATCTGTTGGTGGAACTAAGGTTTCTTTAATTGTTCTCACCGACACCCAACGCATTAAATTTAGAGCTGAGCCAGCCTTATCATTTGTACCAGATCCTCTAGCTCCTCCAAATGGTTGATTTCCTACTACAGCTCCTGTAGGTTTGTCATTGATATAGAAATTTCCAGCAGCATTCTGAAGTTTTTTGGAAGCTACCTCTATAGCATAACGATCTTGAGAAAAAACTGCTCCTGTAAGCGCATATTCAGAAGTAGAATCTACTAATTCAAGAGTCTCTTCCCATTTTTCATCTTCATACACATAAATAGTAAGTACAGGTCCGAAAAGCTCCGTTTCCATAGTTACATATTTTGGATTCGTTGTCAGAATTACCGTTGGTTCGATAAAATAGCCTACTGATTGATCATAACTTCCTCCTATTATAACCTCTGCTTCTGAATCCTGCTTAGCTCTGTCTATATATCCTGTTAGCTTATCAAACGAATCTTTAGAAATAACAGCAGTAACAAAGTTTTCTAAATTCTCAGGAGAACCCATTTTAATAGTTGCTAAATCAGCCTGCATAAGTTCTTTTACTTCCTTCCACATACTGTGTGGTATGTAAGCTCTTGAAGCTGCTGAACACTTTTGCCCTTGGAATTCAAATGCTCCTCTTACCAACCCTGTAACTACTTGTTTTACATCAGCACTTGGATGAGCAATAACAAAATCCTTTCCTCCTGTTTCTCCTACAATTCTCGGATATGATTTATAATTTGAAATGTTATTTCCAATTGTTTTCCAGATATCATTAAAAACCCCTGTAGAACCAGTAAAATGTACTCCAGCTAATTCTCTGTGATTTAAAATTACATCACTAATCATAGAGGAGTTCCCGTACACTACATTGATTACTCCGTCAGGAACACCTGCTTTTTTGAAAATTTCCACAATAACATTGGCAGAAAAAATCTGAGTTGCAGCTGGTTTCCATACCACTACATTACCCATAAGAGCAGCTGACGAAGGCAAGTTCCCAGAAATTGCCGTAAAGTTAAACGGAGTTATAGCATATACAAATCCTTCTAACGGACGGTACTCTACTCTATTCCAAGTAGAAGAATCCGAAAGTGGCTGATCTTTATATATTTGGGTCATATATTCTACGTTAAAACGCAAAAAGTCTATCAACTCACAAGCTGCATCAATTTCTGCCTGATGTACTGTTTTAGATTGAGCAATCATTGTAGCTGCATTGATTTTAGCTCGATAAGGTCCAGCTATAAGCTCTGCTGCCTTTAAAAAAATAGACGCTCTATGTTCCCATGGCATTTCCGCCCACTGTTTGCGCGCTTCCAATGCGTTTGATATAGCTTCTTCTATATGGTTTTTTTCGGCTAAGTGATATTTTCCAACAATGTGTTTATGATCATGCGGAGCAGATAGGTTTTTGGTATTTCCTGTTCTGATTTCTTTTCCTCCAATATAAAGCGGAACATCAACTTGAGTATTCCACATTTGTTTATAAGCGTTTAAAACCGCCTCTCTTTCAGGTGTGCCTTTTGCATACGATTTTACTGGTTCGTTTACTGCTTTAGGAACATTAAAAAATCCTTTTGACATAATTTTAGTTTTTGGGAGTTTACTAGCTACAAAGGTACGATTTAATTTTAAATTAAACATCTCGAATTAGTTATGTCAAAAAGCAAAAGCTGAATTTGTAAATAAAAAACTCTTCAAAAATCTCTCCCTATATGACTTGAGAAAGTTTTTTCGTAATTTTGTATTATGATACACACAGATAAGTACATTCACTCTCACTTACAACCATTCGAACTCACCGAAAGTGTAGCAGTTATACAAGATTTTTTTTTAGAAAACGGATTTTCACACTTCCCTATAACTCACCAAGGAGTGTATATCGGAAGTGTCTCTGCAGAAGATGTGGAGACTTTTGAATCGGACAAAAAAATCAGCGACTATAAATATGCTCTAGAAGGTTTTTTTGTTAGAGAGCGTACAAATTGGCTTCATGTTTTAGAAAAATTTGCGCAGAACCAAACTGATGTACTCCCTGTTTTAAGTCAAGAGAACTTATATCTGGGTTATTATAAATTATCTGATATTATCCATATTTTTAGTGAAACCTCTTTTTTGAGAGAGCCTGGAGGAATTATTATTGTAGAAAAAAACGCAATACAATACTCCGCTTCCGAAATTGCCCAAATTGTTGAGGGTAATGGACAAAAACTTCTGGGTATATTTGTTTCGGAAATAGGTAACTCAGTTCGCGTTTATATAAAAGTAAATACAGAAAATTTAAACGAAATTCTGCAGAGTTTCAGGCGATACGAATACGAAATCATTTCAGAACACTATGAAGATATATATATGAAAAGTCTTAAAGAAAGACTGGACTATATAGACAAATACCTCAATATCTAGCCTATGAAATTTGCAGTTTACGGACAATATTATCAGGAGAGTTACGATGATATTCTAAAGGAAATCCTCGAGTTTTGTTCTACAAAAAACATTGAAGTCGTATTTGAAAAAAAGTTTTTGGAAATGCTGAAAAAGAACAACCCCATTGAGGCTAAAACTTTTTCTGCTTATTCAGACTTAAATTTAGACCCTTCATCAGATGTATTTATAAGTGTGGGAGGAGATGGAACTATCTTAAGAGCTTCAACTTTTGTGCGAGATTCGGGAGTTCCAATTTTAGGAATCAATGCAGGGAGATTGGGCTTCTTGGCAAGTATCCCCAAAGAAGGTATTTTGTATTACCTTGATTTAGTAGTTCAAAAAAAATACAGTTTATCCAAACGTACGGTTTTGGGATTAGAAACCCTCATTACAATTCCTGAATTAGAAGAAATTAATTTTGCCCTTAACGAAGTAAGTATCAACCGAAAAGATACTACCTCGATGATTGTTATCGAAACCTATTTAAATGGAGAATACCTAAATTCGTATTGGGCTGACGGCTTGATTATCTCAACCCCTACAGGTTCTACAGGCTATTCTTTGAGTTGTGGGGGAGCGGTATTGCTCCCTGATGCAAAGAGTTTGATAATAACCCCTATTGCCCCTCACAACCTCAACACGCGTCCGATTGTAATTCCAGAGGATACCGAAATAAAATTAAAGGTTTCGGGCAGAGAAGAACAATATTTAGTTTCGCTTGATTCGAGGATATTTACGATTAGTAACGAAAATGAACTGACCATAAAAAAGAAACCATTTGATATCAATATGGTGTCGTTTCAAGACAAGTCATTTTTAGACACACTCCGCAACAAACTTTTGTGGGGAGAAGACAAGCGGAATTAAACCCCCGCCAAAAAGTTTAATACCCTTCTGTTGGGATTTCTATTTGGTATGTTTTTCCAGAGTTATTTTTAAGTGAAATATCGCGTAACCAAGGATTGTGAATTTTTAGAATTTTATAATTAATCCCTTGCTCGATGGACCATTCTGCCAAATTTTCTATGCTTGTCGAAAGCTCAACTTTTTTAGTTTTTATTGGTTTGTATAATTCATTCTGAGGTATAATATATCCGTATTTTTCAGGGTTTTGCATAATTTCTTTCATAGCCAGAATTCTGAATATATAACGAGAAGTCTCCTCTACAAAAAGTAAATCATAATAGTTGTTTCCTTTTTGTCTATCCATTTGCCTTGTCATTCCTGCCATTCCTCCATTATAAGAAGCTGCTGCCATAGTCCATGACCCAAATCTCTTTTTGGCATCCAACAAATATTTGCATGCGGCTTCCGTAGCTTTTTCTAAATGATACCTCTCGTCTATAATATCATTTACTTCCAATCCGTACTCTTTGCCTGTGGCAGGCATAAACTGCCATACTCCTCTTGCTCCTGCAGGAGAAACAGCATTTTCTAATTTACTTTCAATAACGGCTAAATACTTAAAATCATCAGGAATTCCATACTTTTTCAAGATGGGCTCCATAACGGGAAACATACGATTCGCTCTTTTAATAATCAGCTCTGTAGAGGCGTGTAAATTTTTATTGATTACTAGCTCTCTATCATACCTCTCCTGGACATCTACTATATGCATCGGCACCTTTTCTCCACAAAAATCAAGCGATTTTATTGTGGCTTGTGTAGAATTCTCTCCTCCTGACACATAAGAAACTGCATTGATCAAAAATAAACTCATCCCCCCAACTAGGAGTACAAGTAGAATGTTTTTAAATACCTTCATAGTAGTTTGTTATAATATTATAAAACCCATAACCTCTTTGCGCATTAATGACCTTTTATCAAGTCGGGTAACTTTTCGTTTAGCCATTTGTATCTATTCAGCACCATCACATGAGTCCCTTTTTCTAAAACGATACATTTCTGAATATATTTTATCGGAAACACTTCATCTTTGTCTCCATGAATGTGAATCACATTGGCATCGGCTTTTTCTCTACTCCATAAAATCACTTGTTCTAAAGCCCACTCTAAATATAATTTATCCCGAACAGATAAATACATTTCATATAATTCTTTTCTTCCTTTTAAATATTTTCTATTGATGCTATCGGGAATATATTTTTCAATATTCTGCAAAATAACTGTCGGAAAGAGCTTGTATATTTTAGTGACTTTAGCCAATTTCATACGTCGTGGAAACTCTTGATTGCTCTTTACGCTAGAAATTATAATTGTTTTTTGTACGGGGATAATCTGGTTCATTTCTTGTACTAAAATCCCCCCAAATGACACCCCAATCAAAACAGGGTTTTCATGGTGTACATCCTCGCACATCCGCTTTGCATATTCTTTAATACTTTCTCCTTTATAAGGGATTTTCCATTCTAGAAAATGTATCTCAAACTCACTTGGATTAAGCTTTATATTTTCAAAAATGTTAGGACTTGCCCCTAATCCAGGCATAAAATATACAGGAATCCGCATAATATAATTTCAACTATCTTGTCCTTACAAATATAACCTTAAAGTTTTTATTTAAAGAATTTATAAGGACATAAATATTACAGAAGAATAGAAATAGAGTCTAAAAAGCAAGATAACTAATCGGACCTTATTACTGAAAAACAAATCAAAACCATAATATTTTTTCTTCTTCGGTTAATTGACTATTTTTACAAATAATAAAAATCGGTTACTGCTAATAATGATTGAGAAAATTAATCTTCAAAACATTCTTTTTCTGGATATCGAAACTGTCCCGGAAACTGAACTCTTCGCAAGCCTTTCTGATGAAAAAAAAGAACTTTTTGATTTAAAAACTAAATATCAAAGAAAGGACGATCAAACTGCTGAAGATTTCTACGAAAGAGCAGGAATTTGGGCAGAATTTGGTAAAATAGTCTGTATCTCTGTGGGATATTTTACATTTAAGAGTGACATACGAACCTTTAGAGTCACTTCCTTTTTTGGTGATGAAATTAAAATACTCAAAGACTTTTCAAATCTCTTAAACAATCATTTTTCTAAACCCGAACACGTTTTGTGCGGACATAATGCCAAAGAATTTGACTTCCCTTATATTGCTAGGCGAATGATTATTCATGGATTAGCTATTCCAAACAAACTGAATCTCTTCGGGAAAAAACCTTGGGAGATTTCTCATCTAGACACAATGGAATTGTGGAAATTTGGAGATTATAAACATTTTACATCTTTAAAATTACTAGCTCATATTCTCAATATTCCTTCACCCAAAGACGATATTGACGGAAGTCAAGTAGGTTACGTGTATTATATAGAAAAAGATATTGATAGGATAATTACTTATTGTGAAAAAGATGTTATAACTGTGGCACAGATTATGTTACGTTTACGGAGAGAAAATATTTTGGACGAATCCGAAATAATTCACGTTTAATTCATAGTTTTGTTTATCTAAAATTTAAAAAAATGAAAAATTTATTAATGGCTGTTGTCCTTGTATTGACAACACAGTTTGGCTTCGCACAAGACACAACCTTTAAACAAGATGTAAAAAAGTTTTTCGAATTATCTGGAGGTGGAGGTGGAATTGAAAGCATTCAAGAACAGATATTACCAATGATTGATGAAGATCAACACGAAGAGTTTAAAAAAGATTTTTCAAAATTAATAGACGATTTCTACAATAAAGTTACTTTAGTGTTCGAAGAAGAGTTTACCCATGAGGATATAAAATCTCTTATCTCTATTGTGGAGAAAGGAATCGCAGAAGACAACCAAAACATGGCCGATCTAATACAAACATCAGAAGTAGGCAAAAAATTTATAGAAAAAGAAAAAATTATTGATGAAAAAATGCAAGAAAGACTCATGACTTGGGGCCTTGACATGCAACTTATGATGTCTAAATACGGAATTGAATAAACTGTAAATAAATAATATATAATAAAATCCGTAGAAATTTTCTACGGATTTTTTATTTTTACTAGAAAGCCTTATCTTTATTCGATTTTTAATTAAAAAAACCAAAAAGATGGAAATGTATGTGATTTTAGCTTTAGGATTTCTCCTTTTATTAGCTTCTTTTTTTACTGTTAAGCAACAAACTTCCGTGATTGTTGAACGCTTTGGGAAGTTTCAGAGTATTAGACAATCTGGATTACAGCTCAAAATACCCGTAGTGGACAGAATTGCAGGTAGAATGAACCTCCGTATTCAACAATTAGACGTAATCATCGAAACCAAAACCAAAGACAATGTCTTTGTAAAAATGAAAGTTTCAGTTCAGTTTAAAGTCCTCCCTGAAAAGGTTTATGAAGCATTTTATAAGCTCGAGTATCCTCATGACCAAATTACATCTTATGTTTTTGACGTGGTTCGTGCAGAGGTGCCTAAGCTAATATTAGATGATGTTTTTGAAAGAAAAGATGACATTGCAGTGGCAGTAAAACGCGAACTTAACGATGCGATGACAACCTATGGATATGACATTATCAACACACTTATCACAGATATTGATCCTGATATTCAAGTTAAAAACGCTATGAACCGTATCAATGCTGCTGATCGCGAAAAAACAGCCGCAGAATATGAAGCAGAAGCTCAAAGAATCCGTATTGTAGCAAAAGCAAAAGCAGAAGCAGAAAGTAAAAGACTTCAAGGGCAAGGTATTGCCGATCAAAGACGCGAGATTGCACGAGGATTGGTAGAAAGTGTTGATGTTCTGAATAATGTAGGAATCAATTCTCAAGAAGCATCGGCCCTTATTGTAGTTACACAACATTATGACACCTTACAAGCCATAGGCTCAGACACTAATTCTAATCTTATTTTACTTCCAAATTCTCCTCAAGCAGGAAGCGATATGCTCAACAATATGGTAGCATCGTTTACCGCCTCTAACCAAGTGGGAGAAGCTATGAAAAAAGCCTCTAGAAGCCAGCCTAAAAAGCCTAAAAAAGATGATTTCGGAATAGAAACAAATCCTGAAGACGAATAAATTCTTTTTAACAAATAAAATAAAGGCTTAAATATTTTTATTTAAGCCTTTATTCATATAAAACAAACAACATTTGACTATAAGACCATAGTCATTACGACTAAAATCACTAATTTTGCCTTTTAAAATTTTAACGATGTTACAGATAGCACACATTAGAGAAAATAAAGAAGCTGTACTTAAGGCTCTTGCCAAGCGAAACATTGACGCAACAGCTATTGTTGAGACAGCTATTGATTTAGACGAAAAAAGACGTTCAACTCAAGTAGAATTAGACAATGTTTTAGCCGAATCAAACAAAATTTCTAAAGATATTGGTGCTTTAATGAAATCAGGAGAAAAAGCGAAAGCAGAAATCCTGAAAACAAAAACATCTTCGTTAAAAGAAAAAGAAGCTGACTTAAAAGTAAAACTAAACGAATACGTAGATAAACTTCAGGAAGAATTATATAAAATTCCGAATACTCCTGCTGAAATTGTTCCAAGTGGAAAAGATGCAGAAGACAACCTGAATGTACATCAAGAAGGAGAAATCCCGACTTTGCATGAAGGTGCTTTACCTCACTGGGAATTAGCCAAAAAATATGACTTAATCGATTTTGAATTAGGTGTAAAAATCACAGGAGCTGGATTTCCAGTTTACAAAGGAAAAGGAGCTAAACTACAAAGAGCCTTAATTTGGTATTTCTTAGACAAAAATACCGAAGCAGGTTACCAAGAAGTTCAGGTTCCACATTTGGTAAATGAGGCTTCAGGGTACGGAACAGGACAACTTCCTGACAAAGAAGGTCAAATGTATCACGTTGGGATTGACGATTTATACTTGATTCCAACAGCCGAGGTTCCCGTTACGAATCTGTATCGTGATGTGATTATTGAAGAGAAAGACTTACCTGTTTTAAATACAGGATATACTCCTTGTTTTAGAAGAGAAGCTGGAAGTTACGGAGCTCACGTAAGAGGACTAAACCGTCTTCACCAATTCGACAAAGTAGAAATCGTGAGAATCGAGCATCCTGACAACTCTTACCAAGCGCTTGACGGAATGGTAGAGCATGTAAAAGGAATCCTACAAGAATTAAAACTTCCTTTTAGAATTTTACGCCTATGTGGTGGTGATATGGGATTCGCTTCTGCCCTAACCTATGACTTCGAAGTGTTTTCAACCGCACAAGATAGATGGTTAGAGATTTCGTCTGTATCAAACTTTGAAACTTTCCAATCAAACCGTTTGAAACTTCGCTTTAGAGACAAAGACGGAAAAAACAGATTGGCTCATACACTAAACGGAAGTTCATTAGCGCTTCCGAGAGTTCTAGCCGGAATTTTAGAAAACTATCAAACTCCTGCAGGAATCGTAATCCCGGAAGCATTGAGAAAATACACTGGTTTTGACATAATCGACTAATTTTCATTAAATTCGCAATATAAAACAACAAAAACATCATGAATAAAAAAATCGTAATTGTTTCGGCTGTAAGAACTCCAATCGGAAAGTTTTTAGGGGGATTATCTTCTGTTCCTGCACCGAAATTGGGAGCTGTTGCTATCAAAGGAGCACTAGATAAAATCGGATTAGATTATAACTTGGTTGATGAAGTTATTATGGGTAACGTAGTTCAGGCTGGTGTTGGTCAAGCACCTGCTCGTCAGGCATCTAAATTTGCTGGGCTTCCTGATTCTGTTATCGCAACAACCGTAAACAAAGTTTGTGCTTCAGGGATGAAGGCTGTAATGCAAGCTGCACAAGCTATTCAACTAGGTGATGCTGAAATCGTAGTGGCTGGAGGAATGGAAAACATGAGTATGATTCCGCATTATGTTCACATGAGAAACGGAGTAAAATTCGGACCTACTACGCTAATTGACGGGCTTCAAAAAGACGGACTTACAGATGCTTACGACCAAAATGCAATGGGAGTTTGTGCAGATCTTTGTGCTTCAGAATACAATATTTCAAGAGAACAGCAAGACAATTTTGCTATCGAATCATATACTCGTTCTGCAAAAGCTTGGGAGGCTGGGAAATTCAATAGCGAAATTGTTCCTGTTGAAATTCCTCAACGCAAAGGAGATCCTGTCGTAATTAGCGTTGACGAAGAATATACAAACGTAAAACTTGAGAGAATCCCCACTCTTCCTGCTGTTTTCACTAAAGAAGGTACTGTAACAGCTGCTAATGCTTCAACTATTAACGACGGAGCTGCTGCATTAGTACTGATGAGCGAAGAAAAAGCAAAGGATTTAGGTTTAAAACCATTAGCTTATATCACCAGCTATGCCGATGCTGAGCAAGAACCAAAATGGTTTACAACTTCTCCTGCAAAAGCACTTCCGAAAGCTCTTAAAAAAGTAGGTCTTGAAATATCTGATGTTGACTTCTTTGAGTTCAACGAAGCTTTCTCTGTAGTAGGATTGGCTAACGCTAAGATCTTAGGTCTCGACGCATCCAGAGTCAACGTAAATGGTGGAGCAGTATCACTAGGCCACCCGCTAGGATGTTCTGGAGCAAGAATCATTGTTACGCTAATCAACGTATTAGAACAAAACAACGCAAAACGTGGAGCAGCTGCTATCTGTAATGGTGGTGGTGGTGCTTCTGCTATTGTGATTGAAAGAGCATAAATTTAGTTAGAGAAAAGAGAACAGAACATAGAAAATAGACAACACTATCTATGTTTTGTTCTCCGTTTTCTATTCTATAAAAAAACAAATATGATTTACCCATTTATCACACTAGGGCTGTTAGCAATATTTATAATCTATGTATTATATCTCGCTATTGTAAAGAAAAACCTAAGAAGCAAGCTACAAACAGCTGTATTACCTGGCTTATTCTTTATAAGTGTTTGGGTAATTTTGTATTACTTCCTTTTGAAGTAATTGAGAAAGTTTGACGTCAATTCTCTAGTTTCTATATAATAATGTTCGGAATCTGTAATTTAGCTATAGTCCCTATTCGTTTAGAATCCAATCACCGAAGTGAAATGGTTTCCGAACTTCTGTTTGGAGAACATTTTGAAATACTCGAAAAAACCAAAGGTTGGATTAAAATAAAGAATCATTTTGATGGATATGAGGGCTGGATAGACGAAAAACAATACCAACCTATTTCAGAGGGTGATTTCAGACTACTTTCTTCCAAAGAAATGGTACTAAATGCAGATTTAATTGAATACATCTCAGGAAAAGACAACTTGCTATTTCCTATTCCTTTAGGGGCATCCCTTTCTTTTTTAGATGCTTCTGAAATCAATACTTCAGAGTTTCATTTTGAAGGATTAAAAGCAATTACACAAAAACCAAAAACTGAAATTCTGAAAACTGCTTTTATGTATCTGAACACTCCCTATTTATGGGGTGGAAAAACACCTTTCGGAATTGATTGTTCGGGCTTCGTTCAGATGGTTTATAAACTAAATGGATATTCACTTTTAAGAGATGCGAGCCAACAAGCCACACAAGGAGAAGTGCTAAGTTTTATCGAAGAAGCCGAAGCAGGCGATCTTGCATTTTTTGATAATGAAGAAGGAAAAATCACTCATGTTGGAATACTGATGAACGACAACTACATCATCCATGCTCACGGAAAAGTTCGAATTGACCGACTAGACCATTTAGGGATTATGAATGTAGATACAAAAAGACATACCCATAAATTGAGAGTGATTAAAAAGATTATTTAATTTTAAGCAGTAGTTTGCTTTACTGAAAGTAAGTATAACATAAATAACACTCTTAATCTTTGTAAAATCTATAATTAAACTTATATTTTCTTAAAGATGACACTCAAAAAAACATATAAGTTTGCTATACGATCCTCTTTGTACATCACACTTTTTTCTACTCTTTTTGCGAGCGGATTATTATATATTTTCTTTGAATTTTCTTGGGTCTTCTCTGTTTGCTTTTTTGTTGGAATCGGAGTTTTCTCTTTTTTTGTACTACAATATCGGGTTGAGCGGTTTATATACCGACGCATTAAAAAAATATATGATGACGTGTCGATTTTAGACTCCAGAACATTTCGAAAGCAACCCATAACAACCGACATGGCTACCCTTACCGAACAAGTTAAAAAGTTTGCCACCGATAAAAAACTCGAAATCGAAACTTTAAAGCTTCAGGAGGAATATCGTCGCGATTATATTGGAAACATTTCACACGAATTAAAAACACCTCTGTTCACGGTTCAAGGCTATCTTTCAACTCTTTTAGACGGAGGAATGAATGATAAATCTATCCGAAAAAAATATCTCGAAAGAGCAGAAAAAGGAGTAGAACGCTTGATTTATATCGTTCAGGATTTAGATATGATAACCCGGCTCGAAACGGGAAGTTTAAATTTAAATTCTTCTGTGTTTGATATAATTGAAGTTATCCAGAATGTATTTGACCTTCTTGAAATGCGGGCATCTTCAAAGAACATTATCTTAATGTTTGATATGAAATACGTAAAACCAGTCTACGTAAACGCAGACAAAGATAAAATACAACAAGTTCTTACTAACCTTATTACTAATTCTATAAAATACGGTAAAGAAGACGGGACAACCGAAATAAGTATTGAAGAAATTACTTCTAAAAAAGTTATTATCAGAGTGATTGATGATGGAGAAGGAATAGCAAAACAACATATACCGAGATTGTTCGAAAGATTCTATAGAGTCGACAAAAGCGGAACTCGAAAAGATGGAGGCTCCGGACTCGGACTAGCTATTGTAAAACACATTATTGAAGCCCACGACGAAAAAATTTATGTGAAAAGCGAACTCGGAAAGGGTTCGGAATTTTCGTTTACGCTTGAAAAAATATAATTATAAAAATTTATTGAAAACTTATAACTCGTTATAGTCATGAAACTTCTTATATTTAATGGTGCTCCGGATGCTTCTGTAAATGGCATTTCACATAAAATAAGCGAATATTTCAAAGCGTGTCTACAAGAAAAAAACATAGAAATAAAAACTTACAATTTAATCGAAAACCACTTACCTATTCTCGAAATTCCGTTTGGAGAAATTCCTGAGAACGTAAAAAAAATGACAGAATTGTTTGCTGAAAGCGATATTCAAATCTGGTTGTCGCCTCTGTATCATGGAGGAATTCCTGGAAGTATGAAAAATTGTTTAGATTGGCTTGAACTTACAAGCAAAAATCCTAAACCTTATCTTACTAATCAAATTGTTGGGCTAATCTGTTGGGCTGATGGGGTTCAGGCTATGCAAGGGATTAACAATATGGACGCTATTGCAAAAGCCCTTCGTGCATGGGTGCTTCCTTACTCTGTGCCAATTCTAAGAAGAGATTTATTGATCGAAAACGAATTAAATCCAGTCTATAAAGAGCGTTTTTCGCTTATGGCTAAACTAATTGCAGAATCCAAAATTTAACTTCTTAAAAAACCGTTCAAATTATAGTGATTCACCCCACTCTTTATAAAATTGCTCGAGAAAGACTTCCATAAAACGATGTCTTTCTTCAGCTAACTTCCTACCTCTTTCCGTGTTCATTTTATCTTTTAAGAGCAATAGTTTTTCGTAAAAATGATTAATGGTAGGTGCTTTCGAATTTTTATATTCCTCTTTAGACATATTCAAGTTAGGGCTCACTTGCGGATTATAAAGCTCTCTGTTCTTAAAACCACCATAATTAAAGGCACGTGCAATTCCGATGGCGCCTATAGCGTCCAGCCTATCTGCATCTTGCACAATCTGTAATTCTTTAGAAGTATATTTGTTTGTCTTGTCTTTGGAGTTTTTAAACGATATGTTCTCAATTATATTTACCACTTCTTGAATTACATTTTTATCCACTTGATGCTTTTGTAAGAATTCTGTAGCTATTTTAGGCCCTACAGATTCATCTCCGTTATGAAATTTACTATCAGCAATATCGTGTAATAAAGCTCCTAATTCAACCACAAGAATATTGATATCATTACTATCTTGAGCGATTTGAATAGCATTTTTATACACTCTCTCAATATGAAACCAATCATGTCCTGCTTCAGCACCTTGGAGCCTTTCTTTTACAAATTCGATAGTTTTTTCAATAATCATAGCTATAAATTTACAACAGATTATATTCTCACATTCAGCTTCAAACTAAAAACTCTTGTAGTCAAATAGTTTGGAATACCGTATTGTTGTTTGGTATATACATCGCGAACCCATGTATTGGTAATAGCATTTTGATTGTTGAACAAATTAAAAATCTCCAACCCTACCGAAAATTCTCTAAAGTTTTTAAACAAACCAGTTCTATCCTTAATTTCAGGATTAGAAGCGTCAACAAACACATACGAAAATCCTACATCGGCACGTCTATAATCTTTCAACCTATTTTGATATAAATAAGAATCAGCATACGAAGGCGAGCCTCCAGGAAGTCCGGTATTGTAAACCAAATTCAGATATACTTTTACATTCGGAATATTCGGCATATAGTCCTGAAAAAGTGCTCCAAACTTTAATCGTTGGTCTGTTGGTCTTGCAATATAGCCCCGATCTTCGATATTTTCTTCGGTTTTCATCCATCCAAAGCTAAACCATGATTCTGTCCCTGGCACAAACTCTCCATTCAGGCGCATATCAAAGCCTGTAGCAAAAGCTTTTGCATTGTTTTGAGCACTATATCGGATTCGTACATTCTCTAAAGTATACGGATTGACATCTTCCATAGATTTGTAATAATATTCCGACACGAGTTTAAAAGGTCTTTCCCAGAGCTTAAAACTATAATCGTTCGATAGCACATAATGAATAGACTTTTGTGCTTTTACATCCGACACTACTTCTCCCTCTTGGTTTCGTAACTCTCGGTACATTGGAGGCTGGTGATACATTCCGACAGAGGCTCTAAACACCATATCGTGTTCCCAATTGGGTTTGATAGCAAATTGCCCTCTAGGACTAAAAACTATTTGATTAGATGACTCTATTCCTTTTCCTGAAACGGTCCAATTATGAGCACGAACTCCCAAATTATACCAGATTTGGTGTTCGTTTATGTTTCCTCTTCTGTTGAATTGTACAAATCCAGAAAGCCGATCAATAGTCGTAAAATTTGTAGCTCTCACATTCTGATACGGAACAAGCGGGCCTGTATAAGGATTATAAGGCTGGTCATTGGTAGGATATCCAATTGGCGGGTTTAAAGAAAACCCTGCTGAATCTATAACCTCCCATTCTACCAATCGATCTCGCAGATCCTCACGGGTATATTTTACTCCCCATTCTACTTGGTTTTTACCTAAATAATGAAATCCTTTGAGTTCTAAATTAGCAATAAGCCCATCGAGATTGTTTCGTCCGTGATTGAGTTGCGAACCAATTCCTCGTGTAAAGTCAACTTCTCCAAAATTATCCGAACCAATATTTGTATCTACTTCTCCTAACCGATATTGCCCTAGAATATCAAAATGCTCTTGTTCTGTAGCATGATACAAGGACCCAATTAACTTAAGATTGAAGTTTTCGTTGACTAAATAAGTTGTTTTTAATGCTCCAAAATAAGTCGTGTATTGATCTTTTTCTTGTCCTTCATAAAAAACAGATAATTCGGTAGGATTATCAATCGTTCCAAATTTTGTTCTTTTCACCAAAGGTTCGTAATCATATCGGTTCGAAGAGATATTACCTAAAAAACTAAATTGCCACTGCTTGTTAGGCGTAAAGCTCACGTAAGACTGGACATCTGCAAATCGAGGTCTAAAATTGGTTTCAGTATCTTGTGAATTGACCAAAAGTGAATTATCTCTATAGCGTCCTCCTACAATAGCTCCCCATTTTTGATCTTTCGAAACTCCTTCTAAAGCAAGGCTTCCACCTAAAAAACTGGCTTCTGCTGTTGCTCCAAACCGGGTTGGAGTCCGGTAGGTAATGTCCAAAACAGAAGATAATTTATCTCCAAATTTCGACTGAAATCCCCCAGCCGAAAAGTCAATATCACCCACCATATCGGTATTGGTAAAACTCAGACCCTCTTGTTGTCCAGAACGAATCAAAAACGGGCGATAAATTTCGATCTCGTTTACATAAACTAGATTCTCATCATAATTTCCGCCTCTAACATTGTACTGTGTACTCAATTCGTTGTTCGAATACACTCCTGGAAGAGTTTTGATGATGTTTTCAACTCCTGCATTAGCTCCTGGAATTAGGCGAACGGTTTGAGGTTCAATATTAGTAACTCCTTCTATCCTCTTTCTACCTTTATTATCTATTATAATTATTCCAATCTCTTCTACGCTTGCATTTAAAACTGGGTTGTACTCATAATCTTCATTGGGTTTTAATTCAAATACAATTGAATGAGGTTTATACGTAAGGTGCGAAAATAGCAATCTCCCGTTAGTGTTGGCAGGAATAGTTAAAATATAAAACCCATTTTCGTTAGAAACAACCGTTTGATCTAAAAAAGCAACTGAAACTCCCGAAATAGGTTGGTTGGTGTCGTTAAGTATAATTCCTTTCACTCGTGCTGTAGGTTGCGCAAATGCATAAAATCCCACAAAGAGAAAAATTAAAATAAAAAGTAATCTTAGTTGTTGAAATAAACTCCCAGACATTTGAAAAGTTCTTGAGTTTGGTGGCAGTTGTAAAGAGTTGTATCTATTCATCCGTTTTTTGACTTCTAAAAAAATGCGTTTCAAAGGTAGTAGAATTTCCTACATTATCTGTAACAATTACTTTTAAATCATTCCTCCCTTCTTGTACTTTTCCGTCTGCAAAGTCGTGAACTAGTGAATTGGTTTTATAATCATATTCCATTAAAATCCATTTTTCGTTCAGATAAGCATTATACGAATCCACACCTGAGGCATCATCAGTAATAGTGATTCTTAAATTCTTTTCGTTGCTAATCCATTTGCCTTCATCAAAATTTATTGGTTTTATAATCGGAGCAACAGTATCTTGAGCTAACGTAAATTTACCTGTATTTCGTGTGTAAGTCCTAAAAGAATTTACGGTAGAGGTTGTTTTGCTATATCTTTTTGTATTTCCTTTCAGATAAGCAATATAAGTTTTTGATCGCAAATTGGCAGGAATATCACTATCTTTTATGGTTATTGAGTAATTTTTATGTGCTGAAATCGAACTATCGGCAAAAGTTATAATTCCATTTTGCACCTCAAAATCCAAATCAAAATCATTATAAAAAACATCAGCACCTACATAAACCGAAACATTCTCCTTTTCGTAAAGATTTTCAATTTTGGACTTCAAAAAATATTCCGTGTTTTTGGGTTGTTTTTTTATTTTTGGAGCTTCTGAAGTGTGTTTTATAGGAATGCTAATAGCCACTTTATTATTATGAAAATCATATATTTCAATTTTATATGCATAGGATATATTCGGAGAAACTTCTATAACTCCACTCTTTGAATTAGATGATATTAGGCTTAAAGGAAATTTATTTTCAACAAATATTTTTTGAATTCTTGTTTTCTCTTTAATCCATCTTTCGTAGTCCAAAAAAGCGTTAATGTATCGGCTTTCTGCAAATGCAAATTCATCGAAAGTAATCACAAACTCTCTATCTCCGTTGAGAGTAGCTTCGATTTTATAAATCCCGTTTCGATTGTAGTTAAAATCAGCCATATCATAGGTGTTGATTCCAAAACCTATTTTTCCACTCGAATAAACATCTTGAGCAATATAGTTTCCGTCCTTTTGCTGAACAAGATTCAGAATGGTAGGCCTTTCAGACCCGTTAGCATGTGATTCCTCACCAATAGGATAAACATACAGGCTATTTACAACAGGCTTTTTAGTGTCTTGAATCAGATTATCATAACCAAAAAAGAACGGATTAATAATTCTCTCTGTTTTGGTATCACGTATTTCATAATGTAAATGGGGACCTCCAGAACCTCCAGAGTTTCCAGAAAAGGCAACAAGCTGCCCTTGTTTTACTTTTAGTTCACTGGCTCTCGGAAAGAGTTCTATTTCAAATGATGCTTGTTTGTATTGCCTTTTCTTTACGTATTCTTCTATTTCGGGAGCATAACTTTGTAAATGAGCATAAACAGTTGTGTAGCCATTCGGATGAGTTATATATAAGGCTTTCCCATAACCCCAAGCAGACACCTTAATCCTTGAAACATATCCGTCTGCAGTAGCTCGAACATCTAATCCTTCTTTTTGTTCCGTTTGAAAATCAATTCCTGAATGAAAATGATTATTTCGCAATTCACCAAAAGTCCCTGACATATTTAGAGGAATATCAAGGGGAGAAATAAAGTAATCTTTCGGATAGTTTTTTTGTCCAAAAGCCAACGAACTAACCAACAAAAAAATAAGTAAATTTCTCATATAATCAGTGATTTTAGCTAAAATACGATTTTAACCTATGTTCTCAAAAAATGCACCAAAAAGAATTTCATGTTTTATTTTTGAATACCTTATGATAATAAAACACATACGAAATGAAAAATACGGTTTTAACTCTGTTATTAGGACTAACCCTACTAAACTGTTCCTCTGATGATAATTCCAGCAACAACGGTACTGAAACAGGAAATTATCTCCCTCAACAAGAAGGAAATTATTGGATCTATGAAGTGAATTCTGACGAATTTGCAGGTCGAGATTCCCTTTATGTAAGTGGAACAATAGTTTCAGAAGGAAACAATTATTATACGTATGCAACCTCCGAAATTCCGCTAGGGTTCTACTCTGGGTTGATGACAAGTGGACAATCGAGAACATCAGGCTCAAAAATATTGATGTCTGGTGCTGTTGGGTTGGGAGATATATTTGGAGAGGGATTTGATTTTGAAATAAGTCTTGATGACTTTGTGTTCTTTGATGAAAGTGCTTCTCAAGGTCAAACATTGGATAGCAAATCCGGAAGTATTACTATCCCTTATACTCAAGACGTTGATTTAAAGGTTGAATATACTATTTCTTCGAAAGTAGGAGAAAACTATTCTAATTATACTCTAACAAACGGAGATTCTTACGACAATGTAAAATCCGTAACCATTGCTATTTCTGCGAAAATAACAGCTAATATGGTGATTTCAGGATTTCCAATTTCTTTTGTTGTGCTTGACACTCAAGAAATAGTAAGTTCTACACAATACTATGCGAACACTGTCGGAGTAATTGATGTAAATACGGATTTTCAATATCAGTTGAATGAGATTCCGATGCCAGGTTATGAGCTTCCGTTGCCTCCAAACTTTCAGTCTACTATAACAGAGGTTTTGGATGATTATTTTATAGATTAAACAGGAGTTTATCCTTTGGAATTCCGATCAAACGTCATTTTCTGCAACAGAGTTGAGATTATAATTGTCAATCCTGCTCCAATTACATTAAGCCATAAATAACCTATAATATCAAGATAATAAATGTAAAAAATGGATGCTTGTGAGATTACAGCTCCTAAAAATAGCGCTTGAGCTTTAATAAATTTAAAATAAAACCCAACCAAGAAAATTCCCAGGATTGTTCCGTAGAATACGGATCCAAGAATATTCACAAACTGAATTAAGTTTTCAAAAAGTGTAGCATAACAAGCAAAGGCAATGGCTATAACTCCCCAAAAAACCGTAAACCACTTAGTAGACTTCACAAAGTGCATTTCGCTTTTTTCAACTTTAAGGTTTCGTTTATAGACATCTATCGTAGTAGTTGAAGCAAGTGCATTCAGAGCCGAGGCTGTCGAAGACATAGCGGCCGAAAATATCACAGCCAAAAGTAATCCGACAAAACCCATAGGTAGATAATTTAAGATAAAGTGGATAAATACATAATCTTTATCATTAGTCTCAATCTTATGGTCTACTTTTTTAATAATATCCCGTGCTCGGTCTCTTAAATCTTTTTCTTTAAGTCCTAAAGCAGTGATTTTTTCCTGAAGGGCTTTATTTTCAAAATTTTGATTCAACTGATAGGCATACTGCAACGTAAAATCTTTTTTGTCTTGTGCTATATCTTCTAGTTGATTTTCTAATGATATATATTCAGCTGCATATTCTGATTTCTCAACTGCTTTTTTGCCATTCGGATTAAAGTGAATAGGAGCCGAGTTAAATTGGAAAAACACAAAAACCATTACTCCAACTAACAGTATAAAAAACTGCATCGGAACTTTGAGAAGTCCGTTAAAAATGAGTCCTAATTGACTTTCTTTAATGTTTTTACCCGATAAATATCGCCCTACCTGTGATTGATCTGTCCCAAAATACGAAAGGGCTAAAAACAATCCTCCTGTTATTCCGCTCCAAAATGTATAGCGACTTTCTAAATCAAACGAAAAATCAACAATTTCCATTTTGTTATTAATGCCTGCTACTTTCAATGCATTAGAAAAAGTAACCTCTTCGGGCAAATTATTTAAAATTAAAAAGAAAGCCACAAACATCCCTCCCATAATGATAAACATTTGGTGTTTTTGAGTAACATTTACTGCTTTTGTCCCTCCTGAAACAGTATAAATAATTACCAAAATTCCGATTATAATGTTCAATAGTGTGAGGTTCCACCCCAAAATTGTCGAAAGAATTATTGAGGGTGCATATATAGTAATTCCAGTTGATAATCCCCTTTGTACCAAAAACAATACGGCTGCAAACGAACGGGTTTTTAAATCAAATCGCTGTTCGAGATATTCATATGCCGTATATACTTTCAGTTTATGGTAAATAGGGATAAAAGTGATACAAATGATAATCATTGCCAATGGCAACCCAAAATAAAATTGTACAAACCCCATTCCATCGTGATAGGCCTGACCAGGAGTAGAAAGAAAAGTAATAGCACTAGCTTGAGTAGCCATCACAGAAATCCCGACCATATACCAAGGAGTTTCGTTGTTCCCTAAAATATAGTCTTTTACACTCTTACTACCTCTTGTTTTTAGGCTTCCATAAACCACAATAAACAAAAGTGAAACTATCAGTATTATCCAATCAATACTATGCATTGGCTACAAATAGATTTGAGTGAGGAAATAAAAAAATAAGATGTAAATCGCATTGGCCACTAGTACGAAGGTATATGCTTTTTTCCACTTGTTCATTATAGGTTAATTATTGTTTATTAGCAATCTATTGTTATCATGACCAAAAATAATAAAAGATAGTATATTACCAACAGAAAATTGTAAATTTGCTATTTAAATTTCTATTCAAAATGAATCTAGCAAACCAAATAAATGACGAGATAAAAAATGCTATGCGAGCTAAAGACACGCTAACCTTGGAGTCTTTACGAGCTGTTAAAGCTGCGTTATTACTTGCTCAAACAGAAAATGGAGCCAGGGGAGAATTGTCAAAAGAAGAAGAAATAAAACTTTTGCAACGCCTAGTAAAACAACGTAAAGAATCGGCCAGAATCTATACGGAACAAGGAAGAGAAGATCTTGCTCAACCCGAGATAGAACAAGCAAAAATCATAGAAAAATTTCTTCCCTCTCAATTATCCGAAAACGAGATAAAAGAGATTATAGCCCAAATAATACAAGAAACAGGAGCAAACGGAATTGCACAAATGGGACAAGTAATGGGTGAAGCAAACAAAAGAATGGCAGGACAAGCAGACGGAAAAACTATTTCGACTGTTGTAAAAAGTTTACTTGCTTAATTTTAAAGAGTAACGGGAAACAGAGAAAAGATAACGTTATATTCTCTGTTTTCTTTTTCTACATCTATTGACCTCTATAAAACAATATAGTCCCAATTGTTTTTACCACAATATTGGCATCTAGAAATATCCCTCGATGTTTAATATAAAACAAATCATACTTCAGTTTCTCAACACTATCTTCGATAGAGTCTCCGTACTTATAATTTATTTGTGCCCATCCAGTAAGTCCAGGCTTCACTGCATGCCTAGCCGAATATAAAGACATTTTCTCCGAGATTTGATCAACAAAGTAGGCTCTTTCAGGTCGTGGCCCTATCACAGCCATTTCTCCTTTTAACACATTTATAAGTTGAGGAAGCTCGTCTATTCTTGATTTTCTTAAAAAACGACCAAAAGGAGTAATCCTCATATCTCTTTTTTGTGCAAAGACAGCCCCATCTTTTTCGGCATTTTTAATCATCGTACGAAGCTTGATTATCTTAAAGGCTCTTCCGTTTAATCCGACCCTTTCTTGAGTATAAAACAAAGGCCCTTTATTTGCTACAACATTTCCTAGTAATATAAAAGGAAGTATAACTAAAAACCCTATGAGCCCTACAATTGAGAAGATAATTTCGCCTATTCTAACCATTAATAAGTAGAGCTTATTACTATTACTTCTACTAAAAAGGAAATGTCTATAAAAGTCTTTTTCGATTAAATCTACTGGAATTTTATAAAACAACCCCTCATAAGTATGGGAATAATCTTTTATGGGAATTCCTATTTCCATTAATCTTAATAAATCCGCATGAATAAGGCTTATATTGGTGTTTGTTCCAATAATTATTTCGTGTATACGATGCTCTTTGACAAAATTTTCAATCTCTATAATAGAGTTAAATCTTTGAATTGTTGTATTTTCTATTTCAGTAGTTTTGATTTCCGAATCGGCATCAAAAAAGCCTATTACTTTATAATAAGGATTGCCTTGTTCTAAAGCAGTAACCAACTTATCCATTCTTTTACCCTTGCAGATAATAATGGATTTTTTAGTAAATCTAGGAGCTGTGAAAAAACTCAAATAGAACCAACGCCAAATTAATAAAGGAATTAATATTGCTAAATAAAAATAAATTATTTGTGTTCTATTTCCTGGCAAAACAGGGGTTAAAATAGGAGTTAACAAATAAACTAAAGATGTTGCTGAGGTGGTCAGAAATACACTTTTAGTAATCTGTAATTTATCATTGGCCACAGGGAGGTGGTACATGTCAAAAACTGTCCCAAAAAAAGAAAGATAAACACACAATAAAACTATCTGAAAAAAAAGACCTGATGAGTCTCTAAAATAATTAAAATCCAGAAACTTAACCACTAGATAAAGACTTAACAGAACGACTATTAAGTCAATTATACGCAACAGAATTTTTCGTTCCGATATCTCAAAATGGATATCATTTTTTTTTACGGGCATAAGAGCAAAACAACTATAAATGAATCCTTTACAGAATTTAAAACATCAAAGATATTATTTATGTATTAAAAAACAGTCCATTTGTTAAAAAAAACAATTTAACAAAACTAAAATAGTCCTCCCTGAATGTTGTTATTTACTTTACCTAAATGTTTATAGGCCTTTTCGGTAACTTCACGTCCTCTCGGCGTACGAAGTAGAAAACCCTCTTGGATTAAAAATGGCTCGTACACTTCTTCAATCGTTTCTGCGCTATCAGAAACTGCTGTCGCCAAAGTTGAAATTCCGACTGGACCTCCTTTAAACTTATCAATAATAGTAGTAAGAATCTTATTGTCCATTTCGTCTAACCCATAAGCATCAACATTCAGTGCTTTAAGGGCAAATTTCGCTATCTCCACATCAATCTTTCCATTTCCTTTGATTTGCGCAAAATCTCTTACTCTACGAAGGAGAGCATTAGCAATTCTGGGAGTTCCACGACTTCTTCCTGCAATTTCGATGGCTGCTTCGTGTGAGATGGGAACTTTTAAAATAGAAGAACTCCTTTCGACTATGGCCGTAAGTAATTCTTTATTATAATATTGCAATCTGGATTGAATTCCGAATCTTGCCCTCATCGGAGAAGTAAGTAATCCTGAACGAGTAGTAGCTCCTACTAATGTAAAGGGATTTAAGTTTATCTGAACCGTTCTTGCATTAGGTCCAGATTCTATCATGATGTCAATTTTAAAATCCTCCATAGCTGAATATAAATATTCTTCTACAACAGGGCTTAATCTATGGATTTCATCAATAAACAAAATATCTCTTTCCTCAAGATTAGTAAGTAACCCTGCTAAATCTCCAGGTTTATCCAATACGGGGCCTGAGGTGATTTTTATTCCAACTCCAAGCTCATTCGCCAAAATATTTGCCAACGTTGTTTTACCTAGTCCTGGTGGACCATGAAACAAGGAATGGTCAAGGGCTTCTCCTCTCATATTGGCTGCCTTTACAAACACTTGTAAATTCTCCAATATCTGCTCCTGCCCTGCAAAATCATCAAAAGAAAGCGGACGTAATTTTTTCTCTACATCTATTTCTTCTGATGAATAATTATGATTGGTCGGATTCAAATTCTCATTCATAAAGCAAAGATAACTATTATTTGAGATTTTATAATTAATTGTTATGGCATCTCAATTAACTTATTTTGAATCAAATGACCTAGTGTTAGTAAACCTAAAACAAAAATCTTACCTTTGCACCTTTCTTAAAAAAACAACAACACAACGACTATGAATACTACTAAAAAAATTCAGTCTGCACTGATTTCTGTTTTTTCTAAAGACGGATTAGAACCGATTGTAAAGAAATTACACCAACTTAACGTAACTCTTTATTCGACAGGAGGCACAGAAGATTTTATCAAGGGTTTAGGAATACCTGTAGTCCCTGTAGAATCTATAACAGATTATCCTTCCATTCTCGGAGGAAGAGTAAAAACACTACATCCTAAAATCTTTGGAGGAATTTTGAACAGACAAGACAATTCTTCTGATGTTCAACAAATGCAAGAATACAATATTCCTCAAATTGATTTAGTTATTGTTGACCTATATCCGTTCGAAAAGACAGTTGCGTCAGGGGCATCAGAGGCTGATATTATTGAAAAAATAGACATTGGAGGTATTTCACTAATAAGAGCGGGAGCCAAAAACTTTAAAGACACTGTAATTATCTCTTCTGTAGATCAATACAATAATTTTCTAGAACTATTGAATGAGAAAAATGGAGCGACAACCCTAGAAGATAGAAAAATTTATGCAGGTTTTGCCTTCCATATTTCGTCTAACTATGATACAGCTATTTTTAACTATTTCAACAATGACGATTCATTTTTAAAAATAAGCCAATCAAACGGAAAACAACTTCGATATGGAGAGAACCCTCATCAAAAAGGCTTTTTCTTCGGAGATTTTAATGCCATGTTTGAGGTATTGAACGGAAAAGAACTTTCGTACAATAATCTTTTGGATGTTGACGCTGCGATTACACTAATTTCAGAGTTTAAAAATGGCAAACCAACTTTTGCTATCTTAAAACACAACAACGCTTGTGGTTTAGCTACTCGAAACACGTTAAAAGAAGCGTATCTCGATGCTTTAGCAGGAGATCCTACTTCGGCTTTCGGAGGAGTTTTAATTGCTAATACTACTTTAGATAAAGCTACAGCAGAAGAAGTAAACAATTTGTTTTGTGAAGTGGTGATTGCTCCGAGTTATGAAGCCGAAGCAATTGAAATTCTACAAGAGAAGAAAAACAGAATTATCTTGATTCAAAAGCCAGTTACATTAGCTGAAAACCAAGTTAGAACAGCTTTAAATGGGTTTTTAGTTCAGACCAAAGACCTCGTTACTGATAATAAGAGTATGTTAACGACCGTAACTACATCGGCTCCAACTGAACAAGAAATAGAAGATTTGTTGTTTGCTTCAAAATTGTGTAAAAACACCAAATCAAATACTATTGTTTTAGCTAAAAATGGTCAATTGATAGCTTCTGGAACGGGACAAACCTCGCGAGTAGATGCTCTTCGTCAGGCAATTGAAAAAGCACAAAGTTTTGGATTTGATTTAAATGGAGCGGTGATGGCAAGTGATGCTTTTTTCCCTTTTCCAGATTGTGTAGAAATCGCAAACAATGTCGGGATAAAGGCCGTTATTCAGCCTGGAGGCTCTATTAAAGACCAATTGAGTATTGATTTTTGTAATCAAAACGAAATGAAAATGGTGTTTACAGGAACAAGACATTTTAAACATTAATTCGTTCCGAATATATCTTTATATAAGAATCCTGACATAGATAACCTGTCAGGATTTTTTAGTTTAATTAAATCCATAAAAAAATCCCGCAGATTGCGGGATTATTTTTTTTCTGTAGAGCTTCTAATTAGTTAGCAGCTTCTTCAACTGTTTCAACTGTTTCTTCAACAGCTTCTTCAACTGAATCAGCAGCCTCTTCAACAGCTTCCATAGTTTCTTGAGCAGTTTCTTCAACAGCTTCGATTGTGTCTTCTGCAGTAGCTTCTACTTCTGCGTTAGCATCTTTACAAGAAACAACAGTTAACAAAGCAACTGCAGCTAAACTTAAAACAACTTTTTTCATCTTACTTAAATTATAAAAGGTTAATTATTAATTCGGAGCAAAGATATAACTTTTTTGATTCAAAAAGTTTTTTCATAAAAAATTTTTTATATGGTTTAAAATCTGAATCTCAAACCGTTATATACTTCTCTTACTACCCTTATATGCGAAATACATGCCAAAATAATCTTAGAAATTATTTTTTCTTATTCTTTTTATTAGATTTCTTAGGAAAAACAATTTTCATTTCGTCAATCAAATGCTTTGCTCCTGCATATTTATCCACAATAAACAATATATATCTAGCATCAACCATAATGTTTCTACATATTTCAGGATCATAATGAATATCACTCATGGTTCCTTCCCATACTCGGTCAAAATTTAGCCCAATAAGGTTTCCGTGTGCATCAAGAGCAGGACTTCCAGAGTTTCCTCCTGTAGTATGATTTCTTGCAATAAAATTCACTGGCATTTTTCCGTCTTTCCCGTACACGCCATAATCCTTATTATTGTATAATTCAATTAGTTTTTGTGGAACATCAAATTCATAATCTCCAGGAACATATTTTTCTATTACACCTTCTAAATAAGTCACTGGTTCATAATACACCGCATCTCTTGGGGCATAACCTCCTACTTTACCATAGGTAATTCTTAAGGTTGAGTTGGCGTCAGGGAAAATTCTAGCGTCAGGGAAAAGCTCCAAAATAGCCTTCATATAAAGGCGCTGTGTAGCACTAATTCTAGTGTTTATTTCGCCATATTGAGGATTGATATTGACAAGAAAATTTTCAGCTGCTTTTTTCACAAAAGCATACCCTTTATCACTGTTTAATTTATTTATTACTTCAGAAGCATTACCTGACAACAACTCCTGAATTCCTTGGTATGAAGTGATTTTAGAAGTAGCATAAATTTCTTTAGTCAAAGCAGGAATATCAAGCGATTTAAATCCTTCTGGGAGGTGTTCTTGAGGGGTATTAGCAATATAATAGGTTACTACTTTTTCAAAAACTTTTTCGTCAACCATTGCGTTGAAATCTTTATAAAAACCCTCCAGAGACGTAATCGTAGTGTTTTTACGGTCAGTAAAAGACTGTTCTCCTCTGGTGTTATAAACTTGTTCTAATTGATAAAGACGATATGAAGTGGTGAGCAATTCCACATTTCGTAGAAACGTTTCCACAAAAACCTCATACGAAACTGCATATTTTTCGATTGCTTTATAATCCTTTTCAAACTCTAAAAGTAGATTTCCATACTCGTTTTGTTTTCCTTTTTTAATTACACGAGAAGCAAACTCTTTTTCAAAATCGCGTTTAATCTGTAAAGCTCCACTCTTTTCTAGACCTTGTTTTTCTCCAATCCATTTTTTCCAAGCATTGGCAATTCGGGCAAATTTAGATGCGTACTGAATTTTAACTGCTCGATCAGCTCTCATATATTCATCCATCACCTTTAGCGAATTATCACGAAGTCCAATTCTTGCAGGGTTTATATTATTGATAGTTTGTTCTACCGCAAAAGACGGGAGATATTCCATGGTTCTTCCTGGAAAGCCAAAAACCATCGTAAAATCATTTTCTTCAATTCCACTTAATGAAATAGGCAAGAAATGCTTTGGCTTGTACGGAACATTATCTTTAGAGTATTCGGCTGGTTTGTTGTCTTTATCCGCATAAATTCTGAACAAAGCAAAATCTCCTGTATGACGAGGCCAAACCCAGTTGTCAGTATCTGAACCAAATTTTCCGACAGAAGAAGGAGGTGCACCCACTAAACGTACATCTTTATAAACTTCGGTCACAAATAAAACATATTGATTCCCCTCAAAAAAAGAACGAATCATTACATTTTGATAATTTTCTCTAGCGTACGAATTTGATAAGGCAGAAGTATTTGTTTCTATTTTTTTGGATTTTTCTTCTTCGGTCATAGATGAAGCAACTCCGTTTAAAATGGTAGTTGTAACGTCATCTATTTTAACGATAAAAGTAGCGGTAAGCCCTGGGTTCGGAAGTTCTTCCTCTAAACTCATTGCCCAAAACCCATCCTGAAGATAATCATTCTCTAGAGTTGAATGAGATTGAATTTCTCCATATCCGCAATGATGATTCGTTAGTAATAGTCCGTTTGAAGAAATAATTTCTGATGTGCATCCTCCTCCAAAGTGTACAATAGCATCTTTTATACTTGATTTGTTGTGACTATAAATGTCAGAAGCGGAAATTTTCATTCCTAATTTTTTCATTTCTGCTTCGCGTTCTCCTTCCAGCAAAGACGGAATCCACATTCCCCCTTGTTGAGAAAAAGCCGAAAATGATACTAAAATAAAGAGTAAACGAAATAATTTCATAAGATATTAATTTTGTGAGATTGGCAAGATAAGATTTTCATAAATATTTTAAACTAAAATTTAGTTAAGAATTACAATAGTTGTAGTCAATATAGCAGCAAAACTAACCCAAGCAATATAAGGAATCTGTAATTTGGAGGCTTTGGAGTTTAAGTGATTTCCGGTTCTTACCCAAATCAATATAGCTGGCAATAACAACACTATGTTGATTAAACCTAGTATCGGATTTTTGAAATAAAAAAACGAGAAGCTCCATAAGAAATTAAGTGTTAACTGAATCCAGAAAAACAACATATTTTTCCTATACATGGTACTCTTTGGAGCTTGTAAAAACATATACCAAGAAATTCCCATTAATATAAAAAGTAAAGTCCAAACAGGTGCAAACAACCAATTCGGAGGATTAAAAAAAGGTTTTTTGAGATGAGCATACCAATTATTGATACTTGCTCTGGTTACTTTTGACGAAATCGCTCCCAACACTAAAGGAAGACACAGACAAAGTAAAAACTGTAATGGTTTTTTTATTTTCATAACTTTACTTTTTGTCAAAAAAATCAATAATGGTTTGTGTAGCTCCTTTTTGATTGAACACATAATCAGCGTTTATCTTCCCTTTTTGGGCTCGACATTCAACATCAGAAACAAGTTTATCTAAAATAGAATTCAACTCTAATTGGGTTTTTATTGGTAAAACACTTCCCTTATTTACCAATTCTGTAGCTTCAGCAAAATGGGAGTAATTCGGCCCAATAACAATCGGAATTCCAAAAACGGCTGGTTCTAGTACATTATGAACTCCCGGATTTCCGAAACCTCCGCCTACATAAGCTAAATCAGCATAACTATATATTTTGGTCAAAAGCCCAATGGTATCGATAATCATCACATCAAAATCTGAAGTATTTTTGTTTTCTTTTTCTGAAAAAAGAAGAATAGGTTTCGAAATCTGAGATATAAGATTTGAAATTTGCTCCGCTTTAATATTATGAGGGGCAATAATAAATTTTATGTTCTGGTCGGATTGATTGATGTAATTTACCAAAAGTTTTTCGTCTGCTTCCCACGTGCTTCCAGCCACTAACAGTAAATCATCCCCTTTAAATTGCTCTACAAAATCTAAGTGGTTATCTCTTTCCGATATAGCAAAAACCCTATCAAATCTGGTATCTCCACTTACAGTAACATTTGTAAATCCGATACTTTCGACAAGATCTTTTGAACTTGGATTTTGAACAAAAAAGTGCGCAAAACTATTTAAAGCTTTTCGATAAAAACCTCCGTACCACTTAAAGAAAGTTTGCTTTTCTCTAAAAATCCCTGAAATCAAATAAGTCGGTATTTCTTGCTTTTTAAGCTGAGATAAATAATTTATCCAAAACTCATATTTTACGAAAATTGCCATTTCAGGCTGAACAATTTTGAGAAATTTCTTCACATTTGATTTTGTATCCCACGGCAAATAAACTGTAACATCAGCCACCGTGTTGTTTTTACGAACTTCATAGCCCGAAGGAGAAAAGAAAGTCAGCACCAGTTTATGGTTTGGAAATTTCTTTTTGAATTCCTCCATCACGGGCAAACCCTGTTCGTATTCCCCGAGTGAAGCCACGTGAAACCAAATAGTCTTGTCATTTGGAGTTAATTTACCAAAAAGAATTGAAAAAGATTGTTTTCTCCCATCAATAAAAAGTTTGATTTTCTTATTGAACAATGCAACTATTTTGAGTAAAAACCCTACGAAAGCGATAAGTATGTTGTATAGGAATAGCATTTGTTTTGTTTCAGAAGCAACAAATATACAAAGGTTTTATTTTCCGTACCTTTGTCTTTCAAAAAACATAGTTATGACTAAAGCCATCACAACTTTAGACGATATAAAGCTCTTGGTAAATACTTTTTACACAAGAGTACAACAAGACGATTTGATTGGCCCTATTTTTAACGAAAAGATTCAAAATCGTTGGGGCGAACACTTGGCTAAAATGTACACTTTTTGGCAAACCGTACTTTTGGATGATCACACTTATTTCGGAAGACCTTTTCCTCCACATGCTGAATTGCCCGTAAAAGAAGAGCATTTTGACCGGTGGCTATCTATATTCAACCAAACCGTAGACGAACTTTTTGAAGGCGAAAAAGCAGAAGAAGCCAAATGGAGAGGTTCTCAAATGGCAAAAATGTTTCTTTCAAAAATTGAATATTTTAGAGAATTGAATCAAAAACCACTTAATTAACAAACAATAAAAAGCCCCTTTAAAGGGTCTTTTTATTTACTTTATTTATTTGCAAACAGCTTGACATCATCTTCTGAAATTTCTGTACCACCTAAAATTATCAGTCGTTCGACTACATTTCGAAGCTCTCGGATGTTTCCGGTCCAGTCATACTCTTTAAGCAAAGCGATTGCTTTATCAGAAAACTTCTTTTTGGCACTTCCTTGTTCTGACGTAATTTTTTCAGCGAAATACTCAATCAATAACGGAATATCCTCACGTCTGTCATTTAATGCAGGTACTTGGATGAGAATAACCGCTAGTCTATGATATAAATCTTCTCTAAAACGACCTTCGGCAATTTCTTTTTTCAAATCTTTGTTGGTTGCTGCCAAAACCCGAACATTTACTTTGATGTCTTTATCTGCTCCTACTCTCGAAATAGTATTTTCTTGCAAAGCTCGAAGTACTTTGGCTTGGGCCGAAAGAGTCATGTCTCCGATTTCGTCCAAAAAAAGCGTTCCGTTATGGGCTGCTTCAAACTTTCCTGCTCTGTCTTTTACAGCGGACGTAAAAGCTCCTTTTACATGTCCGAAAAGCTCGCTTTCAATAAGTTCAGATGGAATAGCAGCACAATTAACCTCTACAAATGGAGCCGTAGAACGCTCACTTTTTTCGTGTAACCAATGAGCTACTAATTCTTTTCCAGTTCCGTTAGCTCCCGTAATCAATACTCGTGCATCAGTTGGGGCTACCTTTTCGATAATATCCCGAATATGCGAAATAGGCTGGCTCTCGCCTATCATTTCGTAATTTTTGCTGACTTTCTTTTTGAGTATTTTGTTTTCTACAATCAACTGTTTTTTATCTAGCGCATTGCGAACAGCAGTCAGCAGTCTATTTAAATCAGGTGGTTTGGAAATATAATCAAAAGCTCCTAGTCGCATAGAATTAACAGCCGTTTCCAAATCACCATGCCCTGAAATCATAATAAAAGGAGTTTCGGGCTTAATCTTTTTAGTAGCCTCCAGCACTTCGATTCCGTCAAACTTAGGCATCTTAATATCGCATAAAACCAAATCAAAATCTTCTTTTTTAATTTTTTCTAATGCTTCAATACCGTCAACTGCTTCCTCAATTTGATAGTTGTAATCTTCCTCTAAAAGGATTTTGGACAATACCCTGCGAATAGCCGCTTCGTCTTCTACTATTAATATTTTGGACATTTTATTTTCTACAAATTTATAAAGTGCTAAAATAAGAAAAATTGACAAGACTTGTGTTTGCTATTAAAATTTAGACAACTACTCTATTCCTATTAAAAACAATTACTTAAAATAATAAAGCCATATGATTTCTTAAACAAGAAGGAATGATTAAATATTTAAGTCTTTTAGTCCTATTTATGTTATATTTTAGTTAATTATCTTAAATTTACCTCCACGTTACTACATTTTGTCCCCTTTAAACAAAAAACTCACCACTCATTAAATAGAATTATGAAAAATATATTATACATTCTGTCTTTTATAGCGGTTAGCTATAAGGCAACAGCACAGATAACTTATATCCCTGACCAAGAATTTGAACAGACACTTATTAATTTAGGAATTGATTCTGATGGAATCATAAACGGGCAGGTTTTGACAAGTGACGTAGAAAATGTTACAGAACTTAATTGTAATGCATTAAATTGGTGGTTTCCTTGGATTTATGACTTGACAGGAATTCAGAATTTTGTTTCTTTGGAAAAATTAACTATAAATTATACACAAATTACAGAGTTAGATTTAAGTCAGAATCTGCAGTTAAAGGAATTAGATTGTGGTAACAATTGGCTTACTTCCATTGATGTTTCTTCCAATACATTGTTAGAAGTTTTATATATCGGAAATTATGGTGGGGATGTTGGCCCTTTTAATGAAATTACAGAAATTGACTTGAGTAATAACCCTCTAATACACACATTTGATGCTTTAGATTTGGGTATTGAGACCATTAATCTTAAAAACGGAAATAATAATTCGAATATAACCATCAAAATAGGCTCTGAACCGTGGGGTTGGGAAGAGCCAGGAAATCCACCCTACCCTAATACCTGTATAATAGTTGACAATGCAACATTAGCGAATAGTAGCCAGTATCCTTATTCAGAATGGACAATTTATCATCCATATTGGACATACAGCTATGTCGATAATATTGAAGAGTGTTCTCTAAATACGCAATCTTTTGCTCAATCCAAAATAAAAATTTATCCCAATCCTGTTTCTGATATGCTGTATTTCGAGCCAGATAATTCGATAATTGAAAAAATTGTTTTATTTGACCTTTCGGGTAGGAAAATTTTAGAGCAAAACAAGGTAAATAATATTTCCGTTTCACATCTGCAAAAAGGAAGTTATATTCTGAAATTATATACAGATAAAGGGATTCAGACAGAGAAGATAATCGTAAAATAAAATTTAAATAAAAAACTCCTATTTTTTGTAGGAGTTTTTTTATTTTCTATCTAATTTCCTGATTTAGGATTAAATCAATATACAAGTTAATTTTATTCTTTAAATCTTTTCTATGCGTAATGAAATCCAAGAAGCCGTGCTCTAACACAAACTCTGCTGTTTGAAAGCCTTCAGGAAGTTCTTTTCCCGTAGTATCTTTTACTACACGAGGTCCAGCAAAACCGATTAGTGCACCAGGTTCGGAGATATTAATATCCCCTAACATCGCATACGAAGCAGTTGTTCCTCCTGTTGTCGGGTCAGTACAAAGCGAAATATACGGAATCTGAACTTCTGCTAATTGAGCTAGTTTAACCGAAGTTTTAGCCATTTGCATAAGCGAATAAGCTGCCTCCATCATACGAGCTCCTCCCGATTTCGAAATCATAACAAACGGAACCTTGTTTTGAATAGAATAATCAATTGCTCGAGATATTTTTTCTCCTACCACAGAACCCATTGAACCTCCAATAAAACCAAAATCCATACAAGCAACCACCAAATCTTTTCCTTTTGACTTTCCGACAGCGGTACGAACAGCATCATTCAGTTTGGTTTTACTAATGGTGTCTTTTAATCTTTCGGAGTACTTTTTTGTATCTACAAAACTCAAAGGATCTTTTGAAGTCATTTTAGCATCGAGTTCTTTGAATTCGTTGTTATCAAATAATATTTCAAAATATTCTTTACTTCCAATTCTTACGTGATAATCATCTTCTGGACTTACATAAAAATTCTTTGCCAGTTCTTCTGAATCCACAATTTTTCCTGTTGGAGATTTATACCATAATCCTTTTGGCATATCTCTTTTTTCTTCCGTAAGAGTTTGAATTCCTTTTTCTGTTCTTTTAAACCAAGACATAATTTTTAGTTTTTTAGTTAGTTAGCCATTAGGCAAAAGCCAAAAGTTACAAGTTACAAGTTTCGTTGCTAATGGCTTGTGGCTCCTCTCACTTGTGGCTAAAGAGTATTTACGTTATTTAAATCCGCAAACGCTTGTTCTAAACGCTTGTTAAATGTTACTTCGCCTTCCCGAACCCATTTTCTTGGATCGTAATGTTTTTTATTTGGCGAATCTGCTCCTTCTGGATTTCCGATTTGAGTTCTTAAATAGTCTATTTTAGAAGTCATATAATCTCGAATTCCTTCCGTAAAAGCAAACTGCAAATCCGTATCAATATTCATTTTGATAACTCCGTACGAAATCGCTTCTCTAATTTCTTCAAGACTCGAGCCTGAACCTCCATGAAAAACAAAATCTATTGGGTTGTGCTCTGTTTCAAATTTTTGCTGAACGTATTCTTGTGAGTTTTTTAATATTTTAGGTGTCAATTTTACATTCCCTGGTTTATAAACTCCGTGTACATTTCCAAAAGCTGCTGCGATAGTAAATTGATCCGAAACTTTTTTCAGTTCTTCGTATGCATACGCTACTTCTTCTGGTTGAGTATATAATTTTGAGCTATCTACATCTGAATTATCTACTCCATCTTCCTCTCCTCCTGTAATTCCTAATTCGATTTCGAGAGTCATTCCCATTTTGCTCATTCTCTCTAAATACTTTTTAGAAATTTCGATATTTTCTTCGATTGGTTCTTCTGATAAATCTAGCATATGAGAACTATACAAAGGTTTACCCGTTTGTTTAAAGTGCTCTTCGCTTGCATCTAAAAGTCCGTCAATCCAAGGCAATAAATTTTTAGCACAATGGTCGGTATGCAAAATTACTGTAGCTCCATACAATTCTGCTAATGTATGAATGTGTTTTGCTCCTGCCACAGCTCCTGCAATAGCTGCTTTTTGGTTTTCGTTCGAAAGTCCTTTTCCTGCATTAAAAGCGGCTCCTCCATTAGAAAACTGGATAATAACGGGAGCCTTCAGCTTTGCAGCTGTTTCCAAAACTCCGTTTATAGAACTAGAACCTACTACATTTACTGCGGGAAGTGCAAATCCTTTTTGCTTGGCATAGTTGAAAATATCCTGAACTTCCTTACCTGTAGCAACTCCGGGTTTAATATTATGACTCATTGTGTTGTGTTATTTTAAAAATTGAATGTAGCAACAAAAATAGCAAATATTTTTCAGTTTGCTCTATTAGAAAAACTTCCAAAATAAAAAAAGTCACTAAAAAGTGACTTTTTATTTTATTGATTGGTATTTTAATTAGTTCAAAATTTGTAGCATGACTTCGTTTTCTTGAATTTTAGCATGATCCCAAGCGGTTTTTCCATTGTTGTCTTTTACCCTTTTATCTGCTCCTTTTTCTAAAAGTTTTTTAGCAATTTCGACTTGTCCAAAAGTGGCTGCAAATAGCAAAGCAGAGGCATTGTTAAAATTCGGAAGATTCACATCTGCTTTGTACTCTAACAATAAATCAACCATTTTAGGATATCCTTTAAAAGCTGCTCCCATCAGTGCTGTATTTCCGTTTGAGTCTTGAACATCTGGATTTGCTCCTTTCTCCAAAAGGAATTTTGCAACTTCGTAGCTTTCGTTATAAACAGCCAAAATTAAAGGTGTAAAACCATGTGAGTTTGTTTGATTTACATTTGTTTCTTCTACCCATATTTTGTCTAGAAGAGCCATATTATTGTCTCGTGCTGCCTGAAAAATATCTTGTGCTTCCATAGGTTGGTAAACTAAAATTGCAATTATTAAACTTAAACTAAACTTCTTCATTGTAGTAGTTTGTTATTTTGTAGGCAAATATTCTTGAATATCACTTAACTTCAAATTTGTCTCTTTCAACAAACGATTACCATACTCTTTATCGGCTTGATAAAAATGAGCTATCATTTTTTTAGTAATTACTTTGTTTTTAACCGCATTCAACGCTCCTGACAGATTTTTAATTAAATTATCTCTGTCTTTTTTAGAGAATGAACGATACAAATCTCCTGCTTGTGAAAAGTTATTTTCCTTATCAATGACCGCTTGTGAAGTGGTTGTTCCTGTAGCGAAAACAGATTTAGAGTATTTGAATTTAGTATCTTCTTTTACTTCAGGATTATTAGTTGATGGTTGATAATTCACATCCCCCTGTTGCGGACGCATTGACATAAATCCATCTTGATTATAGGTCATTACCCTAGCCTTTTTAGATTCATTAACTGGAATTTGTTGAAAGTTACCTGTCAATCTGTGACGTTGGGTATCAAAGTACGAAAATAAACGCCCTTGTAATAGTTTATCTTCAGAAGGTTCAATTCCAGGCACCAAGGTTCCAGGAGAAAAAGCGGCTTGTTCTACGTCTTGAAAATAATTTTCTGGATTTTGGTTCAGAGTCATTATTCCTGCAAATACAGGCTTAATCAATTCTTCTGGCCAAATTTTAGTCACATCTATTGGGTTAAAATCTAACTTTTCGAAATCTTCTCTTTTCAGCATCTGTACATACAAATCCCATTGTGGATAATTTCCTTTTTCTATTTCGTGATATAAATCAAGGGTTGCATGCTCTATACTGTGCGCTTGAATTTGTGCTGCTTCTTCTGCAGTAAGGTTTCTTTCTCCTTGTTTTGGTTTCCAATTGTATTTTACGTAAGTAACTTCTCCTTTTTCATTTACCCATTTAAAAGCATGTACTCCGTTACCTACCATTTCGCGGTAATTTGCAGGTGTACCATAATCCGAAAACAACCATGTTAACATATGGGTAGATTCAGGCAAATTAGAGAAAAAGTCAAATACTCTGTTAGGGTCAGATGCTCCATTAGTTAATGGTGATGGTTTAAAAGCATGAACCATATCAGGAAATTTAATAGCATCGCGAATAAAAAATACTGGGAGATTATTTCCTACTAAATCATAATTCCCTTGTTCTGTATAAAATTTAACTGCAAAGCCTCTTGGGTCCCGATATGTTTCGGGTGAACCTTGTTGGTGTGTCACCGTCGAAAAACGTACAAATAAAGGGGTTGTTCTTCCTGCCTGTCCTAAAAAGTGAGCCATAGTGACATCAGAAAAATCTTCTGCAGCTACAAATTCCCCATAAGCTCCTGCACCACGAGCATGAACTACTCTTTCGGGAATTCTTTCTCTATCAAATGCTGCTAATTTTTCAATCAAGTGAATGTCTTCTAACAAAACCTGAGCATTGTTTCCGATTGTTTTAGAATTCTGATTATCTCCTACGGGAGCTCCTGTATTAGTGGTTAATGTCTGTGAGGTTCCAGAGAAAGAAACTCCCACTGTCAAAATTAAAATTGCTTTTTTCATAATTGTATTATTTTATTTTTTGACAAAGTTAGGCAAGACTTTAGCTCAATCCATAAACAACAATTATAGTTTTTTATTTTAGTATAGATAATAACTATGTTTTTTATTGCTAATAAAAAAAGACCAATCTAAGATTGGTCTTTTTAAAGTATCTTATTCTAAAAATTACCCTAAAGTAACTCTTTTGAAACCTACTATCTCTACTCCATTAAAAGATTTAACATAGTCAGCTACTTTTTTACTATCATCTTTGATGAAGTTTTGGTCAAGTAGTGCTTTTTCTTGGTCTAATGAAGTATTATCACTTATAAAGCGTTGGATTTTTCCAGGAATAATTTTATCCCAAATTTGTTCTGGTTTTCCTTCTGCTTTAAGTTCTTCCTTAGCGTCTTGTTCCGCTTGTTTTAAAACCTCTTCTGTTAATTGAGCAAAAGAAATATATTTAGGTACGTTTTTAAGCGTTTTCCCTAGACGAGCTAATTCTTCATTTTCTTTTTCAATAACTGCAATACGAGCGTCTGTTTCGCTTGCGATAAACGCAGGGTCGAAATCTTTGTAAGACAATGTTTCTGCTCCCATTGAAGCTACCTGCATTGAGATATCTTTTGCCAACTCTTCTGCTTTATCAAAACTTTTAGACAAAGCTGTAACAGCAGCAATTCTGTTTCCGTGGATATATGATCCTACAAATGCTCCTTCTATTACTTCAAAAGATCCGATTTCAATTTTTTCTCCGATAACTCCTGTTTGCTCGATAAGTTTTTCGGCAACAGTCATTTGGTCATTATATTGAGATGCTAAAAATGCTTCTTTATTATCAAAATTTAATGCTTTTTCAGCCAATTCTTTTGCTAATGCTACGAAACCTTCGTTTTTACCTACGAAATCTGTTTCACAATTAAGAGTGATTACCGCTCCTTTAGTATTATCTGCATTTACAAAAGCAACAGCAGCTCCTTCAGAAGATTCTCTGTCAGAACGATTAGCAGCTACTTTTTGTCCTTTTTTGCGAAGTACTTCGATTGCTTTATCGAAATCTCCTTCAGCCTCAACAAGAGCTTTTTTACAGTCCATCATTCCGGCACCTGTAATTTGTCTTAATTTATTTACGTCTGCAGCAGTGATATTTGCCATAATTATGTTTTTGTTTTTAAATTAATTTAAAAAAATCGTTGTGTGATTCAGGCAATAAAAACAACCATAAACCAGCACAACGACTTTGTGATAAAGTTATTTTTATTCTTCTGTAGCTCCTTCTACTTCTTGAGCAGTTTGTTCTACAACTTCTTCAGTTTCTTCTACTTCTGGAGTAGTTCCTTTTTCAGAAACTCCTTCAATAATTGCAGAAGTAACTATAGATAAAATTTTATCAATAGATTTAGAAGCATCATCATTTGCAGGGATTACATAATCTACCTCACGTGGATCAGAGTTTGTATCAACCATTGCAAAAATTGGAATGTTTAATTTTTGAGCTTCTTTTACTGCGATGTGTTCAGCCATAATGTCAACAACAAAAAGAGCAGCAGGGATTCTTGTCATATCAGCAATAGAACCCAAGTTTTTCTCTAGTTTTGCACGAAGACGATCAACCTGAAGTTTTTCCTTTTTTGAAAGAGTGTCAAAAGTTCCGTCTTTTTTCATTCTATCGATAGAAGCCATTTTCTTAACCGCTTTACGAATAGTAACGAAGTTTGTAAGCATACCACCTGGCCATCTCTCAGTGATGTATGGCATATTAGCTGCTTTTGCTTTTTCAGCAACGATATCTTTTGCTTGTTTTTTAGTCGCAACAAATAGAACTTTACGACCTGATGCAGCGATTTTTTTAAGCGCTTCACTAGCTTCTTCTAATTTAGCTGCTGTTTTGTATAAGTTAATGATGTGAATACCATTGCGCTCCATATAAATATAAGGAGCCATATTTGGATTCCATTTTCTGGTCATGTGTCCGAAATGAACACCTGCATCCAGTAATTCTTTTACTTCAATTTTGTTTGCCATTTTTTCTAAATAGTTTACGTTCTGTTGTAGTAAGCAATGATTAAGTAGCTTTTCTGTATTTTCAAGAAAACGGTCTTAATCATTTAGATGCTAAACTAGACTCCCAACGCATTGGGACGAGCAACAATAACTTGATTTTAATTTCAATAATAAATGAACGATAATATTAACGTTTAGAGAATTGGAATCTTTTACGAGCTTTCTTCTGTCCGAATTTTTTACGCTCTACCATTCTTGGGTCTCTTGTCAATAGTCCTTCAGGTTTAACAATAGATCTGTTTTCTGCATCTACCTCGCAAATTGCACGAGCAATAGCCATACGAACAGCCTCTGCCTGACCTGTAACTCCACCTCCATATACGTTTACTTTTACATCAAAGTTATCTTCGTTTCCTGTTAAAGAAAGCGCTTGTTTAACTTTGTACTGTAATGTAGCGGTAGTGAAGTACTCTTTTAGTTCTCTTTTGTTTACTGTAATATTTCCTGATCCTTCAGAAAGATAAATACGAGCAACTGCGGTTTTTCTTCTACCAATTTTGTGGATAACTGCCATTACTTCAAATCGTTTAGGTTAACGGTTTTAGGTTGTTGAGCTGTGTGTTTGTGCTCAGAACCTACATTTACACTCAAATTACGGAATAATTGTGCTCCTAATTTGTTTTTAGGCAACATTCCTTTTACAGCTTTTTCTACTAAAATTGCAGGGTTTTTTGCCTGAATTTCTTTAGCTGTTAAACTTCTTTGTCCTCCTGGATAGCCTGTGTGACGGATATAAGTTTTATCCTCAAGCTTGTTTCCGGTAAGGTTGATTTTTTCTGCGTTGATAATAATTACATTATCTCCACAGTCCACGTGAGGTGTGTAACTTGGTTTGTATTTACCTCTCAAAAGCATCGCAACTTTTGTAGCTAAACGTCCCAAATTGTGACCTTCCGCATCCACTACAACCCACTCTTTTTGTACAGTGGCCTTGTTAGCTGAAACTGTTTTGTAGCTTAATGTGTTCACAATAAAAATTTTAAATTAAACATTCCATTCCCAAATAAGGGAGTGCAAAAGTACAATTAATAATTTGAATTGCAAACGCATAGGTGTTTTTTTGGAAAGTTTTACACAATTTTCTTAACAGCAACTATTAAACAATTTAATTACAAAGTTATAAATAAATGTTTTTCGAGCTAAATTAAAAGCTCTATCTGCATTCTTTAAAGAACAATATCCCTGAACTTTATTGATATTTTAATATAAATCACAATCCTTATTATATTAGAGTGTCAAAAAAACACAAATACCTCAATTCCTTTTTAAAGAGTTTATTCTAAATAAACTTTTTTATAAGTATAGTATTAACCAAAATCAATTCTATCTTTTTGATTGTGTTTTCACTACAATATTATTGTAGAGCTTATTTATAATTTATTTCATTACATTTGTATCTGAACAGTAGTAATTACTACTCTTATAAAAACAAAATAAAAAAGTCTATAATTTGTAAATTCTTATTTTCCAAAGCAACTAATTATATACCTTTCCGTTCAGACTAATTTATAATTTATAGTTTTTTAATAATTTGAAAGTGGATTTTACCTATAAAATATTTAATATCAAACTTGTTTTAATTTTCTATTTAACAACATGTTCTTTGTGCGGTCAAGAAATACAGCTTTATCAACAATTTTATGGGAAGTATGATTACACAGCGATTGGCAATACATTAAACTTAATAGAAAACAACCCAACAAATCCAGGATTAAGCCCTGAGGTCGACCCTCCTGGCCCTCCTCCATGTCTAATACTTGAACAGTCTAGCGCCACACTTACTATGAATCCTACTCAAACAGTGGTAGCGGCATATTTATATTGGGCTGGGGTAGGATATGTAGATGCTGCAGTAAAAATTAACAATATCCCCCTTGTAGCAGATAGAATCTTTTTTAGAAATTTTATTTGGGATCAACAAAGCTTCCCCATGTTTGGTGCTTTTACTGATGTTACTGATCTTGTTACTCAATTTGGAAACGGTGACTACATTTTTTCAGATTTAAATTTAAGTATGGCTATTCCTTCTTATTGTGAAAGATCTATGAATTTTGGAGGATGGGCAATTATAATTATATATGAAGATGTCTTCAACGTAAACAGTCTAGTTAATATATATGATGGCTTTGAAGATGTTAGTGCAGACAATTCGTTTCTTCAAATAACTCTTGAAGATTTAGAAGTAATTAGCCCTTTGCAGGGTAAATTAGGGTTTCTGGCTTGGGAAGGAGACAAAGAAGCCTTTTTTAATGAATCTCTTAAAATTAATGGAAATTTAGTTAACTCCCCTCCTCTAAATCCATGGGATAACATTTTTAATGGCACTAATAGTTTTACTGGAGCTAACGACATGTATAATATGGATTTAGATGTTTTCGATATAAGTGCATTTATAAATACAGGAGACACCACACTTGATATTGAGATTACGACTGGTCAAGACTTTATATTAATGAATAATATTGTCCTTGTCTTAAATAACGAAATTCCCGATGCAACCATCGTAATCCATCCGCTCGACGATGAAATCAACTCTTGCTTTAATAGAGAAATAACTATTAGTTATACTGTATCTAACACAAATAGCACAGGCATGTTACCTGCAAATATTCCAATCGCTTTTTACATAAACGACACTTTAGTTACTACTAGTTATACTAGTCAAAATTTAGAGATAGGAGAAAGCGTTACCCAATCTATTACTTTTAACGTACCTCATCAAGTTCCTAATAATTTTGAGCTAGTCGCTGTTATAGATGACTTTGGTTCTGGAGAAGGAATTCAACAAGAAATAGACGAAAACAACAATTTATACTCTTTAAATATTTCTTTATTAGAAGTTCTAGAATTTGCAGTTATAACCGATATCATTATTTGTGATAATGATGATTCAAATGTGGTTTTTAATTTATTGGACGCAATCCATGAAATAAATCCTGAGTACACTTTTACTTTTCATTATACAGAATTCGAAGCCTCTGATAAGGTGAATTACATAGAAAATTTCACCAACTATCACGGCTCTGAAGAGGTTTATATTAGAATTCAAAATGCCGATGGTTGTTATTATATTTCAAAATTTAATTTAATTATGAGAGCACTGCCCGTTATAAATACTCCAACTAAACTATATTCCTGTGGGCAGGATGGTATATCTACTGCAGAATTTGACTTAAGTTCAAAAAACCATGAAATAACTTTAGATGAAGAGGCAATTATCACATATCATTCTACTTTAGAAAATGCTTTAAATGGAGAAGATGCTCTAAACTCCCCTTATACAGGTATAAACGGAGAGTTTTTGTATGTAAGGATAGAAAATGTATTGGGTTGCTTAAAGATTACGACTCTTGAATTAGGGATTATAGATAGTTTATTATTTTCAAATCTTTTGCCTATTATCCTTTGTGACGATAACATGAACGGAATAGTTAATTACGACCTTACCACTAGTATCCCTGCTATTTTGACAAATGCCATCGATCCAAGTAATACTACTGTAGAGTTTTTTACACACTATAATGATGCTGTAAACGGAAATCTAGCAGAGATGATAACTGATCTTACAAACTTTCTTATCCCCTCAAGCGAGTTGTCTATAGGAATAAGAATTACCGATCTTTCAACTGGCTGTATGAGCTATGCGTCACTAGATTTCAAAATAGTACCATTCCCAAGTCTTCCAGAAACGCAAATCGACCCGATAATAACCTGCCAGCAAAGTAATAGTGGAGATATTAAAGGAGAGTTTGATTTAACAATATATGAATCTCTTCTTAAGGGGATGAACAATGAACTTGTCATCACTTATCATTTAACCGAATCAGATGCTGAATTTGGAACAAATAAAATCATTAACCCCTCTTTATATATTTCAAAAAGCAGAACAATTTATATCAAAATTAGCCAACCTTATACAGAAATTAATTGTTCCAACTATCTCACTTTAGATTTAGTTGTAATCCCGCTTCCTTATATTGAAAATTCTATATATGCTATATGTGAAGTAAATTCTACTGGATTTGCCGAATTTAATCTTTCAGATTTTTCTCCCTACATGCTAGGCGCTAACCAAACTGAAGAAAATTTTACAATTACATATCATCTTACCTTGGAAGATGCCTTTGCGGGGACAAATATTTTAGATGAGAATTATTTAAATATAATTCAAACGCACCAGATAATAGGAATAAGAATTATAGATAACAACACGGGATGTGTTCGCTATGATAAGATTCATCTTTATTCGGAAGAGGCTGCGATTGCATATGATGTAGAAGACCCCGTAATTCATTATTGTGATGATTTTGACGGAACAAATGACGGGATTATATCCTTTATAGACTTGACTATTTATGAAGAATATATATTAAAAGTTCAAAATCCTAATCAGTTTATTTTGACATATTATCTAAATGAAAATGAAGCCAATCTAGGAGTTAATTCCATTAATAATCCCAGCAGTTTTATAAACACTCTGCAAGGAGGACAAACCATTTATGTAAGAGTAGAAAATTCTTTTACTACCTCCCCTTGTTATGACATAACAACAATAGAACTGATTATTGAACAGCCCCCCATTGTCACAATTTCTTCTCAGAAAAATATATTATGCATAGATTGGAATGAGACTATCGCTAATCAAGAAGTTGTTCTTACTACAGGAATAACAGAATTAGATTACCTTTTTGAATGGTATTATGAAGGAAATATTATTTTGGGAGCAACCGAAAATGAACTGATTTTAAACCACATTGATGAACGAGGTAAATATTCTGTTATTGTTACTAGCCCCAATGGTTGCGTTTCTGAAAGAAGTGAGGAGTTTGAAGTATTACTGTCAGGAACACCTGTATTCTTGAATTATACTACCAGTAATGCTTTTGAAGATCAACAGAATATTATTGTAAATGTTATAGGATATGGCAATTACGTTTTTCAGCTTAATGATGGACAGATTCAGCCAACTGGGCATTTTACAAATGTTTCTCCGGGTTATCATACAGTAACTGTTTATGATATGACATCTGGAAATATAAATCAAATAAATAGTTGTGGAAGTTTAATAATTGATCATATTCAGTTAATAAACTACCCTAAGTTTTTTACTCCTAATGGAGATGGATATAATGATTTATGGAGAATTAAAGGACTCACACATTTTCACGAACCAGAAATTTATATCTTTAACCGATACGGAAAACTTCTTAAGCAAATCACCCAACTAGGAGATGGATGGGATGGCACACACAAAGGAGTACCTCTTCCTCCCACAGATTATTGGTTTAAAATAATATATAACGAAAAAGATATAAACGGAGTAATACAACGGAAAGTATTTAAAGCACATTTTTCACTGAAGAGATAAAATAAATTATGCTATTTTGTAACTTTCGCAAATCAGGATTACTCCTCTACCACATCCAGTTCGACTTTCAGATTGTTGATAATGAAATCTTGTCTGTCAGGAGTGTTTTTACCCATATAAAACTCCAATAGCTTTTCGATAGACATCGCCTTGTCCATCATAACTGGATCTAGACGGATACTTTCTCCTATAAAGTGTTTAAACTCATCTGGAGAAATTTCTCCCAAACCTTTAAATCGAGTTATCTCAGGTTTAGGCTGTAATTTTTGAATTGCATTTTTGCGTTCGTCTTCTGAATAACAATAAATGGTTTCTTTTTTATTACGGACTCTGAAAAGTGGGGTTTGTAATATATATAAGTGTCCATCTTTTATTAATTCGGGGAAGAATTGTAAAAAGAACGTAATCAATAACAAACGAATATGCATTCCGTCCACATCTGCATCCGTAGCTATAACTATATTATTGTAACGAAGGTTTTCCATGTCTTCTTCAATATCTAAAGCCGCTTGAAGTAAATTAAACTCTTCGTTTTCGTAAACAATTTTTTTACTCATTCCATAAGAATTGAGTGGCTTTCCTCGAAGCGAAAATACAGCTTGAGTGTTTACATTTCTTGATTTAGTAATCGATCCACTTGCCGAATCCCCTTCTGTAATAAAAAGGGTGCTCTCTAAACTCAAAGGGTTTTTAGAATCGGTCAGATGTACTCTACAATCACGTAATTTTTTGTTGTGAAGACTTGCTTTTTTTGCTCTTTCTCGTGCCAGCTTTCTAATACCAGAAAGCTCCTTTCTCTCCCTTTCTGCCTGCAATATTTTACGGAGTAACGCATCTGCTGTTTCAGGGTTTTTATGTAAGAAATTATCGAGGTTAGTCTTTACAAAATCGTTGATATAGGTACGAACCGTAGGCATATCAGGACCCATATCCGTAGAACCTAATTTTGTTTTAGTTTGTGACTCAAAAACAGGCTCAATAACTTTGATACTAATAGCACTAACTATTGATTTTCGTATATCGGCAGCTTCAAATGGTTTATTAAAAAACTCTCGGATTGTTTTAGCTACAGCCTCTCTAAAAGCTCCTAAGTGTGTTCCTCCTTGAGTGGTGTTCTGTCCATTTACAAACGAATGATATTCTTCAGAATATTGACTTTTACTATGAGTAATGGCCATTTCGATGTCTTCACCTTTAAGATGAATAATTGGATAAACCATATCCTCTTCAGCAATAGTTTCTTCTAATAAATCTTTTAGTCCATTGTCTGAATAAAATTTCTCTCCGTTGTATATTATTGTCAACCCTTGATTTAGGTAACAATAATTTTTGAGCATCCGCATTACATATTCATTCCTAAATTTGTAATTCTTGAAGATTAAATCATCTGCAATAAAACTAACTTTTGTTCCTTTTCGTCGTGTAGTTTCAGTTATATCTTCTTCTAACGTAAGATTTCCTGCCGAGAATTCGGCCGCTTTCATTTGATTATCTCTTACCGATTCTACTCTGAAATAATTAGACAACGCATTTACTGCTTTAGTCCCCACTCCATTTAATCCGACTGACTTTTTAAATGCAAGCGAATCGTATTTCCCTCCCGTGTTCATTTTAGAAACCACATCAACCACTTTGCCTAGTGGAATGCCTCGGCCATAGTCACGTACCGTAACGGTTTTATCCTTAATGGTAACTTCTATGGTTTTTCCTGTTCCCATTACAAACTCATCAATAGAGTTATCAATAACTTCTTTTAAAAGAATGTAAATCCCGTCATCAGGCGAAGAACCATCACCTAGTTTTCCGATGTACATTCCAGGACGCATTCTAATGTGTTCCTTCCAATCTAGTGAACGTATGTTGTCTTCTGTATATTGTGTTTCTTGCATAGTTAAATCTTAAAGTCAAAAATCCTACTTCTGTTACTGGCAGAAGAAAGACATTTTGAAGTTTTCACAAAAGTAATAATTTATTTTTCCAATTTAACCGAACCCGAATTGATACAATATCGCATTCCTGTGGTTTGGATTGGCCCGTCTTCAAAAACATGTCCGAGGTGTCCATTGCAATTAGCACAAAGAACTTCTACTCGTTTCATTCCAAAAGACAAGTCTTCTTTATAAACTACGCTCCCTTTAATAGCTTTATCAAATGAAGGCCATCCACAATTTGATTCAAATTTGGTCTCAGAATAAAAAAGTGGGTTTCCACAACCTGCACAATGGTAGGTTCCGTCGTCAAAAACATCCCAATATTTCCCAGTAAAAGCACGTTCAGTCCCCTTTTGTCGTAAGATATAATATTCTTCATCCGTGAGTCTTTCTCTCCATTCTTGCTCTGTAAGTTCTTTTGGATCTTTCATACTTATTTGTTTTTTATTATTTGTTGGGGCCAATAGAGAACCTTTACTCTTTAGCATTTTATAAGTTTCATCAATATAGATATATAAATCATCGCTATGAGGATCTGTTTCTGTTTGTAATCCCTTGATATGTCCTAATCGCACTATAATTAAATCATCTTCAGGAATGACAATTACAAATTGACCTAGATGACCTCTCATATAAAAAATTTGTTTCTCAAGATAATTCGAAAGCCAAAATCCATATCCATATGGGGCTTCCTCAAAACGGGGATGTGTAGATAATTCCACAAAGGTGGAATCTAAAACTTGACTTTGTTCCCATTTTCCCTTTTGTTTATAGAGCTTTCCAAGTCTTGCAAAATCTCTAGCATTGCTGGCAATACAACAATAAGCTTTTTCAATCCCTTTTGGGCTATCTACTTGCCAAAAAGCTTTATTCTCACAGCCCAAGGGTTTCCAAAAATGTGTTGAGATATAATCTGTGAGATTTTCTCCCGTTGCTTTTTCTATAACCATTGCTAAGAGTTGTGTATCTCCACTAGAGTATTTAAACTTTTGACCTGGTTTTTCTGTTGTTTTTAAATTCAAGATAACTTTTTTCAAATCATCATCAAAATAAGCTCTTGTAACTACCGAAAAGGGACTATAATATTTTTCATCCCAATTTAGTCCTGAAGCCATAGAGGCCAAATCACCTACTGTCATTTCTCCTGCTAATCCATCTGAAAATTCAGGAAAAAATTCTGAAACAGGCTGTTCCAGGTCTTTAATTTTCCCTTCCATAATAGCCTTCCCCAATGCTGCAGAAACAAAGCTTTTAGCCATAGAAAACGAATTGGTATGTGAGTTTTTGTCATATCCGTCAAAATAACTCTCATGCCATATACTATCGTTTTTGATAATCAAAAAAGCTATGGTCTTCAATTCGTCATGAGTTTCCACCAGTTTTTGAGTGGCGGGAACAACATTATATTCTCCTGAAATATTCCACGGTTGAGGTATTGCATTTTCAATAATTCTATTATTAAAATAATTGAAATCATCTAAAAAAGCAGTTTTATATCCGTTGAAATAGGTGACTCGAACAGCTTTAAGTATATAATCAACATCAAATACATACATCATTGTGATAATTCCAGAAAAAAGGATAAGAATCCAAACTAAAATTTTTTTGAGTGCTTTCATATCGGTAGAGTTACATCCCATAAAAATATAACAAAAGCCGGATTTAATCTAGTTTAAACCGGCTTTTGTTATAAAAATCTCTTATCACTATTTCTTTCTGCGAAAAATAGTCCTCAACAAATAACCTAAAATAGCCCCTTTCGCTCCGCCCGAAAAAGCATCTACAGCACCTATAGCTAAATCTGGTAATACAGAAACAAAATTTAAAGACTCTTTAGTTTCTTTACCTTTCTGCATTAATTTTCTGTAATGAATCTCTTTTTTGAGTTTCAGTATTTTCAAATCTTGATTGATTTGGTCGTATGAAGTATATTTTTGTTCTCTCATTAGTCCTCTTCATTATAAAAAATTTCAGACAGTTTCTCTATAATAGGTTTTTCAATTTTAGCTCTTAAGGCATAAATCAGAAAACTTAACAGTAAGTAAAAGCCTCCCATAATCAGAAACCCTAAGGCAAAATTATCTAAGGCATAACCGATGGTGATAGCTGTGGCTACTGAAAAGAAAACAAATGCCATTACCAGCAAAACACCTATTAACAGTATTTTAAACAACCCTGTTGATGACTTTGTTATAACCTTAAAAACCCATAATTTGTAATATGCAATATTGCTATCTACAAGTTCTTTGGTTTGGTTCTGAACTTCTTGTATGTTTTCTTTGAATTGATTAAACATAGAGCGCTTATTTTTTAGGGACAGAAGCTTTTTTAAGTTCTTCTAATTTTTTTTCCAAAGTAGCAATAACGTCTTCTTTTTTGGTGTCGACATCCGACAACAACTCATCAAAAGTAGATTCTAAATCTGCTTTAGCTCGATTAGCTTTAATTTTTAACTTATCAGTAAATTCTCCAAAAGACTGCTTGAAATCGTCTGATGATTTGTCAAAATTCTCTTTAATCTTTCTTCGTGTTTTTGACCCTTTATCGGGGGCAAATAATATTCCGATTGCTGTTCCAATTGCAGCGCCCACTAAAATGGCCGCAGCTGCGTTTCCTATTTTGTTTGACATAATATTATGTATTTAATTAATAAATATTTCACAAGAATAGCGCAAACATTATACCAAAATTCAACCAAAATTCCATTTTAATTTAACCCTTTGTTAAATCACAAATAGTTGAATTTTATGCTAAAATTATAAAATATAAAATACAGACGCAACCTTTTAAAAAAACAATCATCTTGTTTTTAAAGAATCAAAGTCTGGCCAACTGGAATTCTTGTTTTATCTACTAAATTCAGGTATTAAACTTTAACACACTTAATTTTATGAAAATTTGGTTATTTAAGAAATTATTAAGAAGTTTGCATCTAACTAACTCAAAATAATTAAATATGAAATCAAGGTTTACTGGGATTTTAACGCTGTTTTTTGCGTTTATGATTCAGTTTTCTTTTGCACAAGAGAAAACAATTACGGGTACTGTGACTTCTGCTGAATATGGAGCTTTAATTGGGGCTACTGTTACAGTTGATGGGACAACTCGAGGTACACAGACAGATGAGAATGGTATATTCTCTATTTCTGCTCAAGAAGGAGATGTATTGACAATTTCTTACTTGGGTATGAGAGATTCCAAAATCAATGTTGGAGCTTCTAATGTTTATAACGTAGTTATGCAGACAGGAGAAAAAACTATCGAAGAAATAGTTGTTGTTGGTTATCAAACAAAAAGACCAGAAGATATTATCGGGTCTATTAAAGTTGTAACCAAAGAAGATGTTGGAGATCAAAAAATCACCAATGTTGGCGAGGCTCTTCAAGGGTTTACTGGAGTTCAGGTTGTTAACAATTCTGGACAGCCAGGTTCTTCACCGACTATCAGGTTGAGAGGTCCAGCTTCTTTAAGTGGAAATATGGATCCCCTTATTATTCTTGATGGTTATGAATTCAAAGGAAACCTAAGTGCTATTAATTTTGACGACGTAGATTCTTACTCTGTCTTAAAAGATGCTGATGCTGTAGCTATTTATGGTAATAGAGGAGCACGAGGAGTTATCGTTATTACTACCAAAAAAGGGAAATCAGGACAATCTGAATTCAACGTTGCAATGTCTTATGGTTTTTCTGAAAAAGCAGTAAATGAATATGATTATGTAAATGCAGGTCAAATGATGAAACTTATTTGGCAAGCTCAAAAAAGTGAACTAATCAATAATGGTTTAGATGAAGCGACTTCAGGTATGTTAGCCTCAAACTTGCTATTAGGTCTTACTGGAGGATATAATCCTTATGGAACGGGAGGTGCTAGCCCAATTGATGCTGATGGTAATGTTATTCCTGGAGCTTCTTTGGTTTATGACACTAACTGGTGGGATATTATTACTCAAACAGCTACTAGACAAGATGTAAACGTTTCTTTTAGTGGAGCTTCTGAAAAAACAAGGCATTACATTTCTGGATCTTTCCTTGATTCTGACGGATTTATGCTAGGATCTAAATTCAAAAGAGCTAATGGACGTGTTAATATTGATACTGATGTTAGAGATTGGGTTACTGTAGGAGCTAATGTAGCTTTTACTAATTCTGTGTCAAATGTACCTACTCAGGGAGGAAGTGCTTTTTCTAACAACATTGGATTTTCACGTACTGTTTCTAACATCTATCCTTTGTATACAAGAGATGCAAATGGTAACTATATCTTAGATAGTGAAGGAAATAGAATATATGACTGGGGAGATAATGCAAATGGAGGAGGAATAAGAAGTTCTTATAGTCCACATAGTCCTGTATTTGATGCAGAAAACAATCTTAACCGTTACACTCGAACCAATATAGATGTATCTCCCTATATAGAAATCAAATTAACGAATGATTTAAAGCTTAAATCACAATATGCTTATTCTTTCTATTTATTTGGGCTTAATGAATATATGCATCCTAATTTTGGATCTGGAGTTGCTGTTAATGGTAGAAGCAGAAAAGAAAGAAACACCACGGCTACTTATACATGGTTTAATACATTAAACTATCAAAAAACATTTGCTGACAAACACAATGTATCAGCTATGTTAGGGCAGGAGTTATTTGACAACACTTATCAATTAGTTATTGCTGAAGCTACAGGTTTCCCTCTTGCAGGTCTTGACGAATTGGTAAACGGGTCTACTTTGACTCAAGCGAGTTCTGTAACTTACCAAAACAGATTATTCAGTTATTTTGGAAGAGCAGATTATACATTTGATAGAAGATATTCTATTGGAGGTTCTATTCGTAGAGATGCTTCTTCAAGATTTATTGGAGATAACCGTTGGGGAACTTTCTGGTCAGGAGCGGTAGCATGGTCAATCCATAATGAGAACTTCATGGCTAATAATAGTGTTATCTCTCTTTTAAAACTTAGAGCAAGTTATGGTCAAGTAGGTAATGAAGATATAGGAAGTGGATCACAATTCTTATTCCCTTATTTTGGAGCTAATGAAGTAGGTTGGAATATAGGATCTGAAAGTGGGGTTATTCCTACAAGAAATGCAAATCCAGATCTTACTTGGGAAGTACATAATAAGGCTAATTTAGGTTTAGATTTTGGTTTCTTTAAAAACAGACTATCAGGAACCTTCGAAATATTTGACACTCAAGTAACAGACCTAATTTATCGCAGATTGACACCATCATCAGAAAATGGTGGATTGCCAACGTGGGTAAATACTGCCGAAATGAAGAATACTGGATGGGAGCTTGAGTTAAATTCAATAAACATTGACAATGAGGACTTTAGCTGGAAAACAAGCATCTCTGCTACTTCTTACAAAAGTAAAATTGAATACATTGAAAAAACTCAATTAGCAAATCCTTTTAATTGGGAAACAGGAAGAGATCGTTATGAATTCTATATGCAAGAATGGGCTGGTGTAGATCCTGCAACAGGTTCGCCACAATGGTATGCTGATGTTTTAGATGGAGACGGAAATCCTACAGGAGAAAGATTTGTAACTTCTGACTATGCTTTAGCAGGTAGATACTATACTGGGAAATCTGCTTTACCTAAAGTAGAAGGTCGTTTTGCTAATAATTTCAGATATAAAAACTTCGATTTGAATATCGTCGCTTTTTACCGATTCGGAAATTATGTTTACAATAGTGATTATCAAGGTCTAATGAGCGGATTTGCTGGAGGTAACCCAGGAGACCAACAACATCCAGATATCCTAGATGCTTGGCAAGAACCAGGAGATATTACTGATGTACCTAGATTAGCATTAACTAATCACCAAGGATCATCTATGTCTACTAGATGGTTACAAAAAGGAGATTTTATCCGATTAAGAACAGTGTCTTTAGGATATACATTTGACCAACAAGCCTTAAGAGGAACAGGAATAGGAGCTCTACGCTTATATGTTACTGCTGACAACTATTTTACTTGGAAAAAAGAAGATAGAATTGACGACCCAGAGCAATCATTCTCTGGTCAAACATCAAATAATTCAACTCTAATGAAAACAATGTCTTTCGGACTTAATGTTTCATTCTAAAATCTAAAATCATGAAGAAAATATTTTTAACTTTAGTATCTTCACTTGCTATTCTTGCATGTAGTGTAGATGATTATTTATCAGAACCACAGCCTACTGATGAGGTTGCAGGAGATTTAGTTACTCCAGATATGGCTCTTGTCGGAATGTATTCTGCGTATAGAGATTTCTATGGAGGAGGTCACGATGTAGCAACTTCTAAAGGAGTTTCTTTAGGAGCTGATGTTATGGGAAGAGACATTCAGACACCAGATTTCAACTGGTATATTTTTGAACATCAATGGGATGTAACAACCATTCCTAATGCGAGAAGAAATTATTTTGTATGGGATATCTGTTATAAACTTATCTTCCATGCAAACAATGTTATGTATGTTTTAGAAACAAATCCATCAGGTTTATCTACTGAAGATATTAATTCTTATAGAGGTCAAGCTTTGACAATGCGTGCATTGGCTTATCTAGATTTAGTTAGAACTTTCCAATTTACTTATGCGAAAGATCCAAATGCTCCAGGAGTTCCTTTGGAACTATCTGTATCAGAATCAGACCATAAGCCTAGAGCTCCTCTTTCAGCTATCTACGATCAAATGTATACAGATCTTGAAGAGGCCTTAATTTTACTTACAGATTCTCGACCTTCTAAATATAGAGTGAATCTAGGTGTAGCCAAAGGTGTTTTCGCAAGAGTTGCTCTTGAAAAAGGAGACTATTCAAAAGCTGCTACTTTAGCTTCAGAAGCTAAAGCAGGTTATCCTTTGATGAATGAAACAGCCTATAAAGCTGGGTTTAATGATTTTAATAATGCAGAATGGATGTGGGGATTCCCTTTCCGTCCAGACGAAAACTGGGGATATGCTTCTTTTTATTCTTTTATAGATCACGAAAGAACTGCAGGGTATCAAAATCTTTACATCAATTCAGGATTATATGATTTATTTTCTGCTACCGATTATAGACGTGATTTAATTGTAAATACTGGACAATCTTTTGCTTCAGGTAAAACGTATAGAACAAGAAAGTTCCGTGATTTAACAGATTTATCAGGACATATGGTTTTAATGAGAGCCTCCGAAATGCACTTAATTGAAGCAGAAGGATTAGCTTATTCTGATTTAGCTCAAGCTAAAAACGTGTTATTAGCTTTCCAACAACAAAGAGATCCTGCTGCAACATTATCTACAGCAGCTACTACTGAAGCTTTTGTTGAAGAAGTACTAATCGAAAGAAGAAAAGAACTTTACGGTGAAATAGGAACAGATTATTATGACCTTAAAAGATACCAAAAGCCTATGTTAAGAGGAGGGAATGCTACTTGGAATGTGGTTGGATTTTTATTAGGCCAAGAAGTTCCTGCAACAAGTAATAGATGGAATATGTTAATCCCACAAAAAGAAATCGATCAAAACGATGCTTTGACTGAAGCGGATCAAAATCCAGTTGACTAATTAAAAAATAAATTTTAATTATACAAACTTATTACCAAGAGTGCCTTTAAATCAAAAAGTGCACTCTTGGTTTTTATAAACTATTAAATATTAAATTATGTTAAACAAGAATTTTTTGACATTATTTTTAGCTTCCAGTTTTGTTTTAAGCGCATATTCGCAGTCTGAAAATGAACGAAAAATAATTTCATCTTCTTATGATATAAAGAAACTGAACTTCTTAAAAGAAGAATATCACTCTTTGTATACTAAAAGAAAAACAGAAGCAGATAAATTTGCTCGTGAAAATGGGCTTGCAATCCGTTTTATTGATAAAGATGGAAATCTAAACGAATTACAATACATCGAAAACGGAATTCCTATATATTATAAAACATATAATGCCGGATCAAGTCAAACAATAAGAGCTAACTCTTTAAATACTGGAGGAGATCTTGGTTTAGATTTGAATGGTCAAGGTATGACTATAGGAATCTGGGATGGAGGATTAGTGCTTACTACACATGAAGCACTTGTAGGAAGAACAACTATTAAAGATGGTACTTCTAGCCTAAGTTTTCATTCTACGCACGTATTGGGAACTATGATTGGCTCGGGAGAATTTAATTCTACTGCTAAAGGAATGGCACCAGAAGCCCACGGATGGGTAAACGATTGGGGAAATGACCAATCCGAGGCAGCAACACAAGCTGCTCAAGGATTGCTCGTTTCAAATCACTCATATGGTCCTAGTGTGATTAGTGATAATGGTGTACCAATCGTAGATGCATCATTTTTTGGAACTTACAATGCAACATCTCAAGCATGGGATGATATTATGTACAATGCCCCAATGTATCAGGTTGTATGGGCAGCAGGAAACGATAGAGATAGCTATGGAGTACTCAATCCCACTAAAAATGGATCAGACTTATTAGCATCAGCATCAGTATCTAAAAACGTTTTTGTGGTAGGTGCTGTTAGTCAAGTTGATAATTATACAGGACCAAGTTCAGTTCAGATGAGCGACTTTAGCAACTGGGGACCTACAAATGACACAAGAATCAAGCCTGATATTGTTGCTAAAGGAGTAGGAGTAGTTTCTACATCTTCCAGCGGAGATAGTGATTATGAAGTTGCACAAGGAACTTCAATGGCCGCTCCAGCTGTATCTGGAGCAATGCTTTTGCTACAACAGCATTTTAATAATTTGAAAGGCAAATTTATGAGATCTGCTACTTTAAGAGCTCTTGTTATTCATACCGCTGACGAAGCAGGAGATGCGATTGGACCAGACCATAAATTTGGATGGGGATTAATGAATACAAAAGCTGCTGCACAAGCTATTTCAAATACATCCTCCCAGTCTAGTGGAGGATCTCTTATAAGAGAGTTAACTCTATCTCAAGGAGGTGTCTATACAGAAAACATTACTTCTGACGGGGTAAATCCACTTGTTGTTACTATTGCATGGACCGACCCAGCAGGAACACCCACAACTGGTGACGACGCTACTGCGAGATTGGTAAATAATTTAGATCTCGTTGTTAAAAAAGGAGCTACAAGTAATTTCCCTTGGGCTCTATTAAGTAACATTAATACGGCAGTAAAAATGCCAAATGACAAGGATAATGTAGAAAAAGTAGAAATACTTGTTCCTACTGGAGAATACCAAATAGTTGTTAACCATAAAAATAATCTTCTATCTGGCTCACAAGATTTTTCTCTTATTGTTACAGGGATAAATAACACATTAAATGTGGATTCCCAAACATTCAATAACAATATCAATATATACCCAAATCCAACTACTGACTTATTAAATTTTGATATAACAGGAAATATTTTGCTTGACAAAGTAGAAATTTATGACACTATCGGTAAAAGAGTTCTTTCTTCTCAAATAAACAACAACTCCGTTGATGTTTCTGAATTGACAGCAGGAGTTTATTTTGTGAAAATTTATTCTGGAGAGAATCAAACTACAAAGAAAATAATTAAGAAATAATTCTTCTTCTTTTCTTACAAACAAAAAATCCGCGGTTATTTTACCCGCGGATTTTTTGTTTAATTCAAAATCAAAAAGATTTATCGGAATCTTTCAAAATGGGCTTTCTCTAGGGTCTCTCTGTGCTCTGGGTGCGCAATACTTATAAGGAGTTTTGAACGTTGTTCTAAATTTTTGCCATATAAGTTTACAACACCATATTCCGTTACTACATAATGAACATGACCACGAGTAGTAACAACTCCTGCTCCTTGCTTTAGAAGTGGAGTAATTTTTGAAATCCCTTTGGATGTAGTAGAAGGAAGAGCAATAATCGGTTTTCCCCCTTCAGACAGAGCTGCTCCTCTCATAAAATCCATTTGACCTCCAATCCCCGAATATTGATAAGAGCCAATAGAATCGGCACAAATCTGACCAGTTAAATCTATTTCTAAAGCTGAATTAATAGCCACTACTTTAGGATTTTTAAGAATAATAACTGGAGCATTCACATGAGCTACATTCATAAAAGAAACTGTGGGGTTATCATCAACAAAATCATAAAGTTTTTGAGTGCCCGCCACAAAAGCAGTAATGGTTCTTCCTCGATGTATTTTTTTCTTTTCGTTAGTGATAACTCCCTTTTTCACTAAATCTATAATTCCATCCGAGAACATTTCGGTATGAACTCCTAAATCTTTATGATTAGTAAGGTTATTTAAAACAGCATTCGGAATAGTTCCGATTCCTGCTTGTAGAGTTGAGCCATCTTCGATAAGTTCAGCTACATTTCTACCGATTTTCATCGAAATTTCGTCTTGAGAATTATAATCTACACATAATAAATCTGTCTCATGCCAAACCATTGCATTAAATTTAAAGATATGAACCGAAGAGTCTCCATGGGTCCTGGCCATTTTTGGGTTGACTTGAGCAATTACGATTTTTGCTTCTCTTACAGCAGTCCAAGCAGCATCAATAGAAGTTCCTAATGAACAATAACCATGCTTATCAGGAGGCGAAACATGCACAATAGCCACATCCAAAGGAAGTGCTCCATTTGTGAATAACCTTGGTATTTCACTTAAAAAAACAGGGATATAGCCCCCTCTTTCACTATTGGCCCATTCTCTTATATTGCCTGAAACAAAAAGAGAATTGAGATAAAATGCCTCTGTCACTCCTGGAGTCTTCCACTCTATATTTCCAAAAGTACTAATCGACACCAACTCTACATTTTTTAGTTCGTTAGCTCGCTTAAATAAGGTATTAACAAGATATAATGGAGTAGCTGCGCTTCCATGAATAAAAACACGATCACCACTCTTTATTAGCTTTACAGCTTCTTCTGCAGAAGTATAATTTAGCATATTTATCAAATTGAAAGGAATTATATACAAAAGTATTCATTTCGAGGTTATCCGCAAATGATAACATTCATTCTTTTGAGTAATATCTTTTTTCAGCTTTCGACTTAAAACCTTACTTTTGTGATATATTAAGCAACAATACAACTACATAAAATGACTACTGACAACCGCTACAATCAAAGAGGAGTTTCTGCTTCAAAAGAAGATGTTCACAATGCTATTAAAAACATTGACAAAGGATTATTTCCGAAGGCTTTCTGTAAAATCATCCCAGACTATCTAACAAATGATGAGCAGCACTGCCTAATTATGCACGCTGACGGAGCAGGAACCAAATCGTCTTTGGCCTATACCTACTGGAAAGAAACTGGAGATTTATCGGTTTGGAAAGGCATAGCTCAAGATGCTCTTATTATGAATATTGATGACTTGCTTTGCGTTGGAGCAACCAATAATATTTTGCTTTCTTCGACTATTGGACGAAACAAAAACTTGATTCCAGCTGAAGTTATTTCGGCTATTATAAACGGAACAGAAGAACTTATTAAAGAGTTGAAATCTTTTGGAGTTACAATTCATTCAACAGGAGGCGAAACGGCCGATGTAGGCGATTTAGTAAGAACGATTATCGTAGACTCTACTGTAACGGCTCGTATGAAACGCACTGATGTCATCGATAATGCAAACATACAAGCAGGAAACGTAATTGTCGGATTAGCTTCGTTTGGTCAGGCTACTTACGAGAAAGAATACAATGGCGGAATGGGTAGTAACGGACTTACCTCAGCCAGACACGATGTGTTTAGCAAATATTTAGCTAATAAATATCCTGAGAGTTATGATGGAGCTGTTCCAGGCGAACTAGTGTATTCTGGAGGAGTAAAACTTACAGATAAAGTTGAAAACTCCCCCCTAGATGCAGGAAAATTAGTTCTTTCTCCTACCCGAACCTACGCTCCTGTTATCAAAAAAATATTAGAAAAATATTCTCCAAAACAGATTCACGGAATGGTACATTGTAGTGGTGGAGCACAAACCAAAGTATTACATTTTGTAGGGGATGATGTCCACGTAATAAAAGATAATTTATTTCCGATTCCTCCGCTTTTCAAACTGATTCAAGAGCAATCCAAAACAGACTGGAGAGAAATGTATCAGGTTTTCAACTGCGGACACCGAATGGAAATCTATACCGATTCCGAAACAGCAAAAGACATCATCGAAATTTCGAAATCGTTCAAAATCGATGCTCAAATTGTAGGTAGCGTAGAGAAATCTGATGCTAAAAAACTTACCATTAAAAGCGAATACGGAGTGTTTGAGTATTAATCGTAATTAAGCAGTATGAAATATTACATCATAGCAGGAGAAGCATCAGGCGATTTGCACGGGTCAAATCTTATCAAAGCATTGAAAAAAGAAGACCCAAGAGCAGAAATCCGTTGTTGGGGTGGTGATTTGATGGAAAAAGCGGGAGCAACTCTTGTGAAACACTATCGTGATTTGGCTTTTATGGGATTCGTAGAGGTTTTGATGAATATTAGAACCATCTTTAAAAATATAAAATTTTGTAAACAAGACATCGAAAAGTTCCACCCAGATGTGATTATATTTATCGACTATCCCGGATTTAATATGCGAATTGCCACTTGGGCCAAACAAAAAGGAATTCCGACGCACTATTATATTTCGCCTCAAATTTGGGCTTGGAAAGAAAACCGCATCAAAGCCATCA
>JBEBWA010000012.1:0-101500 GCA_040392465.1 Flavobacterium suncheonense
TTAAGAGATAAATAATAAAACAGAAACTCCGAACATTGTTCGGAGTTTCTGTTTTTATTTATTTTGACCTTGTATTATATGGTATATCTGTAATGCGTTTCCGTCAGTGAGAAGTGAAACAAAATGACAAATATGCAATAATCTTTCGTAAACGGATTTGGTGTGTTCTACTTTATATTTTTCAGGGAGAAGGCGTAAAACAAGTTTATCGTAATTTGACGTTTTTCCTTGAAATTTATTGTTATATGCTTGGGTAAAGGTATCTAATAGAACTGAAATCACTTTATATCCCGTAATCTCTTTTTGGGTAACTTCATTGCTTTGGTAGATCTTTTTTACACAGATATTAATAATATCGTCAAGTTGTGCTTTGAAACGGCTCTTATCAGTGAGTGAATACGGGAACTCCCCTGCTAAAATCTTTTCTTCATTTTCTTGGAATACTTCAATAACCTCGTTAATCATTCTTCCGATAGCTAAAGCACGAAGATAACTGATTCGATCTTCTCGTGTTGTAAGTTGGTTGTATTTGGACTTATTAATACTATCTTTAACAAGTTTAATAAGATATTCTAAAGCATATTCTTCATCAATCCATCCTAGATTTATTCCATCTTCGAAATCAATAATAGTATAGCAAATATCATCAGCAGCTTCAACTAGATAAGTTAATGGATGTCGCTCAAAACCAATATCGTTTCCTGTTTTATTAGGGATAAGTCCCAATTCGCTCGCTATATCTTGAACAAATTCTTTATCTGCCTGAAAAAAACCATATTTTTTATCTGCAATTCGATTGGTAGGTCTAATGGGTAAAGATTCTTTAGGATATTTCATAAAGGCCCCTAAAGTTGCATACGAAATACGCAGTCCTCCTTCATTTCCGAACATAGATGAAGATAAAACCATAAGCCCGTTGGCATTTCCTTCAAACGATACTAAATCCTGATATTCTTTATTGGTTAATTGTTCTTTATATTTTTTTCCATTTCCATTCAAAAAATATTCTCCAATGGCTTTTTCTCCAGAGTGACCAAAAGGAGGATTACCAATATCGTGAGAAAGAGCGGCTGCCGCTACAATCGCTCCAAAGTCATTCACTTCATAGCCTAATTCTTTTAGATAGGGATATTTTGTTAGAATAAAACTTCCTGCACTTCTGCCAAGCGAACGTCCTACTACTGAAACTTCAAGACTATGAGTTAGTCTTGTATGGACAAAATCTGTTTTTGAAAGTGGAATAACTTGAGTTTTGTCTTGTAGAGTCCTAAAAGCAGGAGAGAAGATAATCCGGTCATAATCTACTTCAAACCCCAATCGAGTAGGGTCTTGTTCTTTTCTAATTCTGGGCTGTGTATCCCCTTGTTTTTTAAGTGAGAGTAAGCGTTCCCATTTCATCATAACGATTGATAATTTTAATAGAGTTCAAAAATACTTCTTTTTTTAAGTAAAAAGTACTGTCGAAGTAGATTCAACAGTATTTAGGATTCTATTCTTAGTCATTTTCTTTCTTTTTAAATATAGAACCTATTTCTTTACCAATTTTTTGAACCGTTTCTATTCCTTTATTCAATGGTTCTGACGAAATATCAAGATCTGCATATCGTTCGTCACTAAAATTCTCGAACTGTTTAGGGTATATTACAAACCGACTGTTTAAAGGGAAATGTTTTTCAAGTTTTGAAGGCAAGTTTTCGAGTACTCCGATATACGATGCGGCTCCTTTTCGTGCGGAAATCAATACTAATAAATCGTCTTGGTGAATCTCTTTTGAGAGAATTAAAAAATCTTCCCAATCCGTAAAATTATGTATTGTAATTGAGGCAGCAAGTCTGCCTTTTTTGAGTATTCGCTCTAAAGCACTTTTGGTAGCTTCATTACAATATAATTGAATGGAGATACTTAGCTCTTGAGCTAATGCTGTTATTTTGGAAACCCAAAGTGCGAATCCATTTTCATGTTCAGCCAATGGAGGAACAGTAACTACAATTCTTTTATGGAGAATTAAAGGTTTTTCTAAATGACAGATAAAAGTAGTTTTGTCAGTATTATTGAGTATGCTATCAATTTTTTCACCGATTAGCTTATCAAAAAAACCCGTGCGTTCTGGCCAACCCAAAACAATAATGTCGGCCATTATTTCTCTTGATATTCGAGTAATTCCACTTGCTGAATTATGGTCGATGGTTGTAATAATATTTACTTTGGTTTCAGAAGCAGAAGCTTGTTTGACAAATTCCTCTAGTTTGTTTCTAGCTTTAAGAATGTTTATTTCGGCTTCATCATTATTAGATACAACAGATAAGATTGATACTGGATTAGCTGATTTTTTATCTTTAATAAAAATAGCTAAATCGAGCAGTTTTTCGATATTAGCGACCCTTGCAATAGGTAATAGGATGTGTTCGCTCGAAGCGGCACCATTGGTCTTTATAATTTCATCTGCATTATCTGAATCAATAACGATTTTTTTACCTGCTCTCTCGGTTGCAAAAGAAGCGATAATACAAGTAACAAGGATAAGAATAATAGTCCCGTTAAGAATGTTTTCGTCTAGGATTCCAGCTCTGTAACCCACTAAAATAACAGCAAGTGTAGCAGCAGCATGAGCTCCGCTTAATCCAAAAATAAGTTGACGTTGCGCTTTTGAATATTTGAAAGCGAGTTGTGTAAATAGTGCAGCAAGCCATTTTCCAAATAGCGCTACAACAGATAGCGTTCCTGCTACAATAACAGCTGTAGGACCACTCATAATAACACTTACATCGACTAACATACCTACGCTAATCAGAAAGAACGGAATAAATAACGAGTTTCCGATAAACTCAATTCTGTTCATCAGAGCAGAGGAGTGAGGAATGAGTTTATTTAAAGCCAGACCCGCAACAAATGCTCCAATAATTGCTTCAACTCCGGCTACTTCTGCTAAGAAAGCAGCAAAAAATACTACAGAAAGAACAAAGATATAATGCGAATGCTTCTCGCTTTCTAATTTTCGGAAGAACCATTTTGCTATTTTTGGGACGATAAAAAACATGATAAAAGAAAAAATAGCTAGTGAAATAGCTAATCGAATCCAAAATTCCTGATTCAAATTTCCTTGACTGTTTCCTATTATTACGGCTAAAATTAAAAGTACTGCTGTATCAGTTAAGATAGTTCCTCCAACCGTAATGGCGACAGCCTGATTTTTAGAAATTCCAAGTTTACTAACAATAGGATAAGCTACAAGAGTGTGGGTAGCAAACATACTTGCGGTAAGAAGACTCGCATTAAAATCATATCCGAGTAAGTAATGACACACAGGATAGCCTACTGTTAGCGGAATAATAAAAGTAAAAAAACCAAACAAAAGGCTTTTATTTCGGTTTGATTTAAATTCGTTTAGGTCTAGTTCTAAACCAGCAATAAACATAATATAAAGAAGTCCTATGGTTGAAAAAAGGTCAATCGCAGAACTTTTTTCGAGAATGCCAAATCCGTGAGGACCGATTACTACGCCAGCTATAATTAACCCAATGATTCCAGGTATATTTAACTTTCTTAATAGAATCGGAGAAAGTAAAATAATAAATAGAATTAACGAGAATATTAAAATGAGATTTTCTAACGGGAGTTGAAACTCATGAAGGAGGTGTTTAAAGAAATCTGTCATTGTCTGTTTTTTATCTTCGAAAAACTAATTCAAATAATTTAGTTAGATTTTTTTAAGATTTCCGATAAAAATAAAAAATAATTTTAAGTTCGAGTAATCTATAGAAGTTTATTTTTTATCAAAATCAAAACTACCTTTTTGGAGGGAAGAAAAAAGCAGAAGGTCTTTCCTTAAAGAATCTCCAGATCGAAATAGCCACGAGTCTAAGTTCTAAAAGAGGTATGTTTCTAGAACGGAAGGCAAGTGATAACGAAAGCGAAAAACTCACTAAAAAATTAATAAGCCCGATAATACCAATTCCAAATATCCCCCATATTATCATAGAAGTAGGAATGTCAAAATCGCCTCCATAAAGCCCTAGAGCTAAATTACCTCCAGCAAAAGTAATATGTCGTATATCAAGATTTAACCCTATAAAGAGTCCAATAGAAGCTGTAGTACCCATAAAAACCCCAAACCAAAAATTAGATATGATACCAGCCCATTTTTTCTCATAGATTTTTGCTATTTTATTTGTTCTTTCCCTTCCTAAAGTTTTCTTTAAAAGTGGATGTTCCTGAATTCTATAATATACAGAATTGTGTTTATCTCTATTAGCAATACTTCCTGCAATTACACCTGAAATAAATAAGAAAAACCCTGCAATTGCAGAATGAATAACTGCAGGTGAATGAATAGGGCTTAAATCAGTCATCATTGCCTGCCATTTGTTGTGAGTAATATTATAATTAAACACTATATCGATAAGCCAAATCAAAACTAAAGCGATAGGAAAAACCATAATTACGTTCCCTACAAAAGCAATAAATTGAGATCGGAAAACTCGTGCAAAAAACACAGCAAAACTTTTATATTTACTACTAATACTCTCGCCTTTAGTTTTGGTGCCTTGCTCTAAAGCGCTAATAAGAGCAGAAGCCGTCATAGCAGGTTGTTTAGTAGCTAGAGTAAAACCTAATAAGTAAATTGCTATAAAACCTAAAGCATAATTCATGCTATACAAAAAAGCATGACCGAGATCACTGGTTTCAATTTTAGATAAAAGAACTTTAAAAACACACAAAAAAGCTACTATTAAACCACCTCCACAAGCAGTTCGGAACATTTTAAAATATTCTTTACGACTATTAGTTATGTAATGTTCTCCCGTTCGAGCAGTATGTTGAGTGACCTCGTAAGACAAAAGTTGGGTGCTTTCGTTTACTAATTGACGTATATTGTTTTTATTGCAATTGTATTTAATCAAGGTTAAAGAGAGGTCTCTTGTCTTTTTATGTTTATCCTCATCTGTATTTACAATCAAATAAGGTAAAAGTTCATTTATCCTATCCAGTTGTTGTCTTATTCTTAGTAAGGATTGGTTTACTTTAAGTGAGATTCCGTATCTATGCGAATTAGCAAAAGCTGTACTTATGTACGCCTGACACTGTTTGTGTAAAATAATTACTTGTTTGTATGACAAATCATCTGATGATATGAATTTTTTATCGGAGCGTATTAGTTTGTCGTTAAGTTCTGCAAACTCACGCTGTATTGCAATGAAAGGACTATCAAAATTCTGAAATTCAGGAACCATTTTGTTAACATCGCTTTCCATAGCTCTTCCTGATATTCTTTGAATAAGAACTTCAATTCCGTATAAAAGTTCTAAAAGCTCGAAATTTTTAGTACCTTCAGTGTATATCGATTTTACATCCAATCTTTGAAGTAAAGCATCAATTTGGTTTTCTGGAATTCTTTCAATCCATTGAGGGTCGGTACTGCGGTAGAAAACTTGATTAAGAATAAATTGTAAACTAGTTTGAGAAGGCTGAAAAGGTAGAATCTTTTCGCTCAGGCGCTTTCTGATTTCATACAAAAAATCAGTATCTTTAATAATCCCTGCATCAGATATGATTTGGTCAAACTCTTTGTCTTTGAGTAAGTCTTTTAAATAGCTAGAAAAAAACTTTTTATATTCCTGATATTCATCCACTAAATTTAATAATGGAGATAAATCTATAGTATATATAACATTTATATTATGAGGTCGGAATAGATTTACAATTTTCACTAAAAAATCTACATCAGTTTTTTGGGTTTCTGAATAAAATTTATAGTGTTTTTCAAAAATGAGCTCTAAATATTCCTTTTTATTATAGATTGAAAATTTGGTTTTCATAATTTGATTTAAATTCATTCGAAAAGTAATAAAATATACTGATATTACCAACCAGAAGTAGTTCAAGCAGTATTATTTTAATTGTTTGTGATTGTAATATCCTTTAATAAGACTGCTTTTTATTTTAGCTTATTACTATTGAGCAGTTTTTATAAAAACTAAAGATCTATGTGGGTTAGATAAATAAAATTCTAAGGAGATACAATTTTTATATATTTATTTTAGATATTTGTCTTACAAAAAATAACAATGAATGTATGGATATAAATAAACCACTTATTGTACAGAAAGAAGACATTGAAAAACTTGTTTTCCCTCACGAAAGTATTGAGCGTACCGAAGAGCAAACCAAAGAATTAAATAAGAAGCTTCTAGACGCAATGTCGTTAGGCAATCTTCATCATACAAAAATTAAAATCATTTTTGAGGACTCTGAAGGGCTTAAAGAGGTAGAAACTACTGTTTGGGTAGCGGGTGATAATTTCATTTCTCTTAAGGCAGGCGTTTCTATTCCTGTTAGACGAATTGTTGAAGTCCGTTTTTGATTTTAGTAAAAGATTGTAAAAACGTCAACTTTCTAATGATAAGTTGACGTTTTTTGTTTTAATAAGATAAGGACTACCTCTATTTTTTTTCTTTTTCTAGTTCTGAGATGAGTAGAGAAAGCTTGTCTGTAATTTTGGCAATGTGATTTTCTGTATTGTTCAGGTCAATTTCTTTTGTTTCTAGTTTTTCTAAAAGTACGACCAACTCTAGGCTTTCGATTTGTCGTAACATCGGAATCATTCTATGGGCAATTTCAGAAAGTTTATTTACGTCTTGTGAGTTGTTTTTTAACTCTTCAATACTTGATTGGGTACTCTCTACAAATATCGAAATAATATTTTGCAAGGCTTCTGAATCGTCAGAAATAAATTGTTTAAGAGAACTTAAATCATATAATTTGGTAGCATCAATAGTGTATTCAAAGTTGGAATCTGGTAAGATTTCTATTTTTTTCTTTTCAAAAATAGCTTTCATTATCTGAAGAGCCTCTTTCATTTGCAAGGGTTTTCCTAGAAAATAGGTAAATCCTTTTTCAGTAAAATCCTCAATAGATAAATCTCTTTTGCCAGAAAGAGCAATAAGAGGAATTTTATTGATATGTTCTTTTTCGTGATTTCGAATTCTTTGAAGTAGCACAAAGCCACTTTTTTTAGGCATTTGAATGTCTGTGAAAATCAAATCGAAAGTGTTTTTTTCTAAAAGCGAAATTACTTTAGTAGCATCATTTTCAGTGGTCAAATTGATTGGATAACTAGAGAATAAAGCTTTCATAAGAGTAAGCTGCATCTTGTCATCATCCACAATCAGAATTTTCTTGTCTTTAAGAAAATCAGTGTTTATTTCGGTATTTTTATCTTTTTTGTCTTTATTTCCGTCCTTTATAAAAGGAATTGAAAATGTGAATACAGAACCTTTGCCTTCCTCACTATCCACATCTATTTTACCCCCTAGAAGCTTAACGAGCCTTTTCGAAATTGTAAGCCCCAAACCTGTTCCTCCAAATTGTTTTTCAATGTCAGGATGGGCTTGAGTAAACTCTTCAAAAATCAGTTTTTGTTGGTCTTTTGTAATTCCTATTCCTGTATCTTCAATAATGAAAAGAAGTTCTCCTCCTTTAATCTTTCCAATTATTTTTACATGTCCTTTTTGAGTAAATTTAATAGCGTTGGTTACTAAATTTGTAAGTATTTGTTTCACTCTATGCGGATCAGAAATAATATTGGTGTTTAAATCACTATCTGTTTCATAAAGCAATAAAATATCTTTATCGACAGCATTTCTTTTTAAAGTATTAAAAGTGCTTTCGATAAGTTGTTTAGGGTTAAAAGGAACTTTGTTTATTTTTATTTTATTGTTTTCTAGCTTTGAAAAATCAACTAAGTCATTCACTAGGTTTAGTATATATTCACTCGAATTAGAAATGTTGCTTACGTATTGATTTTGAGTAGAATCAAGAGGCGTTTTTTTTAGCAAATCAGAAAACCCAAGTATAGAGCCTAGGGGAGTTTGCAAGTCATGTGTAACTGTAGCAATTAGCATAGTTTTGCTTCGCAAAAGTATATTGTTTTCTTGGTTTAGGTTTTCGAGCCTATCTCTATATTTTTGTTGCCTAGTTAAATCCCTTAAAATAATCCATCCGAAAAAAAGAAGTAATACAACTACCACCACTCCAGACCAAGATAAAAATAAAGTAGTTCGTTCGATGTCTTTCTGATTTTGACTAATTTCAGTATACGAATTATCGAGAATTTCTTTTTCGATGGAGGAAAGTAAAAACTGAATTTTACCAGAGAGTTCTCTGTTTTGGAGTTGTAAGATATTCTCTCGATCTCTCAATTCGTTTTTAAGTTTATCTTCCCGAGCAATAAGTTCAGTAATCACCTTGTCCGAATGAGCGAGTAAGTCTGATTCCGAAACGGGAGCCCTACTAATCGAATCTACTAGTTTTTGGTCTTCAACCACAAACGAAAAATAATCTCCAAGTTCTCTAACTATCCCACGGTTACTTTTTGATAAATCTACTTTGTGTGCGGCATTTCTTAACGAATCACGGGTTTGTTGAAGTTTTTTACGCAACGTCCCAAAACTAGACTCGTTCGTATATTGAGTGTTTAGTTTTCGTATTTGTGTGACATGATTCTTTTTTTGTGTTAATAAAAGAGAAATAGAATCAAGCTTGCTATCCTGAATGCGACTCTCATGCTTTTTAAGGCTTTGCATTTTATGAATGACACTGTCGATCAGTTGGTTGTAATTTGAAAAGTCGGTGTTAGAAGCTAAAAAAGAGGTGTTGCCTTCGGTTGCTTCTGCCGTATAAAGTTTGGTCAATGCATCACTTAAATCAATGAGCTGTTGATTTCTTGAAAATACTTCATTTTTTGGTCTACTGTATTTTAGGATCTCATTGTATAAAAACGAAATAGAGACTGCTCCTACAAAAGAAAGTAGTACATAACCTATGATAACCTTAGTCTTAATTGATTTGGATTTCTTGCTCATATTGGGATAAATACAACGTAAATGTAACGAATTTTATTTTTAAAGAGATGGATTAAAATCACTAAATTTGTAAGCTAACCTATAAAATACAGGCCAATGGAATTTATTGTAAATACCGAAAAAAAGCGATTAGAGCTTCATACAGAAGGGTATATTGCTTTTATTGATTATATTTTGAATAATGAAAATATAATGTTTTTGACACATACAGAAGTTCCTAAGGAGCTAGGAGGTAAGGGGATAGGTAAGATTCTTGTTCAGAAATCACTAGAATTCATCGAAGAAAATAGTTATAAATTAGCTCCGTTGTGTCCTTTTGTGGCAGCATATCTTAAGAAGAACCCAGATAAAGGATTTCTTTTGGCTAGAGGTTATTCTGTTTAAAGAAAAACGGCTCTGAAATATTTTTTCAGAGCCGTTTTTTATAAATCTTATAAACCGATTTCGGTTAATAAATCGATAAGCTGTGGGTCAGAAGGCCTAGGAGCATCAGCAGAAACAATATTTCCTTCCGTATCAATTAAGATAAATCTAGGTATTCCTTCAATGGCATAATCAGATACGAACTGTGATTGCCAAGCATTGTCAGCGTACAATTGTACTCCAACTAAATTTTGCTCCGTCACAAAGTTTTTCCATTTTTCATAATCTTTTTTGTCATCAATAGAGATACTCACGAATTCAATATTTTTCCCGTGATATTTGGTTTCTACTTCTTTTAAAAACGGAATCTCTCTTTTACAAGGTCCACACCAAGTAGCCCAAACGTCAATATAAACGAATTTTCCTTTTAGGTCGTCAAGCGAAGTTACTCCGCCTTTGTGATTTTCATAATTGAATTTAGGAGAAGGATTTCCTTTAACCAATGTCTTAATTTTATTGAATTTTTCGGTTAACTCCGCTTTGAAATTCTCATCAGTGATATTGTTTATAAGGTAATTGTAAATTTCCTCAGAATTGTTGTTAGATGATGAAATGGCTTGTGCTACAACTCTAGCTAAGCTGTTTTTTATGTTTGGTGTTTTTACCGTTTGGAAAGTGGTGAAAAGAGCTTGGTAATATTTTTCAGGAGTGCTTTCATCTCCAATTTCCTTTTCTACTTTCTTATAAAAATTATCGTTAACTAAACTTCGATAAGGTGTTGAGAAATTAAAATCTTCGGCATTCTCAAAATCAGTTACAGTGTCTGTATTAGGGAAGTTTTCCGATACTTTAAAGTCTTTGTTTTCACCATAATATTTTTGATATTCAACATATATGTTGAGTAAATAGTTTGTGTGATAATCAAGACTTTTTAATTCTTTTTCTTTAAAATCACTAATACTAAAAGCACTTTCTTCTAATAGGTCTTTACGTTTTTTGTTGAAATCGTCTAGCTTAGAAAGGAATTCTGCTTCCTCTACTAAATAAAATGCTTTTGGATCTTTGCCGATAATCTGTTTCTCTATATTTGATTTTTTAGTAATATAATCGTTCTCTGCCGCTAAATCACCTGTAAAAATAACAGTTGACCAATCTTCTGCAGCAGCCTCAAATCCTAAACTTTTTCCAGAATGAAGATAGATTTCCTCCCTTCCAATTCTATAGGAGCCATTGTACTCTAAATCTAAAGTGTCTGTAAATGTACCATCTTGATTGGTTGTAATTTCTTTTTCAAATGCAACTCCTCTCAAAGTAAATTTTCCTTCTTCAGTACCTGTATATTTACCGGAAATTATGGTGTATTCTGGAACCTCCTTTTCACAGCTAAATAAAGCCAAGGTTAAGGCAAAAATTATTAGTTTTTTCATGTTCAAATGTTTTGATTAAAACATCAAAGTTAATGATTAAAACAAAATACTTTGAATAAATTTGCCGAAAAATAATTGTAATGAAAACCGTTTTATTAACAGGAGCAACTTCTGGAATTGGAAAAGCAACCGCCATTGCTTTAGCAGAAAAAAAATATAAACTTATACTTTGTGGAAGAAACCAATTGGTCTTAAATGAATTAAAAACAAATCTTCCTACTAAAGTTCACACTTGTAATTTTGATGTAAGAGATAGAAAGGAGGTTTTTAGTCAGATCGAAAACCTTCCTAGAGAATTTAGACAAATAGATATTCTAATCAACAATGCTGGAAATGCTCACGGACTAGCAACTTTTGATCAAGCAGATTTAGCAGATTTAGAAGCGATGATTGACATCAACGTAAAAGGACTTATCTATGTAACTAAAGCTGTTTTATCCCTGATGCCTACAGAGTCCGGAAGTCATATTATCAATATTTCTTCTATTGCGGGTAAAGAAGTGTATTTGAACGGGACAACTTATTGTGCTTCAAAATTTGCGGTAGAAGCTCTGACAAAAGGCATGCGAATTGACTTACAGCCTTTAGGCATAAAAGTTACAGGAATTGCTCCTGGAGCAGTCGAAACTAATTTTTCACTTGTTCGTTTTAAAGGAGATTCACACAGAGCTAGTCAGGCATATAAAGGCTATCAGCCTCTAACCGCAGAAGATATCTCATCTACCATTCTATTTGCAATTGAACAACCGGATCATGTTCAGATTGCAGATATTACAATTTTCCCGAAAGCCCAAGCAGGAGCATCAAACATTTTAAAAAAATAAAATAAATAGGTTAGAAATTATTTACTTTTATACTAAATCTATAAACAGTATTATTTGTTATGAAAAAAATATTGATTTTAACGCCCATTATTTCTCTTTTTATGTTTTCTTGCCAAAGCGAAATCAACAAAGCAAATTGGCTTATTGGAAATTGGGAACATACTTCTGAAGAAGGAAAATTTAACGAAAAATGGATTCAGATAGACAACAACAGCCTTTTAGGAAAATCTTATTTTGTAGTCGAGAATGACACTGTTTTTTCAGAAAGAGTGAATCTAGTTCAGAGAGGCAAGGACTTGTTTTATGTTGTGGAAATCCCAACAGAACCAAGTGCAGGGGTTACAGAGTTTAAACTCACCTCCAGTTCTGTTAATCAGCTCGTGTTTGAAAATCCCGAAAATGATTTTCCTAAAAAAATCACCTACAACCGAATTCATAAAGATTCACTTTTTGCTGAAATTTCGGGAGGAGGAAACCCACAAGGTTTTCCGATGAAAAGAAAATAATCTATTTTTTGTCGAATATCGACAGCAAAACATATAACAGAATAACCAAGGAAACTCCTAAAAACTTTAAACTTATAAGCAATACAAGTGATAAGATTAAAAAGAAAATTTGTAGTTTATACTTGCTAAAACTAAAGTTCTTTATTTTCAACGAAAAAAGAGGAAGTTCAGCATTGAGGATATAAGTACTCAAAATCGAAATTCCGATTAAAACCCAAATATTAGTAAGAGCCTGTATGAAAAAGGAGAATCCCGTATGTTGTATAACCAGCGGTAAACTTAAAATAAACAAGGCATTCGCAGGAGTAGGCAACCCAATAAACGAATCGGTCTGTCTGGTGTCGATATTGAATTTTGCTAAACGCATACACGATCCCAGTGTAATGATGAATCCAAAATAAGGCAAATAAGGGTTAGCAGAATATTCTGATAGCATTTGAAACATTACAAAACCAGGGACAACTCCGCTAGTTACCATATCAGCTAAGGAATCGAGTTGAACTCCCAAAGGAGATTGTACTTTGAGGATTCGGGCAAAAAATCCGTCAAAAAAATCAAAGAATATTCCTAAACTCACAAAGATAAAAGCGTTTAAAAAATCACCTTGCATAGCAAAAATTAGAGCGATGCATCCTGAAAAAAGATTTAGTAAAGTGATGAAGTTCGGAATATGTCGTTTCATTTGACGATGAGTTAAGGAACTGCGAAAATACAAAAAACCAAGAAATGAAAGGAGTAAATAAATCAAGAAAAGAAAAAAACAACTATCTATACAATAAGTTAACATAAAATGTAGTTTTAGTGTTTGGAAATTTTATTAGATATTTGCTTAAAATAAAACGCTTTGAAGAAGTACTTTCTTTATATATTTATATTCTGTTTTTCAGTAGGTTACAGTCAGGTTGTTCGAAAATACTCCAATGAGTTTATGAATATCGGAGTTGATGCAGCTTCGCTTGGGATGTCTGGGGCAGTTACAGCCAGTGTGTCGGATGTGACTTCAGGCTATTGGAATCCCGCTGGGCTTATAGGGGTTGAGGATGCGCAAATCGCCCTGATGCATGCTAGCTATTTTGCCAATATTGCTCAATATGATTATGTAGGATATGCCAAAAATATTGACAGAAACAGCGCTTTTGGAATTACTGCTATTCGTTTTGGGGTAGATGATATAATGAATACCACCCAACTAATTGACAGTGAAGGTAATATTGATTACAATCGAATCAGCTTGTTTTCTGCAGCTGATTATGGAGTGGTTTTTTCGTATGCCCGAAAACTTCCACTAGACGGGTTTACTTACGGAGTAAATGCCAAAGTTATTCGTAGAGTTATTGGAGATTTTGCAGATTCATGGGGTTTTGGTTTTGATGTTGGTATTCAGTTTGAAAAAAATGACTGGAAATACGGCTTAATGCTTCGCGATATAACCACTACTTATAATATTTGGAATATTAACGAAGAGGAGTATGAAACTATAAAAGATGCTGTTTCAGGGCAAAATCAAGAACTTCCAGAAACCACAGAGATGACTATGCCTAAAGCTCAACTCGGGATTGCCCGAAAATTTATTATCCGATATGATTATAGCCTTCAGGCAGGAATGAATTTTAATATGCGTTTTACACAAACTAACGATTTAATTTCTACTAGTTTTGTTAGTATTGATCCGGCACTCGGTTTTGAAGCAGGGTATATTGATATGATTTTTGTAAGAGCAGGTTTAGGAAATTTTCAGAACGTAATGCAACTCGACGGTTCAGAAAACGTGAATTTTCAACCCAATATAGGTTTAGGGTTTAGATATAGAGGTATTCAAATTGACTATGCGCTTACAGATATCGGTGACCAAAGCGCAGCTCTGTATTCTAATATTTTTTCGCTCAAGCTCGATTTAGATATTTTTAAAAGATAAGTTTTCAACTTTTTCACGCAACGATTAACTATTTTTAACATCTTATTATATATCTTTAAAATAGTTTCGTTATGAAAAAGACAAAATTATCCATAATTTTTTTATCCCTGATAGGGATATGTATGAGTTGTGATTCTGACGATAATACTCCGAATCCTAATGCATTAGATTGTCTTCCAGTGAATCTTCAGGCTGGTATAATAGCTTATTACCCCTTTAACGGAGGTTCTTTAAATGATTTTTCAGGAAACGGAAATCACTTAACCAATACTACAACAGCATTTTCTTCAGAAGATAGAGACGGAAATACAAATTGTGCTTTCGAGTTTGTGGCGGCCAATAATGATTTCTTAACTATTGTCAATCCTACGTTTATTGATGATTTTGATTCCAATCCCTTCTCTATTTCATTGTGGTTTAAGACCGAAGGAACAAGGGCTGGTGCATCCTATGAACAGATTATAGGTAGAGATACAGGATTGCACTGTCCAGATACGTACGGGCAATGGTCTTTTAGTCTATCTGATTGTAGAAATGTTGTTTTCGGAATTAATGATTATAGTATCTGGGGTGATGGTTGGCCTATACCATATGGAGATACAGATTGTATTAATGATCCTTCCAAAAATCAGTGGCATCATGTGGTGGTGACTTCAAACGGTCCCAATAATATCAATCTATATGTAGATGGGGTGCCAACTACAGATTTGCCAACTACAGGATGTGGTAACCCTTTAGGAACGGCTAATATGGGTGATTTTTTTATTGGAAAAGAATACACAGGGTTAGTGGATGATATTGTTATCTATGACCGAATACTTACGCAATTAGAAGTAACCGAGTTGTTTGAGTTAGAACCTTGTTGTGAATAAATAATATTAAAGTAAAAAAGCCTGATTAAAACAATCAGGGTTTTTTACTTTAAAGTAGGTTTAATATATGTAAGGGTTTTAGCTGTTTTTAGAATGAGTGGGTTAAGATATCCAACTACATAACAGCTTCTTATGGGCTTTTTCAGGTTGTTCATTTATTGTTAAGAAAAGCACTAGTAAACAATTTTTACTCTGATATAAAAAGAGTATTTTTGTCCCACTAACTATTTAAAACTAAAATGAGTTTAACAATTTCACAACTACAAGATTTAACCGTTCAGGTTAGAAGGGACATTTTGCGAATGGTTCACGCAGTAAATTCAGGTCATCCAGGAGGTTCTTTGGGATGTGCTGAATTTTTTGTAGCACTATACCAAAATCTGATGAAACGCAATGAAGGCTTTAATATGGACGGAAAAGAAGAAGATTTATTCTTCCTTTCTAACGGTCATATTTCGCCTGTTTTTTATTCGGTTTTGGCCAGAAGCGGATATTTCCCCGTATCAGAGCTAAAAACTTTTAGACTTATCAATTCCAGATTACAAGGACATCCAACCACTCATGATCACCTTCCAGGAGTTCGAATCGCGTCAGGTTCATTGGGTCAAGGTATGTCTGTGGCTATCGGAGCTGCTCTTACTAAAAAACTAAATAACGACAATCATTTGGTTTATAGCCTTCATGGAGATGGAGAGCTGCAAGAAGGACAAATCTGGGAAGCAGCTATGTATGCTTCTGCCAAAAAAGTAGATAACTTGATTTCGACTATTGACCTCAACGGGAAACAAATTGACGGATCGACCGAAGAAGTGCTTTCACTCGGAAGTTTACGAGCAAAGTTTGAAGCTTTTGGTTGGGATGTGTTAGAAATTAAAGAAGGAAATAACCTTGAAGCTATTATCAACGGAATGACCGAAGCTAAAAGCAAAACAGGAAAAGGAAAACCAGTTTGTGTATTGCTTTATACCGAAATGGGTAATGGAGTAGATTTTATGATGCATACTCACGCTTGGCACGGAAAGGCTCCGAATGATGAACAACTAGAAAAAGCATTAGCACAAAATGCTGTGACTTTAGGAGATTACTAATACATACAACCAGATGAAAAAATACGAAAATACAGGAAATAAAGATACCCGTTCGGGCTTTGGAGCAGGACTTACAGAACTTGGGAAAACTAACGAAAATGTAGTGGCACTTTGTGCCGATTTGATAGGATCACTTAAAATGGATGATTTTAAAAAAAATCATCCTGAACGTTTTTTTCAAATCGGAATTGCAGAGGCAAATATGATTGGAATTGCAGCCGGAATGACCATCGGAGGTAAAATTCCGTTTACAGGGACTTTTGCTAACTTTTCGACAGGAAGAGTGTATGATCAAATTCGTCAATCAGTAGCCTATTCTGAAAAGAATGTGAAAATATGTGCTTCACATGCAGGACTTACCCTTGGTGAGGATGGGGCGACCCATCAAATTTTAGAAGACATCGGACTTATGAAAATGCTTCCAGGAATGGTAGTAATCAATCCATGTGATTACAATCAAACCAAGGCAGCTACTATTGCTATTGCAGATTATGAGGGGCCTGTTTATTTGCGTTTCGGAAGACCAGCTGTAGCTAATTTTACCCCAGAAAACCAACAGTTTGAAATCGGAAAGGCAGTAATGCTTTCAGAAGGTACAGATGTTACTATTATCGCAACTGGACATTTAGTGTGGGAAGCCCTTAAAGCTTGCGAAGAGCTAGAAAAAGAAGGTATATCAGCAGAGATTATTAATATTCATACTATTAAACCTCTTGATGATAAAGCTATTTTAGAATCAGTTGCTAAAACAGGTTGTGTAGTTACGGCAGAAGAACATAACTTTCTTGGTGGGTTAGGAGAGAGTGTGTCCAGAGTTCTTGCTCTACATAATCCTGTTCCACAAGAATTTGTGGCAGTAGAAGATACTTTTGGAGAAAGTGGTACGCCTGACCAACTTATGGAAAAATATGGGTTAAACAGCGAAGCTATTGTCAAAAAAGCAAAAAAAGCAATTGGTCGAAAATTTAAAGTATAATACAACTCATTTCTAATAAAAAACCTCACAGATTCTGTGAGGTTTTTTATTAGAACCAAAAACCAACATTTACCCACCAAAAATTAGAATTGGTTTCTGGAGACCAGGAGTATTTTAATTCGATAGGCCCTATAATTGTTTCCATTCCGTATCCGAAAGCATAGCCCGAATATTCAGGAGAAGTAAACCAGGTATCTAAGCGTTCAAAAATGTCGTGACCTAAATTGGCATAATTGGCATGAAAATTCAAATGATTTTTTCGAAATATTTCTATATCAATTCCGAATTGAGCCTTTAAAAAACTATTGCCAGATAAACTTAAAAAGTTATATCCATAAAAGTGTTTGAAACTATTGATATTGTGGTATCCGTATCCCCCTAGCATAAAGTCTAATATGCCATCACTTTCGCCTATAGCGAATCCTGCTTCAGAATTGAATAATAGCGTAAAGCGATTAAAGAAACTCTTAGCGTAACCAAAATTTCCTTGAATAATAGAGTATCGACCGAATTGATCTCCAAAAACATTGGAGTCTAAAATCCATTTGAAATTCCCATCAAAATAAAATCCACTTGTCGGAAAGTATTTTTTGTCGTAAGTGTCTAAAGAAATATATCCATAGGTACTTAAAAAATTTGAAGTACGAAATATGTCATTAAAGTTCGCACCATCTATAGTAACAGTTTCTGAATTAATATCAATGAGTTTGTATTCTATTCCTCCTCCGACCGAAAAGATATGCTTAAAGATAGTCTGGAAATAGGCCTGTTGAGTAAAGTCATAATAATTTACATAAATGTGGTTTATATCTTGAATTTCGGACAGTAGATTGGAGATGTTTGAAGGAACGTTAGAGTTAAACTGATTAAACCTTGATTTAAATCCAAAACTCCAATAAAAGCCATTGTCAATGTAATAGTCTAGGTTGTATCTCAGGTTGTCTCCTAATATCAAATCTGTAGAGATTACATCATTTTTGGTAAGTAGGTTTTTGTGTGTCAGATTAATAAGTAGCCCGCTTTTGTATAATTCATCATAATGTAATCCAAACCGTACAAAAGTTTTAATTTCGTTTTCAGTGAGCTCAATAATAAGATGGTCTTTTTTTTCTTCTTCTCTTGTCTCGAAATGATAATTAATGTTTTTAAAGTTTTGTGTAGCATTGAGTCGGTTAAACCCTTCTGTGAACTCGTCAAAAGAAACTTCTTGGTTTTCTCTGAACCGCAATTTCCCTAAAACATAAGAGCGGGAGTAATTTTCAGTTCCTCTAATTTCTATATTTGAAATTTGGCTTAACTTCTTGTGACCTTTTAGTTTGGTCTCTTTTTTAGGGCTTTGCTGTAAAGTAGCAATTTGTCGAAATAATTCTCTGTAAGGTTCTGCCGCTGTGATGCCGTTTTGAACAATTTGTTGTCCATCATTAAAAGAAACGACGTTAAAACCAGTTATATCAGGCTTGATATAGATGTCAGTATCTTTTTGTTTTTGTCCCATAGTACTGAGCATCTGAAAATTCACAATTTGCATTACTACTTTGGCTGCTGAACTCATCTGCTTTCTGTCCATCAGGTCGGTTTGCACATCCACTCCAATAATAATATCTGCTCCAAGTTCTTTAACTTCATCTATGGGATAATTGTTTACTACCCCTCCATCTATAAGATATCTTCCATCAATAATAACGGGAGAAAAAAGCGAAGGAAAAGTACCACTTGCAACAACAGCTTTAGGTAAACTACCCTTGTTAAGCAATACAGCTTCTCCAGTTTCTGCATCGGTAGCCATACATAAAAAAGGAATGGGGAGTTTGTTAAAATCATCGATGTGCCGTACCTCATACATCAACTGACTAAATAGGTTATAAGTGTTTTGCCCTTTTGAAAGAGCTAAAGGAAGTCCGAATCTAAATTTTTTGAAAGGAAGTGTTAATGCATATTTTTCGTCATTTTCTCTTTCGTAAGATGATTTTACTTTCCTAGGTAAGAAGTCTTGAACAATATTGTCAAAATCAGTTACTCTAAAAATAGAATCTAATTGTTCGGCTGTATAACCAGAAGCATATAAGCCTCCAATCATCGCTCCCATGCTTGTTCCTCCGATAAAATCAATTTTCACTCCTTCTTCTTCAAGGACTTTTAAAACGCCAATATGAGCGAGTCCTTTGGCTCCACCTCCACTCAAAACAAGTCCTATTTTTGGAACTTTTCCGTTGAAATCCAAAGAGTCTTTCTCTTGAGAAAAAGTAGGGATTAGAGAAAATAGGAGTAGTATTGAAAATAAGTGTTTCATTTAAGGTAGAGTAGAGGCCGTTAAACGCATCTAATGTACAAAAAAAAAGCGCCTAAAAGACGCTTTTTTACTAAAATTTAAAACTGAGACCTGTATATAGGCCTAAAATATAAGGTTTGAAGTTTCCGTCATTTTTATTAAATGTCCCTAATTGGTATTTGAACATGGGTTCAAGACTTGCTTCAAATGATTTGAAAATTTCATATTTGAAACCAATACCTAAATTAGTGCTGAAATGAACATTATTCAGATTGTCCGCTTCTCCAAGGAGTGTGCTCATCCCTTGTGAAATAACAAAAATTTCGTTTTCATTCAAAAATAAGGTGCTCATTCCTCCGATAAGTTCAACTCCAAATCTACTATCTATTAGTTTAAACGAAAGCTCAACAGGAACTTCTATATAACCGATTTGTTGATTGATTTTTCCAGTATTAGCACTCGAAGAGTTCTGAGTATTAAAAGCATTGTCCGGTTTTACAACGATGTTAGTAGAAGAGCCATTAAAATTGATATTTACTGGATTAGATAAAATGTCTTTTGTGTCTGTAGCGGCATAAATTTCAACATCATTGGTATTATATCCAATAGAAACTTTATTTATCCCAGTTCGAATATTAAGTTTTTTGTTGAAGGCATAACTAAAGCCTAATCCATAACTTAATGTAGTTTGACTGTCTTTTGAATTTTCGATAAAACTATCCGAAACAGAAGATCCTTCAGTAAATGAATTCATGGTTATAGGAGCAATATTAGGTGTGATTCTCCATTTGTTTTCTAATACTTCTTTGTTGTCAAATTCTTTTTCAGAATCTTTTTTATCCATTATTTCTTGTAATGGATTGGTTTCAGTTTGTGCAAGGTCATGATTATCTACAGTAAGTGTATCTCCTGTTTTTGTGTTAAGCTTAGTATTAAATTCGCTGGCAATTTGTGATTCTGGTTGTGTTGAATTATTCTTTTCACTTTTATTATTTGATCTCTCACTATTTAAATTCAGATCAGAAGATTTGTTGATTTTATCTGTGTTAGCGACTAAATTATCCTTAGTTTGATGGTTTTGATTTTTAATATCTTCCTTATTCGTTTTGTGTTTTTGAATTAAATCAGAAGAATTAACTAACTTCTTATCCTCTATTGATTTTTTATTTTTAGCGACTGTATTAGTTTCCTGATTATCTTCAGTAAAAGATGTGTTTTCGATTGATGTTATTTCGATGTTATTTTTAGTTGTATTAGTCTCTTTAATTTTTGGAGCAATAGATTCTTTTTTAGAAACTATAGATGGTGTGTCTTCATTTGAGATGTTTTCTATTTTGGGGTTTTCAGTAATAGATTCGCTTTCAAATTTTATAGTTTCCTTATTTTGTTTTATAGGACTATCTGGATAGGTGTTATTTTGATAAATGTTATCTGGGTTTTCTTTGTCAGTAAATTCAATTTTATCTTCCGAAAAATTATTATTTAGCATAAAGAATCCCAACAAAAACACAGCTGCTATTCCCGAAAACTTAAACCATAACGGGAGGACTTTTTTGTTGGTTTTTTCAGGAGCTAATTTTTTATTTATATTCTCCCAAGCGTCAAGGGGGGGAGTAGCTTCAAAGTTTTTGAATTTCTCCTGAAAAAGGCGTTCTATGTTTTTTTTCTCTTTCATTTTGTAGAATATTCTTTATTGTTCAGAGATAGGGTTTCTATTTTTTCTTTTAATATCATTTTTGCTCTTGCCAAATTAGATTTGGATGTCCCTTCAGTGATATCCATCAAAGAAGCTATTTCTTTATGAGAATATCCATCTAGCACATATAAGTTAAAGACCAATCGATATCTGTCAGGTAATTCTTGAATAATTTTAAGTAAATAATCTAATGAGACATCATCTTCTGGTTCTAGGACGATTTCATATTCCACTATAGTGTTGTCTTTAACTACTTCAAAAATGGGAGCACCTCTATATTGTTGTAGAATATAGTTTATCACTACTCTTTTTATCCAACCCTCAAAAGAACCCTTAAAATTATATTGATTTATTTTGCTGAAAATATATAAAAACCCTTCTTGTAAATTATCTTGGGCTTCTTCATAGTTGCGTGAATATTTCAGGCAAATCGTAAATATTTTAGACGAAAACAACTTATACAACTGCCCTTGAGCCTTTGGCTCATTTTTTTGACAGTTAAGTATAAGTTGTTTTATGTCCATAAAACAGACTGTAAATTGTTTTTATGATTCTTCAGGAGCGTAAACAGGTACCTCTATTATGCGATAGATAGGAGCTCCATTTTCGTATCTTCCTTGAAAAAATTTAAAAATATAAACCGTTTGAGCTGGTTGATTTACTTTAAATTCAAAAGCCATCTCTTGGATTGTGTCTTCTTCAGATATGTCAACAGAGCAATCGCTTCTTTCGTAGACTACATTTTCGACTGCAATTGTTCTTGAATTTAGTTCGGAATAAAAATAAATTCCGTTGGGATAGTGGCAGGTAGATAGTTTCTTATAAAATAATTTAATTTCATATGTTTTTCCAGTGATGAAAGATTCAGGTATTTCCACACTTTCAACAGGAATAAGTTCCAAGTGATAGCGGGGATAATCACTATCATCAAGGTTACATGAAAAACACAGGGTAACTAAAATTAGTAATGAGAAAAACTTTTTCATAAGTTCTGTAAAATTTATTTTAATAGTTAGATGCAAAAAATATAAATAGGTTGCGTATTTAAAAATCAAAAAAACCCGAAAAATCGGGTTTTATCTTTACTCTTCTTTTTCTTTGATTTTGGCTTTGATTTTTTCTTCCAATTCCTCCATCAATTCAGGGTTGTCTTTGATGACTTGTTTTACAGCATCTCGACCTTGACCTAATTTGGTGTCGTCATAACTAAACCAAGAACCACTTTTTTTGATGATTTCGAATTCTACTCCCAAATCCAATACTTCTCCTGTTTTAGAAACTCCCTCTCCGTACATGATATCAAATTCTGCAGTTCGGAAAGGAGGGGCTACTTTATTTTTAATGATTTTTACTTTAGCTCTATTTCCGATTACGTTTTCACCATCTTTAATAGCAGTAGATTTTCTGATGTCAATACGGACAGAAGCATAGAACTTAAGCGCATTTCCTCCTGTGGTAGTTTCTGGATTACCAAACATTACTCCAATTTTTTCGCGAAGTTGGTTGATAAAAAACACAGTACAGTTCGTTTTGCTAATTGTTCCCGTAAGTTTTCGAAGTGCTTGAGACATCAAACGGGCGTGCAATCCCATTTTAGAATCTCCCATTTCTCCTTCGATTTCACTTTTCGGAGTAAGAGCTGCAACAGAATCAATTACTACAATGTCAATTGCTCCAGAGCGAATTAAGTTTTCAGCGATTTCTAATGCTTGTTCTCCATTATCAGGTTGCGAAATAATAAGTTCATCTACATTGATGCCTAATTTTTTAGCATAGTTTCTGTCAAAAGCATGTTCAGCATCAATAAAAGCAGCAATTCCGCCCGCTTTTTGAGCCTCAGCAATAGCATGTAGCGTAAGTGTAGTTTTTCCCGAAGATTCAGGGCCATAAATTTCAATTACTCTTCCTCTAGGGTATCCGTTTACCCCTAATGCTAAATCCAATCCTAAAGATCCAGAAGAGATTGTCTCTACCTCTTCTACTGCCTTATCTCCTAATTTCATTACGGTTCCTTTTCCGTAAGTCTTGTCTAATTTGTCAAGTGTAAGCTGTAATGCTTTTAGTTTTGCCTCTTTTTCTGAACTCATTTTTGTCTAAAATTTATTCTGTAAAAATACTCATTTTTTTAATCGTATGCAATTTCATTAGTCGGTTTCTAATTTAAAACTTATTTATGCTTTATAAATTTAGTGAGGAGATAATGTATATTTTGATTACATTTGTAATTACGTCTAATTTTATACTAAATGGGGTTAGTTTCAGCCAAGGAAATTGCGAAGGTCATAAAAGTTGATAAATACGGGTTTGTAGGGACATTTCTAGGATGGTCACTGATGAAAATCTTGCGTATTTCTGAACTTAACAAGATTTATAATAGAAATAAACATTTAGAAGGAACGGAGTTCCTTAACGCTATTTTAGATGAATTTCAAATAAAATTTGAAATCCCAGAAGAAGACTTAAAAAGAATCCCGAAAGAGGGAGCTTATATTACTATATCAAATCATCCGTTAGGAGGAATTGATGGCATTCTATTGTTAAAATTAATGCTGGAAAAAGAACCTGATTTTAAAATTATTGCCAATTTTTTACTTCATAGAATAGAGCCTCTTAAGCCATATATAATGCCAGTTAATCCGTTTGAAAACCACAAAAACGAAAAATCTAGCGTTGTAGGCATTAAAGAAACGTTACGACATTTAAGTGACAATAAACCTCTAGGAATTTTTCCTGCTGGAGAAGTTTCCACCTATAAAGACGATAAAATTATTGTAGACAAGCCGTGGGAAGAAGGAGCAATTAAGATAATTAAAAAAGCTCAAGTTCCTGTAGTTCCTATATATTTTCATGCAAAAAATAGTATGTTGTTCTATTTTTTGTCCAAAATAAATGAGACACTCCGCACGGCTAAATTACCATCAGAATTACTGACGCAGAAAAACCGAACCATAAAGGTGCGTATCGGAAAGCCCATCAGTGTAGCAGAACAAGAAGAGCATTCTTCTTCTGTGGAAGAATTTGGGGAGTTTTTGCGTAAAAAGACTTATATGTTGTCGAATGCGTTCCATAAACCAACGGGCAAAATTCTGAACACTCAAAATATTATTCCCAAGACAAATAAACTTCCTAAAGAGATTGTAAAACCAGCTAACCAAGATAAGATAGTTGAAGAAATAACAGAACTGCGTACAGGGAACTATAGGCTTTTACAAAGTAAGAATTATGAAGTGTTTTTTGTAAATGCAGAGAAAATTCCAAACATTCTCCACGAAATAGGAAGGTTACGAGAAATTACATTTCGAGAAATAGGAGAAGGAACCAATCAATCAATTGATATTGATAAATACGATCAATATTATCACCATATGTTTTTGTGGGACGAAGATGCTCAAAAAGTTGCAGGCGCTTATCGAATGGGATTAGGTTCAGAGATTTTTCCGAAATATGGAATAGATGGGTTTTATCTGCAAGAACTTTTTCGATTCGAAACCGAATTGCATGATATGATGAGTAAATCCATCGAAATGGGACGTGCTTTTATTACGAGTGAGTATCAACAAAAGCCTATGCCTTTGTTTCTTCTATGGAAGGGAATTGTTCATACCACATTGAGGTATCCAGAACATAAATATCTAATAGGAGGAGTGAGTATAAGTGACCAATTTTCTGATTTCTCAAAATCGCTGATGATTGAATTTATGAAATCACACTATTATGATCCTTATGTGGCTCAATATGTTCATCCGAAAAAAGAATATAAAGTTAGACTGAAAGATGCTGATAAAGATTTTGTGTTTAACGAAACTAAAGCAGATTTGAATAAGTTCGACAAAATTATAGATGAAATAGAACCCGAAAATTTACGACTTCCGGTGTTGATTAAAAAATATATAAAACAAAATGCAAAAGTAATAGCCTTTAATGTCGACCCGCTGTTTAATAATTCAGTTGATGGATTGATGTATATCCGGATTGCAGATTTGCCAGAAAGTACAGTAAAACCAGTGCTTGAAGAATTTCAGAAAGAATTAGAAAAGAAATTAGGTAAAAAGTAATTCTTAAATGTTATATAAAAACTCTGACAAGTTGTCAGAGTTTTTTGTATTTTTGCAACTTAGAATAATTGTGTTTTTATAGTAATGGAAAAGATAATCGAAGAAAACAAACAAGGGACAAGTCTTGTTCTGGAACAAAACACTAACAATACAAAAAAGCTTTTTATAGAGAGCTATGGCTGTCAGATGAATTTTTCTGATAGTGAGGTAGTGGCTTCTATTTTGGCTAATCAGGGCTATAATACGACTCAAAATCTCGAAGAAGCTGATTTGGTTTTAGTAAATACCTGTTCAATTAGAGATAAAGCGGAACAGACTGTTCGTAAGCGTTTAGAAAAATATAATGCTGTTAAAAAAATCAACCCAACCATGAAAGTTGGTGTTTTGGGTTGTATGGCAGAAAGGCTAAAAAGTCAATTTCTTGAACAAGAAAAAATCGTAGATATGGTTGTTGGGCCTGATGCTTACAAAGATATCCCGAATCTATTGCAAGAGATTGACGAAGGTCGAGATGCTATAAACGTAATCTTATCTAAAGACGAAACTTACGGTGATATTTCGCCTGTTCGTCTGAATAGCAACGGAGTTACGGCTTTTGTTACTATTACTCGTGGTTGCGATAATATGTGTACTTTCTGTGTAGTTCCATTTACTAGAGGACGCGAACGCAGCCGCGAGCCACAAAGTATTTTGGATGAAATTCAAGATTTGTGGGACAAGGGCTTTAAAGAGGTCACTCTTTTGGGGCAAAATGTAGATAGTTATTTGTGGTACGGAGGAGGCTTGAAAAAAGATTTTGTAAAAGCAACGGAAATGCAAAAAGCAACAGCGGTTGATTTTGCTCAACTTTTAGAGATGTGTGCGGTGCGATTTCCGAAAATGCGTTTTAGATTTTCGACATCAAATCCGCAGGATATGCACGATGAAGTACTTCACGTAATTGCAAAATACCACAATGTTTGTAAGTATATTCACTTACCTGTTCAGAGTGGAAGTACAAGAATTCTAAAAGAAATGAATCGTCAGCATACTCGTGAAGAGTATATGCAACTCATTGATAAAGTTCGTTCTATTATTTCAGATTGTAGTATTTCGCAAGATATTATTACAGGCTTCCCAACCGAAACCGAAGAAGATCATCAAGATACACTTTCATTGATGAAATACGCTCAATATGATTTCGGATTTATGTTTGCCTATTCCGAAAGACCAGGGACTTTGGCTGCTCGTAAAATGGCAGATGATATTCCTGATGAAGTGAAAAAGCGAAGATTACAAGAAGTGATTGATGTGCAACAAGAATTAGCATTACAACGTACACAACGTTTCGTAGGGCAAACGGTTGAAGTTTTGATTGAAAAAGTCTCTAAAAAATCAGATTTGCATTGGTCAGGACGCAATTCTCAAAACACTACCGTAGTTTTCCCGAAAGGAGATTATAAAGTAGGAGATTTTGTTTTGGTAAAAGTGACCGATTGCACAACCTCGACATTAATTGGAGAAGCTGTGGGGTATAGTGAAATGCAGGGTTAGTTTGTTTAAAGTTTAAGGTTTAAAGTTTAAAGTTGCCTGTCATTGCGAGGAACGAAGCAATCTAAAGTTTATATAAATGAATTCATATAGTTTAAATGAACATATCGTTATTTCAGAAGAAAAAATAATTGCAATTGATTTTATTCAAAATACAGATAAAATTGTATTAGCTAAAGTTGATAATTATTGTAAATTATTTTTTCATATTATTGATGTTGAAAGTGATTTTCAGAAAAATGTTTATTTATCGGAGGATATTCATATAAATCCAGATATCTTGAGAGAATTTGATAGGTTTAATAAATCAATATTTAGCTATAATCATTGTTATCATTATTTGAAGGATAAAAAATTATATAACATCAGTGAGTTTAAATCCTTATCTGATAATACTTTTTACTTTATTTTAGGTACTGTTGAAAATTATGAGAAAATAGCTTGGTATATAAAGATTAATTTTGATGGGCAAGTAATAGAAAAAAAAGTTTTTGATTTGTATAAAAGATACAAAGAATACAATCTTATATTCGGAATAGAATTTGTGTTTTTTGATATAGAAAAATTTAGAGAATATAATTTAACAGAATTCTTTGATGATTTTTTTGATGATGATGATTTTCGTTATAATCTTGATATGGGAGATTCTTGCGATGTTCGATTATCATTAGATAATAAAAAATTAGGAGTTTCATATTTCTTTAAAGACAATGATGAGCCTCGTGGGAATTTTTCTTTATTTGATGTTACGAATTTTGAAAAACCAAATTTGGTTTTTTCGTATAAGAGTGAAGAAAGTGTTTTTAGATATAAATTTATTGAAAATGATAGTAAAATAATATATTGGAATTATCAGGATAGGGAGGGTATTTTAATAGAATATATTATCCGAGAACTTAATAAAGATTCTTTTGAAAAGAAACAAATATTTAATATTGAAAGACCTCTTGAAAGTTATGGTATTGATAGTTTCTATTATATAAATAACTTTATTATAGAAGTTTACTATGATAAAATTGTATTTCATAATACAATAACTAAAGAAAGGTATATCATTCAAAGAGATGTACAGACACCATATTGTTTAAATAAGAACAAATTATTTTATATAGTTGATTCAAAATTAAAAATGAAGATAATCCAATAATTTAAAAGTTCTACGTGAAACAAAAACCATACTTTGTTATTAGGATGAGCGAAGTAACCTAAAAAATATAACAATGAAAAAAATAATTTGTCTTTTTCTTTTACTGGGATATTTCTGTTATTCTCAACCATATAAAATTGAAAATGACGAATTGAAAGGGAATGTAAAATCTCTGGAATTATTCAATTTTACAAATAATAATACAGAAGAACTAATAGAGTACAAAACTTTTGATAAAAAAGGAAGAATTCTCGTTTCGATAGTAGTTGATTCATATTATATTGGATTTTCTAAATCTAAAGAAAGAAATCAATATTTAGATAATAAGATAATCACGGAGTATTGTGACTCTTGTGATGATTTGGATAAAGCGTTTGCTAATTTTTCTATAAAAGAAAATAAGAAGTATCAATATACAGACTATGATTATGTAGCAGAAAAACCAAACAGAATACATAAAATCATAAAAACAACTGATAAAAACGGGAATGTAATTTCAGCAAAGACATATTCTTCTGAAGGATACTTTTTAGAGGAAACAAAATCTACTTATGATAAAAATTCAAATTTACTTCTCGAAGAAACTTTTGATGATACAGGTAAAAAAATAAAAGGGCACAAAAAGAATATCTACAATAACAAAGGATTACTTATAGAATTTGACCGTTCTTATGAAGGCAAACGTGTTTTTGAATATGATGATTCAGACAGAAAAATATTTGAAAAACGATTCTATGAAACAGATACAGATGAGATTACTTTTGGATATGATGATTTAGGAAGAATACTGTTTGAAAAATATAATAATAATTCTGAAGTTGTTTACGAATATACAACTACAAAAGACACCATTAAAGTTGTGAGATTTTATATTGATTCTGAAAAAAACAAACAAATAAGAAGCGTAAAAACATCATATAATAAAGGAGAAAACAAAGTTACAGAAGAACAAAGTTTTGAGAAAGGGGAAATGTTCTCTACAAAAATTCTCGAATATGATGAAAACAAAAATCTTATTTCAATAAAGTTTTATAATAAAAATGGGTATCATCTAGGAAAAGAGTTAGTTTATGATAAAAAAGGAAATTGGATTGAAATACACTATTCTACACTTATTAATGTAAGTTATAAACCCGAATGGCGAACAGAAAAATATATCCGAAAAATTCAATATCATTAATCTGAAACAAAAAAGTTGAGATTGCTTCGTTCCTCGCAATGACAGGCAACCTAAAACTTTAAATCGAAAAATGGAAAACAGACAAACAATAAGATGATACCAACAAACAATAAATACAACAAGCTACTCGAAAGCATTGGAACTTCCATTACTACAGGGAGAAACAAAGCGTTGTCTTTATTGAGTGAACAGCTCTTATTGACCTATTGGTCCATTGGTAAACATATTGTTGATTTTGAACAGGACGGAAAAGAACGTGCAGAATACGGAGCGGAACTATTAAACCAACTTTCAAAAGATTTAAGAATACGGTTTGGTAAAGGTTTTAGTAAAAGCAACCTTTATTTAATGCGTTTGTTTTATGTGAAATACCCAAATTTCCAGACGTCCGGAAATTTCCAGACGTCTGGAAAATCTGAAATAAGCCAGACATCTAGCAAATTGAGTTGGAGCCATTATGCAGAATTATTAACTGTTTCCGATGATTTGGCAAGAAGTTTTTACGAAAAACAAGCCATTAAAGAGAATTGGAGTTTCAGGGAAATGAAACGTCAGATTGATTCTGCCTTATTTCAGCGATTAGCATTAAGCAAAGACAAAAAAGGTGTCTTGGCTTTGGCTGAAAAAGGACAAAAAATAGCTTCTCCGAAAGACATCATAAAAGACCCTTATATTTTTGAATTTCTTGAACTGCCAGAAGACAGCATTATCAAAGAACGAGGTCTCGAAAAGAAGCTAATCAATAATTTACAGCATTTTTTATTGGAATTAGGCAAGGGATTTACATTTGTGGCAAAGCAAAAGAAAATCACTATTGACAACGAACACAATTATATAGACCTTGTTTTCTATCACAGAATATTAAAATGTTTTGTACTTATTGACCTTAAAGCAAGAAAAGTAAAACATCAAGATATAGGGCAGATGAATCTTTATCTCAACTATTATAAAGAGGAAGAAAATGAGCCTGATGACAACGAGCCGATAGGCATTATCATTGCAACCGATAAACACGAATTTACCGTAAAATATGCAACAGGAGGTTTGGCTAATAAGATTTTTGTTTCAAAATATCAGCTTTACTTACCTGACCAAAAAGTTTTGGAAGATAAAGTAAAAGAAATTGTCGAACATCAGTAAAATAAATCAAGGTTTAGGTTTTCACAAACTGAAACCTGAAACTAAAAAAACTTGTAATTAATAAATGGATACAGTTCAAAATATAAAACAACGTTTTGAAATTATCGGTAACGACCTGAAGCTGAATCGAGCCATCGAAAAAGCGATACAGGTGGCGCCTACAGATATTTCGGTTTTGGTAACTGGTGAAAGCGGTGTAGGGAAGGAGAGTATTCCGAAAATTATTCATTCGTTATCGCATAGAAAACACGGGAAATATATAGCTGTAAACTGTGGAGCAATTCCGGAAGGAACCATAGATTCAGAACTTTTTGGCCACGAAAAAGGAGCTTTTACGGGAGCTACCAATACTCGTGAAGGATATTTCGAAGTAGCCGATGGAGGAACTATATTTTTGGATGAAGTAGGAGAGTTGCCACTTACCACTCAAGTTCGTTTGCTTCGTGTTCTAGAAAACGGAGAGTTTATCAAAGTAGGTTCGTCGAAAGTTCAGAAAACCAATGTGCGGATTGTAGCTGCTACGAATGTAAAAATGCAGGAAGCCATCGAAAAAGGAAAGTTCAGAGAAGATTTATACTATCGTTTGAGTACTGTTGAAATTATGCTTCCTCCGCTTCGTGAACGAAAAGAAGATATTCATCTGCTATTCAGAAAATTTGCTTCAGACTTTGCTCATAAATACAAAATGCCCGCTATCAAATTAGATGAAAATGCTGTTGCGGTTTTAGAGAAATATCGTTGGAGTGGAAATATCAGACAACTTCGAAATGTAGCGGAGCAAATATCGGTTTTAGAAACCAATAGAAATATTTCAGTCCAAGCTTTAATTTCGTATTTACCACAAGAAAATAGTAGTCTTCCAGCAGTGGTCGGAGGTAAGAAATCAGAAAGTGATTTTTCATCAGAAAGAGAAATCATGTATAAAATCCTTTTTGATATGAAAAGTGATTTGAATGACTTAAAGAAGCTAACCTTAGAATTGATGCAAAATTCAGGAACCAAAGTACAACAAGAACACCCTCATCTTATTAAACGTATTTACGGTCAACCTGAAGCCGAGATTCCGTTTGAACAGACACATCAGGCTATCCCGATGCAACCCGATATTCAAGAAGAATTTGAAGATGAAGATGACCAAAATTATCTTTTTGCTGAAACGGTAGAGGAAGAAGAGACGCTTAGTTTAGAGGCCAAAGAAATCGAACTTATTAAAAAGTCACTCGAGCGCAACAAAGGTAAACGAAAAGCAGCTGCAGATGAACTTGGGATTTCTGAAAGAACTCTATATAGAAAAATCAAGCAATTTAACCTATAGAGGAAAGAGCAAAGACAAATTAATTATAGTATTAACGTAATGAAACATATAAAATTTATAGTCCTATTATTCTGTCTTGTTCTAGCAAGTTGTAAATACTACAACTTTACGGGAACCGGAAAGATTGATGCAGAAAGTTTTCAAGTAAATTATTTTCAGAATAATGCTGAAATTATTGAGCCAGGAATCGAGCGAACATTTACAATAGCTTTGCAGGACTTAATTCAGAATCAAACCAGCCTTACACTTACCAATTCTGGAGGAGATTTGGTGTATGAAGGCGAAATTGTCGATTTTAGAATTGCTCCTATGACCGCTACAGCTGATCAAAGAGCAGCACAAAATAGACTTACTATTTCAGTATTAGTTAGATTTACAAATAACAGAGATGAGCAACAGAGCTTTGAAAGACGTTTTTCTCATTATTATGATTATACAGGGACAGAGCAATTGGTTGGATCACAGCTTACGCAAGCTTTAGAACAGATTTACGAACGAATTACTCAAGATGTATTCAATGCATCTCTGGCTAAATGGTAAGTTTTAAGCAGGGTTTGCTGACTAACTTTTTTATATATTTGAACATTAAATAATAAAAAACACTTGACAATTTCGGATTTTACATATTTGCTCAATAAACCTGACGCTGTTACCGAAAAACAGACAATGGAGCTTGAACGTATTTTGTCTGAATTTCCGTATTTTCAGTGTGTAGGTGCAATTCGTCTAAAAGGACTGTACAATCAGAATAGCTTCCGATATAATTTGGAGTTAAAAAAACTTGCTTCACAAACAACAGATAGAACGGTATTGTTTGATTTTATTACCTCGGATAGTTTTTCAGGAGGTGTTTCGCACGGATTTTTCGATAAAAAATCAAAAGATATTCACGAAATTGAGGTGATTGATACAGAAATTGTTCCTGCTACATGGATTTCTACCGAAGAGAAATTGCAACAATCGATTTTGACTTCAATTAAGTCATCTCGAACAGAAGTGGTAAAAGAGACTCCTCAAATTCAGCCGGAAGAACAACTAGAAGTAGGAAGACCCATTGCGTTTTTGGATTCGGATAAATTATCATTTGCTCAATGGTTGCAAATCACTAAAGCAAAACCAATTGTAAGAGAAGACTCGGGTGAGAAAACAAAAGAAGAAAAACCGAACATTACTAACGAAAGACTGAAAAAGTTAGAGATTATAGATAAGTTTATTGAGGCAAATCCAAAAATTATAGCCAGTAAAGATGCTCCTGTAAATTCTGTTTTGGAAATAAAACCATTGGATAACTCTACCCTTATGACCGAAACTTTGGCGAAAGTTTATCTTGAACAAAAAAAATATCAGAAGGCAATTGATGCATATGAAATATTAATTTTGAAATATCCCGAAAAAAGTGTTTTCTTTGCAGACCGAATTGAGAATATCAAAAAATTACAACAAAATAATATATAGATAATGAGTTTTACAGTATTTTTAGTTTTAATAACTATCGTTTGTTTTTTACTTGTAGTGGTAATTATGGTGCAAAACCCTAAAGGAGGAGGTTTATCTTCATCTTTTGGAGGAGGTGGAGCCACAATTGGAGGAGGAGTTAAAAAAACAACAGACTTTTTGGATAAGAGTACATGGATTTTAGGAATTACTCTAATTGTTTTAATCCTTTTGTCTAGCTTAGCTTTTACAGGAACTTCAAGTGATTCTAAAATTTATGACGGAACTACTCCTGCAACTCCTGTAGAAAACCTTCCATCTGCTCCGTCAAATAATGACGTAACTCCGACTGAAGAAGCAGTAAATTAATCGAAGTCTAGTTATAGAAGACACAAAATGTCAGTACAATAATGTGCTGACATTTTTTTATGTGTAAAATTGTCAGTTTTGGGGTTGTGGCACATTTTCTGAAAAGTAAAGAGGACACATAATGTGAGACAAAGTTTTACAATATTCTAAATAGAATTTTTAACCTTTAAATAAAATTAATTATGGGATTAAACATTAAACCTTTGGCAGATAGAGTTCTGGTTGAACCTATGGCTGCAGAAACACAAACGGCTTCTGGAATTTTTATTCCTGACACAGCAAAAGAAAAACCTCAAAGAGGTACAATTGTAGCTGTCGGAAACGGTAAAAAAGACGAACCGCTTACCGTAAAAGAAGGAGATGTTGTTCTGTACGGAAAATATGCTGGAACAGAACTAAAATTTGAGGGTAAAGATTACCTTATTATGAGAGAAGATGATATTCTTTGTGTGCTATAAGTAATAGGCTGTAAGCCATAAGCTATAAGAGACTTTAAGAAATATGAGGTTTGGAAATTAAGCACCATAAACTTACTTTGGAAATATACCAGCTAACGAATGTTTTTCCGAAAGAATGGTCTTACAACTCAAATCAGAAGAGCCTCTCTTTCAATCCCTGCAAATATAAGTGAAGGGTGTGAGAGAACACAGTGATAAAGAATTTATCAGTTTCTCAATATAGTGTTGGGTTCAGTTTTAGAAATAGAATATCTATTGATACTTTCGAAGGATTTAGATTACATCCAAGCAGATGTTTTTCTAAATTTGGAAAGTAAAATTAATGAGATTAAAAGTAAGATTTATAATTTAAAGAGTAAATTAATTTCGCAGTAAGCCTAAAGCATATAGCTTACTGCTTAAAACAAAAAATAGAAGAAAAATGGCAAAAGAAATAAAATTTGATATTGAAGCACGTGACGGATTAAAACGTGGAGTGGATGCATTGGCAAACGCAGTTAAAGTAACCCTAGGACCAAAAGGTCGTAACGTAATCATCGGAAAATCTTTCGGAGGGCCAACAGTTACCAAAGATGGAGTTTCTGTAGCAAAAGAAATTGAACTAGCAGATACGTTAGAGAATATGGGAGCTCAAATGGTAAAAGAAGTAGCTTCAAAAACTAACGATTTAGCTGGAGATGGAACAACTACAGCAACTGTACTAGCTCAAGCAATAGTAAAAGAAGGTCTTAAAAACGTTGCAGCAGGTGCTAACCCGATGGACTTGAAAAGAGGTATAGATAAAGCAGTTGAAGCTATCGTAACAGATCTTCAAAAACAATCTCAAGAGGTTGGTTCTACAACCGAAAAAATCAAACAAGTAGCCTCAATCTCTGCTAACAACGACGAAGTTATCGGAGAACTTATTGCTGAAGCTTTCGGAAAAGTTGGAAAAGAAGGAGTTATCACTGTTGAAGAAGCAAAAGGAACGGATACATACGTAGATGTAGTAGAAGGAATGCAATTCGACAGAGGTTATTTGTCTCCTTATTTTGTGACAAATCCAGAAAAAATGGAAACTGAATTAGATAATCCATATATCTTATTATACGACAAAAAAATATCTTCTCTTAAAGAATTGTTACCTGTTTTAGAGCCTGTCGCTCAATCAGGAAAGCCTCTAGTTATTATTGCTGAGGACGTTGACGGAGAAGCTCTTTCAACACTCGTGGTAAACAAATTAAGAGGAGCCTTAAAAATTGCTGCTGTAAAAGCTCCAGGATTTGGAGACCGACGCAAAGCAATGCTTGAAGATATTGCTATCCTTACAGGCGGTACAGTAATTTCTGAAGAAAGCGGACACACGCTAGAAAACGCTACTTTAGATTACCTTGGTACTGCTGAGAAAGTTACAATTGACAAAGACAATACAACAATTGTAAACGGAGCTGGAGATGCAGAAATGATCAAAAACAGAGTAAACCAAATCAAAGCTCAAATGGAAACTACAACGTCTGACTATGACCGTGAAAAGTTACAAGAGCGCTTGGCTAAATTAGCTGGAGGTGTTGCTGTACTTTATGTAGGTGCTGCATCGGAGGTTGAAATGAAAGAGAAAAAAGACCGTGTAGATGATGCTCTTCATGCAACTCGTGCTGCGGTTGAAGAAGGAATCGTTGCTGGAGGGGGAGTAGCTTTACTTAGAGCGAAAGCTGTTCTTGCTGATTTGAAAGCTGACAATGCAGATGAGAAAACAGGTATTCAAATTGTTTCTCGTGCTGTAGAAGCACCACTTCGTACGATTGTTGAAAATGCAGGACTTGAAGGTTCAGTAGTGGTAGCTAAAGTAGCTGAAGGAAAAGGAGATTTCGGTTACAATGCCAAAACAGATGAATACGTAGAAATGTTCAAAGCAGGAATCATCGATCCTAAAAAAGTAACTCGTGTAGCTCTTGAAAATGCGGCTTCGGTTTCGGGAATGATTCTAACTACTGAATGTGCATTAGTTGATATCAAAGAAGAAAACCCAGCAGGCGGAATGCCAATGGGAGGTGGAATGCCAGGAATGATGTAATAGAATTTTTATACAAAAAAGCCGGGTTAAATTTTAATCCGGCTTTTTTATTTTTTATAAATAATTTAATAATCAAAAAAAACGTAAATTTGCATTCCTAAAAATTTGAAGATGTTAGACAGGTTACAATACGTAAAACAAAGGTTTGATGAGATTTCGGATTTGATTATTCAACCCGATGTGATTGCTGATCAAAAGCGTTACGTACAATTAAACAAAGAATACAAAGACTTAAAAGCTCTTGTCGAAAAAAGAGAGGAGTATATTCGTCTGAATGATAATATTCAGGAGGCTAACGAAATTTTAGCAGATGGGAGCGATGCTGAAATGGTAGATATGGCTAAACTTCAGCTCGAAGAAGCTAAAGATAGACTGCCTCAGTTAGAAGAGGAAATTAAGTTTATGCTGATTCCAAAAGATCCTGAAGATGCCAAAAATGTAATGATGGAAATTCGTGCAGGAACAGGTGGAGACGAAGCCAGTATTTTTGCAGGAGATTTGTACAGAATGTATACTAAATATTGTGAAGGTAGAGGCTGGAGAACTTCAGTGGTAGACCTGAACGAAGGAACTTCTGGTGGATTTAAAGAGATTGTTTTTGAAGTAACAGGAGAAGACGTTTATGGTATCCTGAAATATGAGGCAGGTGTACACCGTGTACAACGTGTTCCTCAAACAGAAACTCAAGGTCGTGTACATACTTCAGCTGCTACTGTAATGGTACTTCCTGAAGCGGAAGAATTTGATGTCCATATCGATATGAATGATGTTCGTATTGATTTGTTTTGTTCTTCAGGACCAGGAGGACAGTCAGTAAATACTACAAAGTCAGCGGTTCGTATGACACACATTCCTACAGGATTGGTGGCTCAATGTCAGGACGAAAAATCTCAACATAAAAATAAAGATAAAGCCTTGGCTGTATTGCGTTCTCGTCTTTACGAAATGGAATTGGCTAAAAAACAAGAAGAAGATGCTAAAAAACGTAATTCACAAGTAAGTAGTGGAGACCGTTCGGCTAAAATCCGCACTTATAATTACCCTCAAGGACGTGTAACAGACCATAGAATCGGGCTTACACTTTATGACTTGGATGGAGTGATGAACGGTAATATAGACAAGATAATTGATGAGTTACAACTTGTCGCTAATACCGAAAAACTAAAAGAAAGCGAAGTGTTTTAAATAAATATTTTTAGGATTAAAAAATCCGCTTCATAATTGAAGCGGATTTTTTTTAGTTTTATTTTACTGTTTTTACCAATCGAATAAATTCTGCCTTATAACCATCAACATCATTGTGAAGTCCGTCTTTGGCAAGCTTGATAATTCCCTTACTATCTTTGTTTAAAATAAGTTGAGAATCTCGCAACTTGAGCCCAAACCAGGCTACAGCACTTGCAAACTTGAAATCTTTTGAAGCACTTTGAAGTGTCATTTTCTGATTCGGAATGAGATGAACCATTTCGATACTTTTATCTCCGTCTGGTTTTTTGTAGCGAAATTTGATTGTTGCTAATTCGTTTTGGTACATTGCTACCACAGGATTGGTTGGAGCATATTTCAGGTCATTTTCATAGGTGTAAAATTCACTCTTTACTCCATTCGGAATTATTTCATACAAAGCCGTTACAGTATGTCCGCTTCCGAGTTCTCCTGCATCGATGGTATCATTAGTAAAATCTTCGTTGCGTAATTTTCGCATTTCGTAACCAATCAAACGATAGGCTTGAACATGCGCTGGGTTAAATTCGATCTGAATTTTTACATCTTTGGCAATGGCATACATACTTCCTTTGAATTCTTTTCCCAGAAAGCGATTTGCCTCTTGAATATTATCGATATAAGCGTAGTTTCCGTTTCCCTTTTTGGATAAAGTAATCATTTTACTGTCTTTGTAATTTCCCATACCAAAACCGAGACAAGTCAAAAACACTCCGCTTTTTCGTTTTTCTTCGATGAGTTCCTGCATTTCTGTATCAGAAGATTTTCCGATGTTGAAATCTCCGTCTGTAGCCAAAATAATTCGGTTGTTACCTCCTTTTACAAAATGTTGTTCGGCCATTTTGTAGGCTAATTCTAATCCAGCTCCCCCCGAAGTTCCTCCATCAGCAGTCATATTGTCAATTACCTCTAGAATTTTTTTCTTTTCTTTTGCTTTGGTAGGTTCGAGCAGTACACCTACGTTATTAGCATAATATACAATCGAAACCCTATCGTCATCTCGCAATTCGTCTAATAAAACTTTCATCGAAGATTTTAAAAGCGGAAGTTTATTGGTATCGCTCATCGAACCCGAAACATCAACCAAAAACACAAAGTTTGATTTAGGTAATTTGTCAGTCGGAATCTCTTTTCCTTGTAAACCTATTTTCAGCAGTTTGTGATTCGGATTCCAAGGAGCATCGCTGTATTCGGTATTTATCGAAAACGGGTGTTTGTCTTTTGGCTTTGGATAATCATATTTAAAGAAATTCATCATTTCTTCAATTCTCACAGCATCTCTCGGAACCGTTTGTCCGTTGTTGATAAAACGTCTGATATTCGTATAAGAAGCATTGTCAACATCAATCGAAAACGTCGAAACCGGATTAGATTGAGCACTTTCGAATTGGTTTTCAGTAAAGTTTTCGTAAGATTCGGTGTCAATCTCTATGGGAGGAAATATTTTGTCAATATCTTCTGGTTTGATGTTTTCCCTCACATTTCTTTTGCCGTTTTTTTCTAAATCCTTTTTGGTCTGAATTAAAATTACTCCGTTTGCTCCTCTGCTTCCATAAATAGCTGTTGCACTTGTGTCTTTTAAAACAGTTATTTCTCCCATATCATCAGGATGAATGTTATTCAAATCGGTTTGCGATATCGGTTTTCCATCGATAATATATAAAGGTGATGTGTTTTGATTAATGCTTCCAAGTCCTATAATTTTTATTGTTGAGTTTGAGCCTGGTGTCCCACTTTCGTTAAATAGGTTTACACCTGAAACTTTTCCTTGTAATGACTGGGTAAATGAATTTTTATGATTTTCAGAACTTTCATTTATTGAAATACTTCCAGTAAAACTTTCTTTTGATTTTTGTAAATATCTAACAACGTTGGTTTGTTCAATTGTATTACTGTCCATTTCACTATGCGTATTCTCCAAAACTATTTCAGACTCTATCATTGTTTCTGAAATTATAGGGGATGTATATCTGATTGCTTCTTGAAATGATTTTTTATCGTATGTAGTCTCTCGTTTAGTAACATGATGACTTTCTTTGTTCTCAGGCATAGCTAATTCAAAAGCTACCACATCATCAGAACTATGTAAACTATCAAATTCTTCTTGGATTTTCTGCTCGTCTACAAGTACAATTTTTTCAGTTTCTGTAATTTCGATGCTGGAATGGTTGTTTATAAAACGACTTCCTAAACTAATTAGCAGTAATATAGCAGCTGCTATACCAGCATATCTCCAAAATGGAATAACACGTCTTTTTGGTTTTTGGTCTAGTTTATCTTCGACTTTCTCCCAAATAGCATCCATGTTTTCGAATGCTTTTGGCTTTTGTTCTTCCGATAGCTTACGGAAGTATTTGTCAATGTTATTATTATTTTCCATAACTTTTCGGTTTTTGATTGTAATACATTTCAATTAACTCCTTTAGTCTAGTACGAGCTACATTGAGTTGTGATTTGGAAGTTCCTTCAGAAATTTCGAGTTGTTCTGCAATTTCTTTATGCGAATATCCTTCGATAGCATACAAAACGAAAATAGTTTTTGCGCCCTCTGGAAGATGATTTAATAATTTCAGTAAATCTTCTTCTAATAAGGTGTCGTTTGGATTTTCAGCTATAAGTTGTACAGATACATCTTCGAGATACAAATTATTATCCTTGTTTTTTCGGATAGTGAGCAAACATTGATTGACGACAATCTTTTTTGCCCATCCTTCAAAAGCTAGATTTTCTTTTAGCTGATTGATTTTCGTAAAAATAGTGTAGAAAGCGGCGGTCAAGGCTTCTTCTATTTCTTCTTCTTTTTTCAGGTATCTCTTGCATACCAAATACAACTTGGGAGCCAAGATCTCGTACACCTGCTTCTGTGAAGCCCGATGCATTTTCCTGCACTGAATGATTAAGTTTTCTTCCATACTCAATGGGTGTTTCTTATAAAGAGTATTGAAACTCCAAAAAGGTTGGAAAAGGTAGTAATTTTTTATGGGAGAGTTTGTAATTAATAAAAAAAGGATATTCAAACTAATGAATATCCTTTTCTATTTTTTTGGGTTGTAACAGTTTCTAGTAACCTAGAATAATTCTTTTATCTTCTATATCAGCGATGTTTTTCAAAGAAGAGAAGATTCTGCCACTAACAGCATTTTGTGCTTGTGTTTTCGCTCTGTTTGCTTGTGTAGCATAGTTTGGTAATTCTGGAGTTTTAACAACAGCTTGAGTTCTTACAAAGTAAATTCCTGCATTTCCTTCTATAGCAGCTGAAGTTTTTCCAGATTCTAGAGCAAAAGCTTGACCTACAACTTTAGGTTCTTGACCTAATCCCGAAATTAATGGGCTTGCCAATGAAAGTGCTGTTACAGATTTTACGGTCTCGTTATTAGCTTGAGCAATTTCTTCTAGGGTCGTTCCTTTTATCTTTGCTTTTATAAGAGCTGCTTTTTTCTCATTTTTTACAATTGGCTCAATTGTAGCTCTGACTTTTTCTACAGACTGTAGTCCGTTATCGTTTATGTTTTTGATTTTAGCTATTACGTGTCCTTGAGGTATATCAAAACGTCTTACACTTCCTTTTTTACCCTCATTTCCAAAAGCCCATTGAACAATACCTCTTTGAGCTCCAAGTCCTACAACATTCTCTTCAATAGCAGTAATTCCATTTACAGGTACAACAGTCAAGTTGTGCTCTTTGGCTATTTCTTCGAATGATTTGTTTTGAGCTTCCATCTCTATTTTTTGAGAATAGCTATAAACTTCATCATTTGTAGTTGTAGATGGTTCGATTTGTTGAGCAATAGTAGCTACTTTGTAAGCAGTTGATTTGCTTCCTGTGTCATCAATTTTGATAATGTGATAACCAAATTGAGTATGTACAACTTCTATACTTCCTTTAGGGTTAAAGAAAATAAATTCTGCAAAATCTTTGTCAAATCCGTCATACGTAATTTGTGAATACATTACCCATCCGATTTCTCCTCCGTTTCCTTTAGTTCCGTCTGTGTTGATTTCGTTAGCGATTTCTTTGAATTTATCTTCGTTGTTTTTTACCAAAGCAAAAACACTGTCTGCTTTTTGTTTTGCATCTTCTTTAGAAATACTAGCTTGTGAATTTAGTGTTCCTGCATAAGGAATAATAATATGGCTTGATTTAACAGAATCAGCAATAATTTTACTGTCTAATATTCTAGATATTTTAACAAAATCATTTTCTTTATATAACGAAGTTACTGTGCCTATAGACGTTTCAGTCATCGAAGGTAAATCTTTTGCGAAAACATATTTTTCGTTAAATGGAATATCTGAGTTAGAGTTAACAAACTCTTCAACAGTATCAATTTCAGCAAATCCTGGAACTGTTTCGTTTTGTTTTGTAGTTTCGTTATAAACTGTTTTAGCTTCTAAAAGTGAAGCTACTCTTTCTTCAATTTCTTTAATATCAGCATCCGAAGCTTTGCTTTCGATAAGGAAATATTCGAAATCGCGAGAATCATCAGCTTTGTACTGATTTTTTCTCTTGTTCATATAATTGATGATTTCAGCATCAGAAACGCTTACTTGATCATCATTTATGGTAGTATACGGAATAGCTACATAGTCAAAATTAACTTTGTTGTTTTCTCTTTCGTGTAGTACTTTTCCATCAAAATTTGTAACGTTGATTCCTGCTTTTACTAAAGTATTGTATTCTTGTTCTTTAGCAAAATTTTCAAGTTGTTTTTCATAATCTTCTAACCACATTCTCCATTGGCTTGGATTTTGAACTTTTACCATTTCGATATATTGGTTGAACTTTTCTTGGCTAAATTTACCAGCATCGTCCAAAAACATAGCTTGCCCGCTTTGTTCTAAGATTCCTTCAATTTGTGTTTTTCCGGTACGTAATCCTAATTTTTCGAACTGCTCTTCATACAAAACGTTTTTAACCTCTTGATTCCAAATGCTATTACCAAGCATAAGTGATGAAGCACCTTTGTTTTGCTGTTCTTGATTTGCAAGTTTAAAGCGGAATTCGTCTGCTGAAATGTCTGTCCCGTTTACCGATCCTACATATCTTCCAGATTCACCGAAACCACCACTATTTATTGCATCTCCGATGACAAAAGCGGCTAATGAGATTCCAACTACAGCAATTACTAATAATGAACGCTGTCTGATTTTTGATAAAACTGCCATTTTTATTCTTATAAATTAATGTAATACTAAAATTTTAAGTGTGCGAAAATACAACTATCTATCAAATAATAAAAGAATCGCGAAAATATTTTACGACAATCCAAAAAAAATAACTGTTTAAAATTCATTAAAAAGTTATTTTTAGTTTCAATTATAAGTATTTCTATATGTAATTGTTGTGTTTCTAAAATAAAAACAAAAATGAAATTAACGCTTTTTGACTTGTACATAAAAATATAATTACCTACTTTTGGCTGAACTTAATCAATAAACAATAATAAATATGAAAAAGATTTTACTTTCTGCAGCATTTATAATGGCTGCTTTAACAGGTGCTAATGCACAACAAACAATTTCTCAAAACACAAATCCAACTTCAGTTGTTGAAGGAGGGGGAGTAGGATGTCAAACTTTTCCTAACAATTATAGTAGAAGTTATGTTCTTACAGACCATGGGATAACTTCTGATTGGACAGTTACTGAAGTTGAGTTTGGAATGCAAACTTATACGGCAGGAGCAGAAGTATCGATTACATTATCTACAACTTCACAAACATATCCAGGTGGATATCCAGGTTCATTAACCCAGTTATATACTGAAACCTTTACTTGGGATGAAGATGGAGAATATGTGTTAAAAGTTGTTCCTATCACGCCAACAATTGTTCCTGCTGGTTCAGAAGTGGTTGTTGAAATATCAGGCGCTCTTTGGTGTGGAGGTAATAGCTTAGGGAATTCAGCTCCAGTTTATTTGTGGGCTACAGCATGTGGTGTAGCTTCTCCTACTAGTGTTGCAGCTATAGATTTTGCAGATGCTCATATTATTATTAATCTTACAGGAGAGTCTGACGCAAGCAATGAAGACTTTATTTCATCAACTTTCTCTGTTTATCCAAACCCGTCTAAAGATGTAATCAATGTTGCTAATTCAGTTGACGCAATCGAGAACGTAACTATTACAGATATGAATGGTAGAGTAGTTAAGCAAGTTGTTTTAGGAGTAAACGAAGGTCAAATTAATATTTCTGATCTTTCTCAAGGAGTTTACATCCTTAACGCTACATCAAACGGTAAATCAGTTATTGAGAAAATCGTAAAACAATAATTTTATTATTGTTACTTAATAACATATACGAAAAGCAAGCTATAAAAGCTTGCTTTTCTGTTTATACCTAATCCACAAAGAAGTTAAATTTAATATTTGTTCTTGTTGGTTTGCTTTTTTTTATTACTTTAGCATTATTAAATTTTAAAACTTTATAATTATGAAAAAGACTTTACTATTAGCTTCTCTTTTTTTAGGAAGCATATTTACAATGAATGCTCAAACAACTGTTTGGAGTGATGATTTTAATGATTCAGATATTTCTGATTGGAACCTTGTAGATGAAGATGGAGATAGTTTTAATTGGTCAGTAGTTCAAATACAAGATGCTGAAGGTAATCCAGCAGTAGAAGCCCCAACTCCTGTTTTAAGATCTGCTTCATGGAATTCAGTAATAGGTCCTTTAACCCCGAATAATTGGGCTATCTCTCCTGCCATCGATTTAACAGGTGCTTCAGGACTGATTAGTCTCAACTGGCAAGCAATGGCTGTTGATGCAGAATATGATGAGGAGAATTATACTGTTTACGTAGGAACAGTTGGTACTGTTGCTGATTTGTTGACTTCTTCAACTACATTTAACGAAAATCTTGCAGGGGTAAACGCTTTAACAGATAGAACTTTAGATATTTCAAATTTTGCAGGAGAAACAGTTTATATTGCGTTTAGACATCATGGTACAACAGATATTTTTACCATGGAAATTGACAATGTTGCTGTAGTTGCTGAAAATATTGCTTCTGTTGACACTGCTTTAGCTGGGTCATTTTCAGTTTATCCAAACCCTGCTAAAGATGTATTAAACATCTCTAATAGCATCGGAGCAGAAATAAACACTATAACTGTTTCTGACATCAACGGAAGAACAGTGAAACAATTTGGTTCTGTATCGCAAATCAACATTTCAGATTTAAATGCAGGAGTTTATTTTGTAAACATCTCTTCTAACGAAGGAAGCTTAACTAAAAAAGTTGTAAAACAATAATTTTTTAGACAGGATAAAATCTAAAAATCCCGATTCATTTTTTTGGATCGGGATTTTTTATTTTAACTTTGATTTCAAGACTGTTTAATCAAGAGTAAATTAATAAAGATTAAATCAGTTCTTTGTTAAAAAAAAATTGCAGGTTTATTTTTAAAGTGTATTTTTGTTGAAACAATTTATAATAACAATGAAAAAAATATTTCTTTTTGTAGTAGCATTAGTTGCTTTTTCTTCTTGTGAGGAAGATATTAAATTGAATAATCCGTCATTACAAGTAATGAAAGATGATCAACTTTTAAGAACCTTACATCCGCATGTAGAATTAAATCCTGATGGATCAATTCTCATAACTGGAGAATATGGTTTTGAAACGTTAAGTCTTAAGGTGGCCTCACAGAATCCAGGAACTTACAAATTTGGAATAAACAATAATAATATTGCTTATTACAAATACGATGAAGATGGACTTGTGTTGGAATATTCTACTATAGAAGGGATTGATAATACGGATATGGAAGATGATTTAGGGGAACTTACGATATATCCACCTACACATCCAAAAGCCAGTCCTATGGAAGGAAGTATCTCTGGAGAATTTAAATTTAGAGGAAAAATTCTGAACAATAATCCGTTTGGAGAACCTAACATTTTCTTCCATCAAGGAACCTTCTACAATCTTAATATTATGGTTATTGAATAATCAGAAATATAATAGGTTGTTAATCCAAAAGCATAAATAATCTATTTTGAAAGTATCAAAAAGCCTGGAAGTTTTACTTTCGGCTTTTTTTATGAATCATAATTATTGAAATTTGTATATTTATACCTTACGAGAATAAAAAAACTAAAAATGAAAAAACTTTTAATTTTTGCTTTAAGCGTAGTTGCCACAAGTACTATGAATGCTCAAGAAGTAATGACCCCAGAATTGCTTTTGCAATTAGGAAGAGTAAGTCCAGTCGGGATTACCAAAGACGGGAAAAATATTATTTATCGGGTTTCTGTTCCTGATATGAACGAAAATAAATTAAATTCTAAAAACTATTCTATTCCTATTAACGGAGGAAAAGCAATTGAAATTGAAGACTATAAATCATTAATTGTAGATAAAAACATTTCGCCTGACGCAAAATATATAGTATATCACGAAGAAGTTTTGGTTAATAATGTTTTAAGTAAAGATATTTATTCGGACTTGGATAAATCAACAGCCTATGTATATGACGGATTAGATTACAGACATTGGGATAAAGATAATGAAGGTAAGTTTAATCATGTATTTTATAAAGAAAATAAAGAAGGAGCAAAAGGAGTTGATATCATGAAGGGCGAACCCTATTATGCTCCACAAATGCCATTTGGAGGTAGTGAAGATTATATCTGGTCGGTTGACGGAAAAAGTATTTTGTATGTAAGTAAAAAGAAAGCAAGAACAGAATACGCTTTGAGTACCAATACGGATATTTATGAATATAATCTAGAGACTAAAATTACTCGTAATCTTACTGAAAGTAATCCCGGATATGACACAAATCCTGCTCTTTCTCCTAAAGGAGAATTGACTTGGTTACAGATGAAACGTGACGGATATGAGGCTGATAAAAATGATATTATTGTAAGAGTAAATAATAAAGTGGATGTAAATTTGACTGCTCAATGGGATGGTACGGTACATAGTTATAAGTGGAGCCCAGATGGTAAGAAAATTTATTTTTTAGCTCCCGTGGATGGAACAGAACAGCTTTTTGAAGTAGATTACATCGGTCTTACACGTAAATTGCCTGTTGTAAAACAAATTACTAAAGGAGATTTTGATTTAACTACAATTGTTGGTTTTTCGGGTAACAACATTATTGTAGGTCGTCAAGATATAAATCATGCAACAGAAATATATTCGTATGATTTAAAGAAGAAAAATTGGAAGCAACTTACTACCGTAAATGATAATGTGTATGATAAATTAGCTTTAAGTAAAACAGAGAGAAGATACATAACTACTACAGACGGAAAACAAATGTTGGTTTGGGTAGTGTTGCCTCCGAATTTTGATCCGAACAAAAAATACCCAACCTTATTATATTGTAACGGAGGACCACAATCACAAGTTTCCCAGTTTTATTCTTTCCGTTGGAATTTTCAGGTAATGGCTGCACAAGGTTATGTAATTGTAGCTCCGAACCGAAGAGGTTTGCCAGGATTTGGAGTAGCGTGGAACGAAGCTATAAGTAAGGATTGGGGAGGACAAGCTATGCAGGATTATTTGACTGCTATTGATGAATTGTCAAAAGAAAGTTTTGTGGATAACGATAGGTTGGGGGCTATTGGAGCGAGTTATGGAGGTTATTCTGTCTATTATTTAGCTGGAATTCATCAGAAGCGTTTTAAATCGTTTATTTCGCATTGTGGGGTATTTAATTTAGAGAGTATGTACGGAACAACCGAAGAGGTGTTTTTTACAAATTGGGATGCAGGAGGAGCTTATTGGGAAAAAGATAATGCAGCTGCTCAAAAGACATATAGAGAATTCAACCCGATAAATAATGTGGATAAATGGGATACTCCTATTTTAGTTATTCATGGAGGAAAAGATTATCGAGTACCAATCGGTCAAGGACAAGAAGCGTTTCAGGCAGCTCAACTTCAAGGAATAAAAAGTCGTTTTGTATATTTTCCTGATGAAAACCACTGGGTGCTAAAACCACAAAACGCCCTAGTGTGGCAAAGTGAATTTTTTAAATGGTTAAAAGAAACTTTGTAATAAGCCAAATAAAAAAGAAGAGGCAGTTTAATTAAACTGCCTCTTCTTTTTTTATATTTATCGCTATTATAACTCTTGAACGAGTAACCAAGCTTCAGGATTTACATTTCTGATTTCTTTTAAATGTTGTTGCGCTTCTTGTTGGGTAGTATAACTGCCAAAAAGCACCGGATATAGTCCGTATTTGTTTTTGTTTAATTTTCTTGATTTATAACCTTGCTCACTCAATTCTTTAAAAGCTTTTTCTGCATTTTCTTCCTCTCTAAATGCTCCTGCTACAATGTGATAATGTAACTTTTCTTCTTTTACAACAAGAGTAATAGGAGTGCTATTTGGATTTTCGATAAAGAAAGTTGCTTCTTGGATTTTATTTTCAATTTCTTGCTGAACAGACTTTTCAACTGCAAAACGCTCATTTTCGATATGATTTCCGTAGTAATAATCAAAAGTAAAAACACCTAAAGACAGGACCACTGCTGCTGCAATTCCGTATTTGATAAACGGGTATTTTTTACTTTCTGAACTAATCGGAATAATAACTGGGTCTTGAATTTCTTCTTCAAAAGTGATTTCTTCGTTTTTAACTTCAGGAATAGAAGCAGTTTCTTGAGTGTAATTACGTCTAATCACTGGAGAAACAACTGATGAAAGTCCAAAAGATTCTGTAAGGTAATTTGTGTTTTCAGCAGCACTAAAAACTAAATTGTTTTCAGAATTTAATCGGATTTCTCCAATATTTTTTAGATTTAGAACTTCTCTGTTTTCTAATATTTTTCTCCAAAGCGAAACTTCTTGATGTACTAAAGACACAGCTTCGTTATAGGGGATTCCAGCATTTTGAGAAATGTGATGAATAAGAAGTCCATCATTTTTTTTAAGCAAAGCATTAAACGAAACTACCTTTTTTGGAGGGTAAAATGTGTATGTGTTTGGTTGTAATTTAGATGAACGAATCTCCGTTAAAAACGAACCAAATTCAGGTACAGTTACACATTGGTACCTGTATAAAAGCTGCGCTATGTATTTCTCTAATTTCATTTAGGCAAAAATAGCAAAACAGCGCATCAAATAAAATTTTTAAAGCAAAAATTATAAACATTAAAAAAGTTGCGCTATATTGGCTTTTAAATAGGTTTTGTATGTCCTCAAACGAACTTTTTCATATTTTAGCGCTTATCCGAACAGAAGGTATAGGAGATGTATTTGCAAAAAAGTTACTAGGCTATTTCGGTTCGGCTGAAAATATATTTTCAGCTACTAAACAAGATTTTAAAAATATTTCGAGATTACCAGATAATGTTATAAAAAGGGTTTTAGACCACTCTTCATTTGGAGTAGCTGAAAAAGAGATTGCTTTTATAGAAAAAGAACATCTCAAAGTTTATTTTTTTGAAAATGATGACTATCCCGAAAAATTAAAGCATTGTTCGGATGCTCCTATTGTACTTTTTTCGACGGGTAAATTTGATTTAAACAATCGAAAAGTTTTAAGCATTGTCGGAACACGTCAAATTACGTCTTATGGAACTAGTTTTTGTAAAAAACTCATTAAAGATTTGACTGAAATAGATCCGATAATCGTTAGTGGTTTTGCTTTAGGTACCGATATTTGTGCGCATTTATCCGCTTTGGAAAATGGATTACAAACTGTAGGTGTGTTAGCGCACGGATTTGACAGGATTTATCCTCCATCTCACAAAAAATATGTACGTCAAATAGAAGAGAGTGGAGGTTTTTTGACCGAGTTTTGGAGTGGTTCTGTCCCGGATAAAGAAAATTTTGTACGACGCAACCGAATTGTGGCTGGAATAGCTGATGCTACAATTGTTATCGAAAGCGCCTCTAAAGGAGGTTCGCTTATAACGGCTAATCTGGCTAACGATTATTCAAGAGAAGTGTTTGCTCTTCCCGGGAAAACTACGGACAGATATAGCGAGGGCTGTAATAATTTGATTAAAACTCAACGAGCTAATTTACTCACCTCGGTAGAGGATATTGTATATATGCTTAATTGGGATTCTAAACCTAAAAAAGAGAAAGCCGTTCAGAAACAACTTTTTTTGGATTTGAATGCTGATGAACAAAAAATATATGATTACCTTCAAAAAAACGGAAAAGAATTATTAGATATTATTGCCAAAAGTTGTGAGATTCCTGTTTATAAAACGGCTTCTGTTTTGTTTGATCTAGAAATGAAAGGTGCTATTCGTCCATTGCCCGGAAAAATGTTCGAAATTATTTGATTTAGTTTGATAAAACATCACTAAACAAGCAAAATATGAAAGTGATTTCTGTTTGATTTTTCAACTTAAACAACTAATTTTGTTCAAAACCCAATAATATGATTTCAATAGACCCGAAAGAGGTTACTCCTGTGAAATTACAGGGATATTTACAAGGAGCAGTAGGGCCACGACCAATAGCTTTAGCCAGTACAATTGATGAAAATGGCACTCCAAACCTTTCTCCTTTCAGTTTTTTTAATGTTTTTAGTTCCAATCCTCCGATTTTGGTTTTTTCACCTGCTCGTAGAGTTCGTAATAATACAATAAAACATACACTCATCAATGTACAGAACACGAGAGAAGTCGTAATAAATGTAGTTAACTACGATATGGTACAACAAGTCTCTCTTGCTAGTACAGAATATGGAGATGGAGTTAACGAGTTTATTAAATCTGGACTTACTCCTGTGCCGTCTGATGTAATAAATCCTTTTAGGGTAGCTGAATCACCTGTTCAGTTTGAGTGCAAAGTAAACGATATTGTTGCTTTAGGCGATGGAGGAGGAGCAGGAAATTTAGTAATTTGCGAAGTGGTGAAAATCCACGTGAACGAAAAAGTTTTGGACGAAAGCGGGGCAGTTGATCAAAATAAAATTGATTTAGTATCTCGTATGGGAGGAAACTGGTATTCTAGAGCGAATAAAGGCTTGTTTGAAGTCCCAAAACCCTTGGTAACTCTAGGAATCGGTGTGGATCAAATCCCAGATTTTATTAAAGAAAGTGGTGCTTTTTCGGGTAATGATTTAGGAATGTTAGGAAATATCGAGGTGTTGCCTACACAAAATGAAATTACTACTTTTGTAAACGAAACGTTTGAGGTAAAAGCTGTTTTGAGCTCGGACGATCAAAATAAAATATATAATAAAGCGAAAGAGTATTTAGCCAAAGAGCAGGTTTTAGAGGCTTGGAAGTTGCTTTTGGCAAGTCAAAAATAATTGTTAAGTAAAATCATATAAAATGGAAGTAGTAGGAAAAGTAAGAATGGTTGATTCGGTTAAAGAAGTAGGAACCAACGGATTCAAAAAAAGAGATATTGTCGTAACCACAGAAGAACAATATCCTCAACATATTTCAATTCAGTTTGTACAAGACAAAGTGAGTTTGTTGGATAACTTTAGAGCAGGAGATGATGTGAAAGTTTCTATCAATTTAAGAGGTAGAGAATGGGTTAATCCACAAGGAGAAACCGTTTATTTTAATACAATTCAAGGTTGGAGAATTGAGAAAATTTCAGCAAATACAACATCTCCTTCTGAAATTCCTCCTGTTGCACCACCAGAAGCTTTTGAGCCTGCTCAAAACATTAAAGAAGAAGATCATGATGATTTACCATTCTAAAAACGTATTAGTTTTAATTAATAAAAAAAGAGTCATATATTTTATATGACTCTTTTTTAATAAGTGTAACAGTATTACTCTTGATTAACTGTTTCTATAACATCCTGAACAGTTTCTTCTAAAGATGTTTCCTGATTTTTTTCTGCATTCTTTCTACAAGTAAGGCACAATTCAGAATCTCCAATTTTTCTTTCGTTCCACGCTTGTGCAACCGTACCGCTATGCTTTTCTCTATTTCGGATATGTTGACAATCTCCGTTGATGTGGTATTTGTTCCCTTGATTTGTCCAATACACTAAATCTACACCATTGTTTAGATTTTTGATTACATCCGTTTGAGCATTGATTTGCTCGGTATATTTTTCTACAGAAGGCGGATTAAAATCATAACTTCCAATTCCTGCAATAAGTAAAGCAACTCCTGCAATACTTCCGAAAATTGCTTTTTGTTTTCCGTCAATATTTTTATTGGTTAACACCAAAATTATCAAAGGCAGAAATGCTACAATAGATGCCACTACGCCTAATTGACTTTGTAATACGAATAAAAATTTATTTTTTTCTGAAGGAGGGTCAAGTCGACCAGCTTTTTTCCATAACATAGAACCGATAAGAACTAATACTAAATCAAGAACTACAAGCCCAATGGTCCATACATTTATAATGGACTCTTCGGCATTGATAGCTTTTAATATAAAACGTATAGCAAAAATCTGTGCGATAATAGCGCCAATCCACAATAAAGCTGCGAACAATCGGAGTTGCTTGGCTTGACCTTTTGCTTCATCTGTAGCTACAAATTGTTTTTGTTGAGTCATAACATTTCTTTTTTAGGGGTTAGTATTGTATAAGCAAAAGTAGGTATTTTAACTAAAAAAGTAATAATGTTTTGAAATTTAGTATAAAAGAGATATATAAGGTTTGTTTATGTCTATCTAGACAACTAGCAATCCAAAATCTCGTAACTGAATTCCTTGTTTTGAAAAAATAAAAGGCTCAAAATCCTTAGTTATTTGCTCCTCAAAACTTTTTTTCATTTGTCCGTAAGACAAAACTCCTTTTGGATTCTGTTTTAATTCATCTAAAAACCCAACAAGCCATTTTCCGATTTCTTTATCGAGTTCTATTTCCAAGAAATCATTTTTGGAATGGAAGGTAAGCTTTGCTTTTTCGAAAATTTGTCCTTTTTTGTTTTTTGAGAAATAGTCCACTTTCGGTTTGTTTCCTAGCCAAATCACTTTCTGATTGGATTTGTAGGTCTGAAAAGGTTCGTTTTCTAAGACTGAAATAATATAATCGGGAGCAACTTTGGTTTTTGGAACTTTAAATTCAAACCATTCTTGCAACGGATAATCAAAACACAAATTGTGCATATAATTAAACAGAGATTTCTTGAGCCCGAACGAGAATTTATCGTGAACAACTCCTGATTTTTCTTGATGAGCCAAATCGTTATTAGCAAAGGCTCCAATTTCTTTAGACAAATTGACAACGTCAAAACTATCTGGATTCATCCCAACAGGACTGTGAGCTGTCATCGCAAACTGATGCCAAAATCCAGATTGCATAATCCCGACCTCGAACATTTGTCTGACCATTTCTAAAGAATCAATTGTTTCTTGTGCTGTTTGAGTCGGAAAACCGTACATCAGATAAGCGTGAACCATAATTCCGGATTCGGTGAAATTTCGGTTAACACGAGCCACTTGTTCTACGGTTACTCCTTTGTCGATAAGTTTTAAAAGTCTATCCGAAGCAACTTCCAATCCTCCCGAAACAGCAATACAACCCGATGCTTTTAGCAAACGGCATAAATCCAAAGTAAAGTTTTTTTCAAATCGGATATTCGTCCACCACGAAACAGATAATTTTCGGTTGATGATTTCGATAGCCACTTCTCGCATGAGTGCTGGGGGGGCAGCTTCATCAACAAAATGAAATCCTGTAGCTCCTGTTTGAGCAATTTGTTGTTCCATTCTGTCTACAATTGCTGTAGCTGCCATAGGTTCATAAATTTTGATATAATCGAGCGAAATATCACAAAAAGTACATTTTCCCCAATAACAACCGTGGGCCATGGTGAGTTTATTCCACCTTCCATCACTCCATAATCTATGCATCGGATTCACCACTTCAATAACCGAAATATACTGACTCAAATCAATATCTGTATAATCAGGACAACCCACCTCGCTTTGTTTGTAATCCTGAATCAGGGGATTATTTACATAAACTACTTTTTGATTGTCTAGCAAAAAGGTGCGTTTAAGTTCATTTTGAGCGATTTCGCCATTTATGAATTTTATCAGTTGCTCGATCGGAGTTTCTCCATCGTCTAAATTGATGAAATCGAAGAATTCAAATACCCGACTATCCGAAACCGAACGTAATTCTGTATTTGGAAAACCTCCTCCCATAATAATTTTAATATGAGGATGATTTTTTTTGATGTATTGAGCACAGCGAAAAGCACTGTATAAATTGCCCGGAAAAGGAACCGAAAAACCAATGATTTTCGGACTGGTTTTCTGAATGAGTTTTTCTAATATTTCTAATGTGACTTTGTCAATATAAGTCGATTTTTTTTGTAAAACTGCATACATTTCGTCAAACGAATTAGCGGACCTTCCGAGGCGCTCTGCATACCTGCTAAAACCGAAATTTTCATCAACCGCTTCAATTATCAAATCCGATAAATCTTCTAAATATAAGGTGGCAAAATGTTTGGCTTTATCCTGAAATCCCATCGAACCAAAAGCCCAATCGAGTTCTTCTGTTTGAGAAAAACGACTTGCCTGAGGCAAAAAATCTTCATTTACAATAGCATTAGCCAAAGTCGGATTTTTTCCTTGTAAAAACGAAATTACCGAATCAATAGAGTAAATGTAATCTTCTTTAAGAGCCACAATCCTTTGAGAGTTTTCTCCTAAACTTATATTCCGACTCTCTACAAAATCGAATAAATTGATAAGCCCTTGTTTGGAAAATAAGTGCAGAATTACCTCAATTCCTAGATCCGACTGGAAAGACGAAACGCCTTTGGTATTCAGAAATCCCTTGAGATAAACCGTTCCAGGGTAAGGAGTGTTTAGTTGTGTAAAAGGAGGAGTGATAAGTAAAATTTGTGTTTCCAAACAAATGAATTTTAGGCAAAAATACGATTTAGAATGGTATGTACTTCTATTTGTATATTTTTTACATATAGATTATAAGTCTTCGTTATTTTATATATAAATTATCTGTTTCGATATTCCGAACCCATAACCTCCAACTTTTTCCTTACCTTTAACCCATTATCAAAAAATAGTACAATGAAAAGATTTGCCCATTTACTTTTTGTCTTGGTCTCAAGCATTGGTTTTGCTCAAGAGGATATTACTTATCAAAAACCACCACAGGAAATTCTTGACTTAGTAGATTTCCAGAGAGCTCCTTCTATCTCAATGGATAGTAAAAAAGAACAAATAGTGTTTATGTATCGAAATACATACAAAACTTTAGTTGAAATTTCGGAAGAAGAAATGCGGTTGGCAGGGCTCCGCATCCACCCAAAGACGAATATTTCGAGTACTATAACTTATGTAAATAACATTCAGTACCGAAAGTTCAACGATAAAAACCTTGTGCAAATCAAAGGATTGCCAGAAAAGCCAAGGTTGACGAATTTTGCTTGGAGCCCTGATGAGAGCAAAATGGCTTTTACGCATACTGCTCAATCAGGCGTAGAAGTTTGGATTGTTGATTTTAAAACACTTTCGGCTAAAAAACTGACAGAGGCGAGAGCCAATGCAAACCTTGGTAATCCAATCACGTGGTTCAAAGACGGGAATGCCCTTTTAGTTAGAATGCTTCCGAAAGACAAGCCCGAGCTAATCGATACCAAAACCGCACTTCCGACAGGCCCTATTGTAACGGTTAGTGACGGGAGTTTAGCTCAAAACAGAACCTATCAAGATTTATTGAAAAATAAAACTGATGAGGAAAACTTTGATATTCTGACTACTTCAGAACTTTATAAAGTTGATTTAAACGGAAAGGCTACACTTTGGAAAGAAAAAGCAATTTACAGAAGCGAATCTTTTTCGCCTGACGGAAATTATGTGATGCTGACTACAATCGAAAGACCTTATTCGTATATTGTTCCGCTTGGACGTTTTCCAGTAACAACTACCATTTATGACAAAGGCGGAAAATTAATTTCTGAATTTGATAAAAAACCACTTATCGAAGATATGCCTAAAGGATTTATGGCTGTTCAGACAGGAAAGCGCTCGATAAGTTGGAGAGCAGACAAACCAGCAACCTTGGTTTATGCGGAAGCTCTCGATAATGGAGATCCTGCTAATGAAGTGGAATTTAGAGATGAAGTGTTTCAGATAGATGCGCCTTTTACAGCGAAACCTCAATCTATTGCCAAAACTATCGGAAGATATTCTGGTATCGCGTGGGGTAATAATCAATATGCGCTACTCTCTGATTATTGGTGGAACACCCGAAATACTAAAACCTATATCATCAACCCTTCTGATTTTTCACAAAACCCCCAAATTATTGTAGATAGAAATTATCAGGATAATTATAGTGACCCAGGAAATCCTGAAACTAAACGAAATGAATATGGTCGTTATGTGCTAGATATTCAGAATGATAATATTTTCTTGTTAGGAGATGGATTTACCGAGAAAGGGCAATTTCCGTTTATTGATGAATTCAGCCTGAAGACATTAAAGACAAAGAGATTATATCAGTCGAATCTCACTAACCAAAAGGAGGAAATCAGCTCTATTTTGGATATTAAAAAAGGTGAGATTTTAGTAAGAATGGAATCTAAAAATCAGTATCCGAACTATTATGTTAGAAATATTAGAAATAGAAAAGCTCCTGTTCAGATTACGCATTTCGAAAATCCATTTAAGAAAATAGAGAATATACATAAAGAAGTTATAAAATATAAAAGAGAAGATGGACTAGAGCTCTCAGGGACACTCTATCTCCCTGTGGGGTACGATATGAAAAAGAAAGAAAAGCTTCCGATGATTATGTGGGCTTATCCTGCTGAATATAAAGACAAAAGCAGTGCAGGTCAAACCACAGCCAACCCAAATGAGTTTACTTTCCCTTATTACGGCTCACCTATTTATTGGGTAACTCGAGGTTATGTAGTGCTTGATGATGCTGCTTTTCCGATTGTGGGTGAAGGTGATGAGGAACCAAATGATACGTTTATAGAACAACTAGTGTCTAATGCAAAAGCTGCTATTGATGCGGTAGATAAATTAGGATATATCGACAGAAATAGAGTAGCGGTAGGAGGACACTCGTACGGAGCATTTATGACCGCTAATTTGCTTTCGCATTGTGATTTATTTGCTGCAGGAATTGCCAGAAGTGGGGCTTATAACCGTACGCTTACTCCGTTTGGATTCCAAAGTGAAGAGCGCAATTATTGGGAAGCACCAGAGGTGTACAACACCATGTCGCCGTTTATGAGTGCTGATAAAATGAAAACTCCGCTATTGCTTATTCACGGGAATGACGATAATAATTCAGGAACTTATACTATGCAGAGCGAAAGATATTTCAATGCATTAAAAGGTTTCGGAGCTCCCACTCGTTTGGTTCTTCTCCCGAAAGAATCTCATGGATATGCAGCTAAAGAAAGCATACTACACGTGATTTGGGAACAAGACGAATGGTTAGAGAAATATGTGAAAAATAGAGTAAAATAAAACTTTGAAGAGATTTTATAGTAAGCCTCATAGATAGTAATCTGTGAGGCTTATTTTATGGTTTATTTTCCTTTTAATAAATTTATACTTACGGTACCTAAGTCAGAATTAGGGAATTTTCGGAATTCTCTTTCGTCAGGATAGAGTCCAGCTTCTTTACATATCTTATGGAAAACGTCTATCTCCACAATGTATTGGTCAGAAAACCCATGGGTGGCATCATAAGCAGTAGCGGCTGTTTTTCCGATGTTTTGTGAAGCTAATTCGGGAGAAATAGTGTGTAATTCGATGAGTAATAAACCGTGTTTTTGTACATAAGGCGACCATTTCTGAAGATGTTCCAGTAAGTTGTCTTCAACCAAATTATTACTGATTCGCTTTCCTCTAAAAGCGAAAGCTCCAGTTGATAAGCTCACGCGATTAGGGGTAATATTCTTTGGATCTTCCCAAATTCGGTTGTGGTCTAAAAAAGTTCGGGTGTTGAGTAGGTCAGACAATTCGATGTTATAATTGTTTTTCAGGTCTTCGGCCAGTAGATCAGGACGGCCAATGTCTCCCCATATTACTTTTGCCCAAATATCACTTTTAATCAGATTGGCACGGATAACTTTTAAAGCTGCCTGATTATAATCAGCCCCAACCAAGAACAGTGGATGTTCTTCAAGCATTTTTCCACGAAGAGTCTGTCTGTCGATAACTTCAAAAACGTGTTGCAAAAAAGCTCCGTTTCCAGCTCCCATATCTAGGACTCCTTTGGGTTGTTCTTCGATCGGACGGTTAAAAATCTCGATAATTATTTCGTCTAAGACTTTGAAGTAAGCTGTGTGAGCTCCACCACTTCCCCAAACATTCATTTCTCTATCTACATGAATCTCGTCTTCTCCAAAAGCAATATCGCGAAGCAAAGAAGCTTTTCCGAACATGAGTTCTTCGATTTTGCTAAAAGTAGGCAAATACGAAACCGTAACTCCATAGGCAGAGGCTCTTCGAGCAAAGAAAAGTCCAGTTTCGGTGAATTGATAATTTCCGTTTTTTTCTGTAAACCAATTTAGATGAGTCAGAAAATCTAATATCCTCTTAAAACATTCGGGTTGTTTATGGAATTCTTCGGGGCGAAACGAAGTTTCCATAAAATATTTGTGAAACATTCCCGTCATGCCCAAACGAACAATAGTAGGTGCTACTAAATAACCTTCGACGTGTTTTAGCATTTGGTGTTGTACTTCATTTTCTAAAGAATTTTCAGAAAATAAAATATCATAATTGTTCTTGTATTTATGGAAAAGTACGTTGAGTTTTTCAAACGGACGATCTTCAAACTCTCTTGGAAAATGACCTCCCGACAGTTGTAAAAAATCAACCACATCTTTATATATATATGTCATAGCAAAGGCATACTGACTTTTTTCGGTAACCGAAAAAGAGATGACATCGTTAGAATTGTCGATGTGATAATTCAGAAAGCCTTGTGAACATAGAATGCGAAGCCCCACATTGAGGTAACCTTCGTTTGCGTTGAATTGGTCAGTTAGTTCTTCTAAAGAAACTTCTTTTTTAGAAAGAATATATTCTAAAACTTTTTTATTATTCAAAGCTACCATTACTGGGGCGGTAGCTAGTCCGTCAAGATGACGAAAAATAACGCTTCGCAGATGTGAATTACTCATAATATTTAGCAAAATTAAGTAGTTGTAATTTTGTTTTTATTGCAAAATACAGAAAATAATTATCGACTGCGTTAAGAAAGTGTTTAAGTTTTTAGTGTGAAAGTGTGCTAGCACTTTTTATAAAGGTACAGTGAAGGGTTTCTTCTGCTTTTTATCCGTAAATATTCATTTGTCTTATTCGTAGTTTTTAAAAGTAAAATCGCACAAAGGGCATAAAAGCTTCGCTATAAATATTTTTATTGTTATTGTGCAGAACATTATAACGAATTCCAATAGTTACATTTTCTGCTCGGTAACCTCCTCCCAAAAATAGAGCTGTATTCCAAAAATTGTCCGAAACCCCATCGTCGTAATTGACATTTACTCGAAGTTGTTCTAGTTCGGCAGAGAGCTGAACTTCTGGTATTGGATTCACTAAAACCAGCCAGCTTCCTCCATAAGTATAGGCTTCATAGTTTTCAAAAGCAGAGTTTTTTGGTTTTACGCGAATATAACTCCCCTGAAGTCCGATTCCAGTTGCTATATACTCGTTAATCTCATAGATAGCACTTGGAGCTATCGTGATATCAGTAAAACCCGAGCCAATATTTAAACCTAATCCTCCTCCAAAACGAACTTTTTTCCAAAATTCACTTGTTTGTTTATTTTGGGATTTTTGACTTGTTGAGTTTTGAGCAATAGAGTTTATAGAAAATAAGAAAACGGCAAAATAAAGGCTAAAAACGGCTGACTTTTTAATTATCTTCATACAAAACAATTTTCTTTTTGAGAGTTAGAAATCTTGGTAAAAATAGTTAAAAAAATTGATTAGATTTGTTTACTTTTGCAAAAGAATTTTTTAGTAAATTTCCCTTTTTATTATAAATATGGATAGGTTTTCCTTTTTAAACGCAGCACATACCGATTTTTTCTCAGATTTATACGAACAATATTTGGCTAGTCCTGATAGCGTAGAACCCAGCTGGAGAGCATTTTTTCAGGGGTTTGATTTTGGAACTTCACCTTACGGAGAGGATTTTGCAAACGAGTTTGCCCACTATGCTAATACACAAATTTCAACAGGACAAGCTCCAGACAAAATTCAGAAAGAGTTTGGTGTGCTTAACCTGATTGAGGCATATAGAACTCGTGGACATTTGTTTACCAAAACAAATCCAGTTAGAGACAGAAGGAGCTATTCTCCAGATTTGAATATACAGCAATTTGGGCTAACTGAAACAGATATGAATACTGTTTTTGATGCGGCTAAACAAATTGATTTAGAACCAACCACGTTGGCCAATATTATCTTTAAACTAGATAGAGTATATTGTCAAAGTATTGGATTGGAATATATGTATATTAGAGATCCTGAAGTTCGTAAATGGATTCAGGGATGGCTTTCTAAAAACGCTAATACTCCTACATTTTCGCAAGACGAAAAGATAAAGATTTTATCAAAACTCAACGAAGCAGTTTCGTTTGAGAATTTCTTACATACAAAATATGTAGGTCAGAAACGTTTTTCTCTAGAAGGGGGAGAATCGTTAATTCCTGCTTTGGATGCGCTTATCGAAAATGCAGCCGAAAAAGGAGTAGAGCAGTTCGTAATGGGAATGGCTCACAGAGGTCGCCTGAACGTTTTGGCTAATATTTTCGGAAAAAGTACCAAAGATATTTTCTCTGAATTTGACGGGAAAGACTATGATGACACTCAATATTTTGACGGAGACGTAAAATATCACCTTGGGCTTACTTCAGACAGAGTAACTAAAAGTGGTAAAAAAATAAACTTGAATTTAGCTCCAAACCCTTCCCATCTTGAAACAGTAGGTGCTGTGATTGAGGGAATTACAAGGGCAAAACAAGACATGTATTTCTCGGAAGATGCTTCAAAAGTACTTCCGATTGCTGTTCACGGAGATGCTGCTGTAGCAGGTCAAGGAATTGTATATGAGATTGTGCAAATGGCTCAACTTGACGGATACAAAACCCAAGGGACCATTCATATTGTAATCAACAACCAAGTTGGTTTTACGACAAATTATTTGGATGCGCGTTCTTCGACCTATTGTACCGATATTGCAAAAGTTACACTTTCTCCAGTATTACACGTCAATGCGGATGATGTAGAGGCAGTAGTTCACGCTATGTTGTTTGCTTTAGAATTCAGAATGAAATACAAAAAAGACGTATTCATTGACTTGTTAGGATATAGAAAATATGGGCATAACGAAGGTGATGAGCCGCGTTTTACACAACCTATTTTGTATAAAGCCATTGCAAGACACAAAAATCCAAGAGATATTTATGCAGAGAAACTCATTGCAGACAATATCGTTACGTCAGATTTCGTAGCTAAAATAGAAAAAGAATATAAAGATATATTAGACGAGAACTTAACCGAATCCCGTAAAAAGGAACTAACGGTGATTACTCCGTTTATGCAAAATGAATGGCAGGGCTTTAAACAACTGAAAGATGGCGATATTTTTGCAAAAGTAAATACTTCTTTTGATAAAGTTACTTTGGATTCGGTTGCAGAGCAGATTACAAACCTCCCTTCAGATAAGAAATTCATCAACAAAATTTCTCGTTTGATTAAAGACAGAAATTCGATGTATTTCGAAACTGATAAACTCGATTGGGCTATGGGTGAATTATTGGCCTACGGTTCGCTTTTGACAGAAGGTTATTCGGTTCGTATTTCGGGTCAGGATGTTGAAAGAGGAACATTCTCTCACCGTCACGCAGTGGTGAAAGTTGAAGATTCAGAAGAAGAAGTAATCCTGCTTAAAAACCTAAAAGAAGCAAAAGGTCAGTTTAATATTTTCAACTCGTTCCTTTCAGAATATGGAGTGGTTGGGTTTGATTACGGATATGCACTAGCAAGTCCGAAAACTCTTACGATTTGGGAAGCTCAATTTGGAGATTTCTCAAACGGAGCTCAAATTATGATTGACCAATACATCTCTGCTGCAGAAGATAAATGGAACAATCAAAACGGATTGGTGTTGCTACTTCCTCACGGATACGAAGGGCAAGGGGCAGAGCACTCTTCTGCGAGAATGGAGCGTTATTTACAACTTTGCGCAAACAACAATATGTTTGTAGCAGACTGTACAACTCCTGCTAATTTCTTCCATTTATTGAGAAGACAAATGCACTTGAATTACAGAAAACCACTTATTGTTTTCACCCCGAAGAGTTTGCTTAGACATCCTTTGGCAGTTTCTTCAAAAGAAGAACTTATCAATGGTTCTTTCCAAGAGGTGATTGATGATAACGTAGATAAAAATAAAGTAAAAACGCTGGTTTTCTGTACGGGTAAATTCTATTATGACTTATTAGCAGAAAGAGAAAACCTAGGTCGTGAAGATGTGGCTTTTGTTCGTTTAGAACAAATTTATCCATTGCCAATAGAGCAGCTAAAAGAAGTTATTGCTTCTTATCCGAATGTAGATGATTATGTTTGGGCACAAGAAGAACCAAAAAACATGGGAGCTTACGGATATATGCTAATGAATTTTGATTTGGTAAAATTCAGAGTAGCTTCGCCAAAACCGTATGCAGCACCAGCAGCAGGAAGTAGCACTAGGGCTAAAAAACGCCATCAGGCTGCCATTGCAATGGTATTTGACAAGGAATTATTTCAGAATAAATAAAATTTGTACCTTTTGGTACTTTTAAGAATAGAGCAAGAACAACATAAAATTACTAAAGATGATTTTAGAAATGAAAGTCCCTTCACCGGGAGAATCCATTACCGAAGTAGAAATTGCTACTTGGTTGGTAAAAGACGGAGATTACGTTGAAAAAGACCAAGCTATTGCAGAGGTTGATTCTGACAAAGCTACTTTAGAGCTACCTGCTGAAGCAAGCGGAATTATTACGCTTAAAGCAGAAGAAGGGGATGCAGTTGCAGTAGGACAAGTTGTTTGTTTGATTGATACATCTGCGGCAAAACCAAGCGGAGATGCTCCAGCCAAAAAAGAGGAAGCTCCAAAAACTGAGGAGAAAAAAATTGAGGCTCCAAAGGCAGAACCGTCTCCTGCAACTTATGCAACGGGAACAGCTTCGCCTGCAGCTAAAAAAATAATAGAAGAAAAAAATATCGACCCTACCACTGTTAAAGGAACAGGAAAAGACGGACGTATCACTAAAGAGGATGCTATTCAGGCTCCAGCTTCAATGGGAACACCAACAGGTGGAAATAGAGGTTCAGAAAGAACAAAACTTTCTATGCTTCGCAGAAAAGTGGCAGAGCGCTTGGTTTCGGCTAAAAACGAAACGGCTATGCTTACTACGTTTAACGAAGCTACGATGACTCCGATTAACAAGTTGAGAGCAGAATACAAAGATGCTTTTAAAGATAAACACGGGGTTTCTTTAGGATTTATGTCGTTCTTTACAAAGGCAGTAGTGAGAGCTCTACAACTTTACCCAGATGTAAACTCTATGATTGATGGAGATTATAAAGTTTCGTATGATTTTTGTGATATTTCGGTAGCAGTTTCTGGACCAAAAGGACTTATGGTTCCAGTTATCAGAAATGCAGAAAACCTAACTTTCAGAGGAATTGAAGCAGAAATTAAACGTTTGGCTCTTCGTGCAAGAGACGGACAGATTACTGTTGACGAAATGACCGGAGGAACTTTCACTATCTCAAACGGTGGAGTATTCGGAAGTATGTTATCAACTCCTATTATCAACCCTCCACAATCAGGAATTTTAGGAATGCACAACATTATCGAAAGACCAATTGCTGTTAACGGACAAGTGGAAATTCACCCAATGATGTATATTGCGTTATCTTATGACCACAGAATTATCGACGGACGGGAGTCTGTAGGATTCTTAGTGGCAGTTAAAGAAGGATTAGAAAATCCGATGGAATTATTGATGGATAACAATCCGAAAAAAGCGTTAGAGCTTTAATCTAAATCAGATATTGTATAACAGCCCTGGACATTGTTCAGGGCTGTTTTGTTTAGGTAATAATCTTATTAATGAGTTAATTAATGAGGCTAAAGAGTTTTAATTATTATTTTTGAAAATTATGTAAATTAATCTTAATAATAGTATGAAAAAAACAATTCTTTTATTGAGTCTGGTGTTTTCTGTTATAGGAGTAAAGGGCCAACACAAAACAGCTATAGACAAGAATGGAGTTAAGTATGAGTATGTCGAGAACGACCCTTCGAAAACCAGAATCTATACGCTGGACAATGGATTGAAAATTTATTTATCTCAAATTAAGGACGAGCCAAGAATACAAACACATATTGTAGTTAGGACAGGTTCTAATAATGATCCAGAAGATAACACTGGACTAGCTCATTATTTAGAACATATGTTGTTCAAAGGAACTTCAAAAATCGGAACTGTTAATTGGGAAAATGAGAGTAAACTACTAAAGCAAATCTCTGATTTGTACGAAGACCACAAAAAAGAAACCAATCCAGAAGCGAAAATCGCAATTTATAAAAAGATAGACGAACTGTCTTTTGAAGCATCAAAATATGCAGTTCCTAACGAGTATGATAAGTTAATCTCGTCTGTGGGAGCTAGTGGAACTAATGCTCATACTTGGTTTGACGAAACTATTTATCATAATAATATTCCTTCAAACGAATTGGAAAGATGGTTGATTATTGAGGCGGATAGATTTTCTGAATTGGTCTTACGTCTTTTTCATACAGAGCTTGAAACAGTGTACGAAGAATTTAACCGCGCACAAGACAATGACGGAAGGTTAGTGAGTTATGCGATGTCAGAAGCTCTTTTTCCAGATAGCCATTACGGAACTCAAACTACTTTAGGAAGTTCGGAGCACCTCAAGAATCCGTCTATGGAGGCTATTCATAATTATTTTAATGAATATTATGTGGCTAATAATATGTCCGTGGTTTTAGTAGGAGATTTTGAATTTGAGAATGTTTATGATTTAGTTCAAAAGCATTTTGGATCTTATAAGAAACAAGCTGAACCAAATCGTTATGTAGCTAAAGAAAAGCCACTTACTGGAATTAAAGAAAGAGAAGTGTTTAGTCCATCTTCTGAAAGCGTTCAGTTTGCTTATCGATTCGGAGGACATAATTCTACAGATGCTAAATATCTGCAACTAGTAGATTTGATTTTAAGCAACGGAACAGCTGGACTTATTGATTTGAATGTTCGTCAGAAACAAGCTACTCAAAGAGCTAGTTCATACTATTCTTTGTATAAAGATTATGGGGCGCACTATTTTTCGGGAACTCCCAAACAAGGACAAACCCTAGAGGAGGTTAGAGATATTCTACTTTCGCAAATTGAGTTGGTTAAAAAAGGAGAATTTGATGAATGGTTGGTTCAGGCTGCCTTAAATGATCTTAAAAAACAGAGACTTCAGGCTTGGGAAAGTCCTAGAGCATTAGGAAGACAAATTTATAGTTCGATTGTCAATGAGGTTGCCTGGGGTGACGTAGTGAGAGAGATGGATGAATTGTCTAAAATTACTAAAAAAGATATTGTCGCATTTGCAAATAAGCACTATCGAGATAACTATGCTATTGTTTATAAAAGACAGGGAGAAAACAAGAATTTAATCCGCGTTGAAAATCCAGGTCTTACTCCAATTCAAATTAACAGAGATGCTGAATCACAGTTTTTCAAAGATTTTCAAAAAATTGAATCAGGAACAATTGAACCTGCTTTTGTAGATTTTGATAAAGAAATAAAAAGAGAAACAATTAAGAAAACGCCATTGTCATTTATCGAAAACAAGACAAATGATATTTCGACTTTGTACTATATTACGGAGGTAGGTTCGGATCATGACAAAAAACTCTCTTTGGCTATTAATTATTTAGATTATTTAGGAACTTCGAAATACTCTGCTGAAGATCTCAAAAAAGAATTTTATAAGTTAGGAATTTCTTATGGAGTAAGGGCGGGAGCAGATCGTACTTCGGTATTTATTTCTGGATTACAACAAAACATGGAAAAAGGAATTGCTTTATTAGAACATTTGTTAAGCAATGCCAAAGCAGACCAAAGATCATATGATGATTATGTGGCTAAAATTTTGAAAGATAGAGCTAACGCAAAAACTCAAAAGAACGGAATACAAAATGCGTTGAATCAGTATGTGATGTTTGGGAAAGATAGTAAATTCAGAGATATAATTTCTGAAGAAGAGCTGAAAGCTATCAATCCAGATGAATTGGTGAAAATTGTAAATAATTTTATGAATTACAACCATCAAATTTTCTATTACGGAAACGATTTAAAAGCGATTAAAAAATCATTGACTAAGCATCATAATTTTGGAAAAGGACAGCAAATTCCTGCTAAAAAAGAATATCCTCAACCTATAACAAGCGGGAAAGTTTATTTTGCTCCTTATGATATGGTTCAAACTGAAATTTCTTTCAGATCACGAGAAGACTTATTTGATAAAAACTTGTTGACAGCCTCAGGGTTGTTTAATGAATATTTTGGTTCAGGATTATCCTCAATTGTATTCCAAGAAATCAGAGAGAGTAAATCTTTGGCGTATTCCGCTTATGCGAATTACTCGAATTCTACACAAAAAGATAAATATAATTATTTGCTTGCTTATGTAGGAACACAAGCAAATAAACTCAATATTGCTGTTGATGCGATGATGGAACTGATGAATAATATGCCTAAAGCTCAAAATCAGTTTGACAGTTCTAAAGAAGCGGCTCTAAAAAGAATTGCAACCCAACGATATACCAAATCAAGTGTGTTTTTCTATTGGTTAAATCTACAGGATAGAGGAATTGATTATGATATTAATAGAGATGTTTATGCTCAAACTCAAAAATTGACCTTGAATGATTTAGAATCTTTCTTTAATCAAAGAGTAAAAGGAAAGACATTTAATGTTGGACTGATTGGTAAAAAAGAAAATTTAGATTGGGAAATAATTAAGAAAATGGGAGATGTGCAAGAGCTTACTTTAGAAGAGCTATTTGGTTATTAATCAAAGTGCTCGCTAAAATGCTAAAAATATCAAAGGGTGTTATTTATATAAAAATAAGTTGTATATTTGCACCCTTAATTAACAGAGGTCGGGAACCTCAAAATTTAATCACAAGATTATGCCTGTAAAAATTAGATTACAAAGACATGGTAAAAAAGGGAAACCTTTTTACTGGATTGTGGCTGCTGATTCAAGAGCCAAAAGAGATGGTAAATTCCTTGAAAAAGTAGGAACTTACAATCCAAACACTAACCCTGCAACTATCGATTTAAATCTTGATAGTGCAGTAAAATGGTTACACAATGGAGCTCAACCTACAGAAACTGCAAGAGCTATCCTTTCTTACAAAGGAGCATTGCTTAAGCATCACCTAGACGGAGGAGTTCGTAAAGGAGCTTTAACTCAAGAACAAGCTGATGCAAAATTAGCTAAATGGTTAGAGGAAAAAGTTGCAAAAGTTGACTCTAAAAAAGATGGTCTTTCTAAAGCTAAAGCTGATGCTAAAGCTAAAGCGCTTGCTGCTGAAAAAGAAGCAAACGAAAAACGTGCTGCTAAAGCTGTAGTTGCTGAAGAAGCAGCAGCTGAAGAAGTTGCAGAAGTAGTTGAGGTAGAAGAGACTGTTGAAGCAGTAGCAGAAACAACTGAAACAACTGAAACTCCTGAAACAACCGAAGAAAACACAGAAGAGACAGAAGCTTAATAATTTTTAGTAGATTGATGCGAAAAGAAGACACTTTCTATCTAGGCAAAATCGCTAAAAAATTCAGCTTTAAAGGTGAAGTTCTTATTTATTTGGATACGGACGAACCTGAACTCTACGAAAATTTGGAATCAATCTTTGTCGGATTCGGCAAAGATTTGGTTCCTTTTTTTATTGAAAGTTCTTCCCTTCACAAAAATGATTTTTTAAGAGTAAAGCTAGAAGATATTAATTCAGAAGAAGAAGCAGATCGAATTATCGGAAGCGAAGTTTATCTTCCTCTTTCAATGCTGCCAGAGCTTGAAGGAAACCAATTCTATTTTCACGAGATTGTCGGCTTTACAGCAAAGGATACTAATATCGGAATTATCGGGACTATTACCGAAATAAATGATTCTGGAGCACAAGCCATTTTCATCATTACAAATAAAGATGAGAAAGAAATTCTTATCCCTATAATCGATGAGTTTATCGAAGAAGTTGATAGAATCAACAAAACTATTGTCCTAAAAACCCCAGAAGGACTTGTAGATTTATATTTGGAATAATGTTCCAATTCAAACAATTTTCTGTAAAACAAGATAAGGCGGCTATGAAAGTCGGTACAGATGGAGTTTTGCTTGGTAGCTGGACACCGCTGGACAATAATCCGTACACTATTTTAGATATTGGAACAGGAACAGGATTAGTAGCTTTAATGCTTGCTCAACGAAGTGAAGCTCAGCAAATAGATGCTCTAGAGATTGAAGAAAATGCTTATGAACAAGCAGTCGAAAACTTTGAAGAGTCTCCCTGGAATGACAGGTTGTTCTGTTACCACGCAGGGCTTGACGAATTTGTAGAAGAAATCGAAGAGGAATATGATTTAATTGTTTGCAATCCTCCATTTTTTGAATCAAATAATCAAATCAAAAACCAAGCGAGAGAAAAAGCACGTTTTTATGATATTCTTCCGTTTGAAGAACTTATTGAAGGAGCTTCGATATTGCTTTCGGATATTGGTGTTTTTACTGTTGTTATTCCGTTTGAAGAAGAAGAAAAGTTCATTTCTATAGCCAGAGAATGTAGCTTATTTCCATTTAAAATAACCCATGTAAGAGGAGCTGTAACTTCAAAGGTCAAACGCAGTTTAATAGCTTTTTCAAAAGAAGAAAGAGAGGTCGTTTTGGATACTCTTACTCTCGAAATAGAGAGACATCATTACACTTCAGAGTTTAAAGCACTAGTGAAGGACTTTTATCTGAAATTGTAAACTAATGCTTTTTTCTCTCTAAAAAGCGCATCAATTCATCTCGATTATAAGCCAAGCTAAAAGCCAAACTCATAAAGATAACCCAAGAGATAAGGAAAGAGGAAAATTTTTCAACCCCAAATTGTAAAAACTCATTCTTAGAAAAAATCTGCATCACCAATACTATACTAGCGTAGCATATTGAAAGTACTATATAAGAAAATCTTTTGTTTACAATTCTAAATACAAATGAATAGAAATAAAATAATAAAAGAGCAGCTAGATAACCTCCTACCGTAATTAGTATAATTCCTTTAAACCCTTCATCATTATTAGAAATATTGATGTCTTGAAGAAATTCATCTGCAAATAAGGTGAGGATGGCAAGCCCTAAAAAAACAGCATAGCTCTGTATTACTGAAAGGAAGACTCCTAATATTCTCTTTATTTTTATTTTTCGAAAATTAACAAAGCTTAAAGATAAAGAAAAAATCAAAGGCAGATAAAACAGTGCTTTCTCGACAGAAGGAATTAGTAATACTACTAAAACTACTAATAGAGGGCTTAAGAATATTCGGAGCATTTAGAGTTGAGTTTTAAGGGAGTTAAACTAACCAAAAGTACAAAAAAATACCCAATTTTCCTTGATTTTAAAGAAATATATTATTCGTCTGAGGCATCTTTATATTCTGGATATAGAAAGTTGTTGTACGGAAAGCGGGTGATATGAATTTCACGAACTGCTTCATATACCTTTTCGCGAAATTCTTCAATATTTTCTTTATTAGTGGCCGAAATAAATAAGGCATTTTTTTCGCCTACCTGATTCATCCAAGTTTTTTTCCAGTCGTTAAGTGTGTTGTGTTTATTGGTTTTTTCAGTCATTAAATCATCTTCGGCTATGGTCAAATGTTTGTAGACATCTATTTTATTAAAAACCATAATAGTTGCTTTGTCATCTGATTTGATATCTTTTAGAATTTCGTTAACCGAAGCAATATGATCTTCAAAATCAGGATGCGAAATATCTACCACGTGGAGTAATAAATCTGCTTCACGAACCTCATCAAGCGTGCTTTTGAATGACTCTACCAGTTGAGTAGGAAGTTTTCGGATAAAACCAACGGTGTCTGAAAGTAAAAAAGGTAGATTTCTGATGACTACTTTTCGTACTGTTGTATCCAGAGTTGCAAAAAGTTTGTTTTCTACAAAAACTTCACTTTTACTTATCAGATTCATCAGAGTTGACTTTCCGACATTGGTATATCCTACCAAAGCCACTCGAACCATAGCACCGCGATTACCGCGCTGAACAGCCATTTGCTTGTCAATAACTTTTAATTTGTCTTTTAGTAAACTGATACGATCTCTTACGATACGTCTATCTGTTTCAATTTCGGTTTCTCCTGGTCCACGAAGCCCAATACCTCCCTTTTGACGCTCTAAATGCGTCCACATTCCGGTCAGTCTAGGAAGTAAATATTGATATTGGGCTAATTCAACTTGAGTACGGGCATACGAAGTTTGAGCCCTTTGGGCAAAAATATCTAGAATCAGGTTGGTTCTATCCAATACTTTTACACCTAAAATCTGATTTAAGTTTTTTTGTTGTGAAGGCGAGAGCTCATCATCAAATATTACGGTCGAAATATCATTGTCTTTTACGTAATAGGCAATCTCATCAATTTTACCTGTTCCCAGAAAAGTTTTAGGGTTGGGTTTCTCTAGTTTTTGAGAAAAACGTTTAATGACTTCTCCTCCTGCTGTAGTGGTTAAAAACTCTAATTCGTCGAGATACTCGGTCAGTTTATCTTCATCTTGACCTTGCGTTATAATCCCAACAATAACTGTTTTTTCAAAATTTATTATCTCTTTTTCTAACATCCGTCTCTTTTATAGATACAAAGATACAAAGGTTTGGAGATTTTTGATGGTAGAATAAATGAGGTTTTGTAAAATTTTAAGTTAACAGTAGAGATGGAGAGTTATGATTAGAGTTTTTGTTAAAATAATATTATCCAAAATTTCCTTCTACGTACCGCTTGGTAAGTTCTTTTTCTGGGTTGTTGAAAATTTTTTCGGTTTTATCAAATTCAATCAGTTCTCCCAAATACATAAACCCTGTATAATCAGCTGTTCGAATGGCTTGTTGCATATTGTGTGTTACAATTACAATGGTATAATGCTCTTTTAGGCGTAAAATTAGTTCTTCGATTTTAGCTGTACTAATGGGGTCAAGAGCCGAACAAGGTTCATCCATCAAAATAACATCTGGTTTTACGGCAATAGTTCTGGCAATACAAAGACGTTGTTGTTGTCCTCCAGACATCTCCATAGCACTACGGTTGAGATTATCATTTAATTCGTCCCATAAATAACAATCCCGAAGAGAGGATTCTACGATATCTTTTATCTCTCCGTTTTTGGCCATTTCGTTTATTTTTAAACCATAAGCAATATTGTTAAAAATAGACTTAGGAAAGGGATTAGGTCTTTGAAAAACCATTCCAATTTTACGTCTTATCAGTGTAGGCTCAACCTCATTTCCTAATACTTCTTTTCCGTCAAGAGTAATACTTCCTGTTATGTGAGCATTTGGAGTCATATCGTGCATGCGATTGATTGATCGAAGCAATGTTGATTTTCCACAGCCCGAAGGTCCGATAAGGGCAACAACCGAGTTTTTAGGAATATTCATATTGATTCCTTTCAGGACTTCTTTTGAACCAAAGCGAAGTTTTATATCTCTTAATTCTATTTTATTTTCCATGATTATCGGTTTGTTTTTGGAGTGTATTTATGTCTTATAATAAATGCTATTATATTTAGAACAACGATAAGTAAAATCAGTACTAATGCGGTTCCGTAAGCAAGTGGTCTTACTTGTTCGATAGCGTGATGTTGGGTAGAAAGAATATATAAATGATAAGGCAAAGCCATAAATTCGCTGTCTAAGGTATCTGGTGGGAAACGTAAATAAAACGTAACTCCAGTAAAAAGTATAGGGGCTGTTTCGCCTGCTGCTCTTGAAAGTCCTAAAATCGAACCAGTAGTAATTCCAGGAATAGCAGACGGAAGTACTGCTGTTTGGATAGCTTCCCATTTAGTAGCTCCTAAGGCAAGTGCTCCTTCACGATAAGAATGCGGAACCGAGCGAAGAGCTTCTTCGGCTGAAGTTACAATATAGGGGAGCGTCATCAATCCTAACGTAAGTCCAGAAGATACAACTGAACTTCCTAAATGAAGTGCTTCGACAAATAAGGCAACTCCAAAAAGTCCGTAAATAATGGATGGAATACTAGCTAAATTTCGGATAGAAGCTCTTAAAATATTGGTTAAGAAATTATCTTTAGCGTATTCGTTCAAGTAAATAGCTGTTGCAATTCCGACTGGGATACTGAAAATAGCCGTAATAATTGTCACCATGGTGGTTCCAGCAATTGCTGGATAAATCCCTCCTTCGGTCATTCCTTTTTTTGGAATGGAAAAGATAAAATCCCAGCTCAATACTCCAACTCCTTTGTAAGTTATATCAGCTAAAACCAAGAGGATGAATGCGACGACCAAAAGGGTACAAAATCCTAAAAACCGAACTCCCAAAAGGGCAGATGTTTTCTTGTTAATTAATTTCATTATGAAACTTTATATCTGAATTTTGAAGCAACCCATTCAGAAAATAGATTGATTCCTAAGCTTATTATAAACAGTGTAAATCCTAACACGAATAATGCATAGTAATGGGGTGAGTCAAATGGAACTTCACCCAATTCAATAGCGATGGTAGCGGTCATCGTGCGTACAGGATCAAAAAATCCATCAGGCATAGCTGTGGCATTTCCGGTAACCATCAAGACAGTCATTGTTTCTCCGATAGCCCTGCCAAACCCTAAAATACAAGCCGCTATAATTCCAGAACCTGCAGCAGGCATTACTACTTTTCGTAGAGTGGTCCACTTTGAAGCTCCTAAAGCATACGAGCCTTCTCTAAAAGAAGTCGGAACAGCTTTTAGGGCATCTTCTGAGACACTTACGATGGTCGGTATAGCCATAAAAGCAAGTAATATTGCTCCATTAAGAGCATTAAATCCATTGCTCAGATCAAAGGATTTTGCCAAGAAAGGTCCAATAAGAACAATTCCGATAAATCCGATGGTTACCGACGGAATTCCAGCTAAAATTTCGATAATCGGACGGACAATTTTTCTGACTTTTTCAGAAGCAACTTCCGAAAGATAAGCAGCAGCTCCAATTCCGAGCGGAATAGCGATTGCCATTGCACCTAGAGTTACTAAAAGTGAACTCCATAATAGTTGTAGCATCCCGTACGAAGCTTCTCCATAAGCAGAAGGATTCCAACTGATATTAAAGAAAGAAGAAAACGGAATGTGTTTAAAGGCACGAATGGCATTGGTAAACAAAAGAATAATGATTCCGATAAGGACTAGAACCGAAAATACACCTGCCAAACGGAAGATTTGTTTCATGATTTGGTCTTGTATCAGTCGCTTTTTCATAGCTTCTTATTTTTGGAACAGCTCCTTGTTATAAGTGGAGTAATCAGCTGGATAAAATCCATTTTCTTCGATAATTTTCATCCCTTCTTCACTAAATTGATACAGAATAAACTCTAAAAGTTTCCCTTTTGGTTTTCCGTTTGTGAACTGTAACAGTGGTCGTGTAATAGGATAAGTTCCTGAAGTAATGTTTTCTTTATTCGGGAAATAGGCGGTTGAATAGTCATCAGAGTTTATTTTTAGTACTTTGATGTCTTTCATTATATTTTCGCTCAAATATCCTGAACTCACATAACCAATTCCGTTTTTATCGGTTTTAAGAGCATCGACAATTTGAGCGGTTCCACTCATACCGATCATCGAGGTTTTGTATTCGCCTTTTACGATATTTTCTCTAAAATAAATATATGTCCCAGAGCTACTTTGCCTTCCGTATAGTGTGATTTCTTCATTATTTCCTCCTTCCACTTCGCTCCAGTTATTCATCTTCCCACTATAAAAAGCACTTATTTCTTCGATAGATAGGCTATCAACCGGATTGTCTTTGTGAGTAATAATTGCCAAAGCATCTTGAGCAAAAACAATAGGATAAGGGGTAACTCCTGCTATTCGAGCATATTCTAATTCTTCATCGGTAATTTCTCTGGAAGAATTAGCAAGGTCCGTTTTTCCGTTAATCAGTGCAGCAATTCCAGCTCCAGAACCTCCTCCGGTTACTCCAACCGACACTAGGCTGTCTTGATCCATAAAGTTTTCGGCTAAAGCTTGTACTAAATTTACTTCAGAATCAGAACCTCTGACTTTAATAGCGATGTAATTGTCCTCACCCGAAAAGCAAGACTGGAATATGACTAAACCGAGAATGAGAAGTATAAATGTGTTTCTTAACATACTTGTTTTATTGTGCAACAAAGGTATGTACGTAAGATTAAGTCAAGGTTAAGTTAAGAACAAAACAAGGTTAAGAGAATGATATAAAATGAAACTTAATGTTAAGGCGATCTTATGAGAGAGTAACATTTGAAATAAATTTTTTATTCTAAATCCCAACAAGAGTTTGAATCAACCCTTGCTCTACACATGACCAAAAGAAATTAAAAAACGAACGGTCTTGTTTTCTGTAAACTGGTTTAATTTCCACTTCTTTTGCCTCTCCATTCGAACTTTTTTTGACTAAAATATTAGCCAAAAACGCTTTTACATGATTTTCATTTTCCAGGTCTTTTTTATAAAGAGTTACTTTTAAATCATCATAATTGATTAAAAAATCACCCGAAGCTACTTCGTCGTTCCCTGCAAAGTTAAAGGCAATTTCATGTGCTATCCCTTCTGCCGAAGTCAGAATTCGTGGTTTTATAAAAGGAGTGGTTTTATACAAGTCATAATTGAACAAATTCCCTTTTATTTTGAACTCTTCATTTGTGTTCATCGGGTTGAACGTCCAATTTATTTTGAGTTCTGATTCGTGCATGAATATACAATTTACATCAATTACTACATCAGGAAGTTTTGTTTTTTTATAACCACTATTTACGCTGGAGATATCGGCATTGAATTTAGAAAATGTAAGTTTTCCTGGTTGTCCTCTTACTACTTCTTCTTCATAAGCAATTTGAGAGTCTTTAAACTTTACTTTGTCGATTTCCATAAAAAACGGAAGCTCTCGCAACAAAGCACTATAGAGCAACTTTTTAGACGTATCATCTTCTGTGATTTTACTTCGGAAGATGTCAGCCTTTAAATTATCCAATTCCAAAGACGGACTTTTTATATAAAAATCATCTTCCTGAAAACCCCAATCGATATCCGATAACAAAATGGTTTGAACAGAAAAGGTATACAAGTCTTTTTCCACCTCTAATTGCTGTAAAAATTCGGCTCGAGAAAGTTTTGGTGTTAGTCGAAACTCTTCCATATTGAAATTGTTGTTTTCAAAAGCAATTTGTTGAGTTTGCAAGTGATATACTTTGTTGAGATGATAATCTAAAGAATCTATTTTTATGGCTAAATTCTCGTACGTAAACGGGAGTTTACTCAAAGAAGTTTTTGGAGTGAATTGTATGTTGTCAAGTGTGATGTTTACGTCATTAACCTCCAAAACTTTAGGTTCGTTCTCTTTAGAATCCGAAAAATAGAGTTTACCATTCTTAATTTCAACCGATTTTATCGCAATACTTTTTTGCTTTTCCAGTTGGGATGAAATACTATCTTTCTGCTTTTCAGAAAACTGCGAATAATGAATTTCAGGTTCATTTATTTTGATACTCGAAATCGAAATATAATCTTTAAAGAGTAGTTTAAATACATTGATTCCGTTGACTTTAAGTCCGTGAATGTTTATAACAAGAGAATCGGATGGCTTTTTAGTTAGATTTTTAGGTCGAATGGTAATGTCTTCTAACGTCAAACTACTTCGGAAAACGGAAATATCTATCTCTTTAAATTGAAGTTCGTATGCTGTATTATGCTCAAAAATTTCAGGTAGTTTGGATTTTATCCAGCTTTGTAATCCAAAATTGAGTAGCACAAGAAATATTACCAATCCTACTATTCCGTATATCCATTTTCTTGTAGCTGTCATATTTATTGGGTTTGGTTAACTCCCTTTCGGAATGGCATCAATAAGTTTCTTAGAATATTCCGTTTTCGGGTTCTGGTACAATTCGTCAGCTTCAGTTTCTTCTTCTAATCTTCCTTTATTGAGCACCAAAATTTTGTCTGACATATATTTTACGACAGCCAAATCGTGTGAAATAAAAATATAAGTAAATCCGAAATTCTCTTTTAGTTCATTTAACAGATTTAAAACTTGCGCCTGAACCGAGATGTCCAAAGCCGAAACAGATTCGTCACAAACAATGAGTTTAGGTTGTAGGGCAATGGTTCGGGCAATCCCGACTCTTTGTCTTTGTCCTCCCGAAAATTCGTGCGGGTAACGATTAAAATGCTCTTCTGACAAGCCAACACGCTCAAGGATTTTGATGGTTTTTTGTTTACGTTCTTTGTTATTTTTGTAGAGTTTATGAACCTGCATCGGTTCCATAATAGCTTCGCCAATTTTCATTTTCGGATTTAGCGACGAATACGGGTCTTGAAAAATAATCTGAATTTCTTTCCGAAAGTTTTTGAATTCTTTGTCCGAAAGTGCCGTAATATCGGTTCCTTTATAAAAAATCTGACCCTTGGTAGCTTTGTCGAGTTGCAAAATGGCATTTCCGATGGTTGATTTTCCCGAGCCGGATTCGCCTACCAATCCCTTAGTTTCGCCTTCATAAACTTTAAAACTGATGTCCTGAAGAGCTTGAAAGCCGACTTTTTTGCCCAATATTCCCATTCTGGAGTAATAGATTTTTTCGATGTTTTTCACTTCCAAAATCGGAGGTTTTGAATATAGTTGTTCTAATTCTTTTGCTCTTTCTGCTGGAGTTATAATTTTTTTAGGGTTAGTATCATTTAAAAAGTCAGCAATAGTTGGAAGTCTTTTGAGTCTTTCGTTCAAAGATGGACGAGAAGCATTAAGTGCTTTGGTATAGGTTTGCTGTGGGTGATGAAAAATTTCAGCCGTTGGTCCTTGTTCGACAATTTCGCCTTTATACATAACCAAAACTCTATCTGCAATTTCAGAAACCAAAGCTAAATCGTGCGAAATAAAAATGATGCTCATTTCTGTTTCTTGTTGCAGATCTTTCAGAAGCTTAATGATTTCTTTCTGAACTGTTACATCCAGAGCAGTTGTGGGTTCGTCTGCAATCAGAATATTTGGTTTACAGGCAATGGCCATGGCAATCATTACTCTTTGTTTTTGTCCTCCAGAGATTTGATGCGGATAGCTGTTATAAATTTTTTCAGGGTTAAGGAGTTTTACCTTTTTGAACAACGATAAGACTTCTGCTTTGATTTCTTTTTTAGATAGAGTTGTATGCTCAAAAAGGATTTCTTCGACCTGATAACCACACTTCAAACTCGGATTTAGAGAGGACATAGGTTCTTGAAAAATCATCGAAATTTGTTTTCCTCTTATTTTTCGAAATTCTTTAGGGGATTTTTGTGTTAAATCATTCTCTAGGTAAAGAATTCTTCCGTTAGATATTCTTGAAATTTTATCGGGCAAAAGTCCTAATACTGCCAAAGACGAAACGGATTTGCCAGAACCGGATTCTCCCACAATTCCCACAATTTCATTTTTATAGAGCTCAAAAGAAATATCTTTAATAACATCGGTCCAGTTATTGTCTCTAGAAAAAGAAATTACAAGATTTTGGATTTGAAGTACAGGTGTATTAGTTGTCATTCTAATGTTTAAAACTCAAATTTAAGAATTATCTTTGTAAGAAGGTTTAAAAAAATAAAATGATGGTAGAATTCGGAATCGGAATGTTTGGAGATGTTCAAATTGATGAAAAAAGAGGATATATTCAGCCTGCTCAAGAAAGATTAGGAGAAATCGTTGAAGAAGTGAAACTAATGGATAAGCTAAGGGTGGATTTCTTCGGAATTGGAGAACATCACCGCGAAGATTATGCGGTAGCTTCGCCCGAAATCTTATTAGCATCCTTATCTACCGTTACTCAAAACATAAAATTAGGAAGTGCTGTTTCGGTAATAAGTTCTACTGATCCGGTAAAATTGTTTCAGGATTTCGCTACTGTTGATTTACTCTCCAAAGGGAGAGCAGAGATTATGGCTGGACGAGGCTCTTTTATTGAATCGTTTCCGCTTTTTGGATACGATCTGAAAGATTACGATGTTTTGTTTGACGAAAAGTTAAGATTATTAATTCAATTAAACCAAGAGAAAACCATTACGTGGAGTGGAGAATTTAGAAAACCTTTATATAAACAAGAAATTTTTCCGAGGCCTCAACAAGAGCAATTGCCAGTTTGGGTGGCTGTAGGCGGAACCCCTGCTTCGGTAATCAGAGCAGGGAAGCTGGGATTGCCAGTGATGTTTGCTATAATTGGTGGTGATTGGAGAAATTTCAAACCTCTTTTTGAATATTATAAGCAAGCTTATTTAGACAACGGACACCATCCTGAAAATTTTCAGGTAGGAGTTCATATGCACAGTTTTTTCGGAGAAAATGGAGATATAGTGGCAGAGAATTACTACCCTGTTTACTCTGCACAAATGGATAGGATTGGTAAAAGCCGAAACTGGCCTCCTTATCACCGACCTAACTTTGATTTTGGGCGTTCGCCCAATGGACATTTGATTGTAGGTGGAGTAGAAGAATCTGCTCAGAAAATTGCGACTATTATCAAAGAATTAGGTCTGACACGATTTTCAGCTCATATGGATGTGGGTAGCCCTGCACACTCAGATATGATGAATTCTATAAAAATATATGGGGAGCAAATTATTCCAAGAGTAAAAGAATTATTGAAATAATAAAAAATGAACGATTTAAGCGATTACAGAAAAACATATAATAAAAGCGAACTTTTAGAGAGTCAAATTCCAGAAGATCCGATTAATTTGTTTAACCGTTGGTTTCATGAAGTAGAAGATTTTGGCGGGGTTGACGAAGTCAATGCCATGACAGTTTCGACCATTGGGTTAGACGGTTTTCCAAAAGCCAGAGTAGTTTTGCTCAAAAAATTCTACGAAGAAGGTTTTATTTTCTATACGAATTACGATTCCGAAAAAGGAAAAGCGATTCTAAATAATCCGAATATTTGTCTTTCGTTCTTTTGGCATTCGATGGAAAGACAAGTCATCATCAAAGGAAATGCAGAAAAAACACTTCCGATTATTTCGGATAATTATTTTGCTTCCCGTCCAGACGGAAGTAAATTAGGAGCTGTGGTTTCGCCTCAAAGTGAGGTTATTCCGTCAAGGGAATTTTTAGCTAAAAAACTCACCGATTTAGAGAAACAATTTGAAGGAAAAGAAATTCCAAGGCCAGAGAATTGGGGAGGTTTTTTGGTACGACCCATAAGTGTTGAGTTTTGGCAAGGCCGTCCGAATCGTTTGCACGATAGGATTAGATATACAATTCAGGATAATTTTTTATGGAAGATTGAGCGATTAGCGCCTTAAAAAATTGTTAAATTTTAAGATTTAAAGGTTTATGACTGTAACAAAAAGAGACTTTAAGCGTTACATAGTAAACCTTTTTTAATTTATGGATTTTAAATTTAAGATTGTCTTATTTTTCTTTTTATTGAGTTGTTCAATAAATATGGCTCAAACCCGATACACATTAAGCGGAACGATCACCGACCAAAGCACTAACGAAACTCTTATTGGAGTGAGCGTTTCGATCAAAGAAGCCAATATTCACACTATAACTAATGAATACGGTTTTTACTCTATTTCTATTCCTGAAGGAACTTATACTTTAGAGGTTAGCTACATAGGCTATACGGTTTCTTCTGAAAGAATTTTGGTGAATGCAAATATGCGAAAAAATGTTTCTATGGAGTTTTCAGGATTCACGATTGAAGGCGTAGAAATCACAGGGAATAATAGAGCAGTTAACATCCGAAAACCCGAAATGAGTGTAAATAAACTTACGGTTGAGGAGATTAAAAAAATGCCAGTAGTTTTAGGTGAGGTTGATATTTTGAAATCTATTTTAACTCTTCCAGGAGTTACCAATGCAGGCGAAGGAGCTTCAGGATTTAACGTAAGAGGAGGAGCTTCAGATCAAAACTTGATTTTGTTAGACGAGGCTACTATGTATAGTTCTTCTCACCTTTTTGGTTTTTTCTCGGTTTTTAACTCCGATGCAATTAAAGATTTAAAATTGTATAAAGGAGGAATCCCGTCTCGATTTGGAGGTCGAGTATCATCGGTTTTAGATATATACCAAAAAGAAGGAAATAGTAAGGAATTTCACGGAACCGGAGGAGTTGGTTTAATATCTTCGAGATTGATGCTAGAAGGACCAATTGTTAAAGACAAAGTATCGTTTTTGGTCGCAGGTAGAAGTTCGTATGCTCATTTATTCTTGAAGTTGACCGATAACAAAAACGCTGCTTATTTTTATGATTTAAATACAAAGATTAATTATAAAATTAACGAAAACAATAATTTATATCTTTCAGGGTATTTTGGGCGGGACGTCTTTGATATTCAAAATGCACTTAAAAATACTTTCGGAAATTCGCTTTTAAACCTTCGTTGGAATCACATTATTTCGGATAATTTGTTTACGAATATGTCAATGATTTATAGTGATTATTACTACGGATTAACGCTTGATTTTATTGGTTTTAATTGGGATTCTGGTATCGAAAATTATAATTTTAAATATGATTTCAAGCATTATTTGTCTAATAATTTACAGTTGAATTATGGGGCCAATTTGATTTATTATGATTTTAACCCAGGCAAGATTACCCCGATTGACGAAACTTCAGGAATAAATCCAGAGCAATTAGAACGAAAGTATGCTTTCGAACCTTCGTTTTATATCGATGCAGAGCAAAAAATCACAGAAGATATTTCGGTAAATTACGGAATTCGATATAGTATGTTTTATCGCTTAGGAAGTCAGAATCTAAATGTTTATACCGATGATAATCCAGTTTTGTTTAATTCAGAACTTCAGATTTACGAAAAAGCAACCCCTATTGGTTCAGAATATTTTGGAAGGAATAAAAAAATAGCCAATTTTGACAATTTTGAACCTCGTTTGGCCATAGCTTACGCAATTGATGACGATCAATCTATCAAAGCGAGTTATAATCGAATGACGCAATATATCCATTTGATTTCTAATACTTCTTCTGCCACTCCGCTAGATGTTTGGGCGCCAAGCGGAAAGTTTATAAAGCCGCAATTGCTCGATCAATATGCTGTTGGTTATTTCAAAAATTTCAAAGACAAAGAATATTCGTTAGAAACAGAGGTTTTTTATAAAGACGTTCAAAATCGAATCGACTATATTGATGGGGCAGATTTAATAGGAAACAATGCTATAGAACAAGTGATTTTGAACGGAAAATCAAGAGCTTATGGTTGGGAAGTTTTATTGCGAAAAAATACAGGAAAATTATCAGGGTTTATAGCTTATACATTATCTCGTTCTGAACAACAGACTCCAGGAAGAACTCCTATCGAAACAGGAATAAACAATGGAGAATGGTATAAAACACCTTATGATAAAGTACACGATTTGTCTATTACAGCCTCTTATGAGCTCAATCAGAAATGGAGCTTCGGAGCCATTTTTGCTTTACAATCGGGTCGTCCTGTGACTTATCCGAACGGATATTACGAATACCAAGGAATACATATTCCGAGTTATTCTCTGCGAAACGAAAACCGACTTCCTGCCTATCATCACTTGGATATTTCTGCTACCTATATTCCAAAACCAGAAAAAACTAAAGGATGGCAAGGCGAATGGGTTTTTAGTATATATAATCTCTATAACAGAAAAAATGCAGCTTCAATAAGTTTTAGACAAAACGAAGATTCCGGAATAAATGAAGCCTCTCGCTTATCGATTTTCGGGATAATTCCGAGTGTAACCTATAACTTTAAATTTTAAATATATAAGTGCTTTTTTGCCACAGATTGCACAGATTAAAAGGATTTTCTTGTTGTTTGTATTTGAGAAATCCGAAAAATCATTTAATCCGTGGCTCTAAAAAAAATAAATTATGAAAAACTTAAAATATATTGTCTTGTTAGCGTTTTTCGGACTTTTTGCGTGCGAAGATGTCATAGAGGTAGATTTGCCAACGGCACCGCCTCGTTTGGTTGTAGATGCTTCCATTGATTGGGTTCAAGGGACAGACGGAAGTGTTCAAAAAATAAAACTCACTACCACTACAGGTTATTATAATACAGAAATTCCTGTGGTTTCTAATGCAACTATTTCGATTGAAAGCCAAGACGGACTTGTATTTGAATTTGTTGAAGAGGGAGGTTCCGGAGAGTATTTTTGTTATGATTTTGTTCCCGAAATCGGAAAATCTTATACATTGACTTTGATTGTGGATGGACAAGTTTATACGGCTACTGAAAAGCTTTATTCCACTCCAGAAATTTTATACTTTACTCAAAATAATGATTTAGGAATCGGAGATGATGTGTATGAAATTCGTTATTATTTTCAGGACAATCCAGACGAAAATAATTTTTATGTGGATTGGGTTAAGGAAACCAATAAGCTTTTACCTTCATACGGAACAATGAACGATAAATTCACACAAGGAAATCAGATGTATGGATTGTATTTTTCGGGTGATATTGTACCTGGAAATGTATTGGATGTGAAATTGTATTCGGTTTCGGAGCGTTATTACGATTATATGAATAAACTTTTAGAAGCGGCTAATAATGGGGGAGGGCCGTTTCAGACCAATTCGGCTGTAGTGAGAGGTAATTTAATCAATCAAACCAATCCTGATAATTATGCGTTAGGATATTTCCGATTGTCGGAGGTTGTTAAAGCAGAATATACCCTTGAGTAGGTTGGTGGTTTTGAGTGCTTAGTTTTGAATTTTGAGTTGTATCTTTGTGGATATCCTTATAACTTCAAACTAACAAAACTTGAAACCTGAAACCAAATTCTATTCGATACTCACGCAAAATTTTCCTTTTGAACCCACCACAAAACAGGACATCTTTTTCTTGCAGATTTCTGAATTTGTAAGTAAATCGAGTCCGTATGATATTTTTGTACTGAAAGGGTATGCAGGAACGGGAAAAACCACGATTATTTCGACTGTGGTGAACCAGTTAAGACAGGTAGCAATGAATTCTGTTTTGTTGGCTCCAACCGGAAGAGCAGCCAAAGTAATTTCGAATTATTCTGGTAAACAAGCCTTTACGATTCACAAAAAAATCTATTATCCGAACGTAAAGTCAGGCAATGTAAACTTCACCCTGCAACCTAACAAACATAAAAATACGGTTTTTATAGTAGATGAAGCGTCGATGATTTCGGATGCTTCGACAGAAGGGATTTCGCTATTGGATGACTTGATGTCGTATGTGTATTCAGGAGATAATTGTAAACTTATTCTGATTGGAGATACGGCACAGTTGCCACCTGTTCATTTGACTTTGAGCCCTGCCTTAAACGAAGATATGCTCTCGATGCAATACCGAAAAGAAGTCAGACATATTGAGTTGGATGAAGTAATGCGACAGGAAGAGAAATCTGGGATTTTGCATAATGCTACTCAAATCAGAGAACTTCTAAAAGAGGACTATATAACCGATTTTCAATTTGATTTATTTGGGTTTAAGGATATCGTAAGGCTCACCGACGGCAGTGATATTCAGGATGCAATTTTCGATTCGTATGACCGCAACGGAATGGAAGAAACATCTTTTATTGTTCGTTCTAACAAAAGGGCGAATCAATATAATCAACAAATTCGAACTCGGATTTTAGACAAAGAGAGTGAGCTAGCGACAGGTGATTTGTTGATGGTGGTAAAGAATAATTACTTTTGGATAAAACCCACTGATGAAGCAGGATTTATAGCGAACGGAGATATTATTGAAGTGTTAGAAATTTTTAATATCATCGAATTATACACCTTCAAATTTGCTAAAGTCAAAGTACGGATGATTGATTATCCGAATCAAAAGCCTTTTGAAACTATTTTGCTTTTGGATACAATTTTGAGTGAGGCTCCTTCGCTCACTTACGAAGAACAAAACCGATTGTATCAAGAGGTTATGGCAGATTATGAAGAGGAAAAAGCTCAATACAAAAAATACAAAAAGGTAAAAGAAAACGAATATTTCAATGCTTTACAGGTGAAGTTTTCGTATGCAGTTACCTGCCATAAAGCTCAAGGTGGGCAATGGAATACAGTTTTTATTGAACAACCTTATTTGCCCAACGGACAAGACAGAGATTATCTGAGGTGGCTTTATACGGCTATTACAAGAGCCAAAGAAAAGGTATATTTGATTGGTTTTAAGGAAGATGATTTTGTTTTGTAAATCACGAAAAAAGATAAAATTAACAACAAATTGAAAATCTGTATATATCTTTGAGCTTGTGAGAAAATCTAAATACATACTTATTTATTTATTGATTATCCAGATTGTAGCAATCAGGATTGTGGCTTTTTTTCCAGAATTTATCGAAAAATATTACTCTAACGGATGGTATAAATTCATTTCAAATCTTTCTCGAAAGATGCTAGGTTCTATAGGTTTTTCGGTGGGAGATATTATTTACGGAATCGTTATTGCATTTTTGATTTATCGAATTATTAGGCTTCGTAAAACTATAACTTTTAAAAGTTCAATTGTCGGTATTCTCAATGTTGTCTCGATATTCTATTTCCTGTTTAATCTGTTGTGGGGGATGAATTATCATCGCGTTCCGTTAAACGAAAAAATGAATCTTTCGTACGAGTATTCTTATGAACAGCTTTTAGAATTTACAGATAGGCTTATTGACAAATCGAATAATTTACATTTTCAGATTACTCAAAACGATTCTTTAAAGGTTGTAAATCCCTATTCTAATCAACAGATTTACGAAAAATCTCAGCATGCGTACGATAATTTGGCTCAAAAATATCCTGAATTTACATATAATAATCATTGTATAAAGAATTCTCTTATATCAACTCCGCTTTCTTACATGGGCTTTGGAGGCTATATGAATCCTTTTACAGGAGAAGCGCAAGTCAATGCGTTATTGCCGAAATACACCTTTCCGACGACAGCACTTCACGAAATGTCACATCAGATTGGATATGCTTCTGAGAGCGAAGCTAATCTCATAGGATATTTAGCTTCGGTTTATAGTAATAATCAGTATTTTAAATATTCTGGGACTATTTTTGCCTTGAGATACTGTCTTCGAAATATCGAAAGAATGAATCCTCAAGTTGTGGAAGACTATTTAGTAAAAGTGAATTACGGAATCCGTTTGAATTTTGAGGAGACCAAAGCATTCAGAGACTATTATCAAACTCCAATAGAAATTGTTTTTGAAGTGTTTTATGACAATTTTCTAAAAGCAAACTCTCAAGAAGAAGGCCTCGAGAGTTATAGTAAGTTTGTAGGGCTTTTGATGAGCTACGAAAATAGTCTCTAGTCCAATATATTCAAAATCCATTACTCCGCACTAACTTTTGCTGCTTCGAGCATAAAATAATGTAAATCGGTATTTTTAATAAACGGTTTTAGATTTTCGCTTCCTGGGCCGAACATCGCCAGCTCTACATAATCAGCAGAGTGATCCATACTTATCCACCCGACCGAATTGGTTTTTGACTGAATTTCCGAAAAGGTTTTAAACGGAAGTTTTCTGTAATTATACAATCCGTCTTCTTGTTTTTCGAGGTCAGAGTAGTAGGCTAAAATTTTTCGGGCTTCTTCTTCAGACAGGATATTTCCGTTTGCGTATTCAACGGTTTCGATAATGTTTCTGACAGAGCTGTTTTCCGAAAAACTATTCAAAATCCACTCATTGGTTTGTTTGTATTTCTGAACAGAATCAAAATTGTCGTTTGCCTTTCGTCCGTAAATAATTCCTGGATTTGCATTTCCGTGGTCGGTTGTAATAATAACTAGCGTTTCTTTGTCTTTTTCGGCAAAATCCATTACTACTTTAATCGCTTGATCCAGTTGAATCTGCTCGTGAATAAGCCCTCCTAAATCATTGGCATGAGCTGCCCAGTCTACTTTTCCAGATTCGATTTGGAGCACAAATCCGTTTTTGCTTTGGCTCAATACCTCGATAGCCTTTGCACTCATTTCGGCCAAAGTAGGAATTTGTTTCTCAAGTTCTTTATCAGAAATTCTGTCAATAGAATAGGGCAGAGCATCATCTGCAAAAACACCTAAAACGGGAGCATTAGAATGCATGGTTTTTAGTTCTGCTTTAGATTTTACAATCTGATAACCCTTGTTTCTGTATTGAGTATATAAATCTTGTTTGTCTTTTCTTTTTTCGGAATTGAAAAAATTATCTCCTCCTCCCATCAGCACCTCAAAACCTCGTTCTAAATATTGTTGGGCAATATCTTCTTGTGCATTTCTTTTGGAAGAATTAGCCATAAAACCAGCTGGAGTAGCATGAGTAATGGCAACTGTAGTAACACAACCTGCCATTTTCCCTGCATTTTTGAATTTTACCCAAATAGGAGTATGCTCTTCTTTGTTGATACCCGTATTTAATGAACCGTTATTCACTCTGTAGCCACCTCCCCAAGAAGAACTTGCTGCAGCAGAATCTGTAACAATAGAATTAGCCGAAGCCATATCCATTAAAGCTCTCGAAACTTTATTTTCGTGATAGAGGCTCATCCAATTAGATGGTTTTCCGTATTTGCGATTTAGGAAAATATCTGTCATCGAAAGGGTTCCAGAACTCATTCCATCTGAAACTAGAAGGATAATATTTTTTGGTGTTTTATTAGAATAGGTCGGAATATCGAGTGGTTGTGCAATTCCGTTTAACGGATATAAAAGTCCTGTCCCGACAGTGGCAACCGACCCGATTTTAAAGAATTTTCTTCTGTCCATTTCTTGATTTATTGAGGAATTTGTTCTGTTAGGACTTGGTTTTCGTCCTTGTCAAAATAGGTGCATGTCATTTTATTAAAATCAAGAGCCCATTTGTTGATTCCTGATTTTGCACAGTCTTTACAAAATGTAATAAAGTCTGTTTTGCCTTGTTGATGTGCTTTTAAATCAGATTCAAATTGCCTTTTGTCAAGATTTGTGCTAATGTGTAAAGACTCATATTTTGCAGGAGAAGTGATTTGAAAATCATTATTTCCGAAATAAGTAGTATGTCCGTCAAATACAAAAGCCACATACCCAGCCAAACCTAATTGTTTTAAATCACTTACATAAGCGGGAAAATCTGCTCCTGATTTCACTTTGCTGTGCGCTTGTTGAATCTGCTGAAGTGTAAACATACATCACATTTTAGAATTCCAAAGATAAGAAAAGAAATTTTTGCGGTAGGTTACGAATTTATTATTTTTCCTCTTCCTTTTTTTCTTCTTCTTTCATCAAAACATATTTTATCTTGATGTTCTCTTGGGTTGTGGTATGTGTATGTGGGTTGGAAGCAAAGTTACCTTTTTCGTCAAAATGTTTCATAAATGGGTCCTGATAAGGATTGAAGTCAGGACTTTCCCAATCATATTTGTAGGTTTTTTTGTATTCTTCAGGTGTTTCTGTAAGTAAGGCAAGCAGAACTCCTGCTATAAATCCACCAAGGTGACCTTCCCAGCTCATCCCCTCTTTCATATCCGGGAAAATGTACCAAATCATACTTCCGTAAAGGAAAACAACAATAAACGAAAGGGCAGAAAGTTGAAAGTTTTTAGTAAATATTCCTTTAAAAAAGATAAAGCTCACTAGGGCATAAATTACTCCACTGGCTCCGATGTGATAGGATGGTCTCCCGATAAGCCAAGTGAACAATCCAGAGAAAATAATCGCAAAAAACAGCACCCAAAGCGTTTGCTTTTTGTAGAAGTATTGCATCATTGACAGCAACACAAACAGCGGAATAGAATTGTTGTAGAGATGTTCTAAATTTCCGTGAATAAAAGGGCTAAACAGCACTCCAAGTAAACTTGAAATATCTCTAGGGTAGAGGCCAAACCGAGTGAAATCGAGACCTGTTTTGAGCTCCAGCCAAAACACGAACCAAATGATGAAGATGGCTATAAAAGGAATGCGGAATATTTTGTAATCTATTTTCAAGATGGCCGAATGGTTGATTTCTAATTGTTTAATCGTTCAGAAAAAGACGTTAAGACTTTTGTCTTTCGACTTTCAGACAATTATCTTTGTCAAAAACATATCCATTTTTATTTTTCGGATATTTTGTCAGTATAAAGATAAAAAAATGACACAGAACGAACTGTTTGATTTTCTGGAAGAAAAGGTGATTTTATACAACAACCCAAACTTTATCGAGAGTGATCCAATTCAGATTCCGCATCAGTTCTCTTGGCATCAAGATATAGAAATTGCTGGCTTTTTGTCGGCTTCGATTGCTTGGGGAAATCGAAAAATGATTATCAGAAACGCTCAAAAAATGATGGAACTTATGGGTGGTACTCCCTATGATTTTGTTATGCGTCATACTGACAACGATTTAGAAAGGCTTCAACAATTTGTTCACCGTACTTTTAATTCAGATGATTTTATAGGATTTATCAAAGGTCTGAAAAATGTCTATTTGAAGTATGATTCTCTTGAGAATGTCTTTAATCGATACGAAAATTTACAGATTTCTATTCATCATTTTAAACATGATTTTTTTGACGGAAGTCATTTAACTCGGACCGAAAAGCATATTTCTGATCCACTCAAAGGCTCAGCTGCCAAACGGATTAATATGTTTTTGAGGTGGATGGTCAGGGACGATCAGAAAGTAGATTTCGGAATTTGGAAAAGTATTTCACCTGCTCAATTATCTTGTCCGCTGGATGTGCATTCTGGAAATGTAGCTCGAAAGTTAGGCTTGCTGACTCGAAAACAAAACGATGCTAAAGCCCTATCGGAATTAGATTTGAACCTAAGAACACTTGACCCAAAAGACCCGGTGAAATATGACTTTGCCCTATTTGGATTAGGAGTATTTGAAGGATTTTAAAGTAGTGAGCAGTTGACAGTGGTCAGTAATCAGTAAAAAAAACTCCGACAGAGTTTAAAACTCTGTCGGAGTGAGTAAAATATATTTTTCGAAATCGATTATTTTTCGAACTCTTGAAGTGTTTTGGTGATAATCGAAACACACTCCAAAAGTTGTTCTTCGTTCATCACAAGTGGCGGAGCAAAACGGATGATGTTTCCGTGAGTTGGCTTAGCTAATAATCCGTTTTCTTTTAGGCGAACACAGATATTCCAAGCCGTATCACTTTCTTCGGTATCATTAATTACGACAGCATTCAAAAGCCCTTTTCCTCTTACCAAGGTTGCTATAGTGCTATGCTGGATATATTCGTTCATTTTTTCTCTGAAAAGTTTCCCGAGACGATTTGCATTTTCAGCTAACTTATCCTCTTTTACTACTTCTAGAGCTGCTACTGCAACGGCCGCAGCAATCGGGTTTCCACCAAAAGTAGAACCGTGTTGTCCTGGTTTGATGACATTCATAATATCATCATTTGCCAAAACAGCCGAAACGGGATATACTCCGCCAGAAAGGGCTTTTCCTAAAATTAGAATATCGGGTTGCACATTTTCGTGGTGAACGGCTAATAATTTTCCGGTTCTTGCAATTCCAGTTTGTACTTCGTCTGCTATAAAAAGCACGTTGTGTTTTTTACACAATTCTTTCGCCTTAGCCAAATAGCCTTCACTCGGAACATAAACTCCTGCTTCACCCTGAATAGGCTCAACCAATAAACCAGCAATGTTTTGGTGAGTAGCAAGTACGTTTTCTAAAGCTTCAATATTATCGTATTCTATAGAAATAAATCCGTCCGTGTAAGGTCCGAAATTTTTTCTTGCATTTTCGTCATTTGAGAACGAAATAATAGTAGTTGTTCTTCCGTGGAAATTCCCTTCACAAACGATAATATTGGCTTGTTTTTCAGCAATTCCTTTTTTCTCATAAGCCCATTTTCTACACAGTTTGATTGCTGTTTCAACGGCTTCTGCACCTGTGTTCATTGGTAGAATCTTATCAAAACCAAAATAATTGGTAATATATTGCTCGTAAACGCCTAATTTATCGTTATAAAAAGCTCTTGAAGTAAGTGCCAAGGTTTGAGCTTGATCAATTAGAGCTTTAGTGATTTTAGGATTACAGTGACCTTGATTTACAGCTGAATAAGCCGATAAAAAATCGTAGTACTTCTTTCCTTCCACGTCCCATACAAACACTCCTTCTCCTTTGTTTAAAACCACAGGAAGCGGGTGATAATTGTGTGCTCCGTATTTATCTTCTAATGCGATGGCTTGCTCAGAACTTAATTTCATAACTGTTTGAATCTAAAAAGTGAATAATCTAAAAAGAGTTGCTCTTTTGATGGTTGTGCAAAAGTAACAAAAAAATCCGTAACCACTTCTTTTAGAGTATTACGGATTTAGTGTTTCTTAAGATAATAGAACTTATTCTCCTAAAAGCTCTGCAATTTTTGCCTTTAGTTCAAGTCCAGTTAAGTTTTTAGCCACTATTTTCCCTTCCGAATCAAGAAGGAAGGTTGCAGGAATACTTTGAATGTTATATTGTTTTACAATCGGATCGTTCCAAAACTTAAGATTAGAAACTTGTGTCCATGTTAGTTTATCAGTTTCAATAGCTTGTGTCCATTTATCACGAGCATCTTCTTTGTCAAGGGATACACCAATAATATTTAGACCTTTTTCGTGAAATTCTTTATATAAGTAAGCAAGATAAGGGTTTGCCACTCTACAAGGTCCACACCATGAAGCCCAAAAATCAATAATTGTTACTTTTCCCATAGATTCTTTAAGAGATACCATTTTTCCTTCTGGATCAGGTGCTGAAAAATCGGGAGCTATTTGTCCGATTGAAATAGCCGAAATTTCTTGAATTCGCTCTTCTAGTTTTTTTCCAATCTTGGTTGTTTTTAGCTCGGAAGCTAAAACATTAAAGTTTGCTTTTGTCTTTTCAAAATCATTAGAAGGACTGTTTATCATTTGAGATAACAATATTAACGATATGTATGATTTTGGATTTTCTGAAGGATAATTTTCTAAAAATTTTTTCAAATTATCTTCTAAGCTTTTATATTCTTTTGTGAATCTATTAACGGTCACAGTATCGTTGGTTTGTCTTGCTTGTTCCATCGCGTTTGAGTTGTCCTGTTGGAATTGTCCCAATTTCTTTTGTAACCTTTCAAAATTACTATTGAATTTAGCAAGTTCTTCATTGTTGTAAGAACCTCCTGTTTTGCTTGCTTGTAGACTATCTTTATAAGCAGTTATAGTGATCTTTTCGTTCTCTAATACAAACGGAATTTTCCAAGGAAGGCTTCCTATTTGGATATAAGCAAATTCCGTTTCATTTGCTTTACCCGTAAATTCAAATTTTCCACTTTGAACCATAGTGGTGTCTATATTTACAACCTCTCCAATTTCGTTAGAAAGTTGGATGAAAACCTGTTCTCCATCTTCTACAGAATCAATAGTTCCACTTACGGTATATCCGTCAGTTAATGTTTTGTTACAAGAAAATAATAGTGTAGCTGAAAGGGCTACGAATAATAGTTTTTTCATTTTTTAATACAATTTAGTGTACAAAGATAATTTAAAATGTTACTCTTTTGCAAGAAATTTAATGTCCTCGAGAAGTCGTTTCATGTCTTGTGTGTCTGTGCCGTCATAAAACCCTCTAATCCGCCTTTTTTTATCAATTAAGATAAAATTTTCAGTATGAACCATATCATATAATTCTGATATATTTCCTGTTTTTACAGCTAGATATGATTTGCGAGCTATATAATAAATATCTTTTTTATCTCCTGTTACTAAGTTCCATTTAGAATCATCGACTCCTTTTTCTAATGCATATGCTTTGAGAACCTCAGGTGTATCAATTTCTGGAATTACAGTATGTGAAAGTAACATTACGTCTGGATAATTTTGGATCTCCCCCTGAAGCCACACCATGTTGTCTTTCATTATTGGACAGATAGTAGGGCAGGTAGTGAAGAAAAAATCAGCAACATAAATTTTGTTTTTGTAATCTTTTTGAGAAATAGTGATATTATTCTGGTTTGTGAATTCCCAATCTTCAATACGGTGATTTATGGTAACATGTTCGACCAAGCTGTCAACAAGTTCGGGACTCACATCAGCTGGAGAAAAAACGGGGAGGGTTTTTTGAGGCTTGAGAGCATTGTAAAAAAGCAAAAGTATTATTGCTGAAACAATAAAGAATACAATAAAGAACTTTTTGTAAGCCTTAAAAATTTCTAACATAGTGTTTTTTTTAATGTACAAAGGTACACTCAGTTATGGTTAAAAGAAGAAGAAGGCTGTTAAAAAAAACTAAAATGAGAGAAAAGACTATTCTTAAATGATAAAAATAGGATTTATCTTGTATTTTTGTAAGAAGTCTAACTCAAAAATAAAATAGATGAAGTTACACAATAAATTAGGGTTAATTGTATTAAGTATGACAACAATTGCAGCTTGTGAAACAGCAAAAAAAACAATGGTTCAGTCTAAAGGAGAAGTTCACGGAATCAACACTTCGTATATGGATACGAATGTTAAGCCCAATGATGACTTTTTTAGGTATGTAAACGGGAAATGGCTAGATAGCGTTGATATTCCTGCAGATAGAACTCGTTGGGGAAGTTTTGACGAGCTTCGAAAAAATACAGATGAAGATGTAAAAGCCATTCTTGAAGAAGCCATTAACAGCGGAAAATATGCTTCTAGTTCAGATCAAGGTAAAGCCATCAATTTGTACAAAACAATAATGGATACGATTAGTCGTGATAAAAATGGGATTGCACCTTTAGCGCCCTATTTAAAGAAAATTGAGGCGGTAAAAAATGTTTCAGATTTACAAACTCTCCTTACAGAAATGCATAAAAATGGGGGAGGTTTAGGTTTTTTTGGAGCTTATGTAAGTACTGATGCCAAAGATTCAAATAGAAACGTGGTTTATTTAGGAACAGGTTCTGTAGGGCTTCCAGATAGAGAGTACTATGTTTCAGATTCTCCGGATAATTTAGAAAAAAGACAAAAATATGTAGAGCACGTGGCTAGAATGTTGCGCTTTTTAGGAGAGGATGATAAAACATCGAAAGCAAATGCAGAAAAGATTTTAGCTTTTGAAACCTCTATTGTTGTTCCGACTTTAGATAGAGTTGAAAGACGCGATAGACGCAAGACCTATAATCCAAAATCAATTGCGGAGTTACAACAATTAGCCCCGTCAATTTCGTGGGACAAATATTTTAAGGAGGTAGGTTATAAAAACCTAGATAGTATTATTGTTTCGCAACCTGATTACATTTCTGCTTTAGATGAAATTCTTAAAAAAGAGAATGTTGAAGATTGGAAAAATTATATGAGATGGACCTTATTAAATGGTTCGACAGGCGCTTTGTCTACTGAAATAGAAACTGCTAATTGGGAATTCTATAGCCAAACAATGCAAGGAGCCTTAAAAGAAAGAGCTCGTGATGAAAATGCATTGCAAGTAATTAATGGTTCTTTAGGAGAAGCATTAGGAAAATTATATGTAGAGAAAAAGTTTCCGCCTGAAGCGAAAGAAAAGGCAGAAGCAATGGTCAGAAATGTATTTTTGGCCTTTGAAAATCGCGTTAACAAATTGCCTTGGATGACAAGAGCAACTAAAGATAATGCTATTGCTAAGATTCATAAAACAAGAGTAAAAATTGGTTATCCTGACAAATGGAAAGATTATTCTAAATTAGAAATTAAAGGACCTGAAGAGGGTGGAACTTATTTTGAAAATAGATTAAATCTTTCGAAATGGAGATTTGAAGAAAATATTGAAAAGTTGGGACAGCCTGTGGATAAGGATGAATGGTTTATGTCGCCTCAAACAGTTAACGCATATTTCAATCCTTCGTATAACGAAATTGTATTTCCTGCTGCTATTCTGCAGCCACCTTTTTATGATTATAAAGCTGATGAAGCTGTAAATTATGGAGGAATTGGAGCAGTTATCGGTCATGAAATTTCTCATAGCTTTGATGATTCGGGTTCAAGATATGATGCTGATGGGAATCTTGTTGATTGGTGGACAGAAGAAGACTTGGCTCAATTTACAACTTTAGGAGGAGCTTTAGCAGCACAGTATAGTGAGTTGCAACCACTACCAGGAGTTTTTGTTGATGGTAAGTTTACTCTAGGTGAGAATATAGGAGATTTAGGAGGGGTAAATGCAGCTTATGATGCTTTACAAATATTTTTTAAAGAAAACGGAAGACCTGAGCTGATTGACGGATTTACTCCTGAACAACGTTTCTTTATTTCGTGGGGAACAATTTGGAGAACAAAATCAAGAGATGAGTTTATTAAGAATCAAGTAAAGACAGATCCGCATTCACCAGCGATGTATAGAGCGTATGTTCCTTTACAAAATGTCGAGGCTTTTTATAAAGCTTTTGATATTAAAGAAGGAGACGGAATGTATCTCGCTCCAGAAAACAGAGTGAAAATCTGGTAGATAATATTATTGACAAAAAGGGCTGTCTTGGTTTTCAAGACAGCCCTTTTTTTATAACTCAAATGTAATTATGATTTCTGTTCTTTGTTGAAATAAACCAGATAATAATACATTTGTTTTTCTTCATCCCAACCTTTTTCTACAAATTTCTCAGCACTTTCTGGATTGATGAAGTCTAATTTAATCTGGATATTTGTATCGAGTTCAATTATGTTTTTCATCTTTTTGCGGACATCAGTAACGGCATTGTTAGCGATGGGGAAGTTAGTAATATCCTCAATAGAATATTTTTCGCCTTTATCCACTTTGTAGTTTTTAAATTCTGGTATTAAATCGGGATTGTCTAAAACTTCGTTCAAAAAATTACTCTCTTCAAATTCATCATTTTTAGCAAAATAATTTACAGAACGGTTCATAAACATAACTTCCTCTTTCTTGTCCTCTGCTGGAAGCACTACATCTTTAGCAAAGTCTTTAACAAATTTCAGGTATTTCTTGGTCATGAAGTTTTCGTCCTGAAATGCATCTACATTTAAGAAATGTTCTAACCAATATTTTGCATCATAACGATTGTTATCTACGCTCAAAATCTTGTAGCCCTCTTCTTTTTTATAGTTAAAAATTAAACAACCTTTGTCTAATTTGTTTAAACTAATTCCTTGTTGAAGTATTAGATCAAGATTTGTTCCTTTTTCTTCGAATTGTAAAAAGTCATGTTTCAACTCACTTTTAAAAATTCCGATAGCATCAACTACATTGTTGTCAATCGAAACATTAGTTAGGTAGGTTATATAAACCTCTCCATTTTTGATGTGAGGGTGATTAGACTGGTCAAATAAATGCTGTGTGATTTTTTTTGAAATATCGTGTGCATTATCTGGATTTGTAAACATTTCGTTTGCCAGATTGTACATTTCGTTGTACTCTAAATCTACTTCGTGAGCAAACTGGAAATAATTTTCTTCTTTTTCTCTAAATACTTTGAAGAAAAACTCTTTTAACAAAGGGTTTAATTCATCTGAAATTCTGTATGGATTTTCAGATAAAAAAATGGTTTCCCCTTTATTTTTGTTTCCTACTCTATGGATAGAAAGGTTGTCAATATTTAGATTAAATAGGTTTATCATTTCTGGATAATTAAGTAAGGGTTATAAGATGGTGGTAATTTAATTAAATAAAAAGCGTATTGTTTATAAAGATTTAATAGTCGTCAGAGCTAAACTCATCATATCCTCCGAATTCATCATCCCCAAACATATCTAAGTCTTCTTCGTCAAAATCGTCTTCAAAATCGGAGTAGATGTCGTCGTCTTCAAAATCTCCATCAAAGTTGTGTTGGTCGATTCCTGATATTTCTCCGTGAGCAAACAAAAGAGCAGGGTAGTTCTCTCCGCTTTGGATGTCTTCGATAGCTCCTAATTCTACAAAAAACGTAAACATGTTTAGGAAGTCATAAACATAGATTATTTTCGTCTGATCTTGATGTAAAATATCTTTTAGGACAAAATCTTTCATAGTACTTTGTTCTCCAGGGGTGTCTCCAGTGTCGAAAAGAGGGATTTCGTCGTTTTGATTCCAAGTGTTGTCACACGTATAGAATGATGCTATCTCGCTCCCGTCAAAACCAAAAGCATTACTGATCGTGTTGTGTAAATCTTCAAGAGTGTCTGTGTCTAAAATCGCGATGTCTCTGAAAATATCTTCTTCTGTATCGAGTATAACTCTGAACTTATAAACCATAATTAGTAAAAATTGGACTGCAAATTTAATCAGAAAAAATCATTATTGAAGTATAATTTTATTTTTGTATTTTAGCCTCAATAGATAATGTTTAATTCGCTAAAAATAAATTCGTAAATGAAATCAACAAAAGTAGTTTTTTTGTTCTGTTTGCTTTTTGCAAGCTTTATGTTTCAATCATGTAGCACATCAAAAAAAACAACTTCTTCAAAAAAGACAGAAGTATCTAAGAAGTCATCGACTTCGTCTAATGTAAAAACTAAGGCTTATAAAAAAAATGTAACAGCAAGTTATTATCACGACAAGTTTAATGGACGTAAAACAGCTAGTGGAGCTGTCTTTGATAATAAAAAGCAAACGGCAGCTCACAAAAAACTGCCTTTTGGGACTGAAGTAAAAGTGACAAACCGAGCAAACGGGAAGTGGGTTAGAGTGATAATAAATGATAGAGGCCCTTTTACTAAAGGAAGAGAAATTGATCTTTCTAAAAAAGCTTTTATGGATATTGCTGATGATCCTAAAAGTGGCTTGATGAAAGTTGATATAGAATTATTGAAAAATAAATAGATTAAAAGCCTTTGTTTTTAGTTAAACTTTTAGGTAGTGTTATGTTTGCTAGATAAAAGATATATCTTTGTGTGTAGAGATTATAATCTACCTAGAATAATAAAATAGAACAGCCTTTTTTAAATTGAAGGATTTGTTTTTTGTTTTTAAACTTCAGGATGTCTGTCTCAAAAACTTTTTTAATTTTTAATTTTTTTAATTATGAAAAACTTTACTTTTAATGATTCCGGAGGGAGTCAAACCTCACAAACAAACCGATGGTTTGAAAGGTTGATGATTTGTGTGATGTTTGTGTTTGGGCAAATAGTATTTGGGCAAATGGGAACTATCCAGGTCGGTTCTGGAGCTGGTACAGCAGTAGGTAGTACCGCAATTCCAGTTAGTAATTATGTTTATAATTATAGTCAACAGATTATAACGGCTTCCGAATATTCAATTGGAGGAGGTGCGCCAGGAGAGATTACAAAATTACGTTATAAACCAACCAATGTTGGAACTATTACAGTATGGAATAGTTGGACAGTTTATATAGGTAATACTGATAAAACAGAATTTATATCAGATACAGACTGGGTTCTTTTACCTGATTTAACACAAGTTTTTACTGGAATTATTCCTACTCCTACAGCAAATGACTGGTTTGAGATTGAGTTTACGGTGCCTTTTGATTATACAGGTGGTAATATAGTAGTGGCGGTTCACGAAAATACTTTAGGCTGGAATACCGCTCCTACTTTCAGTGCGTATACTTCGACTTCTAATTCTGGTATTATGTTCAGAAGCGATAGTGATAATCCTAGTCCAGCTTCACCTCCTACAGCATATCAGAGAGTGAGTTTATTGGCTCAAATACAATTTGAGGGGATTCTGTCGTCTTGTCCTCCTCCTTTAGGATTGTCCGCTACTGCAATTACAACTAATTCGGCAGAACTTTTTTGGGACAGTACAGGGACTACTTTTGATATAGAATATGGTATAACAGGATTCACCCCTTCAGGCGTACCTACTATTGCAGATGTTCCTAATAATTATGTTGTAAATGGCTTGAACTCTTCGACAACTTATCAGTATTATGCTCGTCAGAATTGTGGAGAAGATGGAGAGAGTGCTTGGATGGGGCCATTCAGTTTTACTACAGAATGTGATTTGTTTAGTGTTCCATTTCAGGAGCAGTTTTCAGGTGGAGTATTGCCAAATTGTTGGACTAATACTTCGTCTAACCCAGTAGCTAATGGGCTTTGGAAGTTCGCAGGAACGCCAGATTATGGAGCACTTACTAATGGTAAACCTGTAGGAACTTATGCATGGGTTGATGGTTCAGATCCAAATGATATGAATAATGTAACTCTTACAAGTCCTCTTATTGATGTAAGTTCACTTACAGTTCCTTTTATTTCTTTTGAGTATTTTAGTTATAACAACAATACTTATCCAAATAATGTATTTACAGTACAAATAAATGATGGAACTACATGGACAACCGTATTTTCAGATAATACTAACGATACTCAATGGAGAGAAATAGATATTCCTTTAACGGAATTCTCAGGAACAACTTTACAAGTGCGTTTTGTGGTTGATAAAACAATAGCACCCGCAGGTTGGGCCTTTTATAATGATATCCTATTGGATAATATAAAAGTAATGGAGGCTCCTGTCTGTATCCATCCTTCTTCTAATAGTTTGGCTGTCAGTAATATAAATGCTGAATCTGCAGATTTGTCTTGGGAGAGCGAAGGAACGGCTTTTGATATTAAATGGGGAGAAACAGGGTTTGATTTAGAAACAGAAGGAACTTTGATTTCTGGGGTAGCTAATCCTTATAACTTGTCAGGACTAACTCAAAGTACATCTTACCAATATTATGTGCGTCAGGACTGTGGAGTTGACGGAGTAAGTATTTGGTCAGGGCCTTTTGGTTTTATGACTACTCAAATTCCAGTTGCTTTGGATTATCAAGAAGATTTTGAAGGTGTACATAACTGGATATTGAGCAACGACACGCAAACTAATAAATGGGTAGTAGGAGAGACTACAAATAATGGAGGTACGCACTCTATGTATATCTCAAATGATAATGGGGTTAGTAATAATTATTCGCATGTCACTTCTACAGTACATGCTTATAGAGATATTCAGGTTCCAGCAGATGCGGAGAGTGTTTTATTGTCTTTTGACTGGAAATCAGGAGGAGAGTCTACGTGGGATTACTTTAGAGTTTGGGTTGTTCCATCTTTTTTTACCCCCGCATCAGGAACTCAAATAACTACTGCCAATAGTGGAGGGGTACAGTTTGGAGGGTACTATAATTTACAAACAAACTGGACAAACCAATGGTTTGAAATTCCTAGTATGGATTATGCAGGCCAAATTGTTCGTTTGGTATTTGAATGGAGAAACGACGGAGGTGGAGGTAACCAAATAGGAGCAGCTATAGATAATATAAATATTTCTGTTGTAACTTGTCCGACTCCATCCGAATTAACGGTTTCGAATGTCACTAATAATTCAGCAGAGCTATCTTGGCAAAGTACAGGAAGTTCTTTTGATATAGAATATGGTGTGACTGGGTTTACTCCTTCAGGAATTCCAACTTTGACAGATGTTTCTAATAATTTTGTTTTGGATACTCTAAACTCTGCTACAACTTATCAATATTATGTTCGTCAGAATTGTGGGGTAGATGGAGAAAGTGCTTGGGCAGGTCCGTTTAGTTTTACTACAGAATGTGATGTGTTTGGTCTTCCGTTTCAAGAGCAATTTTCGACAGGAATATTGCCAAACTGTTGGGCAAATACTTCTTCAAACATGGTTCCTAATGGACTTTGGAAATTTGCAGGAGCACCAGATTATGGAGCAACAACTAATGGAAAGCCAGTCGGAACATATGCATGGGTTGATGGTTCAGATCCAAGTAATATAGATGATATTACTTTAACAAGTCCTCCTATTGATGTAAGCTCACTTACGGTTCCTTTTATTTCATTTGAATATTTTAGTAATAATACTAATATCTATGCAAATAATGTGTTTACAGTACAAGTGAGTGACGGAACTACATGGACAACAGTATTTACAGATAATACAAACGATCCACAATGGCGAGAAATAGATATTCCTTTAACAGAATTTTCGGGAACATCTTTACAAGTCCGTTTTATTGTCGATAAAACAGTAGCTCCTTCAGGAAATGCTTTTTATAATGATATTCTTTTGGATAATGTAAAAGTAATGGAAGCCCCTGTATGTATTCATCCAATTTCTAGTGGCTTATCTGCTAATAATATAACCTTTACCACTGCAGATCTATCTTGGATAAGCGAAGGAACATTGTTTGATGTAGAGTGGGGAGTAGAAAACTTCGTATTAGGAGAGGGAACAATTATTACCGGAATTACTACTAATGAAGTTTCATTGACTGATTTAACAGCAGAGACTTCATATCAATTTTATGTGCGTCAAGATTGTGGGGTTGATGGGGTGAGTTTATGGACAGGGCCTTATACGTTCTATACAGGTTATTGTGAAGTTACCTCTACTAGTACAACTAATGGAATAGGTAATTTTACCACAATTGGCGGAATTATGAATATCAATAATTCTTCAGGAGGAGGTTCATACTCTAATTATTCAACTCAAGCTGTAGCTCAATTTATAGGAGGTGAAGATGTTCAGTTTGTTATTACTTCAGCTACTGGGACTAATGGTATGGGAGTTTGGATAGACTGGAACAATGATATGGATTTTAATGATCCAGGAGAACATGTTTATAATTCGGGAGCTTATGTTACTACAGGCACAGGAACAATTTCTATACCAGCAGGAACCCCTGTAGGGAATTATCGTATGCGTGTAGTGGCTAATTGGCTTAATACAAGCCCAGTACCTTGTGGTGATTTAGGAAATGGTCTTTACGGAGAGGCTGAAGATTATACTTTTACAGTAATTGATCCGCCGACTTGTATGCCTCCTACGGGCTTAACAGTTATAAGTGTAACAGCTGATTCTGCTAACTTGTCATGGCAAAGTGAAGGAACTTTATTCGATATTAAATGGGGGCTTACAGGGTTTGATTTAGAAACAGAAGGAACCTTGATTTCGGGAGCAGGTAACCCTTATACTTTATCAGGATTGACTCAAAGTACATCTTATCAATATTATGTGCGTCAGGATTGTGGAGAGGATGATGGAGTAAGCCTTTGGGCAGGACCTTTTGGTTTTATGACTACTCAAATCCCAGTTACTTTGGATTATGAAGAAGATTTTGAAGGTGTTCATAATTGGATATTGAGCAACGGAACACAAACCAACAAATGGGTAGTAGGAGAGATTACTAATAATGGAGGGACACACTCTATGTATATCTCAAATGATAATGGTGTAAGTAACAATTATTCACATACTACTTCTACAGTGCACGCCTACAGAGATATTCAGGTTCCAGCAGATGCAGAGAGCGTTTTGTTGTCATTTGATTGGAAATCAGGAGGAGAGTCTACTTGGGATTATTTTAGAGTTTGGGTTGTTCCAGCATCTTTTACCCCAACAACAGGGACTCAGATAACTACTGCCAATAGTGGAGGAGTACAGTTTGGAGGTTATTATAATTTACAAACAAACTGGACTAATCAATGGTTTGAAATTCCTACTATGGATTATGCAGGACAAATTGTTCGTTTGGTATTTGAATGGAGAAACGACGGAGGTGGTGGAAATCAAATAGGAGCAGCTATAGATAATGTAAGTATTTCTGTTGTAACTTGCCCTGCTCCTTCAGGATTAGTTGCGGGTAGCCTTACTTTAAATTCAGCAGATATCAGTTGGGTAAGTAGTGGAGATGCATTTAATATAGAATATGGTGTTGCTGGTTTTGCTTTAGGAACAGGAACAACAGAAACAGCTAGTACTACTTCTCTTTCTTTGACAGGTCTGACTGCTCATACAACGTATGAGTTTTATGTTCAGCAAGATTGTGGTGCTAGTGGATTAAGTGCTTGGACAGGACCTCATTCTTTCCATACAGGACATTGTGTCCCTTCTTCTACTAATTCAGGAGATCATATTTCTTCGTTTGTAACAACAGATGGTATTCCGTTTAATATTTCAAATACTAATTCAGGAGCATCTTCTGGTGGTTATGGGAATTTTGGTAGCATGTCAGTATCGCACTACGAAACAGGAAGTGTTGGGTTTACTGTAACTGCAGGAGGAGATCCAATGGGAGTAAATATTTGGATAGATTGGAATAATAATCTTGAGTTTGAAGAAAGCGAAAAAGTATATGCTTCTGGAGCAACAGGTGCTTCTTTTACGGGCACAATTACTGTTCCTTTTGGAGTTCCTACTGGAGATTATCGCATGAGAGTGAGAGGACAATGGAATAATGCAAATCCTGAGCCGTGTGGATTAATAGCTTGGGGAGAAGCAGAAGATTATACTTTTACAGTGATTGACCCTCCTTCATGTCTACCTCCATTCACGCCAACAGCAATTAACGCTTCAGCAACTTCTGTATCTTTGGCTTGGCAGTCTAATGGGGAGATATTTGATATTGAATATGGACCAGCAGGATTTACTCCAGGAACTGGAACAACAATTCCAGGAGTTGGTAATCCGTATGTTCTTTCAGGACTTACTTCAGGAGCTGATTACGACTACTATGTACGTCAAGATTGTGGTGAAGAAGATGGTGTAAGTACCTGGAACGGACCTATTCACTTTACCCCAGGAATATTCCAAGGAGATATACCTACATTACTTAATGCAAACCCTCAAGTAGGAGATATTGCTTGTGCTACTTCATTCAGTATAGATGTACCAGAAGGATACTTCTTATCAGCCTTGAGTGTAGAATATGTGATGTTATCTATTGACCCTTCATGGACTTCTCATCAGCGTTCTGTGCTTTATTCACCTACTTTAGAAATGGGTGAAGATGCAGTAGTAACAGGAGGTGTTG
>JBEBWA010000013.1:0-97490 GCA_040392465.1 Flavobacterium suncheonense
AAAAATATGTCAATTCTTATATATGCTGAATCAGCAGAAGGAAAATTAAAAAAAGTAGCATTCGAGCTTGCTTCGTATGCTAAAAAAGTCGCGGACCAAATAGGAACTACTGTTACCGCACTTACTGTCAATGCAGATGATGTTGCTAGTTTGGCAACCTATGGAGTAAGCAAAGTTCTAAAGATAAATGAGGACAAATTAAAATCTTTCAGTGCTAAAGCTTATGCAAATGCTATTAAGCAAGCTGCACAAAAAGAAAGCTCTAAAATCGTTCTAGTAGCTTCAACTACTGATAGTTTATATATAGCTCCACTTTTAGCAATCGGACTAGAAGCAGGATATGCTTCAAATGTAGTAGCACTCCCAGAAAGTACTTCGCCTTTTATTGTAAAAAGAAATGCTTATTCTACAAAAGCGTTTAGCCATACCGAAATTTCAACAGACATAAAATTATTGGCTATTGCCAAAAACTCTTTCGGATTAGTAGAAAATACCGTGAGTATGACTGAAGAGAGTTTTGCTCCACAATTAAGTGATGCTGATTTTTCTGTAAAAGTAGAATCGGTTGAAAAAGTAACGGGAAAAGTAACTATTGCAGATGCAGAAATTGTAGTTTCGGGAGGTCGTGGACTTAAAGGTCCTGAAAATTGGCACCTTGTAGAAGAATTAGCAGAGGTTCTTGGAGCAGCTACAGCTTGTTCAAAACCAGTTTCTGATTTGGGTTGGAGACCTCATTCAGAACACGTAGGACAAACAGGGAAACCAGTGGCATCAAACCTATATATCGCTATCGGAATTTCAGGGGCAATCCAACATATTGCGGGAGTTAATGCTTCAAAAGTAAAAGTAGCTATCAATACTGACCCTGAAGCTCCTTTCTTTAAAGTTGCAGACTATGGTGTTGTAGGAGATGCTTTTGATGTGGTTCCAAAACTAATCGAAAAACTAAAAGCTTTTAAGGCTCAAAATTCTTAAAAGTTGAATTTATATTAAAACAAAAAAGCTGTCGCAATCGACAGCTTTTTTGTTTTAATAACCCTGCAAATTTAAACTACTTTACAATTCATCCTACAATTACTACAATTCGGAATATCCTATTTTTTAACTATTCTTCTGTTTTAGAATTTTGTCTCAGAAAAACAACTAATCATGGAATAGTTCTAAATAATGGGTTTAACAAAATTTTAATGTAACAAAAAAACTATTATCCCGTCTATTCTGTACAATTAAAATCAAACAAAAACTAATAATCTTTACAATGAAAAATTTTATTCTGGCTCTGCTATTAGTGTATACTTTTGGCGCTTTAGCTCAAAACAACAGAAGCATTTCAGGAAGTCTTTATGATAAAAATCTGAATCAAAGTATTCCGTACGGAACCATTGCTATTAAAGAAAACGAAAAAGTTATTACTGGAGAACTTTCAGATGATAACGGAAATTTCCAAATAAAAAACTTAGCTCCAAAGGTTTATACCGTCGAAATTGCTTTTATCGGATACAAAACTTTTGTAACTACTGTAGATGTAACAGAAAAGAAAGAAGTTGATTTAGGCAAAATTTTTCTAGAAGAAGAGTCTATTACTATTGAAGGAGTCGAAATCGTAAGAGAAATTTCGACTATCGAACAAAAAATTGATCGCAAAGTTATCAATGTAGGAAGAGACTTGCTTACAGCAGGAGCTACTGCATCCGATATCATGAATAATATTCCAACCGTAAATGTTGACCAAGACGGAAACATTTCGCTTCGCGGAAATCAAAATGTTCGTGTATTGGTTGACGGAAAACCTACCAATATTGACCCTGCTCAACTATTGAAACAGATTCCTTCTTCATCTATCAAAAGCATAGAGCTAATTACCAACCCAAGTGCAAAATATAACCCAGAAGGAATGTCAGGGATTATAAATATAGTACTACACAAAAACTCACATGACGGATTTAACGGAAACTTTAATGCAGGAGTTACTTTTGGAGAAGTTCCAAAATTCAACAATTCACTTAACATGAATTATAGAAAAGGAAAAGTAAACTTCTTTGGAACATTTGGAGGTAATATCGGAGAATATTTGAATGAAGGTAATATTCGTAGAATAGATCAAAATTCAAGAAATCTTATTGATATTTCAAATGATAACGAATCGTGGTTATACAAAGTAGGAATGGACTTTTTTATAAATGACAAAAATACAGCCTCATTCTATGTAAGTCAGAATTTCTTGGAAGGAGAAGGACATGTTAATACACAAACACTCTATCCAGATAATAATTTTGACGATATAAATCAATTATCGACTTATCTTACTGATAACAAAACTACTACTTATAATCTTGCCTATAAATACTTGTTCGACGATTCCGGACATACGCTTGATTTTGAAGGAAACTTTAATACTTATGCACAGCCTCAACACGCTAATTTCAATACCGAAATAGAAAATGTTGGACAATCTGTTTATAACGATTTTATTGATGACAAAAGAGACTTATTAACTCTGAATATAGATTATGTAAATCCCCTTTCAGATAAATCACGACTAGAGTTAGGAGCAGAAGCACGAACAACGCGTTCCGAAAATCACTATCAAACCGACAATCCTCTAAACCCTAACCAGGCATCGAAATACAACTATGATATGGATATATATTCGGTATATGCTACTTTCGGACAAAACTTCGAAAAGTTCAGTTATCAATTAGGGGCGCGATTCGAAAGTTATAAAGTAGATGCACGATTAGCTAATGAAACTATTTATGAAGATGATTACTTTACGCTTTATCCATCTGCTTATCTAACCTATGCTCTGAATCAACAAAATTCATTTCAAATGAGTTATTCAAGACGTGTGGATAGACCAAACCTCAATCAGACTAAACCAATTAGAGAATTTGCTACTCCTACTGTAACTGGAATGGGGAATCCTGAACTAAACCCTCAATTTACCAATTCTGTAGAATTGAATTACACTAGAGTGTTAGGGAAAAAAGGAACTATTACGTCTGGAGCTTTCTACCGAAATATACAAGACGAAATCAATAGAACTTTTTATACAGATGAGCAAACCGAAAATCCAAATGACTTTATTATGAGTTATGCCAATTTTGATAACAATTCAGCTTACGGATTCGAAGTTTCTGCCAATTATAAAATTACTAAATGGTGGGATTTTCAACCAGCTATCGATTTCTCGAGTATTTCTCAAAAAGGACTTATTCAAGTAATTGACCCTGTAACCGAATTGGCAACTTTTGAAATTCAAGAGATTGATGCAAATGCTTTTAATGCCAGAGTTAATAATAACTTCAAAGTAATGAAAAATCTAACTTTTACATTGTTCGGATTTTACAGAGGCCCAGTTGACGGAGTACAGAATAACTCTAAAGAGATGTACAAAATTGATTCGGGAGCAAGATATAGCATAATGGATAACCAACTGACCTTTAGCTTGCGATTTAATGATATGTTCAACACTATGCGATACGCTTTTACTTCAACCAACCCGTTTCCTGCAAACGGAGAGTTTACTTGGGAGAGCAGAACAGTTTATTTCGGTCTTAACTATATGTTTGGAGGAGGAAAAAACCGCTCACTTCAAAGAAAACATCGCGACGACAATACCAAACAAAGCAGCGGAGGAATGTTTTAATTATTTTGGGTAATCCTCTTAATCCGTCTGACTATTTCATTTAGCCAGACGGATTTTTTAATTAATTTTCATCAAACTCAACAATTCCAAAGCTCGTTTACTGGTTTTGATATTTTCGAAAGAAAGCGTTTAAAAAAAATTGATTTATAAACACTTAAAACAGCTATTCCTCTTTTGTCACTTGCAATTTTAGAGGGTTTTGTCTTGTATCAAAAATATTATCAATTACAATTCTGTTTTTCTCTCGGTTTATTCTGTAAATTATTTTGTAATTAGTATGGATAAATATCGAAATTGTTGGGGTTTTTCTTTCAGGGATTCTTCAACTTGTCCGATTTCGGGATTTTTGGTCAAGAAATAGTTTTATCTGTGATACCTTCTACTATTTTTCGTGCAGTTTTTACTCCAGCTTTATACTTATAATAACTGAAAATGTCTTCAAGCTTATGTTCGGCAAACCTTGTCCAAAAAACCTTTAGCTCCATTTTTGGATTTTATTTTTCAAATCGGTTGCTTCAATTAGTCGGTCGTTTTCTTCGTCATTTAAAGAAGCATCAATTTCATCATTCAACTGTTTCACCGACATTGGTTTAAGGTTTTGTTCAAAAACTTGGGATTTGTTTTGTTGAAGCAGTTCTTCCAAAGCCTCAATAATATGCTCGTTATCAAGTCTTAAAAACTCTTGGACAAGTGATATTTTTCGTGCTTCTAAATTCATAACTTATAATTTTTATCCAAGGTAAAAAAAATATTGAAAAGATTTACGAAAGCATCTATTAGATTCTATATCAGTATTTTAATAATTTCGCTTTTACCCTTTCACTAAATTCAACAGTTCCAAAGCTCTTTTAACCGTTTTCACATTATCAAACGAAAGTAATAGGCGAAGTCCGTTTCGGGTTTCTTTTTCTTTCATTTTGCAAAGCGATGAGTTTTGTTGTACAAATAGTAAAACCTTTCTGAATTTTTCTGATTGATAAAAATCAGATTGTTGATCGGAGATGAAATAAGCCACCATTTTGTTCTGTTTCAAGATGATTTTTTCGATTCCGAAATCGGTTGCTATCCATTTGATTCGAAGGCTATCCAATAGCGATTTCGCTTGTCTTGGCAATGGTCCGAAGCGGTCAAGGAGTCGCTGTTCGTAGTTTTGTAATTCTTCTTCGGTTTTGAGTTCCGAAAGTTCATTATACAAATTCAATCGTTCGGTTACTTGATTGATGTATTCGTCAGGGAACAACAATTCCAAATCAGTATCAATCGAAAATTCTTTGACATACTTTTTGTTTTCAACCGAATTTTCGTTCTCATATAAATCTTTAAACTCGTTTTCCTTGAGCTCTTCGATGGCTTCGTTCATGATTTTTTGATAGGTCTCAAAACCAATTTCGTTGATAAAACCACTTTGTTCTGCTCCCAACAAATCTCCTGCTCCTCTAATCTCAAGATCTTTCATGGCAATATTGAATCCGCTTCCGAGTTCAGAGAATCGAACCAGAGCATCCAATCGCTTGCGAGCTTCTTCGGTCAAGGTAGAAAAAGAAGGGGTGATAAAATAACAAAATGCTTTTTTGTTGCTTCGACCCACACGCCCTCTCATCTGATGTAAATCTGAGAGACCAAAATTATTGGCATTATTAATAAAAATCGTATTGGCATTCGGAACGTCCAATCCGCTTTCGATAATGGTTGTCGAAACCAATACATCAAATTCGCCTTCCATAAACCCAAGCATCAATTCTTCGAGTTTCTTACCATCCATTTGCCCGTGACCTACAGCAATTTTAGCATCGGGAACTAATCGCTGAATCATTCCGGCCACTTCTTTGATGTTTTCGATTCGGTTATGAATGAAAAACACTTGACCTCCACGTTGAATTTCGTAAGCAACCGCATCTCTGATTACTTCTTCGCTAAACGACACTAGTTGCGTTTCAATCGGATAACGATTAGGCGGAGGCGTAGTAATGACCGACAAATCTCGAGCTGCCATAAGCGAAAACTGCAACGTTCTCGGAATTGGAGTAGCCGTCAGTGTCAACGTATCGATATTGTGACCTATGGTTTTGAGTTTATCTTTTACGTTTACTCCGAATTTTTGCTCTTCATCGACAATCAAAAGTCCTAAATCTTTGAACTTTACGTCTTTGCTCACCAATTGGTGGGTCCCAATAAGGATATCTACTTTTCCTTCTTCAAGGGCTTTGAGGGTTTCGGCTTTTTGTTTAGCAGTTTTGAATCGGTTGAGGTAATCAACTCTCACAGGCATATCTTTTAACCTTTCAGAGAAAGTTTTATGATGTTGAAATGCCAAAACCGTAGTCGGAACCAGCACTGCCACTTGTTTCCCGTTGTCAACGGCTTTAAAGGCAGCACGAATAGCAACCTCGGTTTTCCCGAAACCAACATCTCCACAAACCAATCTATCCATAGGTCTGTCAAGCTCCATATCAGCTTTTACGTCTTGAGTGGCTTTGGACTGATCTGGAGTATCTTCATAAATAAACGAGCTTTCTAATTCGTATTGCAAATAACTATCTGGAGCAAAAGCAAATCCTTTTTCGGTTCTGCGTTTGGCATACAATTGAATCAAATTAAAGGCAATGTGCTTAACTCTAGCTTTGGTCTTTTGTTTCAGCGCTTTCCAAGCACCCGAACCTACTTTGTAAATTTTAGGAGGAGTTCCGTCTTTTCCGTTGAATTTTGCAATTTTGTGAAGCGAATGGATGCTCACATAGACAATATCATTTTCAGCATATACCAACTTGATAGCTTCTTGAGTTTTGCCTTCGACCTGAATCTTTTGCAAACCTCCGAATTTTCCAATCCCGTGGTCAATGTGAGTGACATAATCTCCGACAGTGAGTGAATTTAATTCCTTTAATGTAATGGTTTGCTTTTTGGAATAACCGTCTTTGATTTTAAACTTGTGATATCGCTCAAAAATTTGGTGGTCTGTATAACAAACGATTTTCAAATCTTCATCAATGAAACCTTGAAATAATGGAAACACAAACGATTTATAACTCTTCCAATCATCGTTTTCTTCACCCGAAATTGACTGAAAAATATCATCAAAACGCTTGCTTTGAGCTTCGCTTGAACTGAACAAAAAGTTCTGATATCCTAACTTTTGGTTTTCAGTCAAATTATCTCGCAACAAATCAAACTGCTTGTTAAAAGACGGTTGCGGTTTTGTGTTGAACTGAAATTCTGCTTTGATGTCAAATACCGGTTTTCCGGAAAGCTCCACATAGGTAAAAAGTTCCGCTTTATCTAAAAATTCTGCTTTCGACAGAAATAATTCTTCTGGTTTTTGGTGCTTGATATCAGACGAAAAGCCCGCAAAAGTTTCTTTAGCGTTTTCGAATAGCTTATCCAACTGATAAGTCAGTAGTTCTGTGTTTTCTGCAAAAACTACAGTTTTATCAGAGATATATCCCAAAAAACTCTCCCTTTTTTCTTCCGCAAATTTGTTTTCAATATTCGGAATGATAGTTATCTTTTTTTGAGGCTCAACCGAAAGTTGGGTTTCCACATCAAAGGTTCGGATAGAATCGACTTCATTCCCGAAAAACTCGATTCGGTACGGATTGTCATTCGAAAACGAAAACACATCAATAATACCTCCCCTAACCGAAAATTCTCCTGGCTCTGACACAAAATCTACTCGTTTAAAGTTGTACTCAAACAAGGTTTCGTTAATAAAGTCTATCGAAAGTAAATCTCCGACAGCCATTTTCAGGGTATTTCGGTCTAACTGTTTTCGGGTAACCACTTTTTCAAAAAGTGCTTCTGGATAAGTGACAATAATACAAGGTCTTTTTCGAGAGTTAATTCGGTTAAGAACCTCCGCCCTTAAGAGTACATTTGCATTATCTATATCTTCGATTTGGTAAGGTCTTCTGTGAGAACTCGGAAAAAACAAAACATCTTTTTCGCCTACCAGTCCCTCTAAATCGTTTAGATAATAAGCCGCTTCTTCTTTATCTTGAAAAATCAGTAAAAAAGGGTTCTCGCTTTTTTCAAACAGAGCTTGCACAACAAACGATATAGAAGAACCTACAAGACCTTTGAGGTAGACTTTAGTTGTTTTAGTTGAAATTGCTCCTGAAAGCTGAACGATTTCAGGCAAACAAGAATATTTTTCGGAAATAATTTGGTGAGTCATACTGCAAAAGTACATCTAAATGCTAAAATTAGAAAGTCTAATTTATAAAATAGAATACTAGCAACTTCTTACTGCCTTTATAAATAAAAACCCTTGAGTTTTATGACTCAAGGGTAATTAAAAAACAATAAATATAAATATAAAAAAGACTTTATTTTCTAATAACTTTAACTGTTTTAGAACCTTTAGTATTTGATATCTTAATGATATACACCCCTGGTTTTTGACCACTCAAATCCAAAGATTGGAGGCTTGAATTTTGCAAAATCATTCTTCCTTGAACGTCATACACCTGAACATCTACCCTATCAGAAAAATTTAACTGCCCTTGAGTCGGGTTTGGATAAATAGAAGCTACTTCGTGTCTATGATAATCAACAACCGACAATACCCCTTCTGGATCATAGGCTTGAACACTATCTTGTATTTCGTCAAAAGTATAAGCTTTAGCTTCTACAAATATTTCATCCATAGCACCAACTATAAAACTTGTATTACTGTTAAAATATGAAAAATCATTTGTTTTACCGAATGATAAACTTATGTTATTACTTAAGTTTTTAAATGCTTCCTCAGAAGTATAGGAATAAATTAGTTCTCCATTCATATACACATCAGCTGTATTTTCTTGAATCACAATATGTGCATAGTACCATTTATCATAATCTACAGTATAATCTAATTCCTGAACTCCCTCTTCAAGACCCAATTGTAGCTTCATATCAGATCTTTTTATGGTTAGGGTAACTTTTCTGTTACTATCACTATTATAAGATCCGAATAAAGGGATGGTCACATTGCTATAATTACTAAAGCCCGGAATGTCTAAAACTTTAAATCCGAAACCTGTAGTCATATCACCCGTAATATATTGATTGAATTCTTTATCTATTTCAATACGAACAGTACCTATAGATTGTGTATTTAAGTACCCCGCAGCCTCACTTACTCCGTTAATATCTTCGCCGAATGTAGTATTATTTGCTTGAATAGCATTAAATACTCTAAATGAATCATAAATATTATTATCTAAATTATAGTAAACAAATGGATAGTAAGGGGATTCGTTATCAACTATGTTAAATAATTCGGCTACTTGCATTGGGGTTAATGCCTGATCATATATTCTGATTCCATCAACTAGACCATAGATATAATTATAGTACGAAGGATCTTTTCCTAAAAAGTGGATTTTGCCTAAATCTTGTGGAGAAAAATTAAAGGGCGATAGAGCACCGTTAAAGCGATGGATTTTTTGACCATCTAAATAAAAATCTGCGTATCCACTCACTCCTGTTTGATATACTAAAGTATATTGATGCCATTGGTTAGTAGGGAATGTAAACGTAGATAATTCAGTAGATGATGAATTGTTATTAGAACCCGGTGAAGACGCATACACCATATAGTTATTTGTAGCATTGTTAAATCCACAACTCAATCTAAAATGACCATTTTCGTTAGCATCTTGTAAGTTAAACAATGGTTTGTAACCTGGAGTAGTTTGTGTCATTCCAGCATGATTGTACCAAAAAGAAATAGTCCCTGCTTGTGCTAGTTCATTCTTGTGTCCATCTAAATCCACCGCTATTCCTGTATGTGTAACAGGTGCTCTTAAAGCATTTGCAAATGTGTTGTGTCTGGATTTAGCTAAGTATGTTTTTTCTCCCAAATTAAAATTTTCTTTATAGAATTCATTCGAAAATTCGTGTACAATAATAGGCTCTGGCATAGTAAAATCAACAAGATCATTTAAAAACAAATCTCTAATTTGATCGTCGGTTAAACTTTCTGTAAAAACTCTAATTTCATCCAGCGAACCTACTAAAGAACTTGAATGGGTTGAATTAAATCCAGTGAAAACTATATTATTAGTAGTGTTTTCAGGCAAATCAAACGAAATAGAACCCTCAACTACTAATGTTCCGTTTAAATATCCTTTTATATACCCATTTTCACCAAATTTATAACTCACCGTATATTGATTCCATTGTCCTGTACCTGGTAGCGGAAAAGAATAAGGAGAAAGAGTATTAACACCTATTTCTGAATTCTGGTAGGCAAGTACTCTTATTTTTCCAGTAGATTCCATTGCATACATTAAACCTTCTGAATAAGACGAATTCCCATTTGACCAATACACTAATGGTTTGTTAGTTCCAAAGGCACTCTCACCTGTTCCCGTGTGTTTATACCATAAAGAAATAGTTCCTTCTTGCATTAACTCTTCTTTGTAATCTAAAATATTCAGGGAGATTAATTGATGGTTCCCAGCCGCAGTAAGAGCATTTTGTTCTACTCCGTTTAAATCGGTTGATAGATAATTTCCAGCGGCACCAATCGTAAATCCCGGAGATTCTAAAGAGCCATTAAAACTGTGATGATAGACAGGTGTTTGCCCAAATGTAAATTGAGTTAACACTATACCAATTAAAAGTAAAGATTTTTTCATGTTTTTCAATATTAAATTTGATGCAAAGCAACGTAAGTTTTAGCCTTTATCAGTAAGGCAATTCACCAACTAGTAAGAAAAATTTGTGAAAGAATGATTTGACTTCATTATCCTCACCGCCCCTATAGAGCAATCCCGAATGATTCATTTAGTCATTTATAAAGTTCTTAAACTGAAGAGTGTTTTTGATAAACTCACTTATATAATATTCATAAAAAATTCTACTTTTGAAAATAAAAAATCAAACCTTTGAGGTATTTAATTCTCTTATTTCTATTTTCAGTATATTCCTTTGCGCAGGATCCCTATTATATTTCGGTTGACAAATCGAATGGATTACCATCTAACAATGTATATGATATCTACCAGGATAGCAAACAATTTGTTTGGTTTGCTACTTCTAAAGGAATTTGTAAGATAGATGGTACTCAAATCAAGCATTTTCACTCTGATAAATTAACTACTCGATCGGTTTCAAATCTATATGAAGATAAATGTGGCAGAATATGGCATCAAGATTTTAATGGTAACATTTATTATATCGAAAATGATGTCATTCATCCATTTATCCAAGCCCAGGCTAATGGCTTTTTGCGCTACGGATTTATAAATAATAAAATTTTTGTAGCTACAAAAAACAGTATCAACATTTATGATAGTTCAACTTTCGAATTATTAAAAAGCGTTCCAACCAACCTAAAAGACATCAAACAAACCATTGTTTATCAAGACCATTTTTATATCATCGGAAAAAGAATAATTGGTTATAACATCAACGGAGAAAGTCACGAGATAAAATTGCCCAAAGAACATATTTACAGTAATGTAGCTCCTCTTATAGTCAATTATAAAGACGACCTGCTGATATTTTCTAAATATCACAGTTATTATTACAAAATTAAAGACCGTAAAATTTCAGTACACACCTCTCCTATTGATTCTAAATTCATACAGAATATTATAGCTATTGACAATCATTTATGGATTTGTTCAACCAATGGAGTTTTTAAACTCAACCCTCAATCTAATAGCTATAAGCATTATTATAAAGGAGATAATATTTCATGTGTTTTAAAAACAAGCAACAACAAATACTGGTTTTCTACTTTGGATGAAGGAACATTCTTAGTCAATGATATTGAATCGGTTTATATCAAAACTCCTCATTCTCCTACCAAGCTACTTTCTCAAGAAGACGCTATATATTTTGGAAACAGCAAAGACGAGATAGTTAAGATTGATGCTAAATACAATTTACATACGGTCTATGAAGGAGATTCTGAACATTATATACATACGGCTTATATTAATCCTAAAGACGGCATACTGATTACAGGGTCATCTCAATTAAGCATTAACACAAAAAAAAGAATTTTAAAAAGTCCGATAGCTGTAAAAGATATTTATAGATTAGACAACAAATATTATTTAATATCGGCTACTACTTGGTCAGGAGTTATTTATTTTGACAATTCAATTAAAAGCTCTTTTGATTCGGTATTCAATAACTTACCTCACCGCCAAGAAAACGGAATCCATTTTCTGACAATTATAGATATAGAAGACGGAAAGTCATGTGCATACAATCCGGTTAATCAGGCTCTGTATTTTGTGACTAATTATGGAATTAAAAGCTATACGTCTTCAGAGACAAATGTTATCCAAACCCCTTTAGGAACTAATTTTAATAAAATTGTAGTAGTAAAAGACAATGTCTTTTGTATAGAGGATAACGAAATTGTATATCATATCGATAAAAACAATCATGCTAAAGAATTTAAATTTCCAAATAATTTCAAAAATTCAGGTATTCTAAAAATACGTAGTTATAAGGACGAATTGTATCTGATAAAAGAAAACGGAATATATTGCTATAATATTACTACACAAAAAATTGCCCAAATATTAGAATTACCAAAAAACAGCGAATTTATTGATATTACCAAGAGAAACAACAGTTATTACGTGTCTTTAAATGAGGGAATAATTATTTCTACTGTAGAGCAAATCAATCCAGATAAAGTACACCTTTATTTAAGCCAAATACTTGTGAACTCTCAAAATGTAGATCAAAATAAATTAACTTCTTTAAAATATAATGAGAATAATATAGAGGTGAATTTTACTATCGCTACCCAAACACTCGATAATAATTACAAGTTGTTTTATCGCATTAATCAAAATCCTTGGGAACCTCTTAATCTGAGTATACAAAGTATCAAACTATCCTCGTTGGCTTATGGTAAACATAACCTACAGATTCAACTAATAAATGGAGAGCAACAAATTAACGAAGATATTCTGATTAATATTTCTTATCCATTCTGGCTTAAATGGTGGTTCTTATTGTTAGTTACTAGCTTGTTGTGTACTTTGGTATATATGTACTTTAAATATCAAATTAGAATAATACACAAAAAAAATAAGCTTACTATAGAAAAAATTAAACTCGAGAAATATTTAAATCAGTCAAAACTCAAGGCTTTAAAATCGCAAATGAATCCACACTTCTTTTTTAATGCCCTCAACACCTTACAATCTTATATCTTGGATAATGATAAAACCAATGCTATATTTTATTTATCAAAATTTTCAAAACTAACGCGTACTATTCTCGAAATGAGCGATAAAGATTATGTAAATTTATCCGAAGAAATCAATACTCTTACGATTTATCTGGACATCGAGCAATCTCGATTTTCAGATGATTTTCAGTACCATATTCATATTGATCCAAACCTAAATCCTAGTGAATTGTATATCCCTAGTTTGCTTTTGCAACCGCATGTGGAAAATGCTATTAAACACGGATTATTACACAAAGAAGGTCAAAAACGCATAGGTATCAATTTCACAGACAAACAAGATTATATTTTAGTGAGTATTGAAGATAACGGAATAGGGCGCAAAAGAAGCGGTGAACTCAATGCTATTAAAAACCAGAATCACAAATCATTTGCTACCGAATCATTACAGCAACGCATCGATTTAATAAATATGAATCTGAAGAAAAAAATCACTTTGCAATACATTGACAAAGAAAATTCAAAAGGTACTATAGTGCTAATCAACATACCTAAACGAAAATATTGATGAAAGCAATAATTATTGATGACGAAGAAAGAGCAAGAGTAAGTCTACGGTTACTATTACAAAATTTTTGCCCACAATTCACAGAAATAGTAGAGTGTAAAAATTTGTCAGAAGGCGTAAAAACTATACGAAAAGAAAATCCTGATATAGTATTTTTAGATATAGAAATGCCTGGTCATAGTGGGTTAGAATTACTGGATTTTTTTAATGAAAACGAGATTACCTTTTCGATTATTTTTACTACTGCCTATAATAATTATGCTATTCAAGCCTTTAAACTTTCGGCTATTGATTATCTGCTCAAACCTATAAATCCTGAGGAGTTAATTACCTCTATAAAACTCTTTGAAAAAAGAACCAATCAATCAGACCATTATGCGATTTTAAAACAAAATTTTACACATGATAAAATTTCCAAAATCGCTGTGCCTGTAAGTAACAAAATTATTTTTTTAGATCTTGAAGATATTATTTACCTAAAAGCCGAAGGATCATATACAAATATTCTAAAAAAGGATGGTGCATCTGTTTTAGTCTCCCGAAATTTAAAATCGTTTCAGGAACTACTTGAACCAAACGAAATCTTTGTAAGAGTTCATAAATCTTATATTGTTAACTCTCAATATATAACTGCTGTTAACAAAAGTGAAGGTGGTTATTTAGAACTCATCGGAAATATTTTAGTGCCTATATCCCAAGACCGGATTGCTGTAATTTTAGAACAAGTTAAGTTCCTAAAACGATAAAAAAGTAAAATTAGTTTTACTATATGTAAAGTTTATTTTACATTTGTTTCAAATTTTAAATTTGAAACTATGAAAACATCGTATTTATTTCCGTATCGGTTTAAAAATATTAGTGGAATTGCCTTCTGGATTACTCTATTATTATTTATTGTTGGACACTTCAATTCTACCTTTTTTTTCGAAAATGATTATTTCAAAATCAATGTATTTGCAATTGCAGAAACTGGAATTTTAGAACAAAATGTTTATTTTGGAATAATAGAAAATAGCGTTCTTGATGAGCTCCTTTTTATCGTGCTCATAACAACTGGTCTTATTTATGCTTTCTCCAAAGAGAAAATGGAAGACGAGATGGTGAGTAAAATTCGTTTAGACAGTTTGGTTTGGGCTACTTATTTCAATTATATTTTTGTTTTGTTTTGCTATATTTTTGTTTACGGCTTTGTTTTTCTAAATGTAATGATGGTAGCTTTATTTTCTCATTTATTGTTTTTTATCATTCGATTTAGATGGATGATGTATAAACAAAATAACACTTCAAATTATGAAGAATAACATTAAAGTACAACGAGCCATTACCAATCTCACTCAGGCAGAATTAGCTGAAAAAATTGGCGTTAGTAGGCAGACTATCAACGCAATGGAGCTCGGAAAATACGTTCCTTCAACCGTATTATCACTTAAAATATCTATAGTTTTCGGAAAAACTGTAAATGAAATTTTTGAATTGGAAGAAACCGACTAAGTAATTAGGGGTCTGGGTTTTTTAGATTCTATCTCGGCTATCCAATAAATTAAATTACCAATTCCGCCTACTAGCACAATAATTATAATCCAGATCAAGCGCATATTATTATGCTCTAGATTTGGATTTTTAACTACGTGAATTATGAAATAAATAAAACTAAAAAGCGAAAGAATAACCATTACAAATAATAAAACAAAAGCAACTCCTAATCCTGTCAGAAATTTTACTGGAACTTGATTAGAATCTTCAAGATTATCAATAGTTGAGAGTAACGAAAAAATAGCTGCGAAATAAGCTATAAAAATAAATATAAGCAACGCTAATGGAGCCATTGCTAAAAATCCCTGGAGGGCTCTATTGTTAAGCATAGTATAAATTTATAAAAGATTATATATCTGAAATTGCATACAAAACGGGTTTGCTCGGACTCGCATCATTTTCGAATGAAGCTATTTGTAAATTTAGCAAATACAGTCCATCTTTTATGGAGTCCGCTACATAAATCATTTCAGTGATGGTTGCATCAAATCGCGCATCTGAATTTACACAATGGATGTCTTTCACCTTCCAAAATGCCTTATGAGCCACAAGCCTCCCTTCATCCTCTTCTCTATCTACACTTGGCAAATCAATCAGTAAGTGTTTAATTCCGTTTTCGACCAAAAAGTGAACAGCTTCATCGCACAAATAAGGTGGGTTGGTATGTGAATAATTTTTGGATTTTTTGGTGATAGGATTGGGGAGCGTTCGAATAACCAAAGCCGAAACAGCATTGTTTCTAGACAATATTGTAGCAAAGCAATTTTTGGTTATGACCCAATCATCATTTTGTTTTTCGGGAGTGACTGAAATTAATTCAGCCAGATAAAAGAAATTCTTTAAGTTTTGATTAATACTATAAAACTCTTTTGTAATATGACCTAGACATTCTGTATGTGTTCCGTGAGCATGCGGATTAAACTCAATAGTATTGAAGTTTGTAGAACTGCCATTTTTGACAGCCCCTACCCAATCATCAAAACGCACAGGTTCAATTTTAGGCTTGTCCAAATACCACGCTATCGGATTATTCTCGGAGGCCGAAAGAGGAATAGAGATATCAATAGGACTAGTTAAATCAACTAAAAATATATTACCGTTATGTTCGATTTGGGCTTTCATACCTAAAAAAATGAAGTTCTAACACAAATGTAAATAAATTAAGAAGCGGATAAAATTCTTTTTAGGAATTTTAATCCGCTTCTACAGATTTAGGAAGAAAACTATCTTACAACTTTTATAACCTTAACGGTCCCGTTTATATTTATTTTTACAAAATAATTACCTTTAGACAATTCTGTCATATTTATGCGTGCATCGGTAGCATTCATATCATAAGAAATAACTGTTTGTCCTACAATATTTATGATTTCGATATGAGTCATATTTGATTTAGAAGAAATATTCAAGAAATCTTCCACTGGATTAGGGTAATACTTCAACATAGCACTTTCAGCAATATCATCCATACCTAAAGTTACCTCTACTGTAATAGCTAAAGCCTCACTTGTACACTCATCTATGGTTTGTGTAACATAGTAAGTAGTTCCGTCAACAGCAACTGTATCTGCACCTATCTCTAATGTTAACTCTTGATCTGCATACCAAGTTAGGTTTTCTCCTTCTACTTCTAAATCAGCCAAAATAGCTCCTTCTGAAACTACCTGCTCTGTGTCTCCTGCCGGAAGAGATATATCTGCACAAGGATCAATTACTGTTACACTAATCGAAAGGGCATCACTTACACAATTCCCAATAGTTTGCGTAACATAATAAGTAGTTCCGTCAACAGCAACTGTATCTGCTTCTATTTCTATTGTTAACTCTTGGTCAGCATACCAAGTTAGGTTTTCTCCTTCTACTTCTAAATTAGCCAAAGTTGCTCCTTCTGAAACTACTTGCTCTGTGTCTCCTGTCGGAAGAGCTATTTCAGAATCACATAAAGTCATAAAACTCACTGGTCCTGACCAATCACTCCATATTCCAGAACAAGAAGATCTAACATAGACATAATATACAGTATTTGCATCTAAACCTATAACCTGATTATTAAAATTAGTTCCAGTCGAATGAATAGTAGAAACTCCTTCTTGTGGTTCGGTCGCATCTGTACTTACAACATATTGATAAAAATAGGTCATATTATCTCCTGTAAAAATCCAAGATAACGAAGCTCCATCACTCGAAATATCATTTATCTCTATTTCATCTGGTGCTCCACATATCCATTGTTCTACTCTAAAGTCATCCACATGGATAGTACCTTGATTAGCCGCTGAAGTAGCTTGAAAACCAAAATAGTAGGTGCTGGCATCCATAAAAGGTATTGGTCCTGCAACATAGTCAGTAACCGCAGTATCAGCAATAGTTAAATCAGCAATAGTCAACCCATTCCCATTTATTAAATCATCTATACTAGTAGCCATATATAGAGCTAATTCTTCTGTTCCAGTTCCATCTGATTTATACTTAAACGAAACTCTTACTTTTTCACCCGCTTCTATATTTATTCCGTTTTGAATTATATACCAACTATTTGCATCTTCCGTTTCACTAGCTGAATAAGACAATGAATTACCTTCAAAGCCTGTAACAGGAGCTAAATTAGTTGACCAATAATTACCAGAAACAACTTCCCATGTAGTACATTCTACAAGATTAAAAAATGATGTAAGATTTTCGAAATCTTGTATATAAGGCATATCCACAGCATCACAACTAGCAGTAGTAAAACTAACTGGATCTGACCAATCGCTCCAAGTGCCCATACACATGCTTCGTAGATAAAGATTGTAGGTTGTTGAAGACGACAACAACATATAAGCCACCGAAGATCCTACTGTTTGTGTGGTTGTTGGGCCTCCTAGAGGATCCCCCTCTTCAACAATAGTGTATTGAAATAATGTTGAACCTCCATCTGAGTTTGCATCCTCCCATTCAAAATCAACAGAATAAGTTGTAAGGTTTACTATTTGTATGTTAGTAGGAGTCAAACACGGATCATCCATATTTGATTTTTTTGACGCTTGTATTTGCATACTAAACAAAAACAAAGCAATTAAATAAGTCATTTTTCTCATAAGTCAATGTGTGTTTTTTAAGTGTTATTATTTTTTACTGTTGCCAAAGGTTGTAAAAAACAACAATAACACCTCTTATTACACCCCTAAAAAACGTGACATTACAACAGAAAAATAGTGATTATCACTTATTTATAACTATTTGCGAAAGGTATCCATAAAGAGATTCTCCATTATCAAGACCTATTTTCTTGGAGATTCTTTCTTTTCTTTTTCGACAAGCTTCTTGAGTAATATTAAAAATAGCACAGATTTCTTTATTGCTTAAATTCATAAAAACATAACAAATAAATCGAATATCATTAGCATTTAAATCGGGATGTCTATTCTTTAACTCTGTCAAGAAGCCTTGATTTACTTCTTCAAAATGAGCAAAAAAACTATTCCAATGTTCGTCGGTCTGGACATTTTCATTTAACTGTTTAACAATTTTGTTCAATTCTGTATTCAATTTTATTTCGGGCAACCCAGAAAGAGACTGGATTAGTTCCTCTATAATTTCATTTCGACTTGACAAATAAAGAGCTTTAGAAGCTAATTGTCTGTTTTTCTGTTCAACCTCGTTCTTTAATTGCTCTTGTTCTAAGAGAGATTGTATCTCCATCGTTTTGAGCTGTTTCTCCAAAAGAAGATGTTCCTGATTTTTTTTATCCAATTCTAAAGAGATTATTTTCTTTTCTCTTAAAGCAATTGCTTTTTCTTGTGTTTCTACTTTTACTTTGTTTCGATACATTCTATATAATAGAAAAATTAAAACCAAAAAAACAATTACCGCAACTACAAACATTTTCCGTTCAGAGGCCAATTGTTTTTGTTTACTTTTTAATTCGTGAATATAGGTTTGCAACTCAAATTTAACCTTATTCCCTTCATAAATTTGGTTGCTCTTGGATTGATATATAGAATCCTTTGCTTTTATAATAGAGTCTTTGTACTCAATGGCTTTATTATAGTTTTTTATTTCGTAGTTTATTTTGAATAATTGCTCATATAATCGTACTTTATATCCTGTCCAATTATTAGTGGTCATTGCTTTTTGACACATCAAAATAGCTTGATCAAAATCTTTTTTGTAATAATAATAATCTGACAATTGTAATAAAACAGCCTGATAAATGTCTTTTTCGGGTAGTTGTTCTACATCAGAGTAAATCCTATCTATAATTTTTTTAGCTTCTTCATAATCTTTTAAATGAATATATACTTCTGAAAGTGCGGACCAAGCTTTTAAGGTCATATTTAATTCCGATTCATCAATATAATCTAATGCCTGATATAAAAGGTTTTTAGCTTCTTCATAATTACTATCTCGTGCGCTTAAGATTCCTAAATTAATTGCATAATGTCCAATCCGAAGACTATCGTTCTCTTTTTGAACAATATTATAAGCTTTTAATAGATATTCTTTTGATTTTTCGTATTGTTGGTCATCTCCGTACAAAATAGCAATATTATTTAAAGTAGCTACTTCCTGAATATACCCCAAATGCTTTAAAGCGTAGGCATAAGCATCCCAATAATAATTTAAGGCCTCACTATAATTATACAAACTGTAATATATAATTCCTATATAGTTTTTTGAAAAATATACTTTTTCATACAAATTATGTTGTTGAGCTAAAAGCTCCCCTTGCGTAAAATATTCTAGAGCATGCGAATATTCTTTTTTGTTAAAAGCTTCTTGCCCTCTCTCGAATAAAACCTCACATTCATCCGCAGGACTTTGAGCCCAGATTATCGAGGTAGAAATAAGAAACCCTATCAAAATCAATAAAATTCTTTTCATCCAAAAACTGTTAATTTACTTTATGATATCAAAATTTTATTTTCAAAAGCAACAAATATAAAGCATTATTATTAACTCTATTAAATTTTATCAATCTACAAAAAAACATGGTTTATGAACATGAAAGCTATGAAGTTCGTGCCAGCAACTGAAGTTTAAAGCGCATTCTTATGATATGAACGCATAAAAAAACACCTCCATTATTTTAAGAGGTGTTTATATCTATAAAAAATTTATTTGTTTGTAGCCCTAGGAGCCCAACGATTATAAGGAGTCATATCAAAATTGTTTACTTCCTCCATAGTCAATCCTAATGCTTGTGCTACTCCTTGTCCGTATTCAGGATCTGCTTTATAACAATTTCTGATGTGTCTAATTTGAATAAACTTCTCTGCACCACCTATTTGTGCAGCTGTATTCTTAAACAACAAATCTGCTTTCCCGTCTGCTTTAATAATTCTGAACAAATCACCAGGTTGAGTAAAATAATCCTCATCATCATCTCTGAAATTATGTGCATATGCATCGCCATTTAACTCCAAAGGAGGTTCCTGAGCATGAGGTTGTTCTTGCCATTCTCCATAGCTATTAGGTTCGTAATGCAGCGTGCTACCATAATTGCCATCAACACGCATTGCTCCATCTCGATGAAAAGCAAAATAAGGACATCTTGGTTTATTTACTGGAATCTGATAATGATTAACTCCTAAGCGATATCGCTGTGCATCTCCATAAGAAAACAATCTTCCTTGTAACATTTTGTCTGGTGAAAATCCAATGCCTGGAACAATATTAGTCGGATTAAAAGCAGATTGTTCAACATCTTGAAAATAATTTTCTGGGTTCTTATTCAATTCGAATTCACCAACCGGAATCAAAGGAAAGTCTTTTTTGGACCATACTTTTGTTAAATCAAAAGGATGAAAACGGTACGATTTAGCTTGTTCTTCAGTCATTATCTGGACAAACATCTTCCATTTTGGAAAATCTTTTCGCTCAATAGCATCAAATAAATCTCGCTGTGATGATTCTCTATCCATTCCTACTATTCTTGCTGCCTCTTCATCCGATAAATTCTCAATTCCTTGTTGGGTTACAAAATGGAACTTTACCCAATGCCTCACATTGTCTTTATTAAGAAAACTATAAGTATGACTCCCAAATCCGTGCATATGACGGTAACCTTTCGGAATACCTCGATCACTCATCACAATGGTAACCTGGTGTAAAGACTCGGGCAGTAGTGTCCAAAAATCCCAGTTATTATTAGCACTTCTTAAATTAGTTTTCGGATCACGTTTTACAGCATGGTTCAAATCAGGAAACTTCATCGGATCACGGAAAAAGAAAACGGGAGTATTGTTTCCGACTAAATCCCAAATCCCCTCGTCGGTATAAAATTTCATTGCAAATCCTCTAATATCACGTTCAGCATCTGCTGCTCCTCTTTCGCCTGCAACAGTCGAAAAACGAATAAACATTTCTGTTTTCTTCCCTATTTCGCTAAATATATTTGCTTTGGTATATTTTGTAATATCATGTGTTACCGTAAAAGTACCAAATGCTCCAGATCCTTTGGCATGCATACGCCTTTCTGGAATTACTTCACGATCAAAATTTGCCATCTTTTCTAGAAACCAGAAATCTTGCATCAGCATAGGTCCTCTCGCCCCAGCAGTTTGCACATTCTGATTATCAGGCACAGGAGACCCTGTTTGTCTAGTGAGCTTAGAGTTTTTTTTGTTTTCCATCTTTGCTAATTTTAAGTTATTAATAGTATACGTACCAAGATAATACAGATTAAAGCGCTTCTAAATATATAAGCCCTAATTATAAAAGTATCCTTATAAGATTTACCAAGAAACTTGTATTAAAAGATGTAAATCTTAACCACAAGCAACCTGTTTTTTATATAAAGATAACTATATTGTAATAATTTGTATTACAATATCAATAATTTAACAATTAACACTTAGAAAAGCTCATAAAAGGTCTTTTTAATCTTTGACATACACATTATTATTAGTGTTGATATCAGCCATTAATTGTGTTGTATTTAAGTCAATTTTTTTAATGTTATCTTTTGGTGTATCAATGCTGAATGTATAAGTCGGATGCGACCATGTCCACGCAGAAAGAGTTCTCCTATTAAAAGAGTATTCGTTAGGCTTACTAAAACGCATTAAATTTAGAGGAATATAGTACATTTCGGTTATTCCATTTTCATACGTTATCCCAATCTCTAAAGGCATAGGCATCAGACCGATTCTCTCAACAGTAATTTCAGTTTTATTCTTTTTTGCTTCCACTGATTTTATTCCATAATCAATTGTATTTGTAGTCTGGGTCCATTCTATTAAATACCAGTCTAAATTTGCTCCGCTTACTCGTTCAGCCGTCCTCTTAAAATCATTTGGGGTAGGGTGCGTAAATTTAAAATCGTGATAAAAACGCTTGATTGTTTTTTTGAGATTATCCTGACCTATCAAATAGCCTAATTGCGTCAAAAAAACAGCTCCTTTAGAATACGCTGAGATTCCGTGATTTTGATTTAGTTCATAACGATCTGCATGAGTGGTAAGAGGTTGCTCTCCGCCAGAATGAACCATGTAATAATAATTATTATACGACGTCTGAAAAGGGGTTTCGTCTTCTTGCAATTTCTTTTCCATAACGGTTGAAACAGCTAAATCCGAAATATAACTCGTAAAACCTTCGTCCATCCAATAGTGTTTTGACTCGTTGAATGCCAGCACTCCCTGAAACCAAGCGTGAGCTAACTCATGGGCAGTAACTCCAATCAAGCTCGGGAGACTTCTGTTTCCGGTAATAAGTGTACACATTGCGTATTCCATCCCCCCATCTCCTCCTTGAATAACAGAATACTGTTTGTAGGGATAGGGCCCTATATTTTTATTAAAAAACCTAAGTAAATCATTAGTTTTAGATTGCAATGCCTTCCAATTCTCACGAATTTTTTTATTATCCTTATATAAAAAATGAAGTTCTACTCCGTTGTCTCCCATAAATATATCATGAACAAAATCATCATCTGCTCCCCAAGCAAAATCATGAACATTTGGGGCTATAAAATGCCAAGTAAGTGTTTTTTTCTTTTTTGAATGCTTTACTTTAACACCTCTGTCTTGATAACCATGTCCTATTTGGTTTTTATTTTGCAGATAGCCCGTGGCTCCTATAGTATAATTTTTGTCAATAGTTATTTTCACATCAAAATCTCCAAAAACTCCATGAAATTCCCTTCCTACATACGGGTCAGTATGCCATCCTTCAAAATCAAATTCTGCTAGCTTCGGATACCATTGTGTCATTGACAATGCTACTCCCTCTATAGAATTTCTTCCTGATCGTCTGATTTGTTCAGGGACTTGCGAATTAAAATCCAAAGTCAGCACCGTTTTAGAATTAGGTAAAATGGGACTAGCTAATTTGACCTCCATAATAGTTCCTTCTATCAATATGTTACATGGTTTCCCGTCCTGTTTAAAGTTTGTTATTTGGTGATAACCAATTTGATTAGGTTTTAAATCACTAATTCTACTTTCTGTGATTTTTTGATTTTTTTTAGTAAACGTTCGTACCATCCGTCTGTCTGGATCCGCAATCGTTTGCAGACGAATATCCATTTCGCTTCTTGGCTGAAAAGCATTATTATATAAATGATAAAAAACACGATGAAGTGTGTCAGGCGAGTTATTGGTATATGTAATCTCTTGTTTTCCTTTATATTTAAAGGTTTTCACATCCATATCAACCTCCATTTTATAGGCAACATGCTGTTGAAAACGGGCATTTTGAGCTACAATGCTCCCAAAAATCATAACAAAAAGAGTAAGAATAAGGTTTTTCATTTCAATAAAAAGTTAAACATAACGGATTTAAAGATATGAAAAAAAGATAACAGGAAAAACCAGCCTTTAGAAATTAGGAAATCTTTATGAAGTTAGAGCGTAAATCCAATTAGAATGAGATTTAGTTGCCTTCAATTGGAGTGTCAAGCAACGGGATAGAGTCGTTTAAATCATTTTTATTTGAGTTTGTATTTTGCGAATCTGACTGAATATATTTTGCTTTTTCAGCTTCTATTCGCTCTATTACAACATCCAGCATTTTTTCATATTCTTCTGCATTCAACGCATAATATTTATTGCTTTGAACAAACTGAAGACTATCTATATCATACTTAGTATAAACATATTGTTCAGGATCTATATTATAAGTCTCGTACAAGCGATAATCATTGTTTCGAATGGTTTGGAATAGATTCATATCATACAAAATATCAATCATTTTCTCTTTAGAAATAAGATTCGAAGGTTTTTTTACACTCTCCGAACAACTCCAGAAAAAAATTCCTGCTACCAAATATACAATGATTTTCTTCATATCTATTCTCTCTCAAAAGCCAAGCGCTGTCCTGCTTTCTCTTCTTTTACTTTGCCGTTTTGGTAAACCAATTTACCATTCACAAAAGTATGAGTAATTTTTGATTTAAAGTTGGTTCCTTCAAAAGGCGACCACCCACATTTATACAATACATTATCTTTGTTCACTGTCCAAGGTTGATGTGGATTTACAATAGTTAAATCTGCATAATATCCTTCTCTTATAAATCCTCTTTTTTCAATTTTAAAGATTTTAGCAGGATTATGAGCTGTTTTTTCTACTATTTTTTCTACCGAAATTTTCTCCTGAAAATAAGCTTCAAAAAGAGCTAGCAAAGCATGTTGTACTAGTGGCCCTCCAGAAGGTGCGTCTATATATTTCTTGGATTTCTCTTCTAGAGTATGAGGAGCATGGTCAGTGGCAATATTATCGATTCTTCCATCAAGTAGTGCTTTCCAAAGCGCGTCCTTATCAGCTTGTGATTTAATGGCAGGATTCCATTTGATGAAATTGCCTTTTTTAGCATAGTCTTCATCCGTGAACCATAAATGGTGGACGCATACTTCAGCTGTAATCTGTTTCTCCTCTAAAGGAATTTTATTTGAGAATAATTCTGTTTCTTTGGCAGTAGAAACATGAAAAACATGAAGTCGTGCTCCTGTCTTTTTTGCAAGCTCAATAGCCTGAGAAGAAGAAATATAACACGCTTCTGCACTTCTAATTTTCGGATGATACTCTACTGGAATATCTTCGCCAAACTCTTCTTTGTATTGGGCTAAATTATTTTTAATGGTGGCTTCGTCCTCACAATGAACAGCTATCAACATTTTGGTTTTTGAAAAAATATTTTCGATAACCTCAGGATTATCTACCAACATATTTCCAGTTGAAGACCCCAAAAACATCTTAATTCCAGCTACATTCTTAGGATTGGTTTTCAACACCTCTTCTAGGTTATCATTCGTTGCGCCCATCATAAACGAATAATTGGCAAATGATTTTTGAGAGGCGATTTGATATTTTTCTTCTAAAAGCTCTTGAGTAACTGCGTTCGGCACTGTATTAGGCTGTTCAATAAACGAAGTAATTCCTCCTGCAACAGCAGCTCTACTTTCAGTTTCTATATCTCCTTTATGAGTTAGTCCTGGTTCTCTAAAATGTACTTGGTCATCAATCATTCCAGGAATAAGATAGTTCCCTTCTGCATCTATAATTTTCCAATCCGATGACTTAACGCTTATTTGATTTGCGATTTCAGAGATAAATTCGTTGGTAATCAAAACATCACCTTCAAAAATTATTCCTTCGTTGACAATTTTAGCGTTTTTTATAAGTGTAGTGGACATATTAAAATCAAATTTTGCAAATTTAGAACGACTTTTTATTTTTCTTGGAATACTATATGTTATTTTTTTCTGAAATTTATAAGTAAACGCCTCTGAAAAATAGTTTTGAATTATTTCAGGTTATTTTATTTCCGAAACACGAAGTGTATTTACCATTCCTTTTTCGTGAACAGGCATTGCCGCTAAATTGATTACCATATCTCCTTTGTCTACATAACCAGCTTCTAAAGCCATTTTATTTACATCCTCGACTGTGTCGTCAGTACTTACAAATTTGTTGTAATAAAGTGATCTTACACCCCACAACAAACTCATTTGTGTCAATATTCGCTTATTCGAAGTAAACACCAGAATATTTGATTGGGGTCTCCAAGCAGAAATTTGAAAGGCAGTATATCCACTATTGGTAAGGGTACAAACAGCACTTGCTTTAATTTCATTAGCCATAAGAGCTGCATGATAACAAACAAGTTTAGTAATATATCTTTTGGTACGTGTTTGAGGTATGTTTTTTGGCACCTGAATAAGAGGAGAGTCTTCTACTGCAGAAATAATCTCAGACATTTTTTCGATGACCTGTACGGGATAGTTCCCTACCGAAGTTTCACCAGAAAGCATTACTGCATCTGCTCCATCCATAACAGAATTCGCAACATCATTTACTTCTGCTCTTGTGGGTGTCAAACTCGTAATCATTGTCTCCATCATTTGCGTAGCAATAATCACAGGAATACGAGCTGTTTTAGCTCTATTGACCAATTTTTTTTGAATTAGCGGCACTTCATGAGCCGGAATCTCTACTCCCAAATCTCCACGAGCAACCATTAATCCGTCACAAAAAGCTACAATCTTATCAATATTTTCAACAGCTTCTGGTTTTTCTATTTTAGCAATTATCGGAATTTTATGACTAGAATTCTCACTGATTAAATCCTGTAATTCTTCTAAATCACGTGAAGTTCTCACAAAAGAAAGAGCAATCCAATCAACTTGATGCTCAATCGCAAAAAGAGCATCTCTTCGATCTTTTTCTGTAAGAGCAGGTAGCGACACATTCGTGTTGGGCAAGTTCACCCCTTTTTTTGAACGGAGCGGACCTCCTTGAATTACTTTGGCTTTTACTTCGCTTGTACCATCCGTACTCAGCACTTCAAAAATCAACTTCCCGTCATCAAGCAAAATTCTTTCTCCTCGCTTTACATCTTTCGGAAAAGACTTATAATTCATATATACTCTCTCGGATGTCCCGTCTATAGCCTCTGCAGTAGTAAATGTAATTACATCGTCTTTATTTACTACCACATCTTCTTTCATAATACCTACGCGTAGTTTAGGTCCTTGGAGGTCTGCTAAAATTGCTGTATGGTATCCAAATTTTTCGTTAAGTCCTCTAATGATATCTATTTTGGACTTTACATCGTCATAATCCGCATGTGAAAAATTGATTCTAAAAACATTTACTCCCGCTTTTATCATTTTATGAATAACTTCTTCTGTACTACAAGCAGGTCCTAAAGTAGCTACAATTTTTGTCTTCTTGTGGTTTAACATTTACTTTAAAATATTAAATTGTTTTTTGATTTTAATTTACTCGCATCTACCTGAAAAACAGCAGACACCTTGGGTATTTCTTTTAGTTGATACAAAATATTCTGAATTTCTTCGTCGTCAAATTCAGAACCTTCAATTTTTAAAAAATAATCTACATTTTTGAATTCGGGAAGTAAATACACTTTTTGTTGACCTTGTTCAAATAGCGAGAAATCATTTTCGGTTGTCTCTATCCATTTTTGATTCTGAACCAAACTCCAGTATAAGTCTTGATTTTCATCTTCAAATCCATATCTCGAAAAAGTGACTTCGCCTATATTATTGGTCGAAATAATATCGCTCTTATGCCTAGAAAGTGTCAGTTTAAGTCTTTGATTGATGTTAAATGCCAATAAAAAATCTTCGATAGTCGTATTTATGGCAATCAGGTCGTAGTCAATTTCGCTAAAATCATCAATATCAAGTCTGTGGACTTTCATTATTCTGAATTATAGCGTAAAGGTACAAAAAATAATCACATTAGTTTTTCTCAGAAAATTCTTAAAAAAAGTTTAACACAGGATGCTATTTTATTTGAATTTCTTTCTGAAAAACAAAATAGGCTCTTTTTGAAGCTGTTTCTTCTGCTTTCTTTTTGGAAGTAGCACGAGCTTTAGAAATTACTTTGCCCTCTATCAGAAGTTGAGCCGAAAAATGCTTTTGAGCCTCTGCACTTTGTTCTTCTTCAATTTTAATTGCAAAAGGTTTTTTATGCTTCTGACACCATTCAATAAGAAGACTTTTATAACTGATAATTTTACCTTCTAATCTTTCGATATTCACATAAGGTTCAATTAGTTTTTTGTTTATAAATTTCTCACAAGCTAGATATCCTCTATCTAAATAAATTGCCCCCACCAAAGCCTCAAATAAATTTCCGTAGATATTTTCTCCAAAATGCTTTCGAGAAACTTTACTTGTAACAAGCTCGATAAGCCCTAACTGTTTCCCTAAGCTATTAAGGTTCTCGCGGCTTACTATTTTAGACCTCATTTTGGTCAAATAACCCTCATCCTGATTGGGAACTTCTCTAAAAAGATAAGCAGAAATAACACTTCCTAACATCGCATCTCCTAAAAACTCAAGTCTTTCATAACTAACCACATTTCCTTTTTCGTCAGTTTTATTTACTGAACTATGAGTAAATGCTCGCTCATAAACTTCGATATCCTTCGGTTTAGTCCCCGTAATTTGGTAGATTTTTTCAAAAAAAATCCCGCCTTTTTCAGCACGGGAATTTTTTAATATTTTTCTTAGAATATTCATTCCGGAAAGTTACATTTCAATTTTTTTCATAAGAACACAAGCATTATGTCCTCCGAATCCAAATGTATTACTCATTACCACTTTCATATCTCTCTTTTGAGCTTTATTAAAAGTGAAATTTAATTTTGGATCAATATTTTCATCATCTACAAAATGATTAATTGTAGGAGGCACGATTCCGTGTTTAATAGATAAAATACACGAAATAGCTTCAATTGCCCCTGTTGCTCCAAGCAAATGCCCTGTCATCGATTTGGTCGAATTCAGATTCAAATTATAAGCATGTTCTCCGAACACTTCTAAAATGGCTTTACTTTCTGCAATATCGCCAAGTGGAGTTGAGGTTCCGTGCATATTTACTCCATCAACATCTTCTGGTTTCAATCCAGCATCTTTTAAACAATTAAGCATTACATTTCGAGCTCCAAACCCTTCTGGATGTGGCGCAGTAATATGATGCGCATCTGCAGACATTCCTCCGCCACCAACTTCACAATATATTTTTGCTCCTCTAGCTTTCGCATGCTCATACTCTTCTAAAACCAAAGCACCTGCTCCTTCACCTAGCACAAATCCATCACGGTCTTTGTCCATAGGTCTTGATGCTGTTTTAGGATCATCATTTCTGGTAGAAAGCGCATGCATTGCATTAAACCCTCCAATCCCTGCAATGGTTACAGCTGCCTCTGAACCTCCAGTCAAAATAACATCTGCATGCCCTAATCGAATATAGTTAAAGGCATCAATAATGGCATTCGTAGAAGAAGCACAAGCAGAAACAGTTGTAAAATTTGGACCTCTCAGGCTATATTTCATCGAAATTAATCCTCCTGCAATATCGGCAATCATTTTTGGAATGAAGAAAGGATTAAATTTAGGGGTTCCATCCCCTTGATTAAAGTTGGTTACTTCATCTTGAAAAGTCTGTAAACCTCCAATTCCTGAGCCCCAAATAACTCCCGCTCTGTCCGAATCTAATTTTTCTAAATCAAAATTAGCGTCTTCCATTGCTTCAGTAGCTGTTACCATAGCATACTGAGTATATTTATCCATTTTTCGGGCTTCTTTCCTGTCAATAAAATCTTCTACATTAAAGTTTTTTACTTCACAGGCAAATTGTGTCTTGAATTTTGACGCATCAAAATAAGTAATAGGTGCAGCACCACTTACTCCGTTTATAAGTCCGTTCCAATATTCTTCGATATTGTTACCTATAGGAGTTAATGCTCCAAGGCCTGTTACTACAACTCGTCTTAATGCCATATTCAGAATTTTAAAAAAATTTTAAAAAAACCCATATTATCTCGAACATATAAACAAGACTAATATGGGTTGTACTCTAATCAGGTTGCCAATCACAACCCTACGTAATTTCCACGTTAAAATTTAAAAAAACAAGATACCTCACACTTTTAATTTTTAAAGTATGAGGTATGTATGTTAATTATTTTTTAGCCTCTTCAATATAAGAGATTGCTTGACCAACAGTTGCGATGTTTTCTGCTTGGTCGTCTGGAATCTGAATGTCAAATTCTTTTTCGAATTCCATAATTAGCTCAACAGTATCCAAAGAATCTGCTCCTAAATCATTTGTGAAGCTTGCTTCTGCTACTACTTCGTTCTCGTCAACACCTAATTTGTCAACGATAATCGCTTTTACTCTTGATGCAATGTCTGACATAGTTTTCTTGTTTTTAGTATTTGAATTAAGATGCAAAAATAGAAAATTTTATTTAAATCGCTATTTTCACAGAAATTTGTGCTACTAAAGTAGAAAAATATTTTTTAAATACCAACATAACCGCTTTATTTTGTGGTTATTTATTCGTTTTTTTGTGGCATGAAAAATATTATAATTTTTGCGTCGGGCTCAGGTTCAAATGCCGAAACCATTATCAATCATTTTAAGAGCAATAACCTTGTTAAAATTGCCGCTGTTTTTACAAATAAAACAGATGCAGGTGTTATTGAAAGAGCAAAAAAACATGGAATTCCTTCCAAAACTTTCTCAAAAAATGAATTCCAACAAGCAGAATTCCTTCATGAAATTCTCCATTACAATCCTGATCTTATTGTTTTAGCCGGCTTTCTGTTAAAGGTTCCAGAGTACCTTATAAGTGCTTTCCCCTCTAAGATAATAAACATCCACCCTGCCTTGCTCCCAAACTACGGCGGAAAAGGAATGTACGGAATAAATGTGCATAAAGCTGTATTCGAAAACAAAGAAAAATTTTCGGGGATGACAATCCATTTTGTGAACGAGCACTATGATGAAGGGAATATTATTTTTCAAGAAAATATCGAAATAACAGACTGTGCTTCTCCCGAAGAAATCGCTCAAAAAGTACTATCTTTGGAGCATAAAAATTATCCCGTTGTAATCGAAAAATTGATTACAGACTAATCAATTTCCCTAATTCCAAATAACTTTACTTTTAGAGCCACCTTGAATTACCAAGCCCATATATATACAGACGGAGCTTCGAAAGGAAATCCTGGAAAAGGCGGATACGGAATAGTTATGGAAGTCCCTAATTCTACCTATAAAAAAGAATTTTATGAGGGTTTCAGGCTTACCACTAATAACAGAATGGAACTTTTAGCTGTCATAGTTGGGCTCGAAAAATTAAAAAACAGCAACACAAAAGTATTAGTGATTTCTGACAGTAAATATGTGGTAGATGCTGTTAATCAGAAATGGATTTTGGGGTGGGAAAAGAAAAATTTCAAAGGAATAAAGAACCCAGACCTATGGATGCGATTCTTAAAGGTTTATCGAAAGCATCAAGTAGATTTTCAATGGATAAAAGGACATAACAACCACCCACAAAACGAAAGATGTGACCAATTAGCTGTATTTGCGGCGACCCAAGAAAAATTATCTGTTGATGAATTTTACGAAAACCAAAGTTCAAAACTGCTATAAATAAAACTCCGACAGCTTTATAAATACTGTCGGAGTTAAAATCTTTTCTAAAAAACAAGATTCACACTAATATCAAAGTTGTCTTTAATTGCCCTATCAGCTAAATCTGGAAAAAGCGACTCTGAACGGTATTTGATATCATACTTTGTTCTATCTATTGAAAGCGTAGCTAAAGCATTATTCCCCGAAACTTTCATATCAAAGGTAATCGATTGTTTAACCCCTTTAATTTCCATATCCGCTACTACAGTATAAGTCCCGTTAGCATTTGTCTTAATCTGAGAAAAATTCAACATAGCATAGGGATGGTTTTGTACATCAAAGAAATCTTTATCCTTGAGGTGTCTCTCTAAACGCTCTTTAGAACCTGTGGGTAAATCAGTACAAATAAGAGTAGACATATTAACCACAAAATATCCTCCAATAAGTTTGTTTTTATCAGAGTCACTAAAGGTCAAAACTCCATCAGTAAATTTAATAGTCCCCTCATGGTGCCCTGTAATCTTATATCCTTTCCATTCTAATGTACTTTTGTCTATATCAATTTTTTTAGGTGTTTGCGCAAACAAAGAAGTTGATAATACGACTAGTAATAACGTAAAAATTCTTTTCATTTGATTAAATTTTAATTTCTAAATTTTTCTAATAATTCAATAAGTTGTTCTTTTTCTTGTTCTGTAAAATTCCTAACAAGTTTGTTTTCTGCTTCTTCTACTAAACCGTCTACTGTTTCGAGTAATTTCAAACCTTCTTTGGTAATCGAAACTTCTATCTTACGTCTGTTTTCAGAGCAAACTGTTCGGGTTACGTATTTTTTTGCCAACAATTTATCTACCAAACGGGTTGTGTTACTTGTTTTGGCAAGCATGCGCTCCTGAATCGTTCCCATATTCGCAGGCTTCCCTTTTTGCCCTCTCAAAATGCGAAGGACATTGAATTGTTCTAACGAAACATCGTAGGGTTTGAGAGTTTCAGAAATTTTTTCTAAAATATAATTTTGAGAGTAAGCAACATTAAAAATAACTTGCTTAGTCAATGTAACGTCTTGACTTAAATGTAATATTTTTTCAATTTTCATCTGTACTGTTATTAGAATACAAGTAGACTTCTTATGGCTTTGATTTACTAGCAAATATATAAAATACCTATAAAAAATTTACAATTCTCCCCTCTTTGTTTTATGTTTTTTATAGAGTAGTTAAGTATACTAATTTACTTTGTCCCTAAAAAATAAAAACCGTACTTTTGGAACCTCAAAAAGACATTAAATGAAAATCTTACTTTTAGGCTCCGGAGGAAGAGAACATGCATTAGCGTATAAAATTGTTCAAAGCAAAAAATGCTCTGAATTATTTGTTGCTCCTGGAAATGCAGGAACCAAAGAAATCGCAACCAATTGCAACTTTGGAGTGAATGATTTTGACAAAATAAAAGATTTTTGCCTTAGCCATTCAATCGAAATGATTGTTGTGGGACCAGAAGATCCATTGGTAAACGGAATTTATGATTTTTTTAAAAAGGACGAAAGTCTAAAAAATATTCAGGTGGTAGGCCCTTCTAAAACAGGAGCTCAACTCGAAGGAAGTAAAGAATTTGCCAAGGAGTTTTTAGTAAAGAACAGCATCCCAACTGCTGGTTATGGCTCATTCACCAAAGACAACATCCATGAAGGGTTTGCTTTTTTAGATAAACTAACCCCTCCTTATGTTCTTAAAGCCGATGGTTTAGCACAAGGAAAAGGAGTACTGATTCTAGAAGATTTGGAAGAAGCTAAACAAGAACTTTCAAATATGTTATTGAACGAAAAATTTGGAGATGCTAGCACTAAAGTAGTAATCGAAGAATTTTTAGACGGAATCGAATTGAGCTGTTTTGTTCTGACTGACGGAAAAAATTATAAAATTTTCCCAACTGCCAAAGATTATAAACGAATTGGAGAAGGAGATAAGGGGCTCAATACAGGAGGAATGGGAGCTGTATCACCCGTTCCATTTGCAGATGAAGACCTTATGCAAAAAATTGAGAATCGCATCGTAAAACCAACTATTCAAGGGCTTCAAAACGACAATATTGAATACAAAGGATTCGTATTTATCGGTCTAATTAACGTAAACAATAATCCGTACGTAATTGAATATAACGTAAGAATGGGAGATCCTGAAACAGAAGTGGTTATTCCGAGATTAAAAACGGATTTAGTAGAGTTGTTTTTGAGCCTAAAAAATCAAGATTTGGACAAAATCTCACTAGAAATCGATTCACAAACCGCTACTACTGTCATGGTAGTTTCAGGAGGTTATCCTGAAGATTATGAAAAAGGAAAGGAGATAACAGGAATTCAAAATATCTCAGACTCACTTGTTTTTCATGCAGGGACAAAAGAAGAAAACGGAAAAATATTGACAAATGGAGGTCGTGTAATAGCCATTACATCATTTGGAGAAAACTTTAAGGAAGCTCTAAAAACCTCGTATCAAAATATTGATAAATTACATTTCGAAAATATGTATTACAGACGAGATATAGGTTTTGATTTATAAATAGCGATCTCGCAATAATTCATATACAAAAAGATAAATGATACCAAACATATTCACACTACCTGTTACCACACGAACTCTGACGCATATCGGTCGGTATTTCATTATGCTGAAAGAGATTTTCGTAAAACCCACTAAAACCTCCGTATTAAAACAACTTGTTTTTAAAGAAGTTGACGACTTAATTATTGGTTCACTCGGCATTACGATGTTTATATCTTTTTTCGTGGGAGGAGTTGTCGCTATTCAGATGGCATTAAACCTAACCAATCCACTTATCCCAAAATATCTTATCGGATTTGCAACACGACAATCGGTTATTCTGGAATTTGCTCCAACATTTGTTTCGATTATCATGGCAGGAAAAGTAGGTTCATTTATCACCTCGAGTATTGGAACAATGCGTGTAACAGAACAAATTGATGCTCTTGAAGTAATGGGGGTAAATTCGCTCAACTATCTTGTTTTTCCTAAAATCATAGCCATGCTATTGTATCCGTTTGTAATTGCAGTAGGTATGTTTCTAGGCATTCTAGGAGGGTTTTTAGCAGGAGTTTATGGAGGATATACCTCGGTTGATGAATTTATTTATGGACTCCAAGACTCATTTATTCCGTTTCACATTACGTATGCATTTATCAAAACACTGCTTTTTGCCTTAATACTAGCTACAATCCCAGCTTATCATGGCTATTATATGAAAGGAGGAGCATTAGAAGTTGGTAAAGCAAGTACTACTTCCTTTGTCTGGACAAGTGTCGTAATTATTTTAGTTGATTATATCATAACCCATTTGCTTTTGAACGAATGATAAAAATTAAAGACATAAAAAAGTCATTTGACGGAGTAGAAGTATTAAAAGGTATTACCGCTTCATTTGAGCCAGGAAGAACCAATCTGATTATTGGTCAAAGTGGTTCAGGAAAAACCGTCTTACTAAAAACTTTACTCGGAATCCACACCCAAGATAGCGGTACGATTTGTTTTGACGGAAAAATCACTTCCGAAATGGACAGAGATGACAGAAGAGCACTTCGAACTCAAATCGGGATGGTCTTTCAAGGAAGCGCTCTATTTGATTCACTAACTGTTGAAGAAAATGTAGGTTTCCCCTTGCGAATGTTTACCAATAAAACTCCTAAAGAAATTAAAGAACGTGTAGATTTTGTAATTGACCGTGTAAAACTAATTGATGCTCACAAGAAAAAACCATCCGAAATTTCGGGAGGAATGCAGAAAAGAGTTGCCATTGCAAGAGCTATTGTAAATAATCCGAAATACCTTTTTTGTGATGAGCCTAACTCTGGACTGGATCCAAAAACATCCATAGTTATAGATCAACTAATTCACGAAATTACTAAAGAATATAATATAACAACCGTAATTAATACGCATGATATGAACTCGGTTATGGAAATCGGAGAACATATTATCTTTCTTAAGAATGGTGTGCTAGCTTGGACAGGAAATAGTGAAGAAATCTACAAAACAGACAACGAAGCTGTAGTCGATTTTGTATATTCTTCTAACCTTTTCAAAAAAGTAAGAGAAGCTTATCTCGATTCTTTGAAAAAATAAGCCTTCTGCTTTTACATAGAGCTTTATTTGTTTAACCAAAGTGTTTTTTAGCTTTACTTATGGAATTTCTGAATCCAAATCCTTCCGAAAAATTACGTCCAATAAAAGACCTTTATTCGTATTTACAGAAGCTTGTTCAGAGAAAACTTTGGTTGCGCGTGTTGATTGCCATGGTTTTGGGAATACTGCTGGGAGCTTATTTTGCTACCACTCCCAATTGGATAGGCCAAAAAATGCTTGAATCTATAATTAATTGGATTGCCTTTCCAGGGAATCTATTTATCAGAGTGGTTCAAATGATTATGATTCCGCTTATGTTCAGTTCAATTGTTCAAGGAATTGCAGGCGGAAACAACACAGAGTATCTAAGAAAATCAGGACCAAAATTACTGCTGTATTACGCAATGACCACTACTACTGTTTTGATTATGGCAGTTGTTTTGGCAGCGCTTATCCAGCCTGGGGGCTATATGGATGCCACTAGTCTTATCACTGCTGACATCGCTTTGGATACGCAAGCAATTTCTGAATCTGGGAGCAAATTAGGGCTGGGTTATATTCCCGAAATGATTGTGAGTTTACTCCCTGCAAATCCTTTAGAAGCTTTAGTTTCTGGCGATATGTTAAGCATTGTGATTTTTGCTATTATAATTGGTGTTTCGCTAGCGAATATTCCGTCAGACACTGCTATTCCTCTTCTAAAAGTTATGTATTCGGTTCAAGAAATCACAATGGCAATTACCCGTTAGGCTATGAAACTAGCTCCAATTGCTGTTTTTGGCTTGATGTGCCAAGTAACTTCGAAAGTCGGAATTGAAACTATTATGGGATTATCCATGTTTATGCTCACAGTAGTTGCAGGATTATTTTTGGTCGTGGTGGTGTATAGTATGATTTTACTGTTTTTTGCTAAAACCAATCTAAAGAACTTCTTTTCGGACGCAAAAGATGTGCTTCTATTAGCTTTTTCGATGGGAAGTTCTGCGGCCGTAATGCCTTTGACATTAAAAACAGCAGAAGAAAAAATGAAAATCAATCCATCTGTGAGTCGATTTATTATTCCTGTGGGAGTATCCAAATATGGACGGAACAGCAGTATTTCAAGCTATTGCCACCTTATTTTTAGCGCAGGTTTATGGATTGCAACTCGATACTCCAACCATTATGATTGTGATTATTACCACAATTTTAGCCTCTATCGGAACCCCTTCAGCACCAGGAGCAGGGGTTATTGTTCTGGGTTCTGTTTTAGGAACTATCGGGATTCCGGTCACGGCTATTGCTCTGATTATCGGTGTAGATAGATTGTTGGGAATGTTCCGAACATCGGTAAACGTCATGGGAGATTTAGTAACCTGCCAAGTCTTTAACAGGCTTTATCTCAAAGAAACGCAAAACAAACCTTTGGATGCAGACCAATAGAATTTAAACCTTCTGAACCAAAATCAGACCTAAAGTAATCAAAGCTGGAAGTGCCTGAACAAAAAATATCTTTTTACTTACTGTTAACCCTCCATAAATTCCTGCAGCTGAAATACAGCTTAAAAAGAATAAACCTATATTTTCAGACCAGCTCACATCGCAAATTAGCAATGACCAAATAAGTCCAGCTGCCAAAAAACCATTGTATAAACCCTGATTTGCAGCAAGCGGTTTGGTGGGTTTGAATAAATCTTTCGGAAAATTTCTAAAACTTCTTTTTCCAATTGTTTCCCAAGCAAACATCTCAAAATACATAATATACATATGCTCAAAGGCTATGATTCCAATTAATATTTTGATTAAAATTTGCATTTGTTTATTGTTTTTTTCCTCCTACCACTATTACGATTTCCCCTTTTATGGGTTTTTGATTAAAGTGATTCAAAACCTCTCTAACAGTTCCTCTGAATGTTTCTTCGTGAAGTTTAGTAAGCTCTCTCGATACAGAAATAGGTCTATCTTCACCAAAATACTGAATAAACTCTTCGAGGGTCTTTAAAAGTTTATGCGGAGAAACATAAAAAATCATCGTTCTTGTTTCTTCTACTAATCCTAAGAATCGGGTTTGTCTTCCTTTTTTTTCGGGAAGAAATCCCTCAAAAACAAATCGGTCATTTGGAAGTCCGCTATTAACAAGCGCAGGGACAAAAGCCGTAGCTCCCGGAAGACATTCTACCTCTATCTTATTTTCTACACAAGCACGGGTCAATAAAAAACCTGGGTCCGAAATAGCAGGAGTTCCCGCATCAGAAATAAGTGCAATCGCTTCTCCAGATTGAAGCCTTTTAACAAGGTTTTCCACCGTCTTATGCTCATTATGCATATGATGCGACTGCATTGGAGTTAGGACTTCAAAATGTTTTAAGAGCTTTCCACTATTTCGAGTGTCTTCGGCCAAAATTATATCGACCTCTTTCAAAACCTTAACCGCCCTGAAAGTCATATCTTCAAGGTTTCCGATTGGAGTAGGTACAATATACAATTTTGACATTATGCAAATTTACTTTCTATGATTTCTAAAAACCGATTTTCATATTCGTCTTTTGCTACCCAATTATTGTAATCAGGCTTTACAACATTGATAATAAAATCTTTTGCTTCTGCGAATGTTTCAAAAGTATTTAATTGCGAAAGGACTCTATTAAAATCTTCGCTTTCCCCTCCAAACAAATGAAATTCAAAAGCTATTTTATCATTCAATCCAATATTAAAATTCTTTCTGACGGCATCATTTATCGAAATATTTTTAGTTGCTTCTGTATGAGTAATCTCAACTTTCTTTATTTCGGTCTGCTCTATAACTGTGGATTCAACAGGCACAAAAACAGGTTCCTCGACCGAAACAACATCATCAAAAATAGAAGGCTCTTTATTGGGTTTTGCATTAGAAAGTTGCGCTTCAAACTCTTCAAAACGAACCTGAAAATTATCTATTGTAGATTTCTCTTCTGGGGTAATTTCTTCTTCCACAGATTCAGAAATTACAGTATCTTCTGCACTGGTTTCAATACTATCTCCCTGAGAGTGCTCTACACTTTCTTCTACTGTTTCTTCCAATATATCTTCCTTAACAACTATTTCTTGCTCCACAAGAGTAGAAGAAGTCTCTAATTTATCTTCCACATCCGAAGGGATTTCTACCGAAGAATCTCCGTAATTTTCCTCTACAAATCTTAAAACCGATAATTTTTCATAAAGATTTAATGCTTCTTGCTGAAGTTGAACGATTTCTGATTTGTTTTTTAATTTCAGAATTCTATGTGCAATACTGATTAGTTCTGCTTCTAAACGATTTTTCATGATTGTTGATAATTATTTTTGAGTAAAGACCTTTGTTTTTAATATATTTGTTTGCGATACAAAGTAATGAAAAGTATTCAATATTTCTGCTTAATATAACTAAAAAATGTTTCTCGAAAATACAGTAAATCATAAAGAACAATTTGGTTGGATAGAAGTTATCTCTGGTTCGATGTTTTCGGGAAAAACAGAGGAGCTGATCAGGAGACTTAAACGAGCGCAATTTGCCAAACAGAAAGTCGAAATTTTTAAACCCTCCATTGACACTCGTTATGATGATGAAAAAGTAGTTTCGCACAATGCTAACGAGATTCATTCAACCCCAGTTCCTTCTTCTGCCAATATTCGTCTTTTAGCTAGTGATTGTGATGTGGTCGGAATCGATGAAGCTCAATTTTTTGATGACGAAATTGTAGCCGTCTGTAATGATTTGGCCAATAGCGGAAAACGAGTAATCGTAGCAGGATTAGACATGGATTTTAAAGGAAATCCTTTTGGTCCTATGCCTGCACTTATGGCAACAGCTGAATATGTAACTAAGGTTCATGCTGTTTGTACCCGAACGGGCAATTTAGCTAATTACAGCTACAGAAAAGCTAAAAATGACAATCTGGTCATGCTAGGCGAAACAGACGAATACGAACCCTTGAGTAGAGCAGCCTATTTTAACGCAATGAAAAAGGACAACAACCAGCCTTAATCTATTAAAAACCTTTTGAATAAGCCTTCAGCAAAAGATTGGTAGAACTATCGTGGTTATTAAAGTTTTTGGTTTGAATTTCACTTAATATATTCACAGCTAATTCTTTTCCGAGTTCTACCCCAAATTGATCAAAGCTAAATATATTCCATAAAAAGCCTTCTACAAAAGTTTTATGCTCATATAGAGCTAATAGAGAACCTAAATTTTTAGGCGTTAATTTTTTAATCAATATAGTATTAGTTGGTTTGTCTCCATAAAACTCTCTGTACAGATTATCTTCATTTTCTTTCCCGTTTAAAAGAGCTTCTGTCTGTGCAAAAAAATTAGCCATTAACCTATCATGATACTCCTGATTCTGATGTAAAGGCTGAATAAACCCAATAAAGTCAGTTGGAATAAGTTTTGTGCCTTGATGTAATAATTGAAAAAATGCATGTTGACAATTTGTTCCAACTTCTCCAAAAACTATATTTCCTGTTTGTGTATTTACCGGACTCCCCTCTCTAGAAATGTGCTTGCCGTTGCTTTCCATCACAAGTTGTTGTAGGTACGGAACAAATTTCTTGAGAGCATCCGAATACGGAACAACACAATGAGTTTCTAATTCATAAAAATTGTTATACCAAATAGATAAAAAGGCTAAAATCACTGGAATATTTTCTCGAAAATCAGCTGTTTGGAAATGATTATCTAAATCGTAAGCTCCTTCCAAAAGTTGATCAAAATTTTCATATCCGATTCCCAATGCAATAGAAATTCCTACCGCACTCCAAAGCGAAAAACGGCCTCCTACCCAATCCCACATCGGAAAGATGTTCTCTTCTAATATACCAAAATCCTTAACTTTTTCAACATTAGACGAAACAGCCACAAAATGTTTAGCAATATCTTGCTCTGTTGCCCTTTCTAAAAACCATTCTCGAATAGTATTGGCATTCGTAAGTGTTTCTTGCGTAGTAAAGGTTTTAGACACGATTAGAAACAGTGTTGTCTCTGGATTTATATTTTTTATTACTTCATAAAATCCATCTCCGTCAACATTAGAAATATAGTGGATATTCAGATGGTTTTTATAGAACTTCAAAGCTTCAGTAACCATTGCTGGCCCTAAATCTGAACCCCCGATTCCGATATTTATCACATCCGTAAAAGGTTTTCCCGAATACCCTTTTCGCTTTCCTGAAATTATACTTTCTGAAAACACTTTTATTTTTTCTTTTACTTCAAAAACTTCTGGAACAATATCTTTTCCGTCCACATAAATTGATGTGTTTCGATTTGTTCTCAATGCAGTATGAAGTACAGCCCTATTTTCGGTAACATTAATTTTATCTCCCGAAAAAAGACTTTGAATCCCTCTTTTTAATCCTAATTCTTCTGCTAATTCAATAAATAAATCTATCGTTTTCAGGCTTATTTTATTCTTTGAATAATCTACCAGAAAATCGTTCCATTCTACATGAAATCTTTCTGCTCGACCTTTGTCATGAGCAAAAAACTCTTGCATTGGGGTATAACAAATCTGCTCGAAATGCTCTCTTAATTTATTCCAAGCAAATGAACCTGTAGGATTTATTTTTTCGAGTGCCATTTACGATTCGGATTTAACTTTCAGTCTTTTGGTTGCTACACTATCCAATTCCTTTTTAATCGGATTCATTTGTTTAAAATATCTTTCTTTGTATTTTTCTTCTAAAGGTTCGGAACTTTGAAAATTCATTTGCAACGGATCTACCTGAACTCCATTTTTCCAAAATCGGTAACACACATGAGGACCTGTTGCTAAACCAGTACTACCAACATATCCTATTACATCTCCTTGACTTACTCGCTGTCCTTTTTTAACCGCAATTCTTGACATATGAAGATATTGTGTAGAATAGGTATTGTTGTGTTTTATTTTTACAAAGTTACCATTACCCGAGGTATATCCAGTTGTTTCCACCGTTCCGTGAGCTGTACTCATAATGGGAGTCCCGTGAGGTGCAGCATAATCAGTCCCCTTATGAGCTTTCCATGTTTTTTGAACGGGATGGAACCTTTTAGGCGAAAATCTAGACGAAATTCTACTGAATTTTAAGGGCGCTTTCAAAAACATACTTTTCAGAGCTTTTGCTTCTTCATCAAAATATTCTTCACTTCCTCCAATAGAATCCCTCTTAAAAGGGAATGCGTATATCTTTTTCCCCTTATGGACAAAAAAGGAACCTTCAATACTTTCGATTCCTACATATAGAGTATCATTTACATATCTTTCGTTAAAAATAACCCCAAAAGCATCACCTTTTTGGATTTTAAAGAAATCGACTGACCAAGCATAAACAGATGAAAGATTATGAGTAAGGGCAGAACTTACCCCATTTGCATCAAGTGTAGCTGACAAGGAACCACTAATACTATCTACAATTATTTTCCTTTTGATAGTAACTGGCTTTTGTCTATTATAAGCTTTTACCTCTCCTGCTCTAAAATCAATAACGCTGTAATTTATCATATCTGCCTGATAAACCAAAGCTTCAAGTTTATGCGGAGCATCAAGGGATTTTAGCAAAGTATATGGTCTTCCTACTCTAATATTTTTAAGATTCAAAGAATCTTTAATTTTTTCTACTACATTGTGGATTTCAGTAGCATTAAAACCTTGTTCTCCTAATAATTTTCCGAAAGTATCTCCTTGCTCAATGGTATCATACACAACGAGATAATCTTCAATATAAAACCCAAAACGTTCTGTTTTTGGCTTTTCTACAATAATTTTTTCTTCTTCTGGCTGCTCGTCTTTTTTACAAGAAACAAATAAAAATAGGGCTAATAAACTATATGCTAAATATTTCAAAACAAAATTATATTTTCTGACTGTTAAACGTTTTCTCCCCAGTTTTTAAGTTCATCTTCGCTCCATAATTCAGGAAAGAAAATTCTTTTCTGATATTTTGGATGCATATATTTTTTCCAATCGCTTCCTCCTGTAGCTTCTTGTGGTCCTGCTACAGATTCAATATATTTTTTGGCTGTGTTATAATGTCCAATTACCCATGTAATATTTACTGTATAATCATAATGGCGCATGGCTTTAATCAATTCTTGATTATTCTGATCTTCTTCAGGGAGTTGTTTATACTTTCTCCAAAGGTTGGAAGTATTGTATTTTTGCATATACTCCAAAAACTCTTTCTTATATTTCTTTTCAAACTGCTCCAATAAATAAGATTTTTTCCCAGTGTGATAGTCTTTCCCAGCAGCCTGCCAGTACAGATGTTCCAGAGCATGTTCATAGGGAGTATTTCTATCGATTGAAGCTCTATAACGGAAGTCTATTAAATTGATTAAATCCGTCGAACAAAACTCAATCAAACGATATTGAGCACTTTGGAACCCACTTGCAGGAGTAAGCGTATTCCTAAACTTCATGTACTGTTCATCTTCCATCCCGTCTTTCATAATGACAAACGAAGTAGTGAGCATATCAAAATAACGACTAATCCGCATTAGCTTATCCGTGAAAACAGCAGTAGTTGGATTCCCTGAATTGTCACATATCTGTTGCATTTCCCACAAAATCATCTTAAAGAGCAATTCGTTAACTTGGTGGTACATAATAAAAACCATTTCATCAGGCAAAACAGTTCTTTGAGTTTGCAGGTTCAAAAGCGCATCCGTCTGAATATAATCCCAATAAGTAATGGGTTTTGACCATAATAAGCCCTCTAAATGTGTGTTTGTATTTTGACCTAAATTCTTGAATTTTTGATTTAATGCTTCAAGTTGCAGTTGTGTTTCAGGGGTTATTTCCATTTTTTTTATTTTTGATTTAAAGGATATTTTAATCCTTTATATTCTTCTATATCTGCATTAATTGATCCGACTATCAAATCAGCTTTAATCCGAAGAGGAATTTTATTTTTGTCGTCTGATATCCAAACCGTTAAACTCTCTTGTTCTTTAAATACTCTTCCTGACTGAACCATAGGGTTAAAAATCATGGCAGAAACGTTCCCAAATTTAGTTTTTATTGTTTCTTTACCATTATATTTTAACTTAAACTTAAAAATTTCGTCGTCAAAAAACATGTCCACATCTATGGTCTGCCCTACTTGCAATTTATTGATGTCCGGATGATTTCTCAAATGATAAAAAGTTGAAATCACATCCTGAACATTTTTGGGTGCATCAATTGTTTTCTCACTATTTTTAGTAAAATCTTTAAATAAAATCTTATTTGTATTCTGATTAAAATAAGCTCTTTGGTCTCGTTTATAATTTCCTTCTGACACCTTGCGAACAGCCATATACGGAGCCCCTGTCTCTTTATCAAAATAACTCTGATAATGGTCTTCTACTTTAAAAAACAATTTTGAAAGACCCGTATTTGCTCCAAACCCTTTGGCATGATAAACAGATTTATTATTATACCTCGACTCTGAGAGTTCTAAAGTAGCATATCCTGCACTCAAAAACCTACTATAACTTATTTTGAATTTAAAAAACTCCCCTACGCTAAATGGTTCCACTTTAATAACCTTTTCTTCTGTTTTAGTAAAAGAAAATAGAGCTAAAGCAATTAAAGACACTATTATTATTTTTTTCATAACTATCTCGTTTTAAATACGAGGTGCAATTAACGTTCCAAAAAATATTTTTTAATAATAATTTAGATACTCCTATCTAATTAGTGGTAGCTTATTAATAAAATTTAACAATTATTGCAAAACTACAAATTACAATTAAATTACTCTAACAAACTAAAATAAATTAACTGGACAAAAAACAGTATAAATATAGCCCCGAGAAATATTATTCAACAAAAAACCCGAGAAACAACAATTGAGGTATAATAAGTTACTAGGTGTAGAATTTAAAAATTTTAATCTTATATAAAACCTCTCCCTATAACAAATTATAATATAGAGTTTAGAAGAAATAGTGCTTTTAGACAAAATATTTTATTGCAGTAACTCCAGCCCAAAATTAGAGATGGAAATACAGCAAAGGCTGCGGATGATTATATCAATTGCTAATCTGCTAATTCATCCTGCCCCATTTCATCAATTAATTTCAAAGCCTTATAATAATCTGGTTTATCTACCAAAATATGTACAGCTTTGTCAATCGTTCCGAAACCTGCGGTAACTCCCGACTGAATATCATTTCGCTCGATATATTTGATATGGTTCTGTTCTAACAATAGGCGAATTCGGATAACCTCAATTTCACTTCCTGAAAAGACTTTTACATGATTCTCCATAATTTTTTGTTTTAAAGGTACAAAAAAGATTTATATTAAAACTTAAGTTGGAGATGTTTGGGCTACTATAGTTTTTATTTTTACATTTGCTTTAATATAAAATGGAAGAGCAAAACCCTTATCAACTCGGAAAAATTTTACTTATTGACAAGCCGCTGAAATGGAGTTCTTTTCAGGCTGTCAATAAGATAAAATACACTTTAAAGCGAAAATATAACCTCCCCAAATCCTTTAAGATTGGACATGCGGGAACTTTAGACCCACTTGCCACAGGACTTTTAATTATTTGTACTGGAAAATTCACAAAAAAGATTTCTGAATTGCAAGGAATGACCAAAGAATATACAGGAACCTTTCATCTCGGAGCCACTACCCCCTCTTATGATTTGGAAACTGAAGTTGACGCTACTTATCCTACAGAACACATTACTGAGGATTTAATCCGAGAAACAACACAGCAATTTATTGGAGAAATAAATCAAAAGCCTCCCGTTTTTTCGGCTATAAAAAAAGATGGAAAACGACTTTATGAACATGCCAGAGCAGGAGAAGAAGTTGAAATTGATTTTCGAAAAGTTACTATTGAAGAGTTTGAAATAACCCGAATTGCCTTTCCCGAAATTGATTTTCGAGTAGTATGTAGCAAAGGAACTTATATCCGTTCACTTGCCTATGATTTTGGAGTAGCCTTGAATTCAGGAGCACATCTCACCAAATTAAGGCGAACCAAAATTGGAGACTTTTCGGTTGATAAGGCTGTCGGAGTCGAAGAGTTTGAAGGATAAAAAACCTATCAAAACCTATTTAAATAATCTTGCAACATAATAGTAGCAGAAACCTCGTCTAACAAAGATTTGTCCTGACGTTTTTTCTTTTTTAGACCGCTATCAATAAGTGTTCGTGAGGCCATTTTAGAAGTAAAGCGCTCGTCAACTCGTTCAATTTTAATTTCAGGGAATTCTGTTTTGAAACGTTCGACAAATTTTTCGATAATTTCAGTACTTTCAGAAGGAGTCCCATCCATCTGCAGCGGTTCTCCTATCAATGCTATTTCGACCTTTTCTTTAGAAAAATACTCTTTCAGAAACACAAAAATCTTTTCGCTTTCTACGGTTTGCAATCCTGAAGCTATAATACGCAAAGGATCTGTAACAGCAAGCCCCGTTCTTTTCTTTCCGTAATCTATGGCAATTATTCTTGACATTTTGATAAATTGAATGACAAAGATATACATATTTACTGCTATTTTTGATTAAAACAGACCTTTTTGGACGGATTTACTTATTCTTCAAAATTCCAAATAATCATTTAATCTATGGGTAAAATAATTCTTACATTTGCAAACTAATTTTAATCCTAAATATTTAAAAACAATGAGCTTACAAGAAATTCTTACACCACAAATCAAGCAGGCAGTTCAATCTCTTTTTGATATCACAATCGAAAGGGTGGAATTTCAGGCTACACGTAGGGATTTTGAAGGCGATATTACCTTTGTAATTTTTCCGTTGATAAAGCTCATTAAAGGAAATCCTGTCGAAATCGGAAACAAAATCGGAGACTATTTGGTCGAAAACACCCAAGAAGTTATTCGCTTCAACGTGGTTTCTGGTTTTTTGAATATTGTGATTTCTGACGAGTATTATCTTAACTTTTTCAATCAGATAAAAGACAACGCTACTTTTGGTTACACTCCACAGGGAAGAGAAGCTGTGATGGTTGAATATGCTTCACCAAACACCAACAAGCCTTTACATTTAGGACACGTCCGCAATGTGCTTTTAGGATATTCAGTAGCCCAAATTTTGAAGGCAGCCGGAAAAAAAGTGTATAAAACCCAAGTTATCAACGACAGAGGAATCCATATCTGTAAATCAATGTTGGCTTGGCAAAAATTCGGCAACGGAGCAACTCCAGAATCGACCGGTTTAAAAGGAGATAAATTGGTCGGGAATTATTATGTAGCTTTTGACAAAGAATATAAAAATCAGATTAACGAACTTGTAGCTCAAGGAAAATCTGAAGACGATGCTAAAAAACAAGCGCCAATTATTTTAGAAGCCCAACAGATGCTTTTGGATTGGGAGGCCGGAAAACCTGAAGTGATGGAGCTTTGGAATAGGATGAACAGTTGGGTTTATGACGGATTTGATGTAACGTACAAAAACATCGGAGTTGATTTTGACTGCAACTATTACGAGAGCAATACTTATCTTTTAGGAAAAGATGTAGTTGAAGACGGGCTTTTGAAGGGAATTTTTGACCAAAAACCAGACAACTCGGTTTGGATTGATTTAACTGATGAAGGTCTGGACGAAAAATTAGTGCTCCGTTCAGACGGAACTTCGGTATATATGACTCAAGATATCGGAACGGCAATTCAGCGTGTAAAAGATTTTCCGGATGTAAATGGAATGGTTTACACGGTGGGTAATGAGCAGGATTATCACTTTAAAGTATTGTTTCTGATTCTGAAAAAACTGGGTTATTCGTGGGCAGAAAACCTATTCCATTTGTCTTACGGAATGGTGGATTTACCATCCGGAAAAATGAAATCTCGCGAAGGGACGGTTGTCGATGCAGACGACTTGATTTCAGATATGGAGGCTACTGCAAAAGAGATTTCGGAAGAGCTAGGAAAATTAGACGGATACTCCGAAGAAGATAAAACCCGTTTGTATAAAATCATCGGATTAGGAGCCCTGAAATATTACATCCTTAAGGTAGATCCAAAAAAACGAATCCTTTTTGACCCAAAAGAATCAGTAGACTTTGCAGGAAACACAGGACCTTTTATCCAATATACTTATGCGAGAATTCAATCGATAATCCGAAAAGCAGATTTTGATTTTTCGAATGCGATTTCTGGGTTTACTTTAGGAGAAAAAGAAAAAGAATTAATCAAACAAATTACTCTTTTCCCAGAAATCATAGAAAATTCAGCTAAAACCTACAGTCCGGCTTTGATTGCCAACTATGTGTATGATTTGGTTAAAGAGTACAATTCGTTCTATCAGAGTACTCCAATTTTAGCCACCGAAAATAAAACCGATAAAACCTTTAGAGTGCAGCTTTCTAAAAAAGTAGCGGACACGATTAAAGCTGGTTTTTCGTTATTAGGAATAGAAATGCCCGAGAGAATGTAGTGATTTCAAATTGATGATTAACGATTTTAGATTTCAGATTTTGTGAGCAAATCTTATTTTTTACAATCTTTCCTGATTGTTCTTTTAGCGACTCTATTTTTTTTAGGATTAAAAGAAATCCTGCCTAAACGCATTTTTTCGGAAACTCCGAAAGACAATGCCAATATGGTTATTGACAGCTTGTTGCTCGATGCTTTGGCTGACGAAAAACAACTCATTCAAAACGACTCTATCAAAAAAGATACGCTTTCTGTTGTAAAAACTGAAACTCCGAAAAAAGAAGTTATTCCAACTAGTTCAAACGAATATCTAACTCATTTTTTCGAAAAACTATTCTCACTCGAAACTAGCCAAGAAGGGAAAATACGAATCGCATATTTTGGTGATTCAATGACGGACGGAGATTATATCGTACAGGATTTAAGGCGTCTTTTTCAGCAAGAATTCGGAGGAAAAGGCGTAGGTTTTGTTTCCATTACCTCTGAATCAGCCACTTCTAGAGGAACCATAAAACATTCCTATTCCAACAACTGGAAAACACAATCTTACGTAAACACCAAAAACCCTATCCGACCTTTCGGAGTAAACGGGCATGTGTTTTTCGTAAAAGATTCCCTAAATTCAACTTGGGTCGAATACAAAGCATCCTATCAAAAAAATGTTTCAGAACTGTATAACCCAACCTTATTTTATGGAAGTTCTAACAATAAAGAGGCTTATATTGAGGTTTTCTATAATGGAGATACCGCTCGAGTTGTAAAACCTTTGCATACAGATCGAGAACTCAACAAATTAAAATTATCCGACAAGAATCTGAAAAGCATCAAAATGAATTTTGTCAATGCCGATTCGATTGCTTTTTACGGAATCAATTCGGACGATAATGTTGGAGTATATGTCGATAATTTTTCGAGTAGAGGAAATTCTGGATTGCCACTTTCACTGTTCAAAACTTCGTTTATGCATGAGTTTGACAAAGAATTAGGTGGCTATGATTTGATTGTTTTACATTACGGAACCAATGTACTCAACTACGGGAACCTAAATTATTCGTGGTACGAAAGAGCCATGACAAAAGTGGTTAATCATTTGCGAAATTGTTTCCCAGATGCTTCATTTTTGATTATTTCAACAGCAGATAAATCCACAAAATACGGAATGGAAATGAAAACTGATTCGGCTGTAGTTCCTTTGGCAAATTCGCAACTGAGATATGCCGAAACTACCCGTTCGGGTTTTATCAATCTTTATACGCTCATGGGAGGAGACGGATCGATGGTCAGATGGGTCGAAGACGAACCTGCTTTAGGAAACAAAGATTATACGCATTTTAACACTAAAGGTTCACAAAAAATAGCCCGATTTATCTTTGACGAGCTTAAAAAAGAATACGAACACTTTAAAAGAAATAAGTCTGTAAAGTCTTTTATTAAAAAAGAAGAACCTATCGATGAATAAAATAACCTCATTTTTCACCCTATTTTTTGTAGCAACCTCGTTTGCTCAAATTGATTCGTTAGAAGTAAACGAAGTGGATTCACTCGTCGTAGAACAGCAGTTTATTTCGCTGGATAGTATTCATTCTTCCTTCAAAAATTCAGGAATTTACAATTCAGCAGCCATGGAAGTTTTTTTTCAAAAACTTCATGATTTAGAAACCAATCAAAGTCGTAAAATAAATATCGTCCATATCGGGGACTCGCATATTCAGGCAGATTTGATGACTGATATGCTTCGTCAGAAATTTCAGGAACGCTTCTCAAATGGAGGATTAGGACTTATTTTTCCACATTCGCTAGCTAAAACCAACGGAAGTTCGCACGTTCGGTTCTCATCAAACGGAAATTGGAATAGCCTGCGAAATATATATCCCAATGATGGAAGTCCTGTCGGATTAAGCGGTATTGCTCTTTTTACGGACAAGAATGATTTTGTAATTGAACTCAACCTGCGAAACCAAAATTATCATTTTAATACCCTGAAAATTATTACCCCCGAAAACAAGCAGTTCTTTGGCTTGGCAAATGCTACTAAAACAGTAGTTGTAAAATCGAATGTTCCAAAAAGCATTACACACAAAATCAAAAGTGGAGAAACCCTTTCGGGAATCGCAAATCGATACAAAACCACAGTGACCAAAATCAAACAAGTAAACGCTCTGAAAAATAATAACATCCGGGCAGGAGCCACACTCAAAATCCCGACCCAAGAGATGCAACCTCAAAAAATCGAAATGACCGATTTTATTCTGGTAGAAAACAATCCATTAGTTTCAGATTATTACTACGAATATCAAAATTTAGAATCCACAGATAAAATTTATCTGGTTCCTAACAAAGAGTACAACTCTTTTGCCCTAAACGGAATTGTACTTGAAAACGCTCAAAGTGGAATTTTGTATCACTCTATCGGAGTAAACGGAGCCAAATACTCGGATTATAACAAATATCCACTGTTTTTTGAACAACTCGGAGCTTTACATCCTGATTTAATTATCGTTTCGTTGGGCACAAACGAAGCTTTTGACAAATTATGCGACACGTGTTTTTACAATCATATTGAAGAGTTTTTGAATGCTTTACGAATCAAAAATCCAAATATTGCCGTATTGCTAACCACACCACCTCCATCCCTTTTTAAGAAAAGAATTCCGAATAACTTTGTAGAATCATACGCCAACTACATTATCAACCATTCGCTTGTTAACCGTTATAGCGTTTGGGATTTATACAGAGCTATGGGAGGGAATGAATCCATGCAAAAACTCGTAAATCAAGGACTTATCGCAAAAGACAGAGTTCATTATTCTTCGGCAGGATACAAAGAACAAGGAAATTTACTTTTTGAAGCGCTTATGGAAACCTATCAGAATTACCTCAACCAATAATCATATACTTTGAAAGCATTAACTGTACAAAATTGGTTTTTGGAAAATTTCAGCTTTACTGTAGAACAGATACAAAGCTGGTTTACGTACAACCCTAAAAATCCATTGCTTTTTAGTAGCAGTTTGTTTTTAGGAATGTTTCTGGTTTTTTACCTGGTTTACATCTGCACTAAAAAGTACGCTCATTTCAGAACAGCTTATGTAGTTTTGTTTTCTATTTTCTTTTACTACAAAGCTGGAGGAAATTATTTTATATTGCTTTTAATTTCAGCTGTTTCTGGATATTTTTTAGCAGAGGGAATCCATAAGAGTAATAACCAAAAAACGCGAAAGTTTTATTTGGTGACCAGTATGATTGCCCATCTGGCATTGCTCGGATATTTCAAATACACCAACTTTTTGATAGACAGTTTCAATAATCTGTTTAGTGGAAGTCTTGCTTTTCAGGATATAATTTTGCCTATCGGAATTTCGTTTTATGTGTTTCAAACCATGAGTTACACCATTGATGTGTACCGCAAAGAAATTGAACCTGCCAAGAATGTATTGGACTTTACGTTTTATGTGAGTTTCTTCCCGCAATTAGTAGCAGGACCTATCGTTAGGGCAAAAGATTTTATCCCTCAGATTTACAAAAAAATAACGCTTACCAAACAAGAAACTAGCTTTGCTTTATTCCTGATTATCGGAGGGTTATTAAAAAAATCCGTGATTTCAGACTACCTTTCACTCAACTTTGTAGATCGGGTTTTTGATGCTCCAAACAGCTATACTCCGTTCGAAAATTTAATGGCTGTTTACGGATACTCGTTGCAGATTTACTGTGATTTTTCGGGTTATTCAGATATGGCAATCGGTTTAGCGTTGTTGATGGGGTTTGCACTTCCTGCTAACTTTAGAACTCCATATCAATCTAAAAACATAACCGAATTCTGGAGAAGATGGCATATTTCGCTATCGTCTTGGCTTAAAGATTACCTCTATATTTCGGTCGGAGGAAATCGAAAAGGAACGTTTTGGGGTTACTTTTTCCCTGTTGTATTTTTTATAGGAATATTGATTTGGTCGTTTTTATATATAGAGAAAAGTATAATTCCGTTTGCAATTTCTTTAGCTGCTTTTACAGTATTTATTCTGTCATTTGTGCTTTCAAAAAACCCTCAAAAAACAAGAGTCACCAATATGAATTTGATGACGACAATGCTCTTGGGAGGTTTGTGGCACGGAGCGAGCTTGCGGTTTATCATTTGGGGAGCGCTGCACGGTATAGCACTTGCTATCCATAAGTTCTTTATGGAAATCTTTCCGGACAAAAATCCTCAAAAAAGTACCTTCATAAAAAGGATTTCCAGCCTATTAGGAATAATCCTAACCTTTCATTTTGTGGCCTTCTGTTGGATATTTTTCCGTACCAAAGATTTCACCTTTGCTACTGACATCATCAACAACATCAGAAATCTGACCTTTGACCCTCATCAATGGGAAATAATTATATCAGGTTATAAAAATGTATTTATACTCTTTGTAATGGGGTTTGTGTGGCACTTTTTCCCTCAAAGGCTAACCGATAAACTATATTCTTTGTTCGAAAAAACTCCAATTGTTATCAAAGCACTTATTATTGCTTTTGTATTTTGGATTGTATATGCCACAGCTTCGAGCGGACCTCAACCCTTTATTTATTTTCAATTTTAGAGGTTTTCTAAAAAAGACTTAATTGCTCGCCTTTTGTTCCGTCAAATAAATCTGTTCGGAGTACAGGAAATTTAGAATTTGAAAAATATTTCTTTCTCCCCAAAGCAAAGGTGTCGTGAATCATCTTGGCGATTTGTCCGTTTCCTGCATTTCGTTTAGCTATGTTTTTTTCACCTAAATTTCCGTTATGAAGCGAGGCAATTTGGTTGAGTACCTTTTCTTTTCGATCTGGAAAATGGGTTTCTAACCAATCTGTAAAAACAGGTTCTACCTCGTCATTCAGCCCAACTAATGTATAGCCAAAGCCCTTTGCTCCATTTTCGGAAATGGTTTTGAGAACATTTAAGATTTCTGCACTGTTCAATCCTGGAATAATAGGTGCTACCATCACATGAGTCGGTATTTTGTTTTCCGAAAGAGTTTTCAGAGCATTCAATTTTGTTTTTACCGAGGAGGTTCTCGGTTCCAAGTTTCTTCTCAGCTCTTCATTAATAGTGGGTATACTTATAGAAACAGAAACCAATTCTTTTTCAGCCATTTGGACCAGAATATCTAAGTCACGAAGCACTAAAGCGTTTTTTGTAATTACACTTACTGGGTGACGATAGTCCAAGCACAGTTGAAGTAATTTTCGGGTAATTTCTAATTTTCTTTCGATAGGCTGGTAGCAATCTGTATTGCCAGAAAGAGATATGGTGGAAGCTTTATGTCCTTTTTTCTTGAAAAATTTTTCTAATAATTCTGGTGCATTTTTTTTGGCTAAAATTATTCTCTCAAAATCCACTCCCGCACTATACCCCCAATATTGATGAGTAGGTCGTGCGTAACAATAAGTACAACCGTGTTCGCACCCCTGATAAGGATTCATCGAATACATAAAAGGCAACGAGTCTCCTTTAACCTCATTGACAATTGTCTTTGGGAAAACCTCTAAAATTTTAGTTTTAGCCAAAATTTCCTCATAATCATCTTGGTAAATAGTCGTTTCGTATCGATTCTTTAAAAAACGATTATGAATATTCTCTACAGCTCCCTGGCCTTTTATTTTTTGGTTTTGAATCATTGGTTTTACAACAAAAAAAAATGAAATTTCGTGATGACTAAAATAGAAAACCAACAAGAATTTCTGTGTTAAAACCTTGGAGTATTTATAAACAAAAAAAGATGCCCTGAATTCGGAGCACCTTTTTCTAAAAATATAAACTATTATAATTTACTGATTTATAGCCTCTACTTTGATGTCATTATCGTTTAGCATATCTTTTAGCATGTTTTCGATTCCGCTTTTAAGAGTAAAAGTTGATGACGGACAACCACTACATGCTCCTTGCAGAATTACCTTTACGCGTTTTTCGTTTTCGTCGTACGAATCAAATGCAATATTCCCTCCATCAGACTGAACAGCTGGTTTTACATATTCTTCTAAGATGTTGATTATCTGCTGAGAAGTTGCATCTAGTTTATCAAAATTATGATCTAATTGTTTTTCTTGATGTTGAGTCGGAACGTATTTATCCTCATCTATAACTGATTTTCCTTGCTCAATAAACTCTTTAATAAAACTGCGGATTTCCATCACAATTTCATCCCAAGATGTAATATTATATTTGGTAATCGAAATATAGTTTTCGTCCATAAAAACTTCTTTCACAAATGGGAAACGAAAAAGAGCCTGCGCTAATTCTGAAGAAACAGCTTCATCAATATTCTTAAATTCTACGGAGTTCTTTACTAACAATTTGTTTGAAACAAACTTCATCACGTTCGGATTAGGGGTGCTTTCTGCATATATTGATACAGGAACTTTTTTGGATTGTTCCACTTCAGAAATCACTTTTCCTCCACTATTAACAAAATCTGAAATCTGTTGAGTTACTTCGTCCTTTACATCATCCCATTCTACAATATTATATCGTTCTATAGCGATGAAATTCCCAGAAACGTATACCGTTTTTACAAAAGGTAAATAAAATAATTTTTGAGCCAACGGAGAAGGCTTTGCTTCATCGATATTTTTAAACTCAAAATTTTCTTTGGTTATAAATTCTGAAAATTCAAATTTGTAAATCGATGAATTTGATGTAGGTATAGCTTTTATTGTCATCATTTAAATCTTTCTTTGCAACGCAAATTTACTAAAGATAAAATCAATTTCCTTATATTTGGGTTTTATTTAGTACACTAATATTTCAACGTAATGAAAAAAATCGCACTGCTATTTGTCATGATAACTTTTATAGCTTGTCAAAAGAAAGAAACTCTAGCTAATCAAGAGGTCATAGAAGTATTAAGTGCAGAAGAATTTGGAGCATACATTCAAAACAAAAGTGTTCAACTAATAGACGTGCGAATGAAAAGTGAATTTGAGCAGGGGCACATCAAAGGGGCACAACACCATCATGTCTACGACAAAGACTTTCAAGAGCAGGTGAGTTATTTAGATAAAGAAAAACCTGTTTATGTATATTGCAAAGCAGGGGCCAGAAGTGAAGAAGCCGCTTTACATCTCAAAGAAATGGGCTTCAAAAAAATATATGACCTCAAAGGAGGAATTTCTTCGTGGAAAGGAGAAGTTGAATAAAAATAAAAACTCCCAATATATATCGGGAGTTTTTATTTTATAGTCTTTCAATAGCGTTTTGCAATCTTTTAATGGTTTGCTCCTGCCCTATTGTTTCAATAATCTCGAAAATATCAGGACCTTTCATAGCCCCTACCAAACTTATTCGTAAAGGTTGCATCACTTTACCCATCGGAATTTCATTATTGGTAATCCAACTTTTAACACCTCTCTCTAAAGCTTCTGCTTCAAACAAAGGAGAACTATTTAGAATTGAAATAAGCTGTTGCATATAACCTGGAGTTTCTTCTTTCCAGTTTTTGAGTGCTTTTTCCTCATACTCTACAGGGGCTACAAAAAAGAAATCAGACAATTCCCAGAAATCAGTTACAAAATTAGCTCTTTCCTTAATCAGAGAAATTACTTTTTCAACATAAGCCAGATTAGTATTTATCTCTTTCTGCTCTAATAAAGGTAAGAACATTTTTGCTAAAAGAGCATCGTCTTGTTTTACCAAATATTGGTGATTAAACCACTTATTTTTTTCTGGGTCAAACTTCGCCCCTGATTTACTAACTCTTTCTAAATCGAAACTTCTTACCAATTCATCCAAAGAATAAATTTCTTTATCGCTGCCATCATTCCACCCTAAAAGAGCCAAAAAGTTGATAACTGCTTCTGGAAAAAATCCTTTTTCTCTATATCCTGACGAAATTTCTCCTGATTTAGGGTCTTTCCATTCTAATGGAAATACTGGAAAACCTAGTTTATCCCCATCTCTTTTAGATAACTTCCCATTTCCGACTGGCTTTAAAATCAAAGGTAAATGAGCAAACTGTGGCGCTTGCCAACCAAAAGCTCTATACATCATGAAATGCAACGGAAGCGAAGGCAACCACTCCTCTCCTCTAATCACGTGCGAAGTTTCTTGTAAATGGTCATCTACAATATTAGCTAAATGATAAGTAGGCATTCCGTCTGATTTGAAAAGGACTTTGTCATCTAACAGAGACGTTTCGAACTTAACTTCTCCTCTAATCAAGTCTTTTAAAAACAGTGTTTCATCGGTCGGGGTCTTAAAGCGAATTACATAAGGCTCTCCGTTTTCTATTCGTCTTTGAACTTCTTCATTAGATAACTTCAAAGAAGTTTCCAACTCTTCTCTTATCGTGTGATTATATATAAAAGTCTTTCCTTCTGCTTCTGCATTTTTGCGAAGTTCATCCAGTTTTTCGGCCGAATCAAAAGCATAATAAGCATATCCGCTTGCAATAAGCTCTTCTGCATACTGTCTGTAAAGAGGCTTGCGGTCACTTTGTCTATATGGAGCAAACTTTTCATTTTTTCCGATAGTTTCATCTGGTGGAATTCCTAACCATTCTAAAGCTTCAAAAATATACTGTTCGGCTCCTTCTACAAACCGGGTTTGGTCGGTGTCTTCTATACGCAAATAGAAAGTTCCGTTGTGTTTTTTTGCAAACAAATAATTGAACAAAGCTGTTCTTACTCCTCCGATATGCAAAGGTCCTGTAGGGCTTGGCGCAAATCGTACTCTAACCTGTGACATTGTATATAATTTTTAGCAAAGATAGTCTCTTTATAAAAAAGAACAAGAAATATAATCTGAATAAATCACCCTCTAAATACTTGTAATCGGCACGCAAAAAAACTATTATTGTTTTTTATGTAAATTTTCAAAAATTTGATTTTATTCTTTAGAGATAAAAAACTATCTTTGCACCACGAAAATCGAATTTGATTTAAAATAATACAAACAGCTGTTTAACAAATAGATACGTTATGTCTAAAACAATAGGTAAAGTAGCACAAATCATCGGTCCTGTAATTGATGTTGTGTTTGATGCTCAAGGTGTTGAGCTTCCAAAGATTTATGATTCGTTAGAAGTAACCAAAACTGATGGTTCTAAATTGGTTCTTGAAGTTCAATCACACATCGGAGAAGGTATGGTTCGTACCATCTCAATGGACTCAACAGATGGTTTGAGCAGAGGAGTTGAGGTTGTAGCTACAGGAGCACCTATTCAGATGCCTGTCGGAGCAAATGTTTACGGACGTTTGTTTAATGTAATCGGGGACGCTATTGACGGACTTGAAAACTTACCGAAAGAAGGATCTAACGGATTACCAATTCACAGACAAGCTCCAAAATTCGAGGACTTATCAACTTCAACTGAAGTTCTTTTTACGGGAATCAAAGTTATCGACCTTATTGAGCCTTATGCAAAAGGAGGTAAAATTGGATTGTTCGGAGGAGCAGGAGTAGGTAAAACCGTACTTATTCAAGAGCTCATCAACAACATTGCAAAAGGACACGGAGGTTTATCTGTATTTGCAGGAGTTGGAGAGAGAACCCGTGAAGGGAACGATTTACTTCGTGAGATGTTGGAATCAGGAATTATAAAATACGGAGACGATTTTATGCACTCTATGGAAGAAGGAGGATGGGATTTGTCTAAAGTAGATAAAGAACTTATGAAAGAGTCGAAAGCAACTTTCGTGTTCGGACAAATGAATGAGCCACCTGGAGCTCGTGCTCGTGTAGCACTTTCAGGACTTACTATTGCAGAATATTTCCGTGATGGAGCAGGAGATTCTCAAGGAAAAGACGTTCTTTTCTTCGTAGATAACATCTTCCGTTTTACTCAGGCAGGTTCAGAGGTATCAGCACTTTTAGGACGTATGCCTTCAGCAGTAGGTTACCAGCCTACCCTTGCTACAGAGATGGGAGCTATGCAAGAGCGTATTACATCAACAAAGAGAGGTTCAATTACATCAGTACAAGCAGTTTATGTGCCTGCGGATGACTTGACCGACCCGGCACCAGCAACAACGTTTGCCCACCTTGATGCCACAACAGTACTTTCTCGTAAAATTGCAGAGCTTGGTATTTATCCTGCTGTGGACCCTCTAGATTCAACTTCGAGAATTCTTACTCCAGAAATCCTAGGAAAAGAACATTATGACTGTGCTCAAAGAGTAAAAAACATTCTTCAAAAATACAAAGAACTTCAAGATATTATTGCTATCCTTGGTATGGAAGAGCTTTCTGAAGAAGACAAACTTTCTGTATCAAGAGCAAGACGTGTACAGCGTTTCTTATCTCAACCTTTTCACGTAGCAGAACAGTTTACAGGTATTCCAGGAGTATTGGTTGATATTAAAGACACCATCAAAGGATTCAACATGATTATTGATGGAGAACTTGATCATTTACCAGAGGCTGCTTTCAACTTGAAAGGAACTATCGAAGATGTAATTGAAGCAGGACAAAAAATGTTGGCTGAAGCGTAATCAATTATGAATTATGAATTACGAATTGATAATTTTCGTAATTCGTAATTTGAAATTCGTAATTAAATTAGAATGAAATTAGATATTATATCCCCAGAAGCATCATTATTTTCAGGAGAAGTAGTTTCGGTAACTGTTCCAGGAGCAGATGGAGAATTCCAAATGCTAAATAATCACGCTGCAATTGTTGCTGTGTTGACAAAAGGAAAAGTAAAAATAGAAACAAATTCTTTCGACAAAAGTACTTCTCATGAAGATAAATTTGTCAAAGAAGGAAACAAATATGTGCTTATGATTGGTTCAGGAACTCTCGAGATGAAAGATAACAAAGCTGTTATTTTAGTTGATTAAGTAAAGAGTTTATAAAACAAAAAATCCCACAATATTGTGGGATTTTTTGTTTTATTTAATCATCTTTCAGGGCCAGCTTGCGCAACAAGGCAGTACTCATGCTATCTGTATACATTCCGTAAGCGGTAACTAAAACTCCTTTTACTCCATCTTTGGATTGAATTCCGTATACGGTTGATTCATCACTTGGGTTAGACATACCTTCGTATCGGTATACTTGCACAATTTCGAAATCATCCACATCGTATTTATCGGAACCACAAATAATGCAATTTTCTTCCAAATTAAAGTCAACCGTAAAACCATCTTTTCGAAGATTATCAATAGCTACCGAAGTGGAAGCATACTTATATTGAATGTGAGACATAATATGTTGTTTTTTGATTTCCATAAAGTTACAAAAAATCCATTAGACTATTACTTTTTATTCCTAAAGAATCCAAAAGTAATTTAGACAATCAACAATATATTCATTTTCTCTTTTTATGGTTTAATTTTTAAATAGATTACCTTTGCTCTATGATTTCAAAAGACATTTTTTCGATACAAAACGACAAAGAGTTCATAAAAACAGCTCTAAAAACTTTTCGCTTTCAGTACGAGAACAACCCTATTTATCGAAAATTTTGTGATTTTCTAAGTACCGACGTAACACAGGTTAAAACCTTAGAACAAATTCCGTTTTTACCCATAGAATTTTTCAAGTCCGAAAAAATTTTGTCTACTAAGAATCCTGTCGAAATAACCTTTACTAGTAGCGGAACAACAGGAACTCTAACAAGTTCACATCTGGTAACAGATCTTTCAATATACGAACAAAGTTTTCGGAAAGGATTTTCAGAATTCTACGGAAACATAGAAAATTATGTAGTTTTGGCACTACTCCCATCTTATCTAGAAAGAGAAGGCTCTTCACTGGTTTATATGGTAGAGGATCTAATCAGACGAAGCCATAACGCTGAAAGCGGATTTTACCTTCACAACTATGATGAGCTTATCAAAACCCTCATCCGATTAGATAGTTCGGGACAAAATATAATTCTGATTGGGGTTACGTATGCTCTTTTAGATTTGGTCGAACAACAACAATTTCGCTTGAAAAATACTATTATTATGGAGACAGGTGGAATGAAAGGAAAAAGAAAAGAAATGATTCGAGAAGAATTACATACAATTCTTCAAAACGGATTTGGAACTCATACTATTCATTCAGAATATGGAATGACAGAACTCTTATCTCAAGCTTACTCCCTTGGAAATGGTCTTTTTAGCTGCCCTCCGTGGATGCAAATTTTAGTTCGCGATAGCGAAGATGCTCTAACTATTTTAGAAAACGGAAAAACAGGAGGAATTAATGTTATTGATTTAGCCAATATCAATTCGTGTAGTTTTATCGCTACGCAAGATTTAGGCAGAAAATACGATACTGGAAATTTTGAAGTTTTAGGCCGATTTGACAATTCAGATATCAGAGGATGTAATCTGATGGTTATATAAATAAACAGTCCTTTTACTTAAAGAATAGTAATCCTTTATAGAGTTCACCTTTATATATATTAATACAAAAAAGCAGGTAATATTTTACCCGCTTTTGTATGTTTGAAAGAGTTGTTATTTCTCTCTCCTCAATCCTTCTTGGTCGCTTTTAAGCTTTTTCTCTGCTTTTTTAGCCTCCCATTTTTTGATTTGTTCTGGTGTTAAGATAGCTCTTAGTTCTTTATCAAAAGTATCATCACCAGCTCTATGGGCTTGTGTTTTTTTAGTCTCCGCTTTTTTGGCGTAAATTTCTTTAACTTTTGCTTGTTGCTCAGCAGTAAGATCAAGCTCCACAGTCATTTTTTCTACTTTACTCTCTACAGACATTTGTCTTTTCTCCATTCTTCTTTCTTGCGCAAAAGCTGTTACTCCTACAACTAGTGCAATCATTAAAACTAATTTCTTCATCTTTTATATTTTTAAGTTATTACTACTTACTAGTAAACAACTGGTGTGCCAAAAAATATTTTTGGAGTATTAAAAAAAACTTATTTTTTTCGAACCCAACAATCTTGAAGGTGGTCATTTACCATTCCAACGGCTTGCATATGAGCATAAATAATGGTAGAGCCAACAAATTTAAATCCCCTTTTTTTCATATCCTTACTGATTATATCAGAAAGCTCAGTTCGAGCAGGTATATCCTTTAATTCCTTTGGTCTATTATCAATAACCTCTCCTTTCGTAAAACCCCAAAAATAGTTAGAGAATGACCCAAACTCTTTTTGAACCTCCATAAAAGCTATAGCATTCGTTACACTTGCATGAATTTTAAGTCTATTTTTAATAATCCTATCATCAAGCATAAGTTCTTGTAATTTCTCCTGGTTGTATGTTGCAATTTTCTTATAATCAAAATTGTCAAACGCCTCTCTGAACCCTTCCCTTCTTTTTAGAATTGTAATCCAGCTTAATCCTGCCTGAAATCCTTCTAAAAGGATAAATTCAAATAAAATTGCGTCATCATCAACGGGGATTCCCCATTCTTTATCGTGATATTCTTGATACAGTTTATCATTTCCACACCAACCACATCGTATTAATTCGCTCATTTCATCTATTTTTAAGCTTTAAAATATGTCTTTAAATTATCTACTTAATATTCCAATCTCCCCATATAGCCCATCTGTCTGACAATATGGGTTTTCCTTCTTTCAATATAATTGGATGAGCCTCTGGCTTTGAATTTTCTTGGATTAGGCAATATTGCTGCAATTCCAGCCGCTTCTCTTTGAGAGAGATTTTTAGCAGACTTCTTGTACCAATATTGTGAGGCTGCTTCAGCCCCATAAACTCCATTACCCATTTCTATAGAATTCAAATACACTTCCATAATGCGCTCTTTGCTCCACAAGACTTCAATCAAAAACGTAAAATAAACTTCAAATCCTTTGCGAACCCAGCTTCTGCCTTCCCACAAAAACACATTTTTGGCTGTTTGTTGCGAAATAGTACTTGCTCCTCTTTTGCGTTTTCCTTTTTTATTGTATTTCATCGCTTTTTCTATAGCCTGGAAATCAAACCCATTATGTTTTAAGAAATTCTGATCTTCGCTTGCAATAACAGCCAATTGTAAATTAGGCGAAATTTGTTCAATCGGCACCCAATCATGCTTCCAGCGGGTAAAGTCGTTTTCGATTGAACGAGACAACATCAACGGAGTCACTGGAATGGGCACAAATCGGAAAATAAGTACTGAAAAAACAGATAATACAAAAAACCAAATAATTAGTCTTTTGATGAATTGGAGTATTTTTTTGAGCATAGTGAGGCAATTATATAGTAGGAAAGTTATGTATTAAGTATTGACTAATTCTGCTAATTCATTTCCGATTAAACTTCCGATAGCAACTCCGATTCCGCCCAAACGAACACCACAAAACACATTTTCAGACAACTTCTTAACAATTGGCGTTTTCGATTTTCCCATCCCCATAATTCCACACCATCTATGTTCAATTTCAAAATTAGTCTGGGGTAAAATTACGCTTTTTAGAATTTCGTCTAACTGATTTTGAATTTTTTTATTTAACTCAAAATCAGTTGTTGTTTCCGTTTCAAAATCAATATTTCGAGCCCCTCCCAACAGTATTCTATTTTCAAAATTTCTAAAGTAATAAAACCCTTCGTCTATATGAAAAGTACCCTTTATAGGTAGGTTAGCAATTGGTTTAGTAATCAAAACTTGTGCTCTTGCAGGAATCACATCATTATTGGTTATATCCGATGCAAAACCATTCGTCGCAAAAAACACTTTTTTAGAGGCGATTCGAATATCTTCGAATTCAAGCTCTACTTTATTTCCTAAATCCACAAACGATAGTAATTTTTGTTTGTTGAGGATTAAAATATTGTGGGTATAAACTTCTTTTAAAAGGTGTTGCATCATATTTCCTGTATCAATCTGCCCCTCAAATGGATTGAAAATTAATTTTTCCTTACATTTTTCAAATCCAAAGCTGTTGGATTTTACACTAAAAACGTCCGAATCAAAATAATCAAAAAGCATCTTATTTATCCGAGGCAAATTATCTAAACACTTTTCGTATACGGCTGAATCTTTTTCGAAAAACAATTCGTACCCTCCATTTTGTTGAAAATCAATAGTTTTGTCTCCCAGTCTTCTGCGAAGTAATTGTAATCCCTTCCAACGATTTTGGATGAGGTTGACAACAGCTGTTTCAGAGTGATTTTCTAAATCAGACAATATCTCCGAAAGGCTTCCGAAACAAGCAAAACCTGCATTTTTTGTACTTGCTCCTTGAGGTAATATTCCTTTTTCAAAAATTACTATTTTACTATTTGGGTACAATTCTCTTAATCGCAAAGCCGTATGAAGACCCACAATCCCGCTTCCAATAACCGCAAAATCAATATCTGAAAACCAATTCTTATTTTCCCAAAAACTAAAATTCATCTTTTCAAAATTACATTGTAAAAATAATCTGATTTTTGACAAGTTGTATATTTCTTTCAAAAAACTAAATTAACTAACTTTGTAGCTAATCATAACTTAATCATTTTAAAACACAACACAATGAAAACCATAAATGACATTAATTTTTCTGGCAAAAAAGCACTAATTCGAGTTGATTTCAATGTCCCATTAGACGAGAATTTCAACGTAACTGATGCCAATCGAATTGAGGCTGCAAAACCCACTATCGACAAAATTTTGAACGACGGAGGTAGTGTAATTCTAATGTCACATTTAGGTAGACCCAAAGCACAAGAAGAAAAGTATTCGCTCAAACATATCGTAAAAAAAATAAGCGAGGTTCTCGGAAGACCGGTACAGTTCGCTAATGATTGCGTGGGAGAAGAAGCTATTACCAAAGGAAACGGCCTTAATTCAGGTGAAGTTTTATTACTCGAAAACCTTCGTTTTCACAAGGAAGAAGAAGCAGGAGATTTGGAGTTTTCTAAACAATTAGCATCTCTTGGTGATGTTTATGTAAATGACGCTTTTGGAACAGCTCATAGAGCTCACGCTTCGACCACTATTATAGCCCAATTTTTCCCGAAAGACAAGTATTTTGGCTTACTATTAGCCAAGGAAATTGAATGCCTTGACAAAGTATTAAAAAATAGCGAAAAACCTGTAACTGCTATTTTGGGAGGATCGAAAGTATCCTCTAAAATTACGGTTATCGAAAATATTTTGGATAAGATTGACAACCTCATAATCGGAGGAGGAATGACTTTTACGTTTATTAAGGCGTTAGGAGGGAAAATAGGAAGTTCAATTTGTGAAGATGACAAATTGGAATTGGCTCTTGAAATTTTAGCTAAAGCTAAAGAAAAGAAAGTCAAAATTCACCTTCCGGTGGATGTAGTGATTGCCGATGCTTTTTCGAACGACGCAAACACTAAAACAGCTGATGTAAATAATATACCGGATGGTTGGCAAGGACTGGATGTCGGAGACAAAACTCTAGCAGAATTCAAAGAGGTAATACTAAATTCAAAAACGATTCTTTGGAATGGCCCCGTTGGAGTTTTTGAAATGGAAAAATTTGCAAACGGAACTATTAAGCTAGGTGATTATATAGCAGAAGCGACACAAAAAGGGGCTTTTTCTTTAGTAGGAGGAGGAGATTCTGTTGCTGCTGTAAAACAATTTGGGTTAGAGCCTAAAATGAGTTACGTATCCACGGGTGGAGGAGCAATGCTTGAGATGCTTGAAGGTAGAATTTTGCCTGGTATAGACGCAATATTACATTAAAAATAATGCTGTTTTACAATATTTTTTTAGGTTTTAAGTTATAACTTTTTTAAGTTTGCGGATTACACAAACAAAGAAACACCTGAATTTCAAAGAATTATAGAATGATTTTGCAAAAAAGAATTATCACAACCACTTTTTCTCTATTATTTATTGGGGGGATATTTGCTCAAGAGTCAAATTTAGAATTAGAAACCATTTCGATTGAATTACAACCAAAAGTCATTTCATTAGATTCGCTTAAAGCTACCTTTGTAAGGCACGAAAAAGTAGCTAAAATAGATAATTTATGGATTAAAGAGTTAACTACACCCGAACTTTCTGAAGAGATGTATAACGATATACATAATTTAGATCTAGAAGAACCTATCGAATTTGAAATCTCTATAGATCTTTTAAAAACTAGACTTGAATTACTCAACGAAAAATCTGTTTTTAATATCGAGCATAATCCAGCCCTTGAAAATACGATTAAGTTATACTTAAAAAATCGGCGAAAATCATGTGAAAGGCTTATGGCTCTGTCCGAATATTATTTCCCTTTATTTGAAGAAAAATTAGCTAAGTATAACATCCCTCTAGAATTAAAATATTTAGCTATCGTTGAATCTGCCCTAAATCCTAGGGCTGTATCTAGAATGGGCGCTGGAGGACTCTGGCAGTTTATGCTCCCAACCGGAAGAGCTTACAACCTAAATGTAGATTCGTATGTAGATGAAAGATATGACCCAATAAAAGCTACAGAAGCCGCTTGCCAATACCTTTCGAGTTTGTATACAATGTATGGAGACTGGGATTTAGCTCTTGCTGCTTACAACGCAGGTCCAGGCAATGTGAATAAAGCTATTAGACGTTCTGGAGGAATGAAAAATTATTGGAATATCCGAAAAAATCTCCCTAAAGAAACCCAAGGTTATGTACCTGCTTTTTTAGCGACCATGTATGTTTTTGAGTATCATAAAGAATACAATATAGTTCCAAAAAGAGCTACTGTTAAACGCATTGAAACAGATACTATTCATCTAAAGAGAAAAATAAGTTTTGAGCAGATTTCAAACTTAGTTGACATTTCGGTAGATGAAATCCGTTTTATGAACCCTTCTTACAAACTAGATATAATCCCTTATTCTTCCGAAAAACCTAACTATGTGCGCTTGCCTATTGACCGCGTTGGACTTTTTGTTTCTAATGAGGATAAGATTTATGCCTATATTGATTCCGAACAACAGAAAAACGAGAAAGTACTTCCTTTTAAAGAGGAAGCATTAGCATCTAAATCTGGAACTAGATATCACACTATTAAAAAAGGCGAAAATTTAGGTGTTATTGCTAGAAAGTACGGTGTTTCTATAAATAACCTCAAAAAATGGAATAACATTGCTGGAAGCAATATCCAAGCTGGGAAAAAATTAAAAATAATGTAATTAGCACGTTTTTTGATAGAGTACATCAAAGCTCATCTTATTTCTATGAAAAAAATAGCGTGTTTATTCTTACTAGCTACGGTTTTGTTGTCTTGTAAAGAAAAAGAATCTTCTTTACAAGAATCTGTTGGAGAAATCAACCAAATTACGGTAATTATTGAAGATAATCTTTGGAACGGAGAAGTTGGAGACAGTATCCGAAAGAAACTTACCACAACTGTTAAGGGTCTTCCGCAAGAGGAACCTCTTTTCAATTTAGTCCAGCATACGGACAGAAGTGGAGACGACCACTTTTGTCAAAACAGAAATATTCTTATTATAGAAAAATCTATAGATAATATTTTTCAGATACGAAGTGACGACTTTGCGCTGAACCAAAACGTAATTTATTTATCTGGGAAAACAATTCCGGATATTCTGAATTTGTTTGAAAAAAAATCAGACACTATTATCAAAACCATTAAGGATTTCGAAATTACCGAAACACAAAAGAAAAACGCACTCTCTCCTTTAGATACTCAAAATCTTCAGAAGAAATTTAACATCGAACTTAATATTGCTTCTGATTTTGAGTTGGTGGCAGAGGATGAAAAATTTGTTTGGTTTAAAAAAGAGACACAAAACGGAAGTTCTAGCCTTTTGCTTTATCAAATTCCATACTTTGAATATGACTCCCAAACACACAACCTCAACAGAATTATAAAAATAAGAGATTCTATCGGAGCGTGTTTTGTACAATCTCAAGAAGATAAAAAAGAAGGTTTTATGATTACTGAAGAAGCCTATGCTCCTTATTTTGAAACCACCTATTTAGCTAACAAAAAAACATTTAAAACTAACGGAACATGGGAACTTAAAGGGGTTTTTATGTCAGGGCCTTTTATCAACTATTCCGTTTTAGACAAGAAAAACAACCGAGTCATGGTGATGGAAGGCTTTGCCTACGCTCCTTCTTCTTCCAAAAGAAATACGATGCACGAACTAGAGGCAATCATAAAATCTGTAAAATTTAACTAATGGAAATTGTTTGGGAAGCTAAATATTTTAGCGAATTAACTCTAGAAGAACTCTATAGTCTACTCCGATTAAGAGAGCAAGTCTTCATTATTGAGCAAAACTGTATCTATCCCGATTTAGACAACAAAGATCAAAAAGCAGTTCATGTTTTGGGTAAAGTATCTGACAAAATCATTGCTTATTCTAGGATTTTTAAACCAGGAGATTATTTTGATACCGCTTCTATCGGAAGAGTTGTAACAGACAATTCCTATCGAAATCTAAAGATAGGGCATACACTTATGCAGAAAAGCATTCTCGAAATCAAAAATAAATTCAACAACGACTTTATAACTATTTCTGCACAATGTTATCTTCTTGAATTCTACAAAAGTTTAGGTTTCGAACCCATTGGAGAAGAATACCTCGAAGACGACATCCCTCATATCAGGATGATTAAAAAGCTTTAATTTTCCTTCCTATTAAAACAAAGCGGTTTGCCCGTTTTCATCTATATCTAAATCATCTGACATTATATTAGACACATTTTCGGAATCAACCACTTCGATTTCCTCAGCTATCTCCTCTTTAGGTTCGTCGTAAGGCAATGATTCTAAAAGGCTTATTTGTTTTATTTTATCAACAGTAAGCTGATTTCCTAAAGCTTTTATACCTTTTACAGCAATAAACTCCTCAAAATTAACTGTAGTATTTTCTTTCTGAACACCTTTTACTTTAGCAAAAACCACTTCTGCCAAAGGTCTATAATCGGTAGATACTATTTCTAGTTGTGACTTTTCATGTTCTGAAATAAAGACTTCTTCCTTATTTTCATTTTCAATTAAAAAGCGTTTTACAAAGTATCTCTCTTTTTCTCCGTCGTAATAAATTGCAGAAATTGGTTTTTTTGGAACCCACTTTTCCAGTATAATCATATCCTCTTCAAAATGAGTCGAAAGTTCAGGAATAATTGTTTTCACTTTTCCGCTTTGGGTAATAATCAGTAAACGATCATTCGGTCGGAATTCTCCTAACAAATCTCCTCTTCCATCCACATTCAGTCTTTGAACCGAATCATCAAACCATATTTTTCGAGGTCGAAGGGTAGAAATCCCTTTTTCTTTGAGTTCGATTTTCTTTATTGGATGTTTGGAAACGGTATTCCCTTTAGAAGCTCGCCCTTTAATTCCGATGGTGGCAAAATCTAAATCAAATTTCAGCTTTTTGATATTGCCCACTTGTCTTAAAAGGACCGTAACCACTTCTGCTTCTCCGTTCGGATTATGCGAAAAATACAAAGTCATTGATCCAGGTTTTCCTTGGGTCAAATCGTATTCTTTATCTCGAGTAACTCCCGAAACATTAAAACGCTTTACAAACGACGCTCCTGATTTTCCGTCTCGATAAATCATGTTATAGATGGTTCGTTTGTCGTTTTTATCAAAAACAGAAACATGAATGATATCTTTTCCGATAAACTTCTTATCATCGACTTTAGTAACTATCATCTGACCATTTCGCAAAAAGACAATTACATCGTCAATATCCGAACAGTCAGCTACATACTCATCTTTCTTAAGCCCTGTACCGATAAATCCTTCTTCTCTATTTACGTATAATTTAGTATTTCGAAGCACTACTTTTGTTGCCTCAATAGTATCAAAGCTACGTAGTTCGGTCTGACGTTCTCTCCCTTTTCCGTATTTTTCTTTTAATTTGACGAAATAATCAATAGCGAAATCAATCAAATGCTCAAGATTGTGCTTTACTTGAGCCATTTCTTCTTCGATTTTGGCAATATTTTCATCGGCTTTGAACGAGTCAAAACGAGTGATACGAATCATTGGTATTTGTGTCAAACGCTGTAAGTCTTCGTCTTCAATTTCTCTAATCAAATCCTTTTTAAAAGGCTCAAATCGCTTATATAAATATTCGTAAAGTCCTGCTTTATCGGAATAATGCTTAAAGTCAATATACATCTCTTCTCGGATAAATATCTTTTCCAAAGAAGCAAAATGCCATTTCCCTTTTAATTCGTCAAGTTGAATTTCAAGTTCACTTTTAAGTAAGTTAACTGTTCTATCCGTTGAAATTTTAAGCATGTCCGAGACACCAATAAACAATGGTTTGTTGTCCTGAATCACACAACCAAGAGGTGCTATCGAAGTTTCGCAAGCTGTAAAAGCATAAAGAGCATCAATGGTTTTGTCAGGAGAAACTCCACTTGCCAAATGCACCAAAATTTCAACTTCAGCAGCCGTATTATCTTCAATTTTTTTAATTTTTATCTTTCCTTTCTCGTTGGCTTTCAAAATACTATCTATCAACGAAGAGGTATTAGTCGAAAAAGGAATTTGAGTAATGACCAAGGTGTTTTTGTCGAGTTGAGAAATTTTAGCTCGCACTCTTACACGACCTCCTCGCATACCGTCATTATAGTTCGATATATCCGCTATTCCGGCTGTGGGAAAATCAGGAAAAAGAGTAAAAGGTTTCCCTTTTAAAATTTTTATTGAGGCATCGATGAGCTCGTTAAAATTATGGGGTAAAATTTTAGTTGAAAGTCCCACTGCAATTCCTTCACCTCCTTGGGCTAATAGAAGCGGAAACTTAACTGGAAGGTTAATCGGTTCGTTTCTTCTTCCGTCATAGGACAACTGCCAATTAGTAACCTTTGGAGAATATAACACCTCAAGGGCAAATTTACTCAACCTGGCTTCGATATATCTCGATGCAGCTGCTCCATCTCCTGTTAGAATATTCCCCCAGTTTCCTTGTGTATCAATAAGCAGATCTTTTTGGCCAATTTGTACCATGGCATCCCCAATACTAGCATCTCCGTGAGGGTGATACTGCATGGTATGTCCGACAACATTGGCAACTTTGTTATAACGACCGTCGTCCAGCTCCTTCATCGAATGCATAATCCTACGTTGAACCGGTTTAAAACCATCTTCAATAGCAGGAACGGCACGCTCTAAAATTACGTAAGAAGCATAATCCAAAAACCAATCCTGATACATACCACTTACTTTGGTAATAGTATCTTGATTATCTTCGGTATTCTGTAAATCTTGGGCTAAATCGTCTAACTCGTCACTCATTGGTAAAATGGAGAATTTCCTACAAATATATAGAATTTAAGAAGAAAATAAAAGCAGCAATCAATTCTATTTTTTTAATTTTATCTCAAACATTAACAAACATTTACTACTATGTTGGCAAAAATTTTAGAGAAGTAAAAATACTTTTATCAAAAACATTTCTATGACCCAAAAACTACTTGCTTTTATTTTCTTCTTTTTTAGTTTTTTAGTTTTTTCGCAAGAAAAAATTATAGAAGGCCAAATAATTATAAGCTCTTCCTTACAAGGCGTCAAAGTTGAAAATATCAATCGGGAGATAAGCGTCTTGACCGACGAAAATGGTTTTTTCAAGATTATGGGAAGCAGCGGAGAGGTCCTTGTTTTTTCGGACATAAACATCACAAGAAAAATTCTTTTTCTCAAAGAAGAGCACTTTGCAAACCCAATAGAAATAAAACTACAAACCACAGCTCTAGAAATTGAAGAGGTTGAAATCAAAAAATATCAAGACATCAATTTTGCAGGGAAAAAATATAGCCAAGCCGAACGAAAGTACAAAACAAGTGGACAAATTTTAAAAATGAACCAAGGACTTGAGTTTAATCTTGAAGCTATTGGCAACCTGTTTAACGGAAAGAGAAAAGAGCTTAAAAAAGCGCTTCAAATAGAAAAAACCAATAAAATGCTTGCCGAATTAGACTTTTACTTTAACGAAGATTTTTATGTCAATTCTCTTGGATTAAATCCTGAATACATCAATGATTTTAAATATTTTTTGGTTGACAATCTAAAGTTTCAAACTATTCTACAAAACGGAAACGAAAATGATATTATTTTAGAAGCCATCGAATTATACGAATCGTATCAAAAAATTAAAGTGGATGAAAACTAAAATTTTGCTGTTTTTTATAGCGCCTGTTTTTTGTTTTTCACAAGAAATAATCAAAGGGAAAATAAAAACCGAAACCCCAGAAGTTTCAGGTATTTTAGTTGTGAATCTAACTAGTGAATCAGAAAGCAAAACCGATGGACTCGGAAGGTTTTCTATCAATGCAGAAATTGGAGATTTGCTTATTGTTGCCGCCTCTCACATTCACAGAAAAAGATATATTGTCCAGGAAAATGACTTCAAAAAAGAAATTGAAATCGAAGTGGAAGCACTTCCTGTGGAAATTGAAACTATTGAAATCACCCGAAGCAATATAACCTCCGAAAGTTTAGGTCTTGTTGCAGAAGGACAAAAAAGATATACTCCAGCAGAAAGACGATTGAAAACTGCAACGGATATGGAGCTTATGGTTGGTTTCGGTTTTGCTTTCAGTTTTGACCCTATTTTGAATGCACTATCAGGCAGAACAAAAATGCTGAAAAAAGAATTAGAAATCGAACACTTTAATAAAAATGTTATCCTTACAGAAAATTATATTTCGGATGAATTGTTGACTTCGAATTTCCACATACCAAAAGAGTACACCAAAAGTTTTCGGATGTTTTTGGTAGATAATCCAGATTTTATTAAAGTAATGGAAGCCAAACATAAAGACAATATAATTTCTAAAGCTTTTTCGCTTTCAGAAGTCTTTCATAAAATAATCTTGTATGAACAATAAAGTTTTTTTCTTGCTTTTATTTCCCATTTTTTGTTTTTCACAAGAAATAATCAAAGGGAAAATAAAAACCGAAACCCCAGAAGTTTCAGGTATTTTAGTTGTGAATCTAACTAGTGAATCAGAAAGCAAAACCGATGGACTCGGAAGGTTTTCTATCAATGCAGAAATTGGAGATTTGCTTATTGTTGCCGCCTCTCACATTCACAGAAAAAGATATATTGTCCAGGAAAATGACTTCAAAAAAGAAATTGAAATCGAAGTGGAAGCACTTCCTGTGGAAATTGAAGCTGTTGAAATCACCCGAAGCAACATAACCTCCGAAAGTTTAGGTCTTGTTCCGAAAGGACAAAAAAGATATACTCAGGCAGAAAGACAACTGAAAACTGCACAAGACGAAAAGCATCTTGGAGCCTTGATAAACTTACTATCAGGAAGGACAAAAATGCTTAAAATGCTAGTAGAAATGGATTATGAAGACAAACGAATAATAAATCTATCAAATATATTTAATGATGATTATTTTACAGACAATTTAGCTATACACCCAGACAACGTTATGGAGTTTAAATATTTTGCCTTATACGAAATCCTGAAAGACGTCCCTAAAAAAGAAAGAAGCGCCTATTTCAGTAAATTATCAAAAAACGATTTAGAGCTGCTTCTTATTCCGTTAGCCACAATATATTTAGAACGTAAAAACGAAGTACAGCCCAAAATCACAGAGTAAAAACTAATTCAAAATTCGAATCACTTTATCGATTCCGTCCACTTTTTTAATGTTGTCGATAAGTCTTTTCAGCACCGTATTGTTAGGGACCACCACTGCAATTTGCCCATTAAAAATTCCAGCATCACTACTTAGCGAAATACTTCTAATATTTACTTGCATATTATTCGAAATTACTTTGGTCAACTCATTGGTAAGCCCCAAAGAGTCCATTCCAGTAATTTTTAGCGTAGCCTTAAATTCTTGTTGAGAAGAATCTATCCATTTAGCAGGAATAATTCGATACGCATAATTAGAACGCAGACTAATAGCATTCGGACAATCCGTTTTATGTACTTTTATCCCTTCATTAATCGTAACAAATCCAAAAACGGTATCTCCTGGAATTGGATTACAGCAACTTGAGAGTTTGTAATCGAGTTTTTCCTCATCCTTCCCAAAGACCAATAAATCATAATTTTGACTGATTTCATCTTTTTGGATTTCGTCTGGATTTACTGTCGGACTACTCCGCTTAATCTTTTTAAAGAAATTTATAAAACTGTTGCTTTTTTGAGCTGCAAAATCCTTGAGTTGTTGGTTATTAACAGTTCCTATTCCGACGCGATAAAACAAGTCTAAACTGGTTTTGAGTTTAAAAAACACAACGAGTTCATTGATAGTGCTTTCGTTAAGGGTTATTTTAAGATGTCGCAACTTTCTTTCCAGCACTTCTTTTCCATCTTCAGCAATCTTTTTAATGTCCTCATTCAGAACATTTCTGATTTTATTTTTAGCTCTAGAGGTAGTTACATAATCGAGCCAGTTTGCCGTGGGTTTCTGATTTTGTGAAGTAATAATCTCTATTTGATCTCCGCTTTTTAACTCATGATTTAACGGGACGAGCTTTCCGTTTACGCGGGCTCCTCGAGTTCTCACTCCGATATCTGTATGAATACTAAAAGCAAAATCTAAAGCCGTTGCATCTTTTGGAAGAGAGCGAATTTCTCCTTTTGGAGTAAAGACATAAATTTCTTTAGAGTATAAATTCAGCTTAAAATCCTCTACAAAATCTACTGCATTAGCCTCTTGATTCTCCAAGGCCTCTCGAAGCAGATTTACCCATAAGTCTAAACTATTTTCTTCTGTTTTTCCTTGTTTATATTTGTAATGAGCCGCATATCCTTTTTCGGCTATTTCATCCATTCTTTCACTGCGGATTTGCACCTCTACCCAACGACCTTTAGGTCCCATAACGGTAATATGAAGTGCTTCGTAACCTGTTGATTTTGGAGCCGAAATCCAATCTCTCAAACGACTGGGACTCGGTCTAAAATGATCAGTAACAATAGAATAAATTTTCCAAGCCAAGAATTTTTCTTCACTTGGATTTCCTCTATAAACTATTCGCAAAGCAAATTTATCGTAAACCTCATCAAAAGTTACGTTCTGCATCTTCATCTTTCTTCGGATAGAATAAATCGATTTAGGACGCCCCTTTATGGAATATTCTAATCCTTCTTTATCCAAAGATTCTTTCAAGACAGCAGAAATATTTTGGATATACATATCTTGTTCCTCTTTAGTCTCCTTCATCTTACCTACAATGTCATAATAGACATCTGGTTCGGTGTATTTGAGACCTAAATCTTCGAGTTGACTTTTGATATTATACAGTCCTAACCTATGAGCCAAAGGTGCATAAATATAAAGGGTTTCTGAGGCAATTTTAGCTTGCTTGTAATCCACCATCGATTCCATAGTCTGCATATTGTGCAAACGATCTGCAATTTTTATTAAAATCACACGGACATCATCATTTAGAGTAAGCAGCATCTTGCGGAAATTTTCTGCTTGTAAAGAAATGTCTTGGTCTGTTTTTACTTGAGCTATTTTAGTTAATCCAGCCACAATTTGGGCAATCTTTGGATTAAACATTCTCTCTATATCTTCGACAGTAACTTGGGTATCTTCTACTACGTCGTGCATCAACGCAGCAGCAATAGAAGTGGCTCCTAAACCAATTTCAGAAGCTACAATTTTAGCCACGGCAATAGGGTGAAAAATATAAGCTTCTCCCGACTTACGTCTTTGCTCTTTATGGGCATCTACAGCAACATCAAATGCCTTGCGAATAAGTTTTTTGTCCTCATCAGACAGAGTTTGATAACTGATTCGCAAAAGTTCTTTGTATTCCTTGGCTATTGCCTTGTTTTCTTCTTCTAATTCGAGGTCCGTCATACATCAAAATCTTTAACCTAAAATTACAACATTTCTCCCGAACAACAATACCGAAAGTAGTTATTTATTAAAAAAAATAAAAATCTCTTTTTTCTCAGAAAAAATAGCTAATTTGCAAGTTATAGAACAAACACCCTTTAATACTATGAGTGAGATTACAAGACTATTTGACTTTCCATATTATCAGTTAAAAAATCATCCTTTAAAGGATGCATTGGTTACAAAATATAACGGAATTTGGGAAAAGACCTCTACCCAGGAATATATTGACAAAGCAAATGCTATTTCGAGAGCTTTACTTCGTTTAGGAATAAACAAAAACCAAAAGATAAGTGTTATTTCTTCGAGCAATAGAACCGAATGGAATATTGTAGATATAGGAATACTACAGACAGGAGCTCAAAATGTTCCTGTTTATCCAACCATCTCTGAAACAGACTATCAATTTATTCTGAACCATTCAGAATCCGTATATTGCTTTGTCTCTGACCAAGAGGTTTTCGAAAAGTTAAATCGCGTAAAGAACAATATTCCTACACTTACAGAAATTTATTCGTTTGATGAAATTCCAGGATGCAAAAACTGGAAAGAACTTTTAGAACTTGGGGCTGACACTTCTAACCAAAATGAAGTAGAAGAAAGAAAAAACTCTGTTCATTCTGACGATTTAGCAACACTTATTTATACTTCTGGTACAACGGGGCAACCTAAAGGAGTAATGCTTTCGCATAAAAACATTATATCTAATGTTTTAGGAAGCTCAACCAGAGTGCCCTTTGAGGTTGGACAGTATAAGAGTTTAAGTTTTTTACCTATCTGTCATATTTTTGAGCGAATGATTATCTATTTGTATCAATATTATAGTGTTTCAATACATTTTGCAGAAAGCATAGAAAAAATAAGCGATAATTTAAAAGAAGTAAAACCCCATGTTATGACGGTTGTTCCTCGTCTTTTAGAGAAAGTATATGATAAGATTTACGCAAAAGGAGCCGATTTGACCGGAATAAAGAAAAAGCTATTCTTTTGGGCTTTAGAATTAGGATTTGAATATGAGCCTTATGGGGCAAAAGGAAGCTGGTACGAATTCAAACTCAAAATTGCTAAAAAATTAATTTTCAGCAAATGGCAAGAAGCTTTAGGAGGACAATTAAAATTACTTGTATCTGGAAGTGCTGCCTTGCAACCTCGTTTAACTAAAGTATTTACCGCAGCAGGAATTCCAGTTATGGAAGGCTACGGACTTACAGAAACTTCTCCTGTAATTTCGGTTAACGATATGCGAAATGGCGGTTTCAGAGCAGGAACAGTAGGAAGACTGATTGATAATGTCGAAGTTAAATTTGCAGAAGATGGAGAAATTCTTTGTAAAGGTCCGAATGTAATGATGGGATATTATAAAGATGAAGAAAAGACAAGCGAAGTTATTAAAAATGGTTATTTTCACACAGGTGACATAGGAGAAATTGATGCTCGAGGATTCTTAAGAATTACCGACCGCAAAAAAGAAATGTTCAAAACTTCAGGAGGAAAATATGTCGCTCCTCAAACTATCGAGAATACCATGAAGCAATCTCGTTTTATTGAACAAATAATGGTTATAGGAGAAGGAGAGAAAATGCCAGCTGCCTTTATTCAACCCAATTTTGAGTTTGTAAAAGACTGGGCTAAACTAAAGGGAATTAATGTGGGACAAACCAATGAAGAAATTGCCTCAAATCCTGAAGTAATTAAAAGAGTGGGGAAAGCAGTGGAAGAAATTAATAAAAACTTCGGAAATTGGGAACAAGTAAAGAAGTTTGAGTTAACCCCCGAGATTTGGTCTATTGAAGAAGGTCATCTCACTCCAACAATGAAACTTAAACGAAAAATTATTTTGGCTAAATACCAAAATCTCTATGAAAAAATTTATAGAGCATAAAATCCAATAATATAAATTATCCCCATCCTCACCTTTTTCAGAAAAAGGTGAGGATTTTTTGTATCAACCTTAATGCCTTGCAAGCGGAATTTGTATATTTGTAAGTTATTAGTCATTTAATTTATTTTAATGAAAACCAACTTTTTAAAAACTGCTATCTTCTTCGGATTACTCTTCGGAGCTATAATGATTCTTGAATTTTTAATTCTTAACAAATTAGACGTTGATGGAGTAAAAAACCCTTCTTTAGGAATAATTATCAACCTTTTAAATTATATGGTTTTCCCCATAGCATTTGTTCTTTTAGCCGTTTTAGGTTATAAAAACAAATACAATCAAGGCTATGTTTCTTTTTCTGAAGTACTTCGAATAGGAGCTGCAACTACCGTAATGGCAGCTGTAGTTTTTAGTCTTTTCAACTTGGGTTACAACTATATGTTCCCAGAATTTATAGAACAAACCATAAATAAGATGAGAGATATTGCTCTTCATCAAAGAGAGCAGATGCTAATTCAAGGCGCAACTGAGGCAGATGTAACCTCTATAGAAGATATTGAAAAGCATTTGGAAGGAACAAGAAAATCAATGCAATCCTTCTTTTCTATTCCAGTAACAATCATTATGTATGCTATTGTCGGAATTATTTGTTCGATTGTCATTGCGGCATTTGTCAAAAAAGACAAGCCTGTTGAGGCAGAAATTGTTAATCCAGAATCATAAAATGAATATATCTGTTGTCATACCACTTTTAAATGAAGAAGAATCTTTAAAGGAGCTTTATCACTGGATTGTAAAAGTGATCAATGCTAATGACTTTTCGTATGAAATACTCTTTATTGATGATGGAAGTACAGACAATTCTTGGCAGATAATCTCTGATTTAGCTCAGACAAATCCGCATGTAAAAGGATTTCGCTTTCAGCGTAATTTTGGAAAATCACAAGCACTACATTTGGGTTTTGCCCAAGCACAAGGAGATATCATTATCACCATGGATGCTGATTTACAAGATAGTCCAGAAGAAATTCCAGAGTTATACAACATGATTTTCAACGAAAATTTTGATTTAGTCTCTGGGTGGAAAAAGAAACGCTATGATTCTGTTTTGTCTAAAAACATTCCTTCAAAACTATTTAACTGGGCCGCGCGAAAAACTTCGGGAGTAAAATTACACGATTTTAATTGTGGTCTTAAGGCCTATAGAAAAGAGGTGATTAAAAATATAGAAGTTTCGGGCGAAATGCATCGCTACATTCCCGTTTTGGCAAAAAATGCAGGTTTTACAAAAATTACTGAAAAAATAGTCAAGCACCAAGCTCGAAAATATGGAAAAACAAAATTCGGAATGAACCGATTTATCAATGGGTTTTTAGACTTAATTACAATTTGGTTTTTGTCCAAATTCGGAAAACAACCCATGCATCTATTTGGAGCTTTGGGAGTAGTGATGTTTTTAATCGGTTTCTGTTCAGCTTTATTTATAGGAACTTCAAAACTATACAGACTATACAATAATTTACCGTATACCTTAATAACCGAAAATCCGTGGTTCTATATAGCTCTAACCACCATGATTATCGGAACAATGTTATTTTTAGCAGGGTTCCTCGGAGAACTAATATTGAGAAATCGTCCGAATCAAGAGAATTATAAAGTTTTAGAGGAGATTTAATTCAACTTCAATCGCCATTGTTGTGTGGTTTTCACCCGAATCAAAAGATAATAGCGATTAACAAATAAATAGTTAAACACAAAATGCACATACCACAAAACATATTAGATAAAGTAAACCAATGGTTAACTCCAACTTTTGATAAAAACACAAAAGAAGAAATTGAGATTTTAATGACTTCCAATCCCAGCGGATTGGAAGATGCTTTTTACAAGGATTTAGAGTTTGGAACAGGGGGAATGAGAGGAATTATGGGAGTCGGAACCAACCGAATTAACAAATATACACTTGGCAAAAACACTCAAGGACTTTCGGATTATCTAAAAAAAACTTTCCCTAATGACCAGCTAAAAGTTGCTATTGCCTATGATTGCAGACACAACAGCAATACCTTAGCGAGGGTAGTTGCTGATGTTTTTTCGGCTAACGGCATCAAAGTTTTTTTGTTTTCGGATATGCGCCCTACGCCAGAACTCTCTTTTGCTGTTCGCTATCTGAATTGTCATGCAGGAATTGTATTGACCGCATCACATAATCCACCCGAATATAACGGATACAAAGTATATTGGAATGATGGGGCGCAGCTTGTCCCTCCTCAAGACGGAGAAATCATCAAAGTAATCGAAAATCTTTCGTATGACGAAATCAAGTTTGACGCAAATCAGAGTCTAATTCAATATATTGATACAGAAATTGATGCCGCTTTTATAAAATCAACTATCGAAAACGCTAGCTTTTTGACCCCTGAAAGTGCAAAACGAAATTTAAAAGTGGTTTATACACCTCTTCATGGAACTTCCGTTAAGTTAATTCCGGCTGTTTTAGAACAGGCCGGATATTCGGATATGAATCTGGTAAAAGAGCAAGCAGAACCTAATGGAGATTTTCCGACTGTAAAATCTCCAAATCCCGAAGAACCCGAAGCGCTATCAATGGCTTTAGAGTTAGCCGAAAAAATTGGCGCTGACATTGTTGTCGGAACAGACCCTGACTCGGACAGATTAGGGGTAGCAGTGCGTGATTTGGAAGGAAAAATGATATTGCTAAACGGAAACCAAACCATGGTTATTATGACTGCTTTTTTATTAGAACAATGGAAAAGAGCGGGAAAAATAACAGGAAAAGAGTTTATTGGCTCTACGATTGTATCTACTCCAATGATGTTGGACCTAGCAGAAGATTACGGAGTAGAATGCAAGGTTGGATTAACAGGCTTTAAGTGGATTGCAAAATTTATTCGAGACTTTCCAACCCAGAAATTCATCGGAGGAGGTGAAGAGAGCTTTGGATTTATGGTAGGAGATGCTGTTCGTGACAAAGATGCTGTAGGAGCTATTCTACTGGTCTGTGAAATTGCAGCTCAAGCCAAAGCCTCTGGAAGTTCACTTTATAAAGAACTGCTCAATCTATATACGGATTATGGGTTTTACAAAGAACATTTGATTTCCATTACTAAAAAAGGAATTGAAGGAGCTAATCAAATCAAACAAATGATGATTGATTTGCGCGAAAATCCAATGGCTGAGATTGCAGGACAACGAGTAGTAATGATTGAAGATTATCAATCTTCAGTAGCCAAAGACTTGATGGGTGGAGAAAATTATGAAATTACAATTCCGAAGTCCAACGTACTAATTTATTATCTCGAAGACGGAAGTAAAATTTGTGCAAGACCAAGTGGAACCGAACCAAAAATTAAGTTTTATTTCAGCGTAAACCAACCTTTGGAAGATATCTCGAAAGCAAAAGAAACTGAGCAATATTTAGATGAAAAAATCCAAAGAATTATTAAGGACATGAAATTATAACCTGTTATTGTGAAGAGCACATCAATGATTGATTAAAAAGATTGTACTCCCTCATAACAAACATATAAAAACAAATGATTAGCCAATACTTTAAAAAAATATTCCGTTTTGCTAAACCTTACAAAAAGTATATGTATTTGAACATATTCTTCAATATACTATATGCTTTGTTTAGCGCTTTGTCATTCATTACTTTAATGCCAATGCTGGAAGTTTTGTTCAAGAATGAAAATAAAATAACAGAAGTTCCACAATACGAAGGAATCACCCAGGCAGGAAGTTATCTAAAGGATTATATGGGATATTGGATTAGTAATTCGATGGAGCAAAATGGACCTTTACAAACTTTAATGATTTTAATTACTGTTGTAATAGGAACATTTTTACTTAAAAACTTATTCAATTATTGGGCTATGTTTTTCATTACGTTTTTGAGAAACGGAATTTTGAAAGACATTAGAAATGCTTTGTATAAAAAATCTGTAGAATTGCCTCTTTCCTATTTTTCTGAAAAACGAAAAGGTGATATGATTTCGAGAATGACTTCGGATGTTTTAGAAATTCAACATTCGTTTTTATCAGTATTAGAGCTTTTGGTGAGAGAGCCTTTGACTATCCTGTTTACTATTGGGGCGATGTGTTTTATTAGCATAGAGCTTACGCTGTTTGTTTTTATTTTTATTCCTATTTCAGGATTTCTTATTTCTTTAGTCGGTAAATCATTAAAGAAAAATTCGGACAAAGCAGCCCAAGAACAAGGATTATTCCTCTCTATTATTGATGAAACCCTGGGTGGTCTAAAAGTTATCAAAGGTTTTAACGGAGAGAAAAGGTTCGAAAAAAAATTTCAGGAGTCTACCTATCGTTTTTTTAAATTAAACAACAGGATTCTCAACCGTCAAAATCTATCCTCGCCTATGAGTGAATTTTTAGGAATTGTAACCATAGCTACTTTACTTGTATATGGAGGTCAGATGGTTTTGGTTGACGAAACCTTATCGGGAGCGGCTTTTATAACTTATATGGGATTAGCCTATGGAGTTTTGACTCCTGCCAAATCTATTTCTAAAGCGTCTTATTCTGTTAAAAAAGGAAATGCAGCTGCTGAAAGAGTTCTTGAAGTATTAGAACAAGATAATCCGATTACCAGCAAACAAGGTTCGGTAATAAAAAATACATTTGAAGACAGAATTTCTATAGAAAATATCAATTTTGCTTACGAAAATGAAAATGTATTGAAGAGTTTTTCACTTCAGGTTCCCAAAGGAAAAACAGTAGCCTTGGTAGGACAATCCGGAAGTGGAAAAAGTACGATTGCCAATTTATTGACTCGCTTTTATGACGTCCAAAAAGGCTCTATTAAAATTGACGGAATTGACCTAAAAGATTTTAACTTACAAAGCTTAAGAGGGTTGATGGGGTTAGTGACACAAGACAGTATTTTGTTCAACGATACAATTAAAAATAACTTATTGTTAGGTAAAGAAGATGCTTCAGACGAAGAAATTATCGAGGCTTTGAAGATTGCCAATGCCTATGAGTTTGTCAAAGATTTGCCTGAAGGGATAGAAACCAACATCGGAGATAGCGGTAACAAACTCTCTGGAGGACAAAAACAGAGACTTTCTATTGCTAGAGCGGTACTTAAAAATCCTCCTATTATGGTTTTAGACGAAGCTACTTCAGCCTTAGATACTGAATCCGAGAGATTAGTGCAGCAAGCATTGGAAAATATGATGCAAAACAGAACTTCGGTTGTAATTGCTCATAGATTGTCCACCATTCAAAAAGCAGATATAATTGTAGTAATGCAAAAAGGCGAAATTGTAGAACAAGGAACTCACGAAGATCTTCTTGCTAAAAACGGAATGTATTCGAGATTAGTTGCTATGCAGAGCTTTGAATAACTTATAATTAAGAAGTTTTTGCTTTGACTTAAATAAAAAACCCTGCCAATTTAAATTGGCAGGGTTTTTATTATTACAGTATAATAAAGATTATCTCTTTTCAATTTCGACAAATGGTCTGTGTGTATACCCAGTATAAATTTGTCTAGGTCTTCCGATAGGCTCTTTGTTTTCTCTCATTTCTTTCCATTGAGCAATCCATCCAGGAAGTCTTCCAATAGCGAACATTACTGTAAACATATCGGTTGGAATTCCCAAAGCACGATAGATAATACCAGAATAGAAGTCTACATTTGGATATAAATTTCTTGATTTGAAATATTCGTCTTCCAGAGCTGCTTTTTCAAGTTTTTTAGCAATATCTAGAATTGGGTCTTCAATTCCTAATTCTTCCAAAACTTCATCCGCCGCCTTTTTGATGATAGTCGCTCTTGGATCAAAATTTTTATAAACTCTATGCCCAAATCCCATTAAACGGAACGGATCATTTTTGTCTTTTGCTTTAGCCAAATATTTATCTGCATCTCCTCCGTCTGCCTGAATTGCTTCAAGCATTTCAAGTACTGCTTGGTTAGCACCTCCGTGAAGTGGCCCCCAAAGCGCTGAAATTCCTGCAGAAACAGAAGCAAAAAGCCCAGCATGCGAAGAACCAACTATCCTTACTGTTGAGGCAGAACAATTTTGTTCATGATCAGCATGTAGAATAAACAACTTGTCTAAAGCATTCACTACTTTAGGATTCATTTTATAAGGTCCTGTAGGAAGTTTAAACATTAAGTTCAAGAAGTTTTCTACATATCCCATAGAATTATCATAATAATTCAATGGATATCCCTCTCTTTTTCTGTAAGTCCAAGTTGCAATAACCAAAAATTTACCTAATGTTTTACAAACTGCATGGTACATTTCCTGTTCATTCTCAACATTTACCGTTTTAGGATTAAATGCTGTCAATGCGCTCATCAACGAAGCTAAAATACCCATTGGATGCGCGGTTTTCGGAAATCCGTCGATTACGTTTTTCATGTCTTCATGAACCAACGTGTACTTACGGATATCATTTTCGAATTTTTCTAATTTTTGTTTATTTGGTAGTTCCCCGAAAACTAAAAGGTAACAAACTTCCAAAAAACTAGCTTTATCGGCTAAATCTTCAATAGCATAACCTCTATAGCGTAAAATACCTTCTTCTCCATCAAGGTATGTGATTGCACTAGTACAAGAACCTGTGTTTTTATATCCTGGGTCCATTGTGATAGCTCCAGACAAAGCTCTTAATTTTTCAATATCAATTCCAATCTCATTTTCTGTTCCTACGATTACCGGAAATTCGTATTTTTTCCCGTCAATCTCTAATATAGCAGTTTTTGACATATATAATTTGTAGTATTTTTTTGATTCCTGCGAATGTACAAAAAAACTTCCAAAACAATTATAAAGTTTGGTCATAAATTGTCTGGGAAATGTTATTTTTTTGTGAAAAATGAGGTTAAACCCACTTTTAAGGCTAAAAATTATTGAAAAACCTCTGTTTGAGGACTCTATGAAGAAACAAAAATCATTTTTGGATGAGAATCTTGGTGGTAGATATTTCCATTTTTGGAAATTGCAATTACTCCTGTAAAACCATCCTACAGAATAATCTCGGCAAATAAAACCGCAAAGCCGCGATATAATATTCCTTATTGGGCTTTTTTTCAAGTAGGTCTTATCTCATTTACTAATAAAACCTATTCTTTTCCTTCTTTCAAATTAAACAAATTAAGTAATTCTTGGGCTGCCGTAAACGGTGAAATCTGATTCGATTCGACTTTTTTGTGAAAGTCCTCAAGAGTATCTTTTACGTTTTTGTTGTTGTAAAACCACATTTTGAGCTGTGATTCGATAGTTTCTAAAAACCAATATTGATTTTGTTCTTTTCGTTTATTTTGAAAATAGCCGTTCTGAGAAGTTAATTCAAAATATTTTTCAATAATAGTCCACACCTCCTCAATCCCCTCTTTTGTGTAACTGCTACACGTAGTTACTTTTGGAGTCCACCCCGACTTTTTAGGCGGAAATAGATGCAAAGCTCTATTAAATTCTACTTTGGCTGTTTTGGCCTTCTTGATATTATCTCCATCTGCTTTATGGATGACAATTGCATCAGTCATTTCCATTATTCCTCTTTTGATTCCTTGGAGCTCATCTCCTGCTCCCGACAGCTTCAAAAGCAAAAAGAAATCAACCATCGAGTGGACTGCTGTTTCGCTTTGTCCGACTCCTACAGTTTCAATAATTACGACATCAAATCCACACGCTTCGCAAAGAATTATAGATTCTCTTGTTTTTTGTGCTACTCCTCCTAAAGTTTTTCCTGAAGCAGAAGGGCGGATATAGGCATTTTCGTCTTTTACAAGTTCTTCCATTCTAGTTTTATCTCCCAAAATACTTCCATGCGAAATCGTACTACTGGGGTCAATAGCCAAAACAGCCACCTTCTTACCTATTGAAGTCAGATGTTTTCCAAAAGCTTCAATAAAAGTACTTTTACCGACTCCAGGAACTCCTGTAATTCCGATTCGAATAGATTTATTAGCATACGGAAGGCAACCGTTTATCACTTGAGTTGCCTTTTCAGAATGTTCGGGATGGGTACTTTCGACAAGGGTAATAGCGCGACTCAAGGCAATTTTATCTCCTTTAATAATCGAATCAATAAGATTTTGTGAAGAAGGTTTTTTTTTTCGGAAACGGTTCACTCGTTCCACAGAAGCTAAATTGACGGATTGGACTTCCGAAATTCCTTCAACCTCACTTAATGCAGATTTTTTGTTTGTTCGTTTCATTCGTTAAAAAGTTTTCTTTCAGCATCAAAATTATACTTTTTTGTTGCTTCTACTTCTATATATAAGATATATCCCGATAAGGATAAAAGGAATACTCAACCATTGCCCAGTAGAAAGAATTGGATTTGTTCCCTCAAAACCTCCTTGACTTTCTTTGACAAATTCAACCATAAATCGTACCGACCAAAGTAAAATCAAAAACAAACCGAACAAAAACCCTTGTTTCTGGCTGGCATTAGTTTTCCAATACAAAAAGAAAAGTATTGCAAAAACAATTACATAACATACTGCCTCATAAAGTTGAGCTGGATGTTTGGGAGTTATTTGTTCTATCAGCGGAGCAAATTCTGAATTTGTTGTTACAGCTTTATAAGCTTCCCTATAATTGGCAATACCCGTTTCTCTTACTATTTCGTACGGGTTATATTCGTCCTGAACAAATTTTATCCCTAGAGAAGAATCTGTTGATTTTCCTAAAATTTCAGAATTCATAAAGTTTCCAAAACGAATAAAAATAGCCCCTAAAGATATTGGAATCACTACTCTGTCCAGCACCCATAAAAACGGACGCTTCATCACTTTTTTGCTAAAATAAAATATAGCAATAATAATCGCTATAGCAGCCCCGTGACTAGCAAGTCCTGCAAAACCCGTAAATTCAAATTCAGGTTGGGTACGAATAGGTAAAAATACGCTTAAAAAATCTTCTTTGAACAATTCGGGTTGATAAAAAATCACATGTCCTAATCGTGCTCCAAGCATGGTAGCTATGATAGTATAAAAGAAAAGAGAATCTAATTTTTCTAATGATTCTCCCTCATGAATAAAGATTTTCTTCATAAAATAAAACCCAAGCCCAAAAGCTACAATCCACATAAGGCTGTAATAGCGTATCATAAAAAACCCTAAATCAATCCCTTCAGAAGGATTCCAAACTATATTTAAAGCGTGTATCATAATAGTGATTTAAAAAGTAAAGGTAGAAATTTGCGTTGGTTTTAAATATCTTTTGAGGAATTTTTTAACCTTTCATAAAAAATACCTAATTTTAAACCTTCAACTTTTAATTCAAGAAAAATGGCTACAATAACACTAAAGGGAAATCCCTTTCACACTATAGGAGAATTACCAAAAACAAACAGTCCAGCTCCCAATTTTGAATTGGTAAAAACAGATTTATCAAGAGTTTCTTTAGCTGACTTTAAAGGAACCCGTTTAATTTTGAATATTTTTCCGAGTATTGACACTCCGACTTGTGCGACCTCCGTAAGAACCTTCAACAAAAATGCTTCCAATCTGAACAACACAAAAGTATTGTGTATTTCCAGAGATTTACCTTTTGCTCAAGCGCGTTTTTGTGGAGCTGAAGGCCTGGATAACGTGCTCACTCTCTCTGATTTCGAAACGGGACAGTTCGGACAGAGTTACGGTCTTACTTTGGCAAATGGCCCTCTGAAAGGATTACATTCCAGAGCTGTGGTAGTGGTTGATGAAAACGGGAAAGTAGTTTACACACAACAAGTTAGCGAAATTGCTGATGAGCCAGATTACGAAAAAGCTTTAGCTTCTTTATAAAGTATGAAAAACACTTCGTTTATAAAAGGCAGAATAAAAAGCTTCAAATATGCTCTGGTGGGAGCCTATAAACTCATCACAACTGAGCATAGTATAATGGTCCAGTTTTCAATAGGCGTTTTGGTAAGTGCTTTAGGTTTTATTTTTGATATTTCTAAAACAGAATGGATACTGCAAACACTTGCTATAGGAATGGTTTTAGCAATTGAAGGATTGAATACGGCTGTCGAAAAAATAGCAGACTTTATACATCCTAATTACCATAAAAAGATTGGATTTATCAAGGATATTGCTGCAGGAGCTGTAACTTTTGCGGCTATTACTGCTCTGATAACTGGACTCATCATTTATATCCCCTATTTCACAGAGTGATTTTCGGTTGATTTAGATTGGTTTTTAGATCCAAAAGCTCGTTTATTAAATACAATCAAAATTCCCACTCCTGTGCTAATAGCTACATCAGCTACATTAAAAATAGCACTAAAAAAACGGAAGGTTTTCCCTTCTGACAAAGGAATCTCAAATAACGGAAAATATAGCATATCTACTACATATCCATGAAAAAGTGTTCCGTAGGGTTTGTCCGAAAAAAGTGTAGCTGTCTGCCCATACGAATGGTCAAAAATAACTCCGTAAAAAATAGAATCAATAATATTTCCTAACGCTCCTGCAATGATACAAGCAATAGCAACAGTAAGATAATTGGAGACTTTTTTGCGAATACTATCCCATAACCAATAACCGATTCCTATCACTACGCCTATTCTGAAAAGGGTAAGAATTAGTTTGCCATACTCTGTGGGCAAGGTCATTCCAAAAGCCATTCCGTCATTTTCTACAAAGCGAATTCTAAACCAATCCAAACCTAAAACTTTATGTTCTTCATCATAAATAAAATTAGTTTTGATATAAATTTTAGAAACCTGATCAATCAACAGGATTAAAAAAATCAGCAAATAGGCTTTTTTATGGGACATTTTATTATTTTTAGACCAGGCAAAAATAGGAATTAAATTTGGTTGCAAGAAATGGATAAAAAACAACTTCGTAGTTATTACAAAAAACTGCGTAACTTTCTGACATTAGAGGAGAAAGAGCAAAAGAGTTTAGCTATTGCTAATCGCTTACTTTTACTTAACATTTGGGATAAAACCTATTTTCATTTGTTTTTGGCCATTGAAGAACTGAACGAAATCACCACCGAATATATTCTTCAAATTTTAATGGGTAAAGATAAAGAGGTTGTCATTTCGAAAACTCTTTTTGAAGAACGAAGAATGGTTCATTTTCTGCTTACAGAGAACACTAAAATCAAAAAAAACACTTTCAATATTCCTGAACCAATAAACGGAATTGAAGTTCCCCCTGATAAAATTGACGTGGTTTTTGTTCCTCTTTTGGCTTTCGATAAAAAGGGAAATCGCGTGGGTTACGGGAAAGGGTTTTATGATGTTTTTTTGACCGAATGTAAACCCGATGTACTAAAAATAGGTTTGTCGTTCTTTGAACCAGAAGAAGAATTTGAGGAAGTTTTTGAATCGGATATTTCTTTGGATTTTTGTGTAACTCCTCATCAGATTTATAGTTTTTAGGGAAGATGAATTATAAATTTCAAATTATTGACAATCACTTCAAAAATATAAATCTGATTTTTCAGAGTATTTTCTGTATTTTGTTTTCTGTTTTCTATTGTGGGGATGCAACTTCTCAAAATCGTTTTAATATAGAAACGGATTATTTTTACGGAAATATTCTAGAGCATCGCTCCACGATGAAACACCTTATTAGAGGACATCCAGAAGGGATTATTCTGACTTTAAACAAACAGACTTTTGGAGAAAAGCAATGGGAAGCGCTATATAATTATCCAGACTACGGAATCTCATTAACCTATCAGGATATGAAATACGATGTTTTAGGAGAACAATATTCATTTTACGGACACCTGACATTTTATTTTCTGAATCGAAACTTAGCCTTTAGGGTCGCTCAAGGCGTTACCTACAATAATAATCCGTATGACAAAGAAACTAATTTCAGAAATATTGCCTACGGAACGCGTTTTATGCCATCGACCTATTTGTTATTGAATTACAAAAAACAAAACATTTATCAAGGTTTTGGATTCCAAACCGGAATTTCGTTGCATCACTACTCCAATGCAAGAATTAAAGCCCCGAATACTAGCACCAACACTCTTGCTATTAATATAGGGGTAAATTATAATTTTGAATCCAACCCTTCTGATTATATTACTTACGAAAAAGGAGATTTTTCAGAAAAAATTAAATATAATGCTGTGTTCAGAAGCGGAATTAACTCGAGTGCTGTAGTGGGTTCTAAACAATTCCCTTTTTATGTTTTTTCTGGATATGCCGACAAGCGAATTTCTCGAAAAAGTGCCTTTCAATTTGGAGCTGATTTATTTTTGATGCAATATATAAAAGAACATATTCAATACCTTTCTGTTGCTTATCCTGAATTAGATGAAATGGGAGATACAGATTACAAACGCATTGGCCTCTTTGCAGGATATGAGATGTTTTTATCCAAACTTTCTTTAGAAGGACAACTAGGATATTATGTCTACGCTCCCTTTAATGAAGATACTGCTATTTACAAAAGATTAGGTCTTAAATATTATTTTTCAAACACTATTTTTGGAGGTGTTTTTCTAAAAACTCATATGGCTAAAGCTGATGCTTTAGAATTTTCTGTTGGAGTGAGGTTATAAAACTCACTTTATAGAACATCTAAGTAATCCATTAACAATCAAATATTTCATTCAAACCAAACTGTAATGGTTTCACAAAAGTTAAAGATTTATTTAACTTAAAACCAATAATTATTCTTTTCCTTTGTGCTAATAATACACAAATATATGTTGTCAAGACTGGCTTTTATCATACTTATTTTCCTACTTGTCGAAACTTATTCCTTTTTTGCAATAAAAAGGGTATTCAATTCCAAAAAAGCGATTGTAGCCTATGTGGTTTGCTCTTTGTTAATTTTGGTTTATTTTATTTACACCATTTCTGGGTTTAACCGATTTGCAGGACAATCTCAACATTCGCTTTTGGTATTGGCTTTTTTACTGTTGTATTTGTTAACCAAAGCCACTGTAAGTACTTTTTTGCTAATGGAAGATTTATACCGAATATTTGCTCTTGCCTATAATTTCTTTTTTAGAAAAGAAAATCAAAGAATGATTCCTTCACGAAGAAAATTTGTTAGTCAAATAGCCTTAGGAGTAGCCGCTATTCCTTTTTTTTCTATCCTTTACGGAATTTTTGAAGGAAAGTACAATTTTAAAGTGATTAAGAAAGCTGTGTTTTTTGATGATTTACCCGATAGTTTTGACGGACTTAAAGTACTACAACTCTCTGACATCCATTGTGGGAGCTTTGACAATAAAGAAAAAATAGAGTATGCCATTGATTTGATTAACCAACAAGACTTTGATGTTTTATTGTTTACAGGAGATTTAGTCAATAATTTTGCTAAAGAAATGAATCCTTGGATCCATACTTTTAATCAGATTAAGAATCCTAAATATGGTAAATATTCTATTTTAGGCAATCATGATTACGGAGAATATACTATTTGGACCTCCACCTCCGACAAACAAAAGAATTTTGAAGAAATTAAAAATCTCCATCATCAGATTGGATTTAATCTCCTTCTAAATGAAACAGTTTACTTAGAAAAAGAAGCTGATAAAATAGCAATAGTAGGGGTTGAAAATTGGGGACATAATTTTAAGAAAGCAGGAGATTTGAATAAAGCTTCAAAACTCCTTACAGAACAAGACTTTAAAATTCTTCTTTCACACGATCCTTCACATTTTGAATTGGAAGTAAAAGACCACCCTAAAAACTTTCAACTTACCTTATCTGGACACACTCATGGATTGCAATTTGGGGTAGAAATCCCAGATGTTTTTAAATGGAGCCCTGTTCAGTATATATATAAACATTGGGCTGGATTGTATAGAGATTCTGGAAAATTTCTGTATGTAAACCGAGGATTTGGTTTCCATGCTTATTCTGGAAGAGTTGGAATTTGGCCAGAAATTACAGTTTTAGAACTTAAAAAAAACCTAAAAAGTTAAATAATTCACTAATTGTAGTATTTTTGTAGTATTAAAAACGAAAACAGATGTCTAAATTCGGAGAAATCATAAATACAGGAGTTCCTGTTTTGATTAGTTTTTATACCGATTGGAATGAATCTTCAGAAGCAATGCACTCTGTCATCAGAAGTGTAGCAGCCGCTCTAGGGGATAAGGCAAAAGTTATAAAAATTGATGTCGAAAAAAACAATGAGTTAGGAGAAGCTTTGAGAATTAAATCTGTTCCTACACTTATGATATATAAAAACGGGCAAATGGTATGGAGGCAATCTGGAGAACTCGATGCCAATACTATTATTGTTACCGTTCAGGAATATATTTAACCAATCTCTAGGAGTTTTAACCAAAAAGATGATGCACTACATCTTCGATTTTTGAGACCAATTTAATCTCAATTTGGGTGTTTTTTAGCGAAAACTTATTGTATTTAGAAATAAAAATTGTCGAAAAACCTAGCTTTTCTGCCTCTTGAATTCGCTGTTCTACTCTATTTACAGGGCGGATTTCTCCCGAAAGTCCAATCTCTCCTGCAAAACAAAAATCCTTTTCGACCGAAATATCTTCGTTAGAAGATAAAATAGCTGCTACAACAGCTAAATCAATTGCTGTGTCATCAACCGAAATTCCACCCGTAACGTTCAAAAAAACATCTTTTTGTGCCAATCGAAAACCTACTCTTTTTTCTAGAATTGCCAAAATCATATTCAACCGCTTAGCATTATAGCCTGTCGTACTGCGTTGAGGGGTACCATAAACAGCTGAACTTACTAGCGCCTGAATTTCAATCATAAGCGGACGCATTCCTTCAAGGGTAGCTGCAATAGCGGTTCCGCTCAATTCTTCTTCTTTATGAGAAATCAAAATTTCAGACGGATTGCTTACTTGTCGAAGTCCTGAATTTTGCATTTGATAAATTCCCAGTTCCGAAGTAGATCCAAAGCGATTTTTAAGCGAACGAAGAATCCTATAAATATGATTTCTATCTCCTTCAAATTGCAAAACAGTATCTACCATATGTTCCAAAATTTTAGGTCCTGCTATAGTTCCATCTTTGGTAATATGCCCAATAAGGACTACAGGCACATGGGTTTGTTTAGCAAACTTTATTAGTTCAGCCGTACACTCCTTTATTTGCGAAATGCTTCCTGCACTAGCCTCAATATAATCAGAATGCAAAGTTTGAATCGAATCTATAATCACCACTTCGGGTTGAAAATCTTGAATATGCTTAAAGATAGTTTGAGTTCTAGTTTCTGTCAATATATAACAGTTCGGGCTTGCATTGTCAATCCTCTCCGCTCTCATTTTTATTTGTTTCTGGCTTTCTTCACCAGAGACATAAAGCGTTTTATAAGGCAGTTTTAAAGCTATTTGCAACAAAAGTGTGCTTTTTCCAATCCCTGGTTCTCCTCCCACAAGAGTAAGAGAGCCTGCAACTAATCCTCCTCCTAACACTCTATTTAATTCATTGTCCGTAGTGTCCAGCCGAACTTCGTTTGTAGCATCAATTTCATCAATACGAAGTGGTTTTTGAGCTATTGGGGTTTCTGTTTTTGTAAAATTCCAGCTTGTTTTTTCTTCCTTATGAATAACTTCTTCTACAATTGTGTTCCACTCCTTACAGGAGTTACATTGCCCCTGCCATTTCGCAAATTGAACTCCACAATTCTGACAAAAAAAAGTTGTTTTTACTTTGGACATTTTTTAAAATTAAATTATCACAAATATACATCATCTACTAGATTTTGCCTAAAAATGAAATTTTTTTTATATCATAAAAAAAGGAAGTCTTTTGTCTTTTGTTCTAAAACATAGTACATTTGCAGTCGTACTTTATTGTAACTTGTAATAAGTACACTAAAATTATTTATTATGAAAAAAACACTCCTTGTTTTTACACTCTTGGCTACTATATATGGGTTTTCTCAACCTCCTGCCAATTATTATAACACGGCCACAGGGACAGGATATCAACTAAAAACCCAATTATACAACATTATCAAAGGACATGATAGCAAATCGTACGCAGCTCTTTGGGGGTTATACAATCACGATGCCTACAAAGATAATTATTATGAGAATGATGGTTCCTTATTAGATTTCTATTCTGAAAAGCCAAACGGCACAGACTCATATAGCTATACTCTTGGTGAGGATCAATGCGGTAATTATACGGGAGAAGGGAGTTGTTATAACAGAGAACATGTTATCCCTCAATCTGTTTTTAATGAAGACTCACCTATGAGAACAGACGGACATCACGTTATGCCTACTGATGGTTATGTAAACGGACAAAGAAGTAACTATCCGATAGGTAAAGTAAATTCTGCTTCTTGGACCTCTACTAACGGATCCAAAAAAGGAACTAGTTCTGTTCCGGGATATACAGGAACGGTATTTGAACCAATCGACGAATTTAAAGGCGATATAGCTCGTATTTACTTTTATTTTGCAACTCGATATGAGAATCTAATTTCTAATTGGAGCTATGCCATGTTCAACGGAACGAGTAATCAAGTTTTTACAGATGGATTTTTAGACATTCTTTTGCAATGGCACGAGAATGATCCAGTGAGCGAGAGAGAAATTGCCATAAACAACAGAGTTTACAATTTTCAAGACAACAGAAACCCATATATTGACAACCCGCAATACGTAAATGATATCTGGGGATATTCTTCTACTTACTCTACTGATATTTTCGCCCCTATTTCGGTTTCGGTTTATCCAAATCCAACGAAAGACCAAAAAGTTAATATTTCTACAGATAAAGAAATAAAAGAGATACGCTTGGTGAATTTAAATGGGCAAATTATCCAATATATCAAAAATCCTAGCTCTCAAAACAATACTTATACTTTAGTAAATTTACCTCAAGGATTCTATATCTTAAATGTAGAGATTGAGAACAGCATGATTACTAAAAAAATAATAGTAAATTAAAAAGCAGGTTATTGCTTACTTACTTTTTATAAAATCCGATTGAATAGGTGTTCAATCGGATTTTATATTTAAACTCTATCATGTTAATAAAAATCCAAATCAAAGCTATTTATAGGCTTTTTTGATTAACGTTATTAACTTTGTAAAAAACTAAAAAATGATTTCTTACAACACCGAGCTCCAAAGTAATATTTATAACTTTTTATTCGATAAAATAATACAATTAGGTGTAGGCGAAAAATTAGCACACGGTATTAATTCCATAGTGTTGCTCTTAGGTGTTGCCTTGCTGTTGTATTTTATAGATTATTTTCTTCGCAGAATTTTTCAGGTAATTGTAATTCGACTCACCCGAAAGAGCAAAACAAAGTTTGATGATTACATCATTCAAAATAAGGTTCTCAAGAATCTCACTCATTTTGTCCCGTTAGTGATTGCCAAACAGGCTCTTCCGCTGATTTTTGCAGGGTTCCCGAAATGGACCCAAGCAACACTTTTAATCACAGATATTTTCATAATTCTCACTTTCGGACTTATTATAAACGGAATTTTTAAATCGTTTCGGGACTTATTTAAAACCAAAAAAGCTTTTGCTGACAAACCATTAGACAGCTATATGCAATTAATTACCATATTGATATTTTTTGTTTGTGGTATTATTATTTTTTCTGAACTAACTGGAAAATCACCTTTGGCGTTTTTGGTATCACTTGGAGCTGCTTCGGCTATTTTGATGTTAATTTTTAAAGACACCATTCTAGGATTTGTTGCTAGTATTCAAGTTTCGGCCAACGATATGGTCAGAGTAGGAGATTGGGTAGCTATGCCAAAATATGATGCTGACGGGTTTGTTTTGTCAATCAATCTAAATACCGTAAAAATCCAAAACTGGGACAAAACCATTACTACAGTTCCAACTTATGCCTTTATCAACGATTCTTTTAAAAACTGGAGAGGGATGACCGAATCTGGAGGAAGAAGAATCAAACGAACCATAAACTTCAAAATCAGTAGTTTTAAATTCTGTGATGAAGAGATGCTTACTAAATTTAAAAAATACCGTCTTATTAGAGATTATATTTCTGAAAAAGAGCAGGAAATAACAGAACATAACGCAAATTTAGGAGATATAGATATGATTTCCGTAAATATTAGAAGATTGACAAACATTGGTGTTTTCAGAATTTATGCCGACAGATATATTTCACAAAAACCTGAAATCAGCAAAGAAATGACGGCTATGGTTCGTCAATTGGAGCCAACCTCAAAAGGACTTCCGCTTGAAATTTACTGTTTTACTAATGATGTCAGATGGGTTTTTCACGAAAAAGTAGCCGCTGATATTTTTGACCACCTGCTTACAATAGCTTCAGAATTTGAATTAGAAATTTTTGAAGAACCTTCAGGGGCTGACTTTGCTAAATTATTAAAGGATTAACTCTATTTCGCCCAAAGAGAATAAATGACTACCTTTGGGCTTAAATTTTTTTCTATGTTAAAGAACGATTTATTCTTGAGAGCCTTAAAAGGCGAATCGGTTGAGAGACCTCCGGTTTGGATGATGCGTCAAGCAGGTAGATATTTACCAGAATTTAGAGCATTGCGTGATAAATATGACTTTTTTACAAGATGTCGAATCCCTGAATTAGCTTCAGAAATTACGGTACAGCCCATCAGAATTGTAAAGCCAGACGCTGCTATTTTGTTTTCGGATATTTTAGTGGTTCCGCAAGCAATGGGAATTCAGGTTGAAATGAAAGAAAATGTAGGCCCTTGGCTTCCAAACCCAATAAGAACATTTCAAGACGTAGAAAAAGTAATGGTTCCAGATATTGACGAGACTTTAGGTTATGTAATGGATGCTATCAAACTCACCAAACAAATGCTCGAAGACGAGGTTCCCCTCATTGGCTTTGCGGGCTCACCATGGACAATCCTATGTTATGCAGTTGAAGGCAGGGGCTCAAAGAGTTTTGATATAGCAAAAGGATTTTGTTTCTCCCAACCCGAAGCTGCTCATGCTTTACTACAAAAAATTACAGATACAACAATTGCCTATTTAAAGAAAAAAGTAGAAGCAGGATGTAATGCCATCCAAGTTTTTGACAGTTGGGGTGGTATGCTCTCTCCTATTGACTATCAAGAGTTTTCGTGGAAATATATCAATCAAATTGTAGAGGAAATTTCGAAAGTCGCTCCCGTAATTGTTTTCGGAAAAGGATGTTGGTTTGCCTTGGGCGAAATGGCTCAAAGCAAAGCTTCGGCTCTTGGAGTAGATTGGACGTGTTCTCCACAGAATGCAAGATATTTATCTGGAGGGAATATTACTTTGCAAGGAAATTTTGACCCTTCGAGGTTGCTTTCTCCGATTTCAACTATTAAAAAGATGGTTCACCAAATGATAGACGAATTCGGAAAAGACAAATATATCGTAAACCTTGGTCATGGGATTTTACCTAACATTCCCGTTGATCACGCTAAAGCCTTTGTAGAAGCTGTGAAAGAATACCCAAAATTAAGTAAATAGCTTACGGTAATCCGTGAACAGTTAGTAGCTGGAGTCATATTACGACTTGAATATAGATTCAACAAATCAACAACATGAAAGGAGTTCTTTTAGTCAATCTCGGTTCGCCCGAAAGCCCAACACCAAAAGACGTAAAACCGTATTTGGATGAATTTTTAATGGATAAATATGTAATTGATGTTCCGTATTTATTGCGTGTTTTTTTGGTTCGTGGAATCATAATTAATTTTAGAAAAAGAGCTGAAAAATCAGCTGAAGCTTATCAACAAATTTGGTGGGACGAAGGCTCACCGCTTATTGTTTTATCAGAACGCTTACACAAAAAAGTTCAAGCTAAAACCGATATGCCGATTGCTTTAGCAATGCGTTACGGAAAGCCAAGTATCAAAACGGGTCTTACAGAATTACATCAAAAAGGCGTAACAGAGGTTTTGGTTCTGCCTTTGTATCCGCAACATGCTATGGCTTCGACTTTAACTATAACTGAACTGGCTAATAAAATTCAGAAAGAGGAGTTTCCGAATATGAAACTAACTCATTTCCCTGCTTTTTATAACCGCAAAGAATATATTGCTGCTCAAGCAGAATCCATCAAAAAACACTTAGGAGATTATGATTACGAAAAACTAGTTTTTTCATATCATGGAGTTCCCGAAAGGCATATCCGAAAAACAGGCAAACCAGGTACTCACCAAAAGTTTGAAAAGGATGTGTATTGCTGTACTCCTACTACTTCCGATTCAGAATTTTGTTATAGAACCCATTGTTTTGAAACTACAAGGCAAATTGTAGAATATTTGAACTTGGACCAAAACAAAGTGATGAATACATTTCAATCACGACTTTCAGGAGATAAATGGCTTGATCCCTATACAGATGTAGAGATTGATAATCTCGCCAAAAACGGAATTAAAAAAATAGCGGTGGTGACTCCTGCTTTTGTTTCTGATTGTTTGGAAACACTTGAAGAAATCGGGATGAGAGCCAAAGAAGATTTTATCTCAAACGGAGGAGAAGATTTTTTAGCAATTCCGTGTATGAACGAAGATGAACTTTGGGTTCATGCACTTCATACCTGGATTGAAGAGTGGAAAAAATAATTCGTAAATTTGAAAATAATTTAATTTAAAATAAATAGTATAAAATGGCAACTGTTTCAACCCAATTCGGAATACAACAAGCTTTAGAACAATTAGGTATTAAAGAGCTAAACCTTGGAACTTCTACAGGATTAGAAAGTTTCGCAAACGGAAAAGTTATAGAATCTTATTCTCCTGTTGACGGAACTCTTATTGCAAAGGTTCAGGCTTCTACCAAAGATGATTACGAAAAAGCAATGCAAAAAGCTACAGAAGCATTCAAATCATGGAGAATGGTTCCTGCTCCAAAAAGAGGAGAAATCGTTAGACAAATGGGTGATGAGCTTCGTAAACACAAAGAGGCTTTAGGAAAATTGGTTTCTTACGAAATGGGAAAATCCCTTCAAGAAGGATTAGGAGAAGTACAAGAAATGATTGACATCTGTGACTTTGCAGTAGGTCTATCAAGACAACTATATGGTCTAACCATGCACTCTGAAAGACCATTACACAGAATGTATGAGCAATGGCACCCAATTGGAGTAGTAGGAATTATTTCTGCTTTTAACTTCCCGGTAGCAGTATGGAGCTGGAACTCAATGATTGCTTGGGTTTGTGGAGATGTTTGTATCTGGAAACCAAGCTCAAAAACACCTCTTTGTGCAGTTGCTTGTCA
>JBEBWA010000014.1:0-76303 GCA_040392465.1 Flavobacterium suncheonense
ATAAAAAAACCACGATGTATATCGTGGTTTTTTGTTTGTAGTTTTTTGTTTAATGCTCTCACATCTAATTATTTAAACGTTACTCCAAATTTAGCAGCTTCTTGCTTAGCTCCTGGAATTAGTTTTTGAAGATTAGTTATACGAGTAGTATTTGAAGGGTGAGTGCTCATCCATTCAGCAGGCTCCTGCCCTCCTGATTGCGCAGCCATTCTTTGCCAGAACGGCACAGCATTTTCTGGATTATAACCAGCAATAGCCATAAGGCGTAAACCTAATTCATCGGCTTCTGATTCGTTACTTCTACTAAATGGAAGCATTACGCCAAATTGAGTTCCGCCTGTATAGGCAATAGCAATGATTTGTTGAGTTGCAACTGATGTGTTGGCTGTTGCAGCTCCTAGAACTTGACCTCCAAGCTCTAATCCCATTGCTGTTTGCATTCTTCCTTTTCCGTGATTCAGAAGTGCGTGAGCTACTTCGTGCCCCATAACAACTGCAATTCCTGCATCGTCTTTACAAATTGGAAGAATTCCAGTGTAAAAAACAATTTTGCCCCCAGGCATGCACCATGCGTTTACAGAAGAATCATCCACTAAATTATATTCCCATGAATACCCGTCGAGGTAACTTTCTTGACCGATTGATCGAAGGTAAGTTTCGGCTGCTTTGCGTATTTTTTCTCCAACTGTTTTAATTCGTTGGGCATCAGCTGTTCCTATAATTACCTTATTTTCGTTTAAAAAGGCGCTGTATGATTGGAAGGATGAAGCAAAGATTTCGTTATTTCCAATCAAATCCAAAGATTTCTTTCCCGTAAATGGATTGGTAGAACAAGCATAAGTAATCACTACCAATAGTGCTAATAATAGTTTTGCTTTTGTATTCATTATGATTTCTGTTTAATGATTGTTTATGGCTCAGTTGTTCCAGAAGTGTTGTACTTCTTTTTTCTTCCTGCTATTTACTTAAATACTCCATTACATTGGCTTCAATTCGTCTTTCGATATTGGTAACGTCTGCTTTGACAAATTTTTCTCCTAAAATATTTTCGTATAGTTCAATATATCTTTCTGAAACTGAATTTACGTATGATTCGGTCATTTCAGGAATTTGTTGTCCTTCTTTACCTTGAAATCCGTTTGCTATTAACCATTGACGAACAAACTCTTTAGATAATTGTTTTTGAGCTTCTCCTTTTTGTTGTCTTTCTTCATAACCTTCTTCATAAAAATATCTCGATGAATCGGGAGTGTGAATTTCGTCAATCAAAACAATTTTTCCGTCTTTGGTTTTTCCGAATTCATATTTTGTATCTACCAAAATAAGTCCTTTTTCTTTTGCAATTTTTGTGCCTCTTTCGAACAAAGCACGAGTATATTTCTCTAAAATCAGATAATCTTCTTCTGTAACAATACCTTTGCTCAAAATTTCTTCTCTCGAAATATCTTCATCATGCTCACCATTATCTGCTTTTGTAGAAGGAGTGATAATGGGTTGTGGAAATTTGTCATTTTCTTTCATTCCTTCTGGAAGTGCTACTCCACAAAGCATTCTTTTTCCGCTTGCATATTCTCTTGCTGCATGTCCAGAGAGATAACCTCTGATGACCATCTCCACTTTAAAAGGCTCACACAAATGTCCTACCGCTACATTTGGGTCAGGTGTAGCAATAAGCCAATTCGGGACGATGTCTTGAGTCAATTGCATAAATTTTGTGGCAATTTGATTCAGAATTTGCCCTTTGTAGGGTATTCCTTTGGGCAAGACCACGTCAAAAGCAGAAATTCTGTCTGTTGCAATCATTACTAAGAGCTCGTCATTGATGTTGTAAACTTCTCTTACTTTTCCTCTGTAAACCGATTTTTGATTCGGGAAATTGAAATTAGTTGTAGTTAGTGTGTTCATTTGTGCTGTTTAAACCATTTTTGCAAAGGTAAATCAAAAACCGATATTCTCATATTTTTGCCCGAATAAAGTCTTTAACAAGATAGTAGTTTTTTGTTTTGTTGTTTTTTTGTAAGTTCGTGGTATTATCTTTGCTTAATTGTTCACAAATCAATTGGAAGTTGAGAATGAGATGAGGGGTCATAAAATTTTTATTCTTTTATTGTTCAGTTTTTCTTTATCTCATTGTTTTTCTCAAGAAAAGAAATGGAGTTTAGAAGTGAATTATCCTATTCCTGTTGATAATAATTTTGTAGGACAGAATTTTTTAGGAATATTTGATATAGGAGTAAAGTACCGATTTATAAAAACAGATTTTTTAAATTTTGGAACAGGACTAAATGCGGGAGTGATGAAGTTCCGGAATGAAGAAGATTTTGAGTATTATCTGCTGTTTAATTATTACTTTCAGCCTAAACTTTTTGCAGAGTTAGCCATTGAGCAGTTGCCAGAATTTCGCCCTTTTGGATATGCAGGTTATTCTTTTATGATTTTTAGGGCAGATGGAACTAACTATACAGAGGATTTATATTATACCAGCGAAACATGGAGTGGATATAATTTTGGTTTAGGATTGGTTTATGATATTTCAGATAGGGTTTTTATTCAGATGCAATATGACTTTACTCGGTTAAAAGGAGAAAATAGAAATTCTGTTTCTCCCTATCATGTAAGAGTAAGCTTATTAAAAGCGGGGGTAGGAATACGATGGTAATTAAATTTAGAGATAGAAAAATGAAAAAGCTCACCTATATATTTTATTTACTGGGGTTTACTGTTTTTGCTCAACCTAATATGGTTGAACCAGACAGTATTGCACTAGTCGAAGACAAGTTTCAAGAATTGTTTTACGAATCCTTAAAGCAAAAGGGAATTGAAAACTACGACAGAGCTCTCAATTCATTACAACAAGCCTTACAGCTAAAACCCGATGAGGCGATGCTGTACCACGAGATTGGAAAGAATTATTTTTTTCAGAAAAAATATTATGAAGCAGAAGATTATATCAAGAGAGCCATCGAAAAAGACAATACAAACAAATGGTTTTATTTGAGTTTATACGATGTGTATTATCAGACTAAGGACTATGTAAAGTCTATTGAGGTGGTACAAAAGCTGATTGATTTTAACGATAAGCGTAAAACCGAATTTCAGGATGATTTAGTTTCGTTATATATGTACACAAATCAGCCCGACAAAGCATTGGTTATTATTGAAGAACTCGACAAGGTTTTGCCTTCTGATCCAACTCGAGAAATGTATAGACATCAAATTCAAAAAGATAAAGTAAACTCTTCTGGTACAGGGGATTTGGAGGCGGAAATAAAGAAGAATCCCAAGAATGAACAGGCTTATATTGCTTTAATTTATCAATATTCAGAAAAGGATCAAGATGAGAAGGCGTTCGACATAGCTAAGTTATTAGCTAAAAACATTCCTGATTCTGATTGGGCTCACGTGAGTTTATTTAAGTTCTACCTCGAAGAAAATAATCCTGAAAAAGCTATAAGCTCTATGAAAACCGTATTGGAGAGCGATCAGGTAGATTACAAAATTAAACACAGAATACTAAATGAGTTTTTGATTTTTGTGAGTAATAATCCTCAATATGATAATGAACTGGAAAAGGCAATCAAGTATTTTAAAAATGACCCCCATGTCTCAGTACCTAAAGAAGTAGGGAAGTTCTTTTTTACTAAGAATAATTGGAAAGAGGCTTCGGATTATTTTGAAATCAGTCTAGAAGACAACCTCAATGATCTCGAAGCAATGCTACTTTTGTTGCAATCTTATACAGAAATGGGGAATTTTGATCGAGTATTAGAAAAGTCAGATAATTTTAAAGACTTATTTCCGTTACAACCAGAACTGTACTATTATAATGGGCTTGCTCACAATCAAATGAGAAACTTTAAAAAGGCAAAAGATGTGTTAGAAGAAGGGTTGGATTATTTGATTGATAACGAAGTTCTGGAACTTAACTTTTATATTCAATTAACCGAAACAAGTGCTGGTTTGTCTAACGAAAAAGATAAGGTTAAATATAATCAAAAGGCAGAAACTTTGATGAAGACCTTGAAAAAGTAACAGTGCAAAAAATTGTAAATCACCCCTATTTTAATCAAAAAATAAAAACAGTAAAATTCATATTACATTGAAGCTGACACTTAAAAAATATATTCCGCTTTTTGCCTTTTTTCTAATTTTAACTTCGTGCAAGACAAAACAGTCCATTGTCTCTTTAGAAGAAATGAGCTCCACCTCTTTAAAAGAGATAACAAAACAGTACAACGCTACTAGCAAGCTTGATTTCAATACTTTGCATATTAAAGGAAATACGAGCTATTCTCTTTTTAATATAACCCTTGATATCAGAATAAAAAAAGACGAAATTATCTTAGTGAGTTGTAGAGCTCCTTTTGTAGGGACAGTAATTAAAGCGTATATAACTCCAGAATATGTGAGTTATTATAACAAGTTAGAAAGCGAATATTTTGAGGGTAATTACGAAATGCTAAGTGAGTTTCTAGGAACAGAATTGGATTTTCAGAAAGTTCAGAATCTACTGTTGGGGAGAACTATAGATGGCCTGGATAAAGATAAGTTGGTGCATACTATCGAAAACAATTTATATAAACTCTCATCTAACCAAAAGAGACTTTCTAAGGCGTATTATTTTGAACCTCTGAATTTTAATTTGGTTAAACAATACGTAGAACAAAAGTATGAAGATAGAAGTGCCTTTGTAGAATATTCGAACTATCAAACATCAAATAACACTAAACTTCCGTATGTTATTTTTATTTCCTCACTAAACGGGAAAGACAAAAATGAATTTAAAGTAGAGTATAAAACTATTGATTTTGATACGGATATTACTTTTCCGTATGAGATTCCACCTGACTATAAGCAAATAAAGATTGATTAGAAAATCCTGTTGCTAAACTTAGAAGGTATTTGTTTGTTAATTTGTGGAAATAAGTGTTTAAAACTCTGTGGAGTTAAGTGGTTTATATAACTCAAATAAAGTAACTTTGTCAAAATTTTCAAGAATGTTTAGACACATTTATATATATATATTCCTCTTTATTTCGGTTGCTGCTTTTTCTCAAATAGATAAGCAGAGACAACTCGAAGCTCAAAAAGCTCAAATTCTCAAGCAGATTACTAATTTTAGAGAATTGCTTAAATCGGAGCAAAACAAAGAAAAAACGGTATTGGAACAACTGCAGGAGCAACGCACCAAAATCCGACTTACCGAAAACTTGATTAAAACTACCAAAGAGCAAGAAAAACTTCTAAATAAAGAAATCAATACTAATGAGAGTCATATTGATGAATTAACCCAAGAACTTGAAGCGCTAAAGGCGGACTATGCCCGAATGATTGTGATGTCTTACGAGGCTCGTTCGCAGCAGAGTAGAGCTATGTTTATTTTGTCTTCGGATAACTTTTTGCAGGCCTATAAACGCATTCAGTATATGAAACAATATACCGAATATCGGAAAGAGCAAGGTGTTGAAGTACAAAAAAAATCTGAGGTTTTAGCAGAAAAGAATAAAGTGTTGCAAAAACAAAAAGCAGAAAAAGAAAGGCTGTTACAAGAAACCGAAAAAGAACTTGCCAATCTTGAAAAAGAGAGAAAAGCTCAAGATGTGTTAATGGCTATTATAGATAAAAACAAAAGAAAATATACGGCTGATATAAACAAAAAACAACAAGAAGTTTCTCAAATTGATAAGCAAATCGAAAAAATTAAAAGAGAAATTATTGCGGAGGCTAACCGAAAAAAGGCAGAGGCAGAGGCGAAGGTAACAGGTAAGAAAGTGGACGAAAAGAAAATTTCGTCAACCACTATTGATTTAAGTCCAGAAGCAAAAATTATTGCGGGGAACTTTAAGGCAAATAAAGGAAAGCTTCCGTGGCCTGTGGAGAGGGGTGTTGTTTATTTGCGTTATGGAGTTCAACCACATCCTATCGAAAAATCAATTCCAATAAATAATCAAGGGGTAGATTTCAAAACCAATCAAGGAGCAGAAGCGCAAGCTGTTTTTGAAGGGGAAGTATCCGAAATTATGGTACATACGCCTGTTAATATTTTTATTTTTGTAAGACACGGAGATTATATGACAGTTTACGGAAATCTCGATAAGGTATATGTCAAAAAAGGACAAAAAGTATCATTTAAGCAAAAGCTAGGAAGAGTTCATACTTATCCCAACGGAAGTACAACTATTAAATTTACGGTTAGTCATAACCTGACTACTCTGAACCCTGAACAATGGCTACACGGATTTTAGTCATCAATTAATATATAACAGTATAATACTTTAAGTATAAATGAACGATCATTTAATTAACCATCCTTGGCTTATTGCGGGATTCGGAATTGCAGTAATAATAATGTTGCTTTTAGACCTTGGAGTATTCAACAAGAATGCTCATGCAGTCTCTAACAAAGAGGCTTTAAACTGGTCTGTTGTTTGGATTTCGTTAGCCATGGTTTTTAGTGCGGTTATCTACTATGTTTTAGATAAACCCTACGGAATTTCGGATAATTTCTCGAAATTTCAGGCGGCTTATTGGATTGAAAAAGCCCTTTCGGTTGACAATTTGTTTGTCTTTATACTCGTATTTAAGTTTTTTAAAATACCCAAAGAATATCAACACAAGGTTTTGTTCTGGGGGATTTTAGGAGCTTTGATTTTTAGGGCAATTTTTATTTTTGCGGGAGTAGAACTTATCAAACACACCTATGTTACGCTTCCTTTTTTAGGTATTGATCCAGAAACAGGATTGTCAAGAGAACTCAATGTTGTATTGTTTGTGTTTGGTGTTTTCTTGATTATTGCAGGAATCAAGTCTTGGTCTTCTTCAGAGGACGAAGGAGAAGAAAAAGATTTAAACAAAAACCTAGGGGTGAGATTAGTACATAAATTCTTTAAAGTAACCAATGAATTTAATGGAGATAAATTCTTTATGGTAAAACAAGGAGTGAAATATGCTACGCCTCTTTTTGTAGCTCTGGCAGTTATCGAAATTACGGATTTAGTCTTTGCAGTAGATAGTATTCCAGCTATTTTTGCCATCGCTCCTGATGATCCGTTTATTCTTTATACATCCAATATTTTTGCTATTTTAGGTCTTCGTTCGCTGTATTTCTTATTGGCAAATTCAATGGATATGTTTTCCAAACTCCATTACGGATTAGCGGTTATTTTAGCTTTTATCGGGATGAAAATGATTATCATGCCTTTTTATCACTTTCCGTCAAGTATTTCGCTAACTGTTATCGGAAGTCTATTGTTAATCTCAATAATTTGGTCTTTGACCTCACGGAAGAAAGGAGTTAAATCATAATTACAAAATGCTCACCGACACCCATACCCATTTATATAGCCAAGAATTTTCAGAAGATAGAGATCAAGTGATTCAGAGAGCTTTATCAGTAGGAGTGAACCGATTTTTTATTCCCGCAATCGATAGTTCGTATGTTCCTGCTATGTATGCTTTGGAAGCAAAGTATCCTGAAAATATGTTTTTGATGTGTGGATTGCACCCGACATCGACCCACGAAAACTATAAAGAAGAATTAGCATTGGTCGAAAAACAGTTAGAACAAAGAAAATTCTATGCTATGGGAGAAATAGGAATTGATTTGTATTGGGATAAAACATTTTTGAAAGAGCAACAAGATTCGTTCCGACATCAGATACAATTAGCCAAAAAGTATAAATTGCCGATTGTGATTCATTGTAGAGAGGCATTTGATGAAGTATTTGAGATTTTGGAAGAACAAAAATCAGAAGATTTATTTGGAATATTTCATTGTTTTACTGGGAGTTTTGAACAGGCACAACAAGCTATATCACTAAACTTTAAGCTGGGAATAGGAGGGGTGGTGACCTTTAAAAACGGAAAAATAGATCAATATATTAGCCAGATAGATTTAAAATATATTGTTTTGGAGACCGATGCGCCTTATTTGGCTCCTGTTCCGTATAGAGGAAAGCGAAACGAAAGTTCTTATGTGGTAAATGTAGCTCAAAAATTAGCTGAACTTTACGGAAAATCAGTTGAAGAGATTGCTGTAATTACAACAAAAAACTCCAAAGATATCTTTGGAGTTTGATAGGTTTTAATGTAATGTCAGACTAAATATCGTCAAAGCTTACATCTGTAAAACTGTTTGAGGTACCATTTTCTTCTTTTTTGTAATCTCTTTGATGTCTTTCAGAAATTACTTCTTCTCCTTTATGGTCTAACACATATTGTGTCATTTCGTCCAAAATTTCTTTGAACTCTGCAAAATCTTCTTTGTACAGATAAATTTTATGTTTTTTGAAGTGAAATGAGCCATCCTCTTCTGTGAACTTTTTACTTTCGGTAATAGTAATGTAATAATCATCAGATTTTGTAGCTCTCACATCAAAGAAATACGTTCTTCTTCCCGCTCTTTGTACTTTAGAAAAAATCTCATCTTTCTCTAAAAAATCTTTTTCCTCCATAACTCGTTTTTATTTTTTTAGATATAATTTTATTTCCAAAAGTCTAAAAAAAAATAGTAACAAACAATAAATTTTTAGTTTTCTTTCTCTGAAAGTTGTTTTTCGTACAGTTCTTTATAATATCCCTCTTGGTTTAAGAGCTGATTATGAGTTCCTTCTTGAATTATTTCACCTTGATCAAGTACTATTATTTTATCTGCGTTTCGCGCAGCTGATACTCTATGACTTACAATGAAAGTAGTTTTATGCTGAGTTTCTTTTTCTAAATTATTCAAAATAGCTTCTTCAGTTTCTGTATCAACAGCCGAAAGAGAATCGTCTAACAAAAGGATAGGAGTGTCTTTAATAAGTGCTCGAGCTATAGAAACACGCTGTTTCTGACCTCCTGAAAGTGTAATCCCTCTTTCTCCCAAAATAGTGTCATAACCTAGCTTGAACTCCGTTATGTTGTGATGAACAACGGCTTTCTTAGCTACCTCAATAATTTCCTGATCGCTGGCATCTTCTTTACCAAATTTAATATTGTTTTTAATGGTATCCGAAAACAAAAATGCATCTTGTGGAACAACCGCGATTGAATTTCGAAGGCTATCCAAATTTATTTTGTCAATCGGGTTTCCGTCAACCAATAGCTCTCCTTTATCAATGTCATATAATCTTGAAATAAGGGATAGAATGGTAGATTTACCACTTCCGGTTTTTCCGAGAATAGCAATTGTCTCTCCTTTATTTATACTAAAACTTATGTTTTTTAGAGCCTGAATGTTGGTGTCGTCATAAGTGAAAGAAACATTCTTAAATTCAATGCTACCTAAGATATCAGTAGGTTTGTCTTCTTTGTTTTGAATGTCTGGAACCTCTTTTAAAAATTCATTAATTCGCTTCTGAGAAGCTTCTGCCTCTTGTACCATAGACGAAATCCATCCCAATGAGGCAACAGGCCAGGTAAGCATGCTGACATATAAAACAAATTCGGCTATGATTCCGATATGCGAGATACTTCCGTTGATGTACATTATTCCTCCTACGCAAATCACAATAAGACTGCTCAATCCGATCAAGAAAATCATCAGTGGACCAAAAATCGAATTCAAGAAAGACAGCTTCATATTTTTAACTTTGCTATCTGCCGAGAGTTGGGTGAAGTCTTTTTGAATATTTTGTTCGATGTTATGCGCCTTGATAATCCTAATTCCCGAAAACATTTCTTGAGTAAAGCTCGCTAAAGAAGATAAGTTTTGTTGGTATAGGGTACTCCTTTTATTAATCGCATTACTCAATTTAAAAATACTATAAGATAAAAGGGGTAATGGAATAAGGGTATAAAGCGTAAGTTGAGGCGAAATTAGATACATCTGAATAATAACCACAAAAAATGTTATAGAAGTATTGATTCCGTACATCACAGCAGGCCCAGTATACATGCGAACTTTAGCTACGTCCTCACTAATCCGGTTCATCAAATCTCCAGTTCTGTTTCGTTTATAAAAACTTTGAGATAGCCTTTCGTAATGCGCAAAAATTTCATTTTTCAAATCAAATTCAATATGTCTAGACATTACAATCAAGCTTTGACGCATTAAGAAAGTGAAAATTCCAGAGGCTAAGGCAGCAGCAATAACCCACATCAGGTTTTCTAAAACTTGTGATTCTGCTGCTTCTCGTGTCCCTATTCCGTGTTTAGAATAATCTTCTGCTATTTGCATTGATTTACCAACTAATCTGGGTGTATATAAGGCAAGAAATCTTGCTAAAACTGTAATAAGGATTCCCCCGATAAAAAGATATTTGTATTTATAGAAGTACTTATTTAGATATTTTAATTCTTTCATTTATTCTTAAAAAATAGTTTTTTATTATTTTATTTACCGTTTGTTTTGATTAAATGATAAAAAAAATAGATTTATGTTTGTATATTAGTAATTAAATCAAAATATTTTGTATAATCTTAATTTAAAGGTAAATTTGTGACTCAATAATAATACAATAAATAATGACAATAACTACTGACCCAATTGAATTACAAAAAGTGGCTCCCGTATTTGGACAGATTTCGTTTAATGACCATGAGCAAATTGTATTTTGTCACGACAAAGATACAGGATTAAAAGCAATAATCGGAATTCACAATACGGTTTTAGGACCTGCACTTGGAGGAACTCGTATGTGGAAATATAACAATGAGTGGGAAGCTTTAAATGATGTGCTTCGTCTCTCAAGAGGAATGACTTATAAATCAGCTATTTCTGGATTGAATCTGGGTGGTGGAAAAGCAGTTATAATTGGAGATTCTAAAATGGATAAAACTCCTGAAATGATTGCTAAATTTGGAGAATTTGTACATTCATTAAGCGGAAAATATATTACAGCTGAGGATGTAGGTACTACTACACCCGATATGGATTTAATACGCGAAATTACTCCATATGTTACTGGAATATCTGAAAGTAAAGGTGGTTCAGGAAATCCTTCGCCTGTTACAGGATACGGAGTTTTTATGGGTTTAAAAGCAGCTCATAATTTTGCTTTTGGTTCAGACAATCTTCAAGGTAAAAAAGTAATGGTTCAAGGAATTGGACACGTAGGAGAAACTCTTGTAAGCTATTTGGTTAAAGAAGGTGCTATTGTTCAGATTGCGGATATCAACGAAGAAAAACTTCAAGAAGTAGCTTCTAAATATGGAGCATCGATTTATAGAGGAAACGATTTGTATTCAGAAGAAGTTGATATTTATGCTCCTTGTGCTTTAGGGGCTACCATCAATGACGAAACTGTAAACAAAATTAAAGCTAAAGTAATTGCTGGAGCCGCTAATAACCAATTGGCTAATGAAATAGTTCATGGGCAAATATTAAAAGAAAGAGGGATTGTTTACGCTCCTGACTTTTTGATAAATGCAGGAGGAATCATCAATGTTTATGGAGAAATTGTAGGTTACGGAAAAGAGGAAGCGTTGAGAAGAACCGAAAACATATATAATACTACACTTCAGACGTTGAATTTTGCTAAAGAAAATGATATCACTACGCATCAGGCTGCTTTTTCGGTTGCTCAACAACGTATTGATGCTAAAAAAGCAGAACGCAAATAAATTTCTGAAATAGATTCCGCGAATAAAAATTGTTATAATTAGTGTAATTCGTGGTTAATAATTACTATTTTTGCAAAGCGAAAGAAGCAAACTCTTTCGCTTTGTAATTTTATAAAAACAAAGTTCTTTAAGGTGTTATTAAACAGACGACATATCCGAGTAAAAGTGATGCAATCTATATACTCTATGCATCAAAGCAATTCAGACGCTATCGAAAAGGAAGAAAAATTTCTTTTTAATAGTATCGAAAATATCAATAATTTATATCTTACTATCCTTTCTGCTCTAGTAGAAATCCAAAAGCACGAAATTGATTACATCGAAAAATCAAAAAAGAAACATCTTGCTACTCCAGAAGAGCTAAATCCAAATACTAAATTTATAGAAAATAGCGTGTTGAGTATTCTTTCAGAGAGTAACTCGCTTTCTATGGCTTTAGAAGATAAGAAGGTTAATAATTGGAAGTTGAATGATGATTATATTATTTTACTTCTCAATGATATAAAAGCCAGCGATATTTATAAAAATTATATGGCTTCAAAAAACAAATCGTTTGAAGAAGACAAAGAATTTGTAGTTGAACTATTTACTGAGGTTATTGCTCCAAACAATAAGCTTTATGAATATCTAGAAGATTATAAACTCACTTGGGTAGATGATATCCCGTCAGTGAATACTAATATTCAAAGACAACTGAAAAATCTAAAGGAGGATACAGTTGACTTTAAAGTCTCTAAACTGTATAAAGATGAAGATGACAAAGAATTTGCAAAGCAAATTTTTAGGAAGACGATCCTCAACGAAAGTTTATTTGAAAAAGAATATATTGATAAAACCCCAAATTGGGACAAAGATAGAATTGCTGAAGTAGATACAATTATTCTAAAAATGGCTATTTGTGAGTTTCTGAAATTTCCGTCTATTCCGTATAAAGTAACAATTAACGAATATTTAGAAATAGCCAAAGAATATTCTACTCCTAAAAGTAGTATCTTTATCAACGGAATTTTGGATAATTTGTCTAAAAAATATCAAGAAGAAAACAGACCTCTTAAATCAGGAAGAGGATTATTGTAATTTGAAAAACAAACTAAAACAAATAAAAATCAAATAGTTATGATGCGTAAATCAATTTTATTAGTTGCTTTGACTTTAGCTTTTACAGGGTGCAAAGAAAGTGCTGTAAACAAATTTGAGGAAAGTAGTTCTGAAACAGTTGTTGCTGCACAAACAGGAATGCCTAAATTATCAGTTGACAATCAAGTACACGATTTTGGAGATTTAAAATTAAATGAAAAGGTAGAGCATACTTTTGTTGTCAAAAACGAAGGAACAGCCGATTTGATAATCCTTGAAGCAAAACCTTCATGTGGTTGTACTGTGCCTGATAATTATACAAAAACTCCTATCAAACCAGGAGAAACAGGGGTTGTGCCAATTGTTTATAATGCAACAAGTGTAGGTACACAAACCAAAACAGTTACACTTACTACCAATACTGAAACGGGTACAGAAGTGTTAACAATCAAAGCAAACGTAAAATCTTAAAACAAATATTATGGACGGAATGATGGCTTTTTTGCCTTATTTATTAATTTTTGCCGTATTTTATTTCTTGATTATTATGCCTCAACAAAAGAGAGCTAAAAAAGAGAGACAATTCGAAAGCGACCTTAAAGTAGGCGATAGGATTATTACCAAAAGTGGAATCCACGGAAAAATTGCAGAATTATCAGAAGACAGTATAGTTATTGAGACAATGTCAGGAAAACTAAAAATGGAGCGTTCTTCTATTTCTATGGAACTTTCTGCTAAAGTGAATGCAAAGAAATAATGTATTTATACATTGTCAAATAAAAAAACGAGTTCATTTAATGAACTCGTTTTTTTTAAATATTTAATTAAACTGCAAAGAACGCCTCTAATTCTCTTAAGGTCTCTTGAGAGGTTTGAATGTCTTTTACGATTTGTCCTTTGTTTAGAGCTACAATTCTATTTGATACCTCAACAGTATGAGCTAAATCGTGACTTGAAACTAGTATAGTTACCTCTGGATTATCAGCTAATTCTTTAATGATTCTCTTTAGCCTGATTTGGGTTGTTGGATCCAGATTAGCAAAAGGTTCATCCAGAATTATAACTTCAGGGTTTCCTATAAGAGCGGCAATAATTCCTACTTTCTTTTGATTGCCTTTAGATAAATCACGAAGGTATTTTTTGTTATTCAGAATCTCGTCATTAAAGAACTCTTTGTATCTGTCTAATAAAGCATCAACATCTGCTTTATTTTGACCTCTTAGATCACCTATAAAATAAAAGTACTCTTCGGGAGTAAGGTAACCGATCAGAAAACTCTCATCGATAAAAGCAGCGGTAAAAGGTTTCCAATCTTCGCTTGAATGTACTTGAATTCCGTTAGAGGTAATATTTCCTGTGCTCGGTTGAATCAAATCTAGAAGTAGGCTAAAAAACGTAGTCTTTCCTGCTCCATTATTTCCGACAAGCCCGAAACTTTCGCCTCTTTTGATTTCTAAACTATCAATATTCAGAACTGTAGTTCCGTTGTATGTTTTGGTAAGATTAGTTACTTGTATCATTTTCTTTGTTTTTATGGTTGTTTCTTATATTGTGAATCGCTTTTTGTGATAAGGTTTATTAACTTTCTTGCTGTTTAAATCCTGTTATCATTGCGTGTTTTCTGATTTTGTAGGCTTCTACAATTTTTTCCATAAACACATTTTTAAGCAATAGTCCGATAATTCCGATAACGGCAATTACAAGGGTTGCTATTTCCCAGTCTAATAACCAGTTTATAAGTATAAAAATAAGCAATGGTATTACCAGAAGCGGGAAGCCTAAAATCCACTGTGTAGCTCCTGTTCCCTGATAATTCATAAATGGTGTTTTCTCTAAATCAATTCGTTTTTTATTAAAAGATCCTGCGTATAAAATCAAAGGAACATTGATTCCTGCGTTATAAACTGCACAGGCTAAATGAATTAGTAGAATATTTACTCCAAAATATATATACGGAGTGGTAAGGATAGACATTATAAGTATTGAAAAATACATTAGACCAGCTTTGGAGTCTAAGTATTGTTTCATAGAAACGTTTTGAGACATCAACATAGAATAATAACTACTATCCCAAGCAGGGATAAATTGCCCAAAGTTGATTACGAAAATTCCGGTAATAAAAATCCCTACAAAAATTGCCGTTAGACTTGATTCTAAAAATATTGATTGTGTGTAAAAAAACAATCCGTATGCAGCAAATAACAGACACATCCACACGGTAGATTTCGGACGTTTATTTCTCCAGATTAATTTTATGTCATTCTGTAAGAAAGGAGCGATATTCCCGAATTTTTTGGTCCAAGATAAGTCAGATGCTGTGGCTTGTGAAGATTTTCCTTTGAGAGAGGCGTCCAGATAAAAGTTATTTCTCAAATAGTTGAAATTCCACATATACAATCCGATGGCAATAAGAATCGGAACGATAGCTAAATAGGGATTTTTTAATAGAAAATTCATAGCTGCCCCAATGAGTTCACTGATTTTAAATACCTCAAAATATTCTAATCCCACCAGAATAACTGCTGCAACTATATAAGGTATAAATGCTTTTAGGTTATCCGTAAACCTCTTTTTAATCAGAAAATTAGAATAGTTTATAACCAGAATAAGGGCTAACATAGCCACCATCCAACCGATGATTTGAACGGTAGAATAGTCGCCTTGACTAATACACCACATCCCAAACGGAATAATAGCTAGAGGTGCTAAAGTATTATAAAATGAAAAAATACTTTTTAAAAGAACAAAATGAATGATTGTTTTTCGTTTGATGTTGTTTATCATCAATGGTTTAATGTTTAATACCGGAAGAGATTGAAGTATAAAACGAGCTATGATTTCTGTAACAATCCAAATAGCTACAAAATTATTCAGAGCTTCCATAGGTTTTTGATTGGGGAAGAACTCTTGTAGCATCGGATACAATGCAATTCCTAAAACTAAAAAAGAAGACATAAAGTAGATGGCCAAAAAACCCATTAGGACTTTTAGTCCAATACTTTTCCCGAGGCTAGCAGAACGAAAAAAAGCTTTCCATTCTAATTTTAAAAAACGCTTAAACATAATTGTGATAATTGATTTTCTCTATTGGTAAACAAAAAGGTGTTTTTGTTACATTCTATTTTAGAATTTACGCAATAATTTATTTTACTATCTGTAGGATGAAAAGCCAAAAGACTTGATATTTCTGAAATTAAAATTTTATATTTGTTAGGTTAATAAAAATATACAGGTTATGCAAAACATTCCAAGTGTGGATTTACGTGATTTCCTATCGGACGACCCGGTACGTAAACAAAAATTTGTAAATGAAATCGGAAAAGCATACGAAGAAATTGGCTTTGTGGCATTAAAAGGTCATTTTCTAAACGATCAATTAGTTGATGAACTTTATACAGAGGTTCGCAATTTTTTCAATCTTCCGCTAGAAACAAAAACCAAATATGAAATCCCCGGAATTGGAGGGCAGAGAGGTTACGTTTCGTTTGGGAAAGAAAGCGCAAAGGGCAGGACTTCAGGAGACTTAAAAGAATTTTGGCACTTTGGTCAATATGTCTCTAAAGGTTCTAAATACGAATCGGAATATCCAGCTAATGTAACTGTGGATGAGCTTCCGAAATTTAATGAAGTAGGCAAACAAGCTTATCAAATGCTCGAAAAAACAGGAGTTTATGTCCTTAGAGCACTAGCTCTTTATTTAGGATTAGATGAGTTTTATTTTGATAATTATATCAAAGACGGTAATAGTATTTTAAGACCGATACATTATCCTCCTATTACGCAAGAGCCAAAAGACGCTGTAAGGGCTGCGGCTCATGGTGATATAAATCTAATTACTCTTTTAATGGGAGCGCAAGGAAAAGGACTTCAGGTACAAAACCATAAAGGAGAGTGGATTGATGCGATTGCTCAAGATGATGAGCTTGTTATCAATGTAGGGGATATGCTTTCTAGGCATACAAACAATAAGCTTAAATCTACTATTCACCAGGTTGTAAACCCTCCAAGAGAATTGTGGGGAACTTCAAGGTACTCTATTCCGTTTTTTATGCATCCTGTAAGTGAAATGAAATTAAATGTCTTAGAGAATTGTATAGACGATAACAACCCTAAACAATATGAGGATATTACGGCTGGAGAATTTTTATACGAGAGATTAGTCGACTTAGGTTTGATTAAGAAGTAATTAGGGAACCCGTTAGAGTAAATCTAGCGGGTTTTTTATTTTAAAGAATAAAAAAAGAGCATAAAAAAACTCTCAAGTTTCCTTGAGAGTTTTTGTGGGCGATGAGGGGTTCGAACCCCCGACCCCCTCGGTGTAAACGAGGTGCTCTGAACCAGCTGAGCTAATCGCCCGATTAGTGCTTGATTGCGAGTGCAAATATACAACAGGTTTTTGATTCTGCAAGGATTTTTTGTGTTTTTTTGTAAAAAATAATGAAAAAAAAATCTGAGCGAATATAACTCGATGAAAATCTGAATTTTATGATTTCTAAATTAGAATCATTTTTACTTTGATAATATTTCTTTGATTAAATACTAAAGTTTTATCTTTGCAAGTCAATAAAAATATCTATAAAAGCAATGAGAATATCTTACAACTGGCTCAAGCAATTCATAAAAACTACTAAAACATCAGAAGAAATTTCTACACTTCTTACTAATTTAGGGCTGGAAGTCGAAGGCGTTGAAAAATTTGAGTCCGTGAAAGGAGGATTACAAGGCGTTCTGGTAGGGCTTGTTCTTACGTGCGAAAAGCATCCGAATGCAGATAAACTAAAAATCACAACTGTTGATATAGGAGAAGACAAACCTCTTCAGATTGTTTGTGGAGCATCAAATGTGGCCCAAGGTCAAAAAGTGGCGGTGGCTACTATCGGGACTACCTTGTATGATCATGAAGGAAATCCATTCCAGATCAAAAAGGGGAAGATTAGAGGAGAAGACAGTTATGGAATGATTTGTGCAGAAGATGAATTAGGTTTAGGAACTTCGCATGAAGGTATCATGGTGTTGGATGACAAAGTTAAAATTGGAAGCCCTGTAAGTAAGATTTTTGACATTGAAAGTGATGAAGTTTTTGAAATTGGACTAACTCCAAACCGTGCTGATGCTATGAGTCATTGGGGAGTAGCGCGCGATATTAAGGCAGGATTACAACAATCAGAAAGCATACATTCAGAGCTTATAACACCTTCAATAAGTAACTTTAGAGTAGATAAACGTACATTAAAGGTTGATATTGATGTGGTGAATGCTAAACTTTGTCCAAGATATTGCGGGGTGACTATTTCTGGAATTACAGTTAAAGAGTCTCCAGAGTGGCTTAAAAATAGATTAAAAGCTATTGGACTAACCCCTAAAAATAACATTGTTGATGTCACCAATTATGTTTTGCATGAGTTAGGTCAGCCACTTCATGCTTTTGATGCTGCTAAAATCAAAGGAAATAAAATAGTTGTAAAACCTGCTGTTGAAGGAACAAAATTTACGACTCTTGATGAGGTGGAGCGCACTTTAAATGCAGAAGATTTGATAATTTATAACGAGGAAGTTCCTATGGCATTGGCAGGTGTTATGGGAGGTAAAAATTCGGCAGTTACAGAAGCTACCTCTAATATATTTTTAGAAAGTGCTTATTTTGACGCTGTTTCGATTAGAAAAACAGCTAAAAGACATGCTATCAACTCAGATGCTTCGTTCCGCTACGAAAGAGGGATAGATCCTACTATCACCGAATATGCCCTGAAAAGGGCTGCTATTCTTATTAAAGAACTAGCAGGAGGAGAAATTACTTCAGATACAATTGATTTATATCCTAAGAAAATTGAAGGGCATCAAGTGTTTTTGAATTTCGAAACCTTAAACAAGATTATTGGACAGGTAATTCCGCAAGAAACTATAAAAAATATTCTAACTTCTTTAGAAATTAAAATCGGAAGTATCTCCGATGTTGGTCTGGGGCTTACTATTCCGCCTTATAGAGTTGATGTTCAAAGAGAAATCGATGTCGTAGAAGAGATTTTGAGAGTGTATGGATATAACAATGTTGATTTTAGTGGTAAACTAAATGCTTCTATTGCTAATTCGTCTCGAACAGAAGAATATAAACTTCAGAACATCGTGGCAGAGCTTTTTTCTGCAAACGGGTTTAACGAAATAATGTCTAATTCATTGACTACTCCTGAATACATTGCGTTGTCAGAGCAGTTGTATGAAGAACAAAACGTAACAATTCTGAATCCGTTGAGTAATGATTTGTCTGTTATGCGTCAGTCTTTATTGTATAGTGGCTTGGAAGCAGTTTCGTATAATATCAATCGCAAAAATTCCGATTTGAAATTTTACGAATTCGGAAATGTTTATAAAAAGCAAGCTAACGATTATATTGAAACCAAACACTTATCGATTTTTATTACAGGAGACAGAAATGGTGAAAGCTGGGTTGAAAAACCTCAAAAATCAGATTTCTTTTTATTAAAATCATATGTGACGCTTTTGTTTAACCGCTTAGGACTAAAAAACCTACGCACAGCTGTACTGACTAACGATATTTTTTCGGAAGGGATTTCGCTAGTAAGAGGAAATGAGGTTTTGGCAGAATTAGGAGTGCTCAAAAAATCAATTATAAAGTATTTTGATATCAAGCAAGAAGTTTTGTTTGCTGATGTAAAATGGGAGAATGTAATTAAGTCGGTTACGGATAAAATTAAATTCATTGAAATTTCAAAATATCCAGAAGTACGACGTGATTTAGCTTTACTATTAGACGAAAATGTTACGTTTGAAAGCATTTATCAAATAGCAGAGCAAACGGATAAAAAGCTAATTAAAGAAATAAATCTGTTTGATGTTTATCAAGGGGATAAAGTGCCTGAAGGTAAGAAATCGTATGCAGTAAGTTTTATTCTTCAGGACGAAGAAAAAACCCTAACAGAGGAGCAGATCGAAAAGACAATGTCAAAGATTGTGACTAATTTTTCTGAAAAATTAGGAGCGAGTTTAAGGTAAATATTTAAAACAAACACCCACATAAGCTGTAGAAACATATGTGGGTGTATATAAAATGAAGTTGCCAGTACTATATTGTTTCGTTTTAATTGTAGTTAATTTCTATACGGAACAGAAATCTAATGTATTAAATTCAAATAGTTTAAAGATGGAAAAAGCAACCTTTGCAGGTGGATGTTTTTGGTGTACAGAAAGTATTTTTTCGGAACTAGAAGGGGTAGTGAGTGTAACTTCAGGATATATTGGAGGACATCTCAAAAATCCTACCTATAAGCAGGTTTGTGAGGGGACAACTGGGCATGCAGAAGCAATAGAAATTGTCTTTGATTCAGCCAAGATATCCTATAACGAGCTATTGGAAATCTTTTTTGCAACTCACGACCCGACTACACTCAATCGACAAGGGGGAGATATAGGAACTCAATACCGAAGTGAAATTTTTTATCATTCTTTAGAACAAAAACAACAGGCAGAAAGTTTTATTCAACTCTTAGAAGGCGAAAAAATATTTGATGATCCAATTGTTACTCAAATCTCAGAAGCAGAGGTTTTTTATAAAGCCGAAGACTATCATCAAGAATATCTTAAGAACAACCCTCAAAACCCATATTGTCAAGCGGTTGTAAATCCTAAATTGCAGAAGTTTAAACAGACTTTTGTGCAGAAATTAAAAAAATAGTGTGGTAGTTTTGGCATTTAAATTGCTATAACTAGGACATGAATTTTTAATTAATACCATGAAAAAACAACGTTCTGTTGAAGAAAAATCAGACAAAAAAATGCAAAAACTTTTGTTTAGTGTTTTGTTTGATTTACTAGGTATGGTAACTTTTGTAGTTCCCGTATTAGGAGAAACATTTGACGTAATCTGGGCTCCTATTGCAGGATTTTTACTCCATCGAATGTATAAAGGAACAGTTGGAAAAGTAGGAGGAATTATTGTTTTTATTGAAGAATTAATGCCTGGATTGGATGTTGTTCCAACCTTTACTCTTACTTGGATTTATACGTATTATTTTAAGAAGTGATTAAATTATTTGAGGTTATCTACTACATTTGTAACCTTATAATTACGTAATTCCATAATCTTATAACTTAAAAAATGAACTTTCAAGTTGTATCCGAATATAAACCTACGGGAGATCAGCCTCAAGCGATCGAAAAATTAAGTCAGGGGATTCTCGACGACGAAAAGTATCAAACGCTTTTGGGAGTTACGGGTTCAGGAAAAACTTTTACGGTAGCCAATGTCATTCAAGAAGTACAACGGCCAACGTTGGTTTTGGCTCATAATAAAACACTAGCAGCACAATTATATGCAGAGTTTAAGAATTTCTTTCCTCATAATGCAGTAGAATATTTTGTTTCTTATTACGATTATTATCAGCCAGAAGCCTATATTCCAGTTACAGGAACCTATATTGAAAAAGACTTATCTATTAACGAAGAATTAGAAAAGATGCGTTTGAGCACTACGTCTGCCTTGCTTTCAGGGAGACGAGATGTACTGGTGGTAGCTTCTGTTTCTTGTTTGTATGGGATTGGTAATCCCGTTGAATTTCAAAAAAACGTAATTGAGCTTGTAACTGACCAAACGATTTCTAGAACAAAACTTTTACAGCGTTTAGTGCAGAGTTTATATTCGAGGACGGAAGCCGATTTTACGCCCGGAAATTTTAGAATTAAAGGAGATACAGTAGAGATTTATCCAGCTTATTCTGACGAAGCTTTCAGGATTCATTTTTTTGGAGACGATATCGAAGAAATCGAAACCTTTGATCCGAAGACAGGATTAAAAATTGACCAGAGAGAACGCATTACAATTTACCCAGCTAATATGTTTGTAACCTCTCCAGATGTGCTAAAAGAGGCTATTTGGGATATTCAACAGGATATGGTCAAACAAGTAGAGTATTTTAAATCTATAGGGAAACACCTGGAAGCTAAAAGGTTAGAAGAACGTACTAACTTTGATTTAGAGATGATTCGCGAATTGGGTTATTGTTCAGGTATTGAGAACTATTCACGCTATTTAGATAGGCGACTTCCGGGAACTCGTCCGTTTTGTTTACTGGATTATTTTCCGAAGGATTATTTAATGGTTGTCGATGAATCTCACGTTACTATTTCGCAAGTTCATGCCATGTATGGTGGGGATAGGTCGCGCAAGGAAAACTTGGTAGAATACGGATTTCGCCTTCCTGCTGCGATGGACAACCGACCTTTAAAATTTGAGGAATTTGAAGCGATGCAAAATCAAGTTCTGTACGTAAGTGCTACTCCAGCCGATTATGAACTCGAAAAATCAGGTGGAGTTTATGTAGAGCAAATTATTCGCCCCACAGGACTATTAGATCCTATTATTGAAGTGCGTCCGAGTGAAAATCAGATTGATGATTTGATTGAGGAAATCCAGACTAGGGCTGAAGCTGACGAGCGAGTTTTGGTTACTACACTTACCAAAAAAATGGCCGAAGAGCTCACCAAATACTTTACAAAGGTCGGAGTTCGATGTCGTTATGTCCATTCTGATGTAGATACGCTAGAAAGAGTGGAAATTATGCAGGATTTACGAAAAGGACTTTTTGACGTACTGATAGGGGTGAATTTATTGAGAGAAGGTTTGGATTTACCCGAAGTTTCGCTTGTGGCAATTATTGATGCAGATAAAGAAGGTTTTTTGCGTAGCCATCGATCACTAACTCAGACTGTCGGTCGTGCCGCTCGAAATATAAATGGAAAAGCTATTATGTATGCTGATAAGATTACTAAAAGCATGCAGAAAACCATTGATGAGACTAATTACAGACGAACTAAACAGACTACATTTAATAAGGCTAATAATTTAGTTCCAAAACCACTTAAGAAATTCATTGATAACCCATTGGTTCAAAGTCCCATTTCTTCAGTACATTATGATATAAAAGCCATAAATCAAAAAGAAGATTTCTCACTTTTGTCAAAAACTGATATTGATAAAAGAATTAGAGAAAAACGCAAAGCGATGGAAAAGGCAGCTAAAGATTTAGACTTTATTCAGGCAGCAAAACTAAGAGATGAAATAAAAGCGTTACAAGAGTTATAGCGAATAGAATTAGAAAATAATTTGAATATATAATAAAAAAGGAGCCTTAAGGCTCCTTTTTTATTATTCTCTTTTTTTATGTTTATTGATTTCGTCTTGTAATCTTCGTCCTAACTGTTGTTCTTTTTCCATTGCTTTGCGCTTGTAATCCACATATTCATCTTCCACTTTCGAAAGATTGTCAACAGCTACTTTAGCTTCTACTTTAGCACTTTTAAACTTCATTATAAAAAGAGATAAAAGTAATCCTAAGAAAGCTACAATTCCGAGAATAATTATATTAAATAAATCATTGTCAAGGCTTATTCCAAAGAAAGAGACATTATTTTTCTCTTTGTTAACTTTTGAGAAATCTTCTTTTATTGAGGCTAGTTCTTGCGTCAGACTGTCGCGTTGGTTAGAGGTAGTTGCTACTTTTGAATTAAGAGCATTAATTTGGGTTTTGTAAACCTTAATCGAATCCAAACTACTCTTTTTTAGGTGTTCAAAGTGCTTTTTCGAAACTACCCTGTATGTTTGATAGTTGTTGGATTTTTTGTAAACATAATCAAACTGTTGTTCTAATTTTCCGTTTAAAGTTTCTGATGATTGTATTATTGAATCTTGGGCAAATCCTACTAGTCCCATACCAACTAATACTACAGTGTATAGCCTTTTGTTTAATCTCATAATTCTAAATTAAAAAACCTGCAAATGTCAAATTTACAGGTTTTTATCTTTAAACCAAATATTTTTTTATTTATTCATATTCTGCATTTCGGATATAAAAGAGTCTAAATCAACTTGATTATCGATTAGTTTTAGGGCTTTATCTACGATGTAATCTACGTTAGACGGTGTGAATCCAAGGGCTACTGCAAAGCGTGTAAGCACCTCTCTTTGTTTTTCTTCTAGTCCACTATCTAATCGGACCATACGTCCTAAATCATATAAGCGTTCTAATCGGTTGATGTATAGATACGGAGGATTGATGGGGTATTTTGTAGGATGGGCTAATATATCCTTATAATCCGCATCAAAAATTTCTAATTCCTTTGCTAATTTGTCTAAAAAGTGCTGTTCCTTTTCGCTGATTTCTCCATCCGAAAGAGCAACACGGACAATAGCAGAAAAATGACTTTTGTTTCTGTCTTTAAATTCGGTATCAAATAATTCTGAAAATGACATAGTTGTAGGATTTGAAATGAATAACAAATATAAGATATTTTGACGTTTTTTCCTATAGAGAAAGCATTCCTTTTTGTATGGTTATTTCCAAAACTATTAACAAGTAACTATCTTAAAAAACTGTATATTTGTTCTCTTATTCATCTTTAAAGAATGACAGTAGAAAAACAAAACAAATATGATAAAGCCTATTTAAAGATAGCAAAAGAATGGGCACAATTATCGTACTGCCAGCGTAAAAAAGTAGGAGCAATAATCGTTAAAGATAGAATGATTATTTCTGATGGATATAACGGAACCCCCTCAGGGTTTGAAAATTGTTGTGAGGACGAAAATAACTTGACCAAATGGTATGTTCTGCATGCAGAAGCCAATGCTATACTGAAAGTAGCACGCTCTACTCAAACCTGCGAAGGAGCAACACTTTATATCACGCTTTCGCCCTGTAAAGAATGTAGCAAACTGATTCATCAATCGGGGATTACCAGAGTAGTATATCACGATGATTATAAGGATGTATCAGGAGTTGATTTTCTAAAAAGAGCAGGAGTTCAGGTAGATTTTATTCCAGATTTAGATTAAATTTTGAAGATTAAATCAATATATATACCCTTTCTTATAGCATTTATATTAGCTATCGGAATATTTATGGGCGGTCTTTTGGATTTTCCTTCAAAAATAACTCCTTTTAGCTCTGATATTAGTTCAAGAGACAAAATAGACAGACTTATTTATTTTATCGAAAATGAATACGTCGAAGATGTAGATACTGATTCGATTATTGAACGCACGGTAAATGGAATTTTAGCACAGCTTGACCCCCATTCTGTTTATATAGGAAAAAGCGAATTCGAGTATGTAGAAGAGAGTATGCGAGGGAATTTCGTCGGAATTGGGATTAACTTCTATATGTACAAAGATACCCTTACAGTTATTCGAACTATTGAAAGTGGACCTTCAGAAAAGGCCGGTCTAAAAGCAGGTGATAGAATTCTTTTGGCTGATAAAGACACTATTTACGGAAAAGATTTTTCTTCGGATGCAATTATAACAAAACTAAGAGGAGAAAAGAAATCAAAACTCCATGTAAAAGTCTTCCGTAAAACCGAGAACAAGAAGTATGATTTTACTATTACAAGAGATGTTGTTCCACTAAAAAGTGTGGATGTCTCTTTGAAATTAAATGAACATACAGGTTATATCAAAGTTAATCGCTTTGCAGAGACTACCGCAAGAGAATTTCATACCGCTCTTTCTGATTTAGTACAACAAAATATAAAGACTTTGATTTTGGATTTACGAGATAATGGAGGAGGATATGTGGATGCTGCCATTGCTATGGCTGATGAGTTCTTAAAAAATGAGGAACTTATAGTGGTCACTAAAGACAAAAGGGGAAATGAAGATAAAGCTTTTGCTACTAAAAAAGGACTTTTTGAAGAAGGGGAATTATATGTTCTGATTAACGAAAATTCTGCCTCTTCAAGTGAGATTCTAGCAGGAGCTATGCAGGATAATGATAGAGGTATTATTGTAGGGCAACTATCTTACGGAAAGGGATTGGTACAACGCGAAATGCCTTTAGGAGATGGCTCCATGATTCGACTGACTGTAGCGCAATATTATACACCTACAGGACGCTCGATTCAAAAACCATATAAAAATAGGACAGAAGAAGACTACTATCACAGTTTTTCGCAAGAGAAAAAAGAATACAAGCCTAATGACAGCCTGAAGTTTGTAACCAAAGGAGGTAAAATAGTTTATGGAGGAGGGGGGATTTATCCAGATATACTCTCAGAAGAAGACTCTGAAAGCCAATCAGTAATATTTATGATGAACTCGGCTTTGTCCAGTAACTTTGTATTTGAAATTATCGATCAAAAGCGAACTGATTTTCTGAATATGGACGAAATCGAAATTAGTGCTCACCTGATTGAAAAAGAGTATTATTACAATGAATTTAAAAATTATCTTACCGATAAAAGCATTCATTTGTCATTAGAAAAAAGTAAGTCAAGTATAAAAAAATACCTCAAAGCTGAGTTTATCCGACAGCTTTTTTCGGAAAAAGACTATTATAGAGTGCTCTTGGAAGAGGATAGGATGATAAAAGAAATAGTTAATTAGTTAAGTGTAAAAAAATATAGGAAATGAAATACGCAAAAAACATTTTAGAGACAATCGGAAACACTCCATTAGTTAAGATAAATAAAATTACAGCCGAAATTCCTGCTTTGGTTTTGGCAAAAGTAGAAACGTTTAACCCAGGAAATTCTGTAAAAGACAGAATGGCTGTGAAGATGATTGAAGATGCCGAAAAAGATGGGAGATTAAAACCAGGTGGAACCATTATTGAGGGAACTTCAGGGAATACAGGAATGGGATTGGCCCTTGGAGCAATCGTAAAAGGATATAAGCTAATTTGTGTGATCTCGGATAAACAATCCAAAGAAAAAATGGATATCCTAAAAGCTGTTGGGGCAGAAGTGATTGTTTGTCCTACCAATGTGGAGCCAGAAGACCCTCGTTCGTATTATTCTGTTTCGAAAAGATTAGCCGAAGAAACCCCTAATTCATGGTATGTAAATCAATATGACAATCCGTCTAATGCCATTGCTCATTACGAACAAACAGGGCCCGAAATTTGGGAACAAACCGAAGGGAAAATTACCCATTTTGTAGTAGGAGTAGGAACAGGAGGGACAATTTCGGGAGTAGGAAAATACTTAAAAGAGAAAAATCCGAATATTAAAATATGGGGAATTGATACTTATGGTTCTGTATTTAAAAAATATCATGAAACAGGTGTTTTTGACCAGAACGAAATCTACCCTTATGTCACCGAAGGAATCGGAGAAGATATCTTGCCTGAAAACGTAGACTTCTCAATTATTGATGGATTCGAAAAAGTGACCGATAAAGATGCGGCTATTTATCAAAGAAAATTAGCTTTAGAAGAAGGAATTTTTGTTGGAAATTCGGCAGGTTCAGCTATAAAAGGAGTTTTGCAACTAAAAGACCAATTTAAACCTGAAGATGTAGTAGTGGTGCTTTTTCATGATTCAGGAAGCCGGTATGTAGGAAAGATGTTTAACGACGACTGGATGACCGAAAAAGGTTGGTTATAAAAGTAAGAAATCTCTAAATCAAAGGAGGCATAATCAGACTATGAAAAACAAAAAAATAAACGATTTAAGTGCTTTAGGAGGTTTTGTGTTTTCGACCAATAAAGATTTTGATTTTTCTGAAGATCAACAAGAGATTCAAACTCCTGAAAATAACAAACAGTATTTAGAGGCTCATTTAGATAAAAAAAATAGAGCGGGTAAGATAGCTACTGTTATTAAAGGGTTTCAAGGGACAGACGAAGATTTAAAAGATTTAGGCAAAAAACTAAAGACATTGTGTGGGGTTGGAGGAAGTCAGAAAGAAGGAGAAATTATTATTCAAGGTAATTTTAGAGATAAGATTATAGAATTTCTGAATAAGGAAGGCTATAACGTAAAAAGAGTAGGTGGATGAGTATAGAAAATATATTTTTTTGGGGAATCATTATAGCGAATATTTTTATCAGTTATAAGGGTTTTAACGATTATAACTTTTTTCGGAAATATGAATTCCATGTTGGAAGTATCTTAAAAGGAGAAAAATACCGAATGTTTTCGTCTGCTTTTTTACATGCAGATATGATGCATTTGCTCTTTAATATGTTAACCTTTTACTTTTTTGCCCCTTGGGTAATCGCATTGATGGGAAGCTGGTCTTTTCTCTTAATTTATGTCGGGAGTTTATTTTTAGGAAATTTCCTTACATTATATTTAGAAAAAGACAATTATAGTTACCGAGCTGTTGGAGCTTCTGGAGCAGTAACAGGAGTTATTTATAGTGCCATTCTGTTTAATCCTGACGAAAAGCTATATCTGTTTTTTGCTTTGCCTATTCCGGCTTATCTATTCGGAATAGGATATCTATTATATTCTATTTATGGGATGAAATCCAAGAATGATCATATCGGACATACGGCTCATTTCGGAGGTGCTATCGGAGGATATATCATTACATTATTATTAGTTCCACAACTATTATGGATAAATACTAAAATAGTAATTTTATTAGCGATTCCGATAGTGGTTTTATTTTATTTGATGAAAAATAAAAAGATTTAGAGATTATATTTCGAACGAATATGAAAATAATAGCTGTAATTCCGGCTCGATATGCCTCTACTCGTTTTCCAGCCAAATTAATGCAAGATTTGGGCGGTAAAACGGTAATTCTACGCACTTACGAAAGTGCTTTAGCGACAAAACTATTTGATGAGGTTTTTGTAGTGACAGATTCTGATTTGATATTCGATGAAATCACCAAAAACGGAGGTAAGGCTATCATGAGCAAAAAAGAACACGAATCGGGGAGTGATAGAATAGCCGAAGCAGTCGAGAATCTCGATGTGGATATAGTGGTAAATGTTCAGGGAGATGAGCCTTTTATTGATAGAGAATCACTTGAAAAAATTATCGAACCCTATAAAAAAGACACTAAAAAAGAAATTGATTTAGCTTCGCTTATGCGAGAAATTACGGATCAAGAAGCCATTGAAAACCCCAATAATGTAAAGGTTATAACCGATCAATTTGGGTTTGCCTTGTATTTTTCGCGTTCGGTAATTCCGTATCCACGAGAGAAAAACGTAGGAGTGAGGTATTTTCAGCATATCGGAGTATATGCTTTCCGAAAGCAAGCTTTAATGGATTTTTATTCCCTTCCGATGAAATCTCTGGAAGCATCCGAAAAGTTAGAACAATTACGCTATCTAGAATTCGGGAAAAAAATACGAATGATAGAAACTTCTCATATCGGAATAGGCATTGATACGCCTGAAGACTTGGAAAAAGCGAAAAAAAGATTAAGGGATAAGAATTTTTAATAAAAATATTTGCATAAAGTATTTTTAATAGTACATTTGCAGTCCTATTCCGAAAAGGAATCTCGGGGTGTAGCGTAGTCCGGTCATCGCGCCTGGTTTGGGACCAGGAGGTCGCAGGTTCGAATCCTGCCACCCCGACAAAAAAAAGTCCGATTGTGAAAAACAATCGGACTTTTTTTGTTTCAGAAAAGATTGTCATACCACGCTATTTTAGAACTCGGGCGCAGTGAACTCACCAAGTAAATCCTTGTTATAGAAAGTGTTTATTTTCGTCTTGTCGCTTCTTGGATTTGTGCAGGATAGCGTTCGCCAACAATTTTAATTGTCGCTAGTGCAGTATTTATTTTGCTTAATTCGTCAATTGTCAAAGTAATGCTGTCCGCACCAATGTTTTCTTGTAAGCGGTGTAATTTTGAAGTTCCTGGGATTGGAACAATAAACGATTTTTGAGCCAACAACCAACTCAATGCAATTTGTGCGGGTGTAGCATTTTTGTCTGTTGCAATGGAAACAACTAAATCAACTAATGCTTGGTTAGCTTCTCGGTTTTCTTTACTAAAACGTGGCGAATAATTTCTTATATCGTCTTTGTCAAGTTCAACATTTCCGTTGATTGTACCTGTTAAAAAGCCTTTGCCTAATGGACTAAACGGAACAAAACCAATTCCTAGTTCTTCCAAGGTAGAAATGATGTCTGTTTCGGGTTCACGGTAAAACATTGAATACTCACTTTGCAAAGCGGTTAGAGGCAAAACAGAGTGAGCTTTGCGAATGATTTCGGCAGGAGCTTCCGACAAACCAAAATGTTTTACTTTACCTTGTTGAATTAAATCTTTTACTGTTCCTGCAACGTCTTCAATGGGCACGTTCGGGTCAAAACGATGTTGGTAAAACAAATCAATTACGTCAGTTCGCAATCTTTTCAAAGAAGCTTCGGCAACGGCTTTTATAGTTTCGGGACGACTGTCTACCCCCAATCTTACATTTCCGTCTTTAAAACCGAATTTTGTCGCAATTATAATTTTGTTGCGAAATGGTTCAAGTGCTTCGCCAACTAACAATTCATTTTCGCCATAACCTTGGGCAGTGTCAAAAAACGTAATGCCGTGCTCAACTGCCGAACGAATTAATCTTATGCTTTCTTCTTTTGTCGGTGCGTTTGGAAAGCTCAAACCCATTGCACCAAAGCCCAATGCAGATACTTCTAACCCGCTGTTTCCTAATTTTCTTGATTTCATTTTTTTTGATTTTAAAATTTGACATAGCAAAGGTTGTTCAATAAAAAATGAAAATATTTGCCATTTGGCAAAAAGTGATTTTATCGGATATTTTTTCTAATTCGGCTCAAAGAAGATTGCGTAACGCCCAAATATGAAGCGATGAACGATAAAGGAACACGATTTACTAATGTCGGGAATTTTTGAATAAAATCAAGATAGCGTTCCGTTCCGTCTTGCGAAACTAATTTACTTCTTCGTATAATTTTTTCGCTATGATGTTTGGCAATTATTTTTTGAAGAATGATTTCCCAACCAATAATTGTTTCGGAAATTTCTTTCCAATCTTGTTTTGAAAAAACAACCAATTTGCAATCGGTAATTGCTGATAAATATTCGGAAGGCGTATAAATTTCATCAATCGTGTTACCCGACAAAATCAAATGGTTTTCGTCAATAAAGTAACGGGTAATTTCTTCGCCTTTATTGTTGTAATAAAACACACGAATTACACCGTCTGTCAGAAAACCAATTTGCTTGACTGTTTTTCCTGCTTCCCAATAAAATTCGTCTTTGCGAAGTTGTATTTCTGTCGCTTTGCTTTTAATAAGATCCATTTGTTGCTGGTTCAAATTGGCAAACTGCAAAACATAATCTATAAATTTTTCCATTCAGCAAAGTTAGAAATTGTTATTGGTCGAGTATTTGTCATTTGACAAAAAAAAAATATGAAGTGTTGAATAGCTTTCTGTTAGTTGTCTAATCGTTACGGTTGAGTTAGATAGTTGTCTGTCGTGATATTTCTTTTCAAGTTATCGGATTATGTGGTCTTCTAACATTGCATATAACATTTCAGGTCTTTGAGTTCGGGAGGGATTACCAGACACAAAGTTTCAATTATCACCTAACTTGCCATTTTGCTAAACCCATCCTATGTTTGCAATTCATTATATCTATTAATATAAAACTACAAAAAGAAAGAACCAAAATGAGCAGAATAAGATAGGCAAACCCGCAAATCATTACAGCTTCACTAGCGTGACTATTCCTGCTCATGTTAGCTGATTGGATTTTTAGAGCACTTCTTTTGAAGCTCCAACATAGTTTAGAAATTCAATTGTTGGCTCAACAGCAAGGTTTTTATCTCGTTGCTCTTGGAAGCGAAGAAAACTCGGTGTGTTCAATAAAATTTGTTGTATCTCTTTGTTTTTGTATTGCGAAGTATGGATAAATGTTTTTCTGTCTTCACTTTGAAGAATAGAATACAAAAATTGTGTATTGTCTAATTTTTTAAAATCTGTTAGAAATGCTTGTATCATTTCTTTGTTGGTGTTTACATACTCATCATTTATGGTGTACGTTACTTTTACTACAATCATTTTTTCTGTTGTTTTTGAAGTTGATAAATCGTCTTGTTTTGAATTTTGGTTATAAGAATTACTTATTCCTAAAAGGGCACTAAACAAAAAAGTGCTTACGAGAGTTAAAATTTGTCTGTTCATCTTGTGTTTTTCTTATAAGACAATTCTAACTTCCATAACGTGACAGAAAGACAAAAAAAATTAAATTCTCATTAGTTTATCGGGGTCAACAACAGAAAAAATATTTGCAATTTTCCCATCTGCGTTTAATTCGAATATTTGGCAATTTATCAAAGTTGTGCCTTTGAAGAATAATAATCCATATTGATGATTAATTTCTTCAATTTTGATTTCAAAATCTTTTTGGTAGTGGTCATAAAGATAGGTCATCAATTTAATGGTGTCGTTAATTCCTGAGGTTAATTGAGCTACAACATTTAATTTGTTTCCACCGTCTGCCAAAACCTGCACTTCGTCCGATAGCATTTGTTCTAAACTTTTGACATCGCCTTTACGGATTGTTTCCACATATTTTTCTAAATATTTTCTATCTTTTATTGATGAAGTTATAATATCGGGTTTCCGTAATTTTAGTTTCTTTTTGGCTCTTGTTAGTAATTGTCTTGAACTTTCTACGGAAACCGACAATATTTCGGCAATTTCGTTGTGTTCATAATCAAACGTTTCTTTTAACAAAAAAACTGCCTTTTCTTTTGTATTCAAAGTGTCGAGCAAAACAAGCAATGAATAATTAAGTATCTCGTCTAATTCAATATTGTTTTCGCCTTGATTGGTAACGATTGGCTCGGGCAATGTAATTTTTTGTTGCCTTTCTCTGTCGTTTTTCTTTTTTAAGTTAATGGCTTGGTTAATGACCGATTTTATCAGATATGCATTTAGATTGGAAATTGAACTGACATCTTTTTTATTGAATTTTATCAAAACGTCCTGAATTACGTCTTGGCTGTCGTCAAAATTTCCCAAGATATTATAAGCGTAAGGAAATAGCTTTTTGTTCAATGTATTTAAATTATCCATTTTTTTCATTTTAGAGTTAGACAAATCCTAATGTCAAAATGTGACAATTTTTAGCCGTAACGAGGGTTTATCATATCAGCTAACGGTTAATCAGTTTTGGGGAGGCGTGAATTTTAGTACTAAATTTCATTAGTTGCACAAAGCTGTAATTTAGCGCTTCACTATCATATAAGCAAGAAATCCCGACTATTGGAAATAGGCTGTGCTTGTTGTACAACTCAAATATACCCAAATAGTTGCACAAAAAACAGATATTTTATAATATTTATGCCTGCAAGGAAGGTCAGCAGACTATCGACCAGTTGACCCAGAATGCAAATTATGTTATAAGGATGCCAAGAACCCGAAGCAAAACCCTAGAACCAGTCATCGGAACCTTGGTCAATTTCACCAACATGAAGCGGGTCAACACAAGAGGCATCAAAAACGCAAACAAACACGTACTAATGGCAAGTTTAACCTATAACTTGAAAAAATACTTGCGTTTTATGGTTAAAAAGCCAAGTGTTTTAGCCCAAGTTATTTCCCTTAAACAAGGGAAAGGCTTTACCTTTGTAAAACTATACTTTTACGCCATAAAAACCTCATTTTTAAGCCACTCCAATTTTAATGTTTTGAATTATAACTAAAAAACAAACCTCCTTAAAATCGCTTTCAAAGAGGTTGAGTTTTTTATGTTTTTATAGATTATTTCGAAAATAGAAGGTTGTGCAACGGTTACCGATGTTATGTACTGGCCATTTTTTTCCACTTCCAAAAGGCAAACACAAACAATGAAAATAAAAGGACAATACTCACTAAGAAACAGCTAATTAGTCCAATTGGAATCAATTCAGTTCTCCATTTGTAAGCGATTGGATTTGCGAGATAATATCCAGGATTTTCATATTCACTCAAATCAGAAAATATAAAATAAACAAAAGGAATATTGAACATTAAAAATTGCGAAATCTTTATTCCAAAACTTAAATGTTTTTCGATGACTAAAAAAATAACTCCAAGTACTAAATATATAAGTGAAGTAAATTTGGCAAAATCATTTCCAGAAGTTACATAATACGTATCATCAATATTTAAAATTTGGTTATTTTGGCTAACAATTGAATACAAGCAAAGGATTAATCCTGTTGCGAAATATAAATAAGATATTTTAAGTGTTTTTTTCATCGTAAAATCTGAAGTCGACTTGCCTGTAATTTTGCAGAACCCTTATTATATTCAAGTTAATTATCTAACTGAACCAAACGGTTTTTCCAGTCTTCTGGGATTTCATTTAACTCCATAATTTGTAACCCTTCTTTTTCTTGAAATAGTATAGTGTCTTTTTTTAATAAAGTTTCATTTAAAAATTCCGTTTCAAGTCTGTACATTGCTCCTGTAGCAGGATCAACTATTAACATTCCAATTACTCCTCCTAGTAATATGTTTCCAAAATACCAACCATTTAACTTAAATTCGACAGGGACTGTTTTAGTTTCAAACCCATTTTTTTCAAATTTAACTTGGTAACGAGCTTTTCCAAAAAAACCACTTCCTGAATTTAATTTTAAGGCTGCAGGTGTGTAACCATTATAAATTTCGATGCCTTTCTTATCCGTAATCGAAATTTTAGCTTCTGAAGGTGTGCTGTTAATTGTTATTGGCCAACTACTTTTACTAACAATTGAAGCACAACTGGTAGTCATTAAAAGTACGGTTGAAAGGGCAATTGTAGGATTTTTTTTCATTTCATTTAAGTTTTTAAGTTATTTTTTCCCTTCTGTTTGAAGACTTTTTATCGTTACTGTAATGAGTATTTGATCCAAATTTAAATATTTTTATATCTTGTAAAAGTAAGAGTTTTTTTGATGTATTTTCCAAAACTTGTATAACGTTCTGGCGCTTGGCGAAGTGCGGGATTTCGAAGAACGAAAAGTTCAAGAAAGAACAAACGTAGCCAAAGCTGTGAGCCTTTTGGTAAAATTAATAAAAAACAAAAGCGAACAACTTTTGGCGGCTAAAAAAGAGAGAAGTTTAATTTTTCACTTAACCCCGCATTTTGCCAAGCCGATGTACTTGTTGTACAACTCAAATATGTCCAAATAGTTGCACAAAAAACAGATATTTTATAATATTTATGCCTGCAAGGAAGGTCAGCAGAGTATCGACCAGTTGACCCAGAATGCAAATTATGCTAAAAGGATGTCAAGAACCCGAAGCAAAACCGTTGAGCTGGTCATCGGAACCTTGGTCAACTTCACCAACATGAAGCGGGTCAACACAAGAGGCATCAAAAATGCAAACAAACACGTCCTCATGGCAGGTTTAACCTATAACTTAAAAAAATACTTGCGCTTTATTGTAAAAAAGCCAAGTGTTTTAGCCCAAGTTATTTCCCTAAAACAAGGGAAAGGCTTTACTTTTGTAAACCTGTACTTTTACGACTTCAAAACCTCATTTTTAAGCCACTCCAATTTTAGTATTTTGAACTATAACTAAAAAACAAACCTCCTTAAAATCGCTTTAAAAGAGGTTAAGTTTTTTATGTTTTTAAAGATTATTTGAAAAATAGAAGGTTGTGCAACGGTTACCGATGTTGTATACCGTATTTTTTCATTCTTTCTCCATTTGTGAACTTATAAAAGGTATTCTCGGAGCTAAAAAATAGCCTGTCAAACTTGCAAATAAGATTGGGATAAAATGTCCGAAACCTGTCAAGGTAGCAAGTAAAATTGTTGTACTCATTGGTGTTCGAGTTACACAAGCGTTAATTGCAGCCATACAGCAAACTATCGCCAATGTCAAATTTATTGTCGGGAAAAGTTGATGTATAATTAGTCCTAATGTTGCTCCTACGAAAAACAGTGGAATAATAAATCCACCTCTCCAACCTGATGTTACAGTTATTGAAATGGCAATAATTTTAAAAATCAAAATTGAAAGCAATAAAGTCATTGAAAAATTTCCTGACAATAGTTCGTTAATTTCGTGATGTCCAAAATATCGGGTTAATGGAAAGTAAAATGCTATGATACCAAGTAGAATTCCACCAATTAGCGTTTTGATATAAATGGGTATTGGTCTTTTCTCGAAAATTGATTTGAAAAACTTGGCGCAAAAAATAAAAGCCCAACCAAAAGCAGCTCCGATTATGGCAAACATAACTGCATAGCCAAAATCAAAAACCCCTGAATATTCATAGGCTGATAAGTCCCAAATAGGGCCAAGTCCCAAATGAATGATTAAAGCGAAAACTAAATAGCTAAAGCAACTTGCAACAAACGCAGGAATAATGGCTTTGTAATACTCAACTGCGTGTTTGTGGTGAAGTATTTCTAATGAAAAGAGGCTACCACCTAAAGGAGCGCCAAATAAAGCTGTAAATCCTGAAGCCATTCCTGCGATGCTTAATGACCTTAATTCTTCTCCCTTTAGCCGGAACAATTTTCCTATCCAAGTTCCTGTTGAGCCTGTCACTTGAACCAATGGTGCTTCGGGTCCGAGACTTCCACCTGACGCAACACATAGCAATGAAGAGAGAACCATTGAAGGATTGTTTTTAGGGTCAAGTTTCCCTTTATTAAATCGAATGTTGTTTACAATTAAATGTATTTCTCCAGGGTCTCCAATGAAATGAATTATCAAGCCTGCTAAAAGTCCGCAAATTGCCATTACAGGAATTACTTGCCAACCACTAAAAAATGCTAATTGATGAGTCAGAAACTCAAGCCCAATCCAATAAATTCCTGCAATTACTCCACCTATCAATCCAAGTAAAGCCCATAACAAAAAAGTCCTACTGAAAACGAAAGGGTTAAATCGGACAGGTTGGTCTAAAATGTTTAAATACGTTACTAATTTTCTTCTTCGTTTTAATTTCACTGTTTCATTTCTTTTTTATATGGCATACAACGGGTAACGTATTGGCGATAGTGGCGGATTAGAAAGCCACAACTTTCAATTTTGCACTAAGCTAAGCAACAGTCTTTTATTATTTTCTAAATTTATGAAAAAAGGAACTAAGCTAAGCACATCTTGAATACCTTTTTAAAAAATAGAAAAAATCCTTCAAAAATATAAAAGGCTGTTGAGCCAAAAAAGTAGAAACTTACAATTTCAGCCTTAAACCGCCATTGAGCCAAACGCTTGTGCTTGTTGTACAACTCAAATATATACAAATAGTTACACAAAAAACAGATGTTTTGTAAATTTATGCATGCAAGGAATGAAAAACTTCACCCCTCAATTATTTGTTTGGGTTAATTTGTTGGATTTGGTTCCATGGGATAATTTTTACAGAAAATTATTAACCGAACTCGATTTACATTTTATTTACACATCCACTCAAAAGTATTACGGCAAGGAAGGTCAACAGAGTATCGATACGCTTATCTGGAATGAGTCTTTTATGTTTTTAAAAGATTATTTGGAAATAAGAGGGTTGTGCAATGGTTACGGCTGTTAGCGGTAGTTGTTATTGGAAAGAGGAGTTAATGAAATTTCTCCATAATTCTGTTTTTGGAACTGTTGCAAATAACAAAATGGTTATACTCCAAATGCAGAAATACAGGAAATATGGGCTTTGCAAAATAGATTTCTTGTATTTAATCTTTTCAAAGGCGATTAAAATAATAGAAACAGTAAATGGTAAAAAAACAGCGGTGATCATTCCCATTCCATATTGAACTTGATTCAATAATCTTGATAAGCCTGGGTTTAATACAACTAATGTTGCTGCTATTAAAAATGCCACGTGCCATCTTATATTTTTGCTTTTTGTCATTGCAATAATGTAAAATAAAGAAAATAGAACTATGTCAATAAGTGCAATAAATGCGGTCACTGCTGCATTGTTTTCAGGTAATTTAATTTCTCTACTAATTTGATTATTTGCAAGTATAAAAATAGTTATCACTAAAACTGGGGCAATAAAATAGGATAGTTTACCTATTTTACGATGAATACTAATTTTTTTTCTTTTTATTAGAATGGGTTGAGTTACAAGCAATAAAAACCAAATCACAAAAGCTAAAAAATGGATATGGATTGCAAATGGGAATTTTCTGAAATCAGGGAAAAATTTTAAATAAGAGTTAAAAAATCCAGCCAGCGAAATCAGTACCACAAAAACGAAGAAGAATAGCAAGATGTTTATTTTCTTTTCCATTATTTAGATTGTTTGGTTAATTTAATACTAGGTTGTCTTTACGATTACCGCTAACGTTTTGGGGCTTTGCGTCAGTGGCGGAAATCGAAGCGAAAAGTTTCAATTTAGCGACACGGTAAGCAAAAGCCAATTAATTGAATAAATTTAAGAAAAAAGTCAATATAATTGGCTTTTGCGGAATAGAAAGCCGAAACTTCGTTTTATGACTTAACCCGCCATTGCGCCAAGCCCATGTTATACGAGGTTTTTTATTCGCAATCAAAAGCAGTTATTACTTGTTGTCCATTCTCATTAGTAACTAATTTAAAACCATTATCAAGCATATCCTGCATGTTTTTTCTTCCATTCAAATGCCAAAGTAAATGTCCATATTCACATCTACTTAAACGATTATTTTCAAGCTCTTTTTTTATCATTACTTTAAGTTCATCCCAATATTTTTTTGGTGCGTGTACTATTAGAATATATGGGTTGAATTCATTATCAAGCTCTTTTTTGTATATTTTTTCAATTCTACTTTTTGAAGGAAAACCATAGATTTTAGTTAATTCTATAAACCTTTCTGTATTTAGTATGTCTATGGGTAAAATATATTCTTTATTTATTCTCTTAGCCAAACTGTCAGATTTAAAATTATTTGATACGATGTATTCTTTTACTTTTTCTTGGGGTAATTTTTCGATGCTGTCTGTTATTGCTTTATTGTAAGTTTTAAACAATATGTATTCTCTCAATGCTTGGTCAGTGTCGTACATAAATTTTAGCTCTTCTACAAGAAGCTCAATATCTTTGTTAAAATTTTCATTTTGTTGCTTTACATCAATCTGTGCAAAAATTTGTGAAAAATTAAAAAATAGAATTACAAAGAATAATGTTTTATATATGTGCTTTTTCATAAAATCTCGTATAACTCGTATATACCCGCATGTTTTAAACACATAGCTTGCCTATTTGGCAAGATTGGCGCAAGTTTTTTTGAGTTTTAGTTGCGTTTATTTTTTTAATAATTAAATCAAATATACGTATAAAATTTTGGGGTGTTTTCCGAGTTATTGAAAATATGTATGATATTCCTGATACGAATGTTGAAGTTGCAAAACAATCTCGTTTGCTTTGTCAGCATCAGTTTCGTGCTCTAAATTTTTAACGGTTTCAAGGAGAGGATGTAGCCATTTGTGTAATTCATCATGACTTTTTCCAGTCATCGTACAGCTTTTTATAAGCAGATTGTTTTGATCTTTAAGTTGTTCGGCAAGGTTTTTATAATCTAATAGACCTACTTCTAGATAATTATTGACCAATTCTTCGCCTTTCATCACATGGGGTTTCATTTCTTCGTTTACTACCCACCTTTCTCCATTATTTAGTTCAATAGCGTCTTCATCTTGCTGATAATGGTGTTCTGTGTGAATTTCTTCTTCGGTAGAAGTTGTTTTCTTTTCGACATTGTTACAGCTCCAAAAAAGCAAAACACCAATACTTATTACAATTATTTTTTTCATGTGTTTAATTTTATTTATTGAGTTTACTTTTTCTAAACCCGTAAGCGAAATAAATTACTAATCCTACTCCGAGCCAGATTAAGAAAAATATCCAGTTTTTAAGTCCTAATTCAGCCATCATATAAAAACAACACAGCATTCCAGCTAATGGGATAAAGGTCATTTTACGTACAATCGACAAAACGGTCATTGTTAAAAAAATCAAGATAAAAATCCACATAGGAATTTTATGTTTAAAGAGTTGCCATCCTGTTTCATAAACTCCAGCATCGTTTAGCAGAGGTGTATTCGCAAAGAAATTAATAGTTTCTGTTTTAAAAAAACACCATAAAACCACACCGACTAAAACAAATACAAAAGGCATCACATAAGCCGAGTTGATATAAGGTACTTTAAATTTACCTCTCGGGCCATTTTTGTTGCTTTCGAGTTTTAACACTCCAGCACATACTAAAACAAAAGCAAATAGGGTTCCTATACTACAAGCATCCACTACCATTTCGAGGTCTGTAAACAAAATAGGAGTGGCTACCACTAATCCTGTAATAATTGTAGCGTAAGAAGGAGTTTTGTATTTGGGATGGATTTTTGAAAAGTTCTTTGGTAGTAATCCATCACGGCTCATAGTCATCCATATTCTTGGTTGTCCGAGCTGAAAAACTACAAAAACACTGGCCATGGCTACTACTGCACTAATGGCAATTAATCCAAATAACCATTGCAAATCCTCTACTTTAGTAAATACATAAGCTAATGGATCTCCTACATTTAGCTCTGAATGGTGAACCAATCCTGTAATAACTAATGCGATAGCTACATACAAAACCGTACAGATAATAATAGCAGCGAATATTCCTCTGGGTAAGTCTCTTTGAGGATTTTTGCATTCTTCGGCCGTGGTGGAAATAGCGTCAAATCCGATATAAGCGAAGAATACGGAGCTGATTCCAGCCAAGACTCCGCTCATCCCGTTAGGGGCGAAGGGGTTCCAGTTTTCGGAATTTACATAAAAAGCTCCTACTATAATAACTAGTAAAACCACAGCTATTTTTAATAAAACCATAATGTTGCTGGCTTTGCGACTTTCGTTAATTCCTCTATAAACTAGAGCAGTAATCAAAAAAGTAATCAAAAGGGCAAAGACATCAACTACGAGGGGGAACCCGATATTTGGAGCGTTAGCGTAAGCTAAGTACTTTTCATATTCTTGTGATTCTTTCAGTAACTCTACCGAAACACCGTTGGCTAATTCGTTTTGAATATATAAGTAGCCTTCTTTGGCCGTAAAAAAGTCCATGGTCATCCATTCGGGGATGTGTATTCCAGGAATTCCGTTGAGTAAATTCGTAAAATAATCACTCCACGAAATAGCGACCACAATATTTCCGATGGCATATTCCATAATAAGAGCCCAACCGATAACCCAAGCAAACAACTCTCCAAAAGCGACATAGCTATAGGTGTAAGCACTTCCTGAAACGGGAACAAGAGAAGCGAATTCAGCATAAGCAAAAGCGGTAAATGCACAGGCAAGAGCAGTAAAAATAAACAAGAAAACAACCGCAGGACCTCCTTCATAACTCGCCCTGCCTATAGTAGAGAAAATTCCTGCTCCAATAATGGCGGCAATTCCAAAAGCGGTTAAATCTTTAACACCAAGATGCTTGGCTAAGGTGTTTTGTTCTGCATTTGACAGAATATCAGAAACAGATTTTTTACGGAAGAGGTCTGAAAAGGACATATTTTACAAAATTGAATTTGTAAATATATAAAATTTAAAGAACTCAAAACTCTGTGGGCGTAATAAACAAGCCCAGAGACAGACTATTCAGTTATTTTGTCAGTTCTCTAAAGATAGTCTCCAGATCTTTGTTTTTTGTATGGAGTTGTAAGATTTTGATTCCGTTATCGTGAGCAAAATCAAATATTTTAGGACGCATATCTACAGAAGTATCAAAAGTAAGTTCCCACACAAAATCAAAGATATTCACACAGGAAACCAGTTTAGGAATTTGTTGTATAAACTGCTCTTCGACTCTACTGTCAAATTCTACTTCAATCACTTGAAGGGAGTTATCTTTGAGCTCCGATAGCTTTTGATCGGCTACAATATTCCCTTTGTTGATGATAATTACCCTATCACATATCGCTTCTACTTCTTGCATAATGTGAGTGGATAAAAACACGGTTTTGTCTTTTCCGATATTCTTAATGAGCTGTCTAATCTCGATGAGTTGATTAGGATCTAGACCTGTGGTAGGCTCATCTAAAATAAGAACCTCTGGATTGTGTAATAAAGCATTGGCAAGTCCTACTCTTTGTCGGTAACCTTTAGAGAGTTGTCCTATTTTTTTGTGAGCTTCTGGAGTAAGTCCTGTAAGCTCTATAACTTCTTCTATACGAGATTTATCTATATTGAAAACAGAAGCATTAAATCGAAGATATTCTCTTACGTACAAATCCAGATATAAAGGATTGTGCTCTGGTAAATAGCCTATTACGTGCTGAACTTTGAGTGGATCAAGACTAATGTCATTTCCGTCTACCAAAGCACTCCCGGAATCACTGCTTATATAGGTTGTCAGGATTTTCATAAGTGTAGATTTTCCAGCTCCATTTGGACCTAAGAAACCTACAATTTCACCTTTTTTAACCGAAAACGAAATATTATTTAGGGCTATTTGCGTCCCATAACTCTTTGTGATTCCTTGAACTTCGATTGACATTGTCTTACTTATTTTAGGGATAAACGGCTTTTTGATAAAAATCGTATATAACTATAATTATATAGCAGAATAATTTTGTTCAAACCCCAGAAGAATTCATAAATCTTCTGGGGTGATGGATTTTAACTTGTTATAAATAGAGAGCATCAAATTATTTTCGTGAATAATTAGGTGCTTCTTTAGTAATAGTTACATTGTGAGGATGACTTTCGTGAATTCCGCTTGAAGTGATTTTTACAAAACGTCCTGTTTTTTGAAGTGTTTCAATGTTTTTGGCACCACAATATCCCATACCAGCGCGAAGTCCTCCAATAAATTGTTGCATGCTTTCGTTTAGCTCTCCTTTGTACGGAACGCGTCCTACGATTCCTTCCGGAACTAATTTTTTGATATCGTCCTCTACATCTTGGAAGTAGCGGTCTTTTGAACCGTCTTTCATCGCTTCTACAGAACCCATTCCTCGGTAGGATTTGTATTTTCTTCCTTCAAAAATAATTGTTTCTCCCGGAGATTCTTTAGTTCCTGCCAATAGAGAACCTAACATTACGCTTGATGCTCCTGCTGCAATAGCTTTCGGAATATCTCCTGTGTAGCGAACTCCTCCGTCAGCAATTACTGGAACTCCACTATCTTTGATAGCTTCTGCAACTTCCAGAACAGCTGAAAATTGAGGGAATCCAACTCCAGCAACTACGCGAGTTGTACAGATAGAACCAGGTCCAATACCTACTTTTACGGCATCTGCTCCATTTTCAACTAAGTATTTAGCTGCTTCGGGAGTGGCAATATTTCCGACAACTACATCAATTTGCGGAAATTTAGCTTTAACTTGTTTTAAGACATCAACCACCCCTTTGGTATGTCCGTGGGCTGTATCAATAATTACCGCATCAACACCTGCATTTACAAGTGCTTCGGTACGTTGAAGTACATCAGCAGTAACACCCACTGCTGCTGCAACGCGAAGTCTTCCGAAACGATCTTTATTTGCATTAGGTTTTTGAAATAGTTTAGTAATATCTCTAAAAGTGATAAGACCGACCAATTGATTTTGATCATTGATAACGGGAAGTTTTTCAATTTTGTTTTCCTGAAGAATTCCTTCTGCAATTTCTAAGGTAGTACCTTCTTTTGCTGTTACCAGATTCTCGGAAGTCATTACTTGGATTAATAGTCTTGAATTATCTTTTTCGAAACGCAAATCGCGATTAGTGACAATACCTTTTAGAATACCATTATTGTCAACAATAGGAATTCCTCCGATGCTGTATTCTCTCATCGCATTTTTAGCATCTCCAACAGTAGAAGTTAGTGATAGTGTGACTGGATCGATAATCATCCCTGATTCCGAACGTTTTACTTTACGGACTTCTTGGGCCTGAGCTTCGATTGTCATGTTTTTATGTAATACTCCAATACCTCCTTCACGAGCAATAGCAATAGCCATAGCGCTTTCGGTTACGGTATCCATAGCTGCAGATACAATAGGAACGTTAAGGGAGATGTTACGGGAAAATTTTGACTGGATACTTACCTCTCTAGGTAGAACTTCAGAATAGTTTGGAATCAGAAGAACATCATCATAAGTAAGACCTTCTCCAATGATTTTAGTGCTGTGTGTTGTCATTTGCAATTTGTAGTTGAATTGCACGCAAATTTACGGCTTTTTTTTGAAATAATAATAAACTTGGTTTATTTTTATAAATAATAGATACTGGAGGTTAGTATGATTATAATACTAAAAATAATTCGAAATGTTTTTTGGCAAATTTAATTTAGAAAAAAGACGATATTTATAATATATTTGGCTTATTTTAAATAAACACGAGAATGAGCTATTATAAAGTAGAAAATTTAGAGCAGTATTTTAAAATGTACAACAAGTCTATTCGCGAACCCCGCAAGTTTTGGGAGCGTATAGCAGATGAGAACTTCACTTGGTATCAAAGGTGGGATAAAGTTTTAGAATACGATATGGACAGGGCAGATATTCAGTGGTTTAAGAATGCTAAACTGAATATTACTAAAAATTGTATTGACCGTCATTTGAGTAAAAAGGGAAATAAAACCGCTATTATTTTTGAACCCAATGATCCAAAAGAGGAAGCACAGCACATAACATATAACGAACTTTACGAGAGAGTTTGTAAAATGGCAAATGTTCTGTTAGAACAAGGAGTGAAAAAGGGAGATAGGGTTTGTATTTATCTACCGATGATTCCTGAATTGGCTATTTCGCTCTTGGCTTGCGCTAGAATAGGTGCTGTCCATTCGGTTGTATTTGCTGGGTTTTCTGCCTCTGCTCTGAGTTCGAGAATTATAGATTGTGATGCAAAACTCCTAATCACTTCTGATGGCTCCTATAGAGGGAACAAAACAATTGATTTAAAGGGGATTGTAGATGAGGCTCTCGAAAAAACTCCGAGTATAGAAACCGTTTTAGTGGCTAAAAGAGTACATACCGACATTCCGATGAAAGAGGGAAGGGACAAGTGGTTACAGCCATTATTAGATTCTGCATCGACAAATAATATTGCAGCTATAATGGACTCAGAAGATCCGTTGTTTATTCTTTATACTTCAGGCTCTACAGGAAACCCAAAAGGAATGGTTCACACCACAGGTGGGTATATGGTCTATACAGCCTATACGTTTAAAAATGTTTTTCGCTATGAAGAAAATGACGTTTACTGGTGTACGGCTGATATTGGATGGATTACAGGACATTCTTACATTGTTTACGGCCCGCTTTTAAATGGAGGAACAACTGTTCTCTTTGAAGGAATTCCGAATTACCCAGATTTTGGACGTTTTTGGGAAACTATCGAAAAGCACAAAGTGAATCAATTCTATACCGCTCCTACAGCCATTCGTTCTTTGTCAAAAGAAAGTACAGATTGGGTTACCAAATATGATTTATCTTCATTAAAAGTATTAGGTTCGGTTGGAGAGCCAATCAATGAGGAAGCTTGGCACTGGTATAATAATCACGTCGGTAATAAACGATGCCCGATTACAGATACGTGGTGGCAAACCGAAACGGGGGGAATTATGATAGCTCCGCTTCCGTTTGTGACACCTACAAAACCAACTTATGCTACTCTTCCACTTCCGGGAATACAGGCTGTTTTGATGGATAGCAAACGAAACGAGATAGAAGATAACCAAATTGTAGGTAGTCTTTGTATTAAGTTTCCGTGGCCAGGTATTGCCCGAACTATTTGGGGCGATCATCAAAGATATATCGATACTTATTTTTCTGCATTTCCAGGTAAATACTTTACAGGAGATGGAGCTTTACGAGATGAGGTAGGTTATTACCGAATTACAGGTAGGGTAGATGATGTAGTGATTGTTTCGGGGCATAACCTCGGAACGGCTCCTATCGAAGATGCTATTAACGAACATCCAGCTGTAGCAGAATCCGCTATTGTAGGTTATCCGCACGAAATCAAAGGAAGTGCTCTATACGGATTTATTACCCTTAAACAAACCGGTAAGACCAGAGATCAAACCAACTTGCGCAACGAGATTAATCAACATATTTCGACACATATCGGACCGATTGCAAAACTCGATAAAATTCAGTTTGTATCGGGACTTCCGAAAACGCGTTCAGGAAAAATTATGCGAAGAATTTTACGCAAAATAGCGGAAGGAGATTTTTCTAATTTCGGAGATACTTCGACACTTATAAACCCTGAGTGTATAGATTTGATTAAAGACGAGAGAATTGACTAAATAAGGATATTAAATAGAACTGTAGGCTCATAGGTTACTTATAGCTTACAGTTCTACTACCATTTCAAATATGTTTTCGATAATACTAAGCCTTATTTGTAGTGTAAGCGTAGGTGTATTGCTTAAAATAGCCAAGCGATATGAGATTACTTTTATGCAGATTATAGGGTGGAATTATGTGGTAGCTTTGCTTCTTGCCTGGTTTTTGTTTGCTCCAGAGGTTCAGAGACTGACTTTTAGTTCTACGCTTTCGGCTATTTTTTCAAGTCTTTGGGTGTTGTTGCCTTTGGTGTTTTTAATTCAGGCCTGGTCGTTGCACAAAGTAGGTATCGTAAAGACAGACATAGCACAGCGATTATCACTGTTCATCCCGATTTTGGCTTCGTATTTTTTGTTTAACGAAACCTTTACCACTTACAAAATCATCGGACTTATACTCGCTTTTGTAGCTATCTTTTTTACGTTAGACAGAGCAGAAAACAACTCTACTGACAGCAAAAAATGGCAATACCCTTTGTTGGTATTAGTTGGGTTTGGGGTGATTGATGTGTTGTTCAAAAAGATAGTTTCAGTCTCGGATATTCCGTTTACTACCTCGTTGTTTTTTGTTTTTTGTGGAGCATTTGTGCTGACTTGGATTTTTAATCTATATCAGATTTTCACAAAACAACAACAATTCTCTGCTGCTAACCTTTATTGGGGATTAGCTCTTGGATTACTCAACTTTGGGAATATTTATTTTTATTTGCGAGCCCATAAAGAATTATCCGAAAATCCATCAACGGTTTTTGCGACGATGAATCTCGGAGTAATCATTCTGGGCAGTCTTATAGGAGTGATTGCCTTTAAAGAAAAGCTCAACAAAAAGAATTACTTCGGAATCGTTTTAGCGCTGATTGCAGTTGTGCTTATTGTGCTTTCGCAAATTCAAGGAAAATGATGCTACCTACGTGGGCTTTTAAGACTTTTATATTCTCTGATTAACTCTTTAAGTTGTCGATTTGAAGAAACGTCGATATGTTTGTCAGAGAGGAAATGTTTGAATTTGAAATGGCTATTATAATTTTTAGAAACTATTTCTTGATCAACTACAAAGAGTTGATTTCTTAAGTGTTGTTTTTCATTTTCAAGCTTTTCTAAACTTTCAAATTTATCTTTTAAATCTCTGCGAAAAGTATTGGTGCTAAAGGGAATAGAATTTAGAAGTTGCATTTGTTTTTTGGACTTTAAATCCAGACTAGCAATAATCGTAAGGGCAATTTCTTCGACATCTGTTTTGGTTAAACTGTCAAAGCTTTTAGGTAGAAAATATTCTATTTTAGTTTTTTTATTTGTCATATTTTGGGATTGCGTTTTTGTAAGGTAACTCACAAAATCAGTCTTTGAAAAAGACTTTGTTTTGATAACACCAAATGTAAAAAATATTTACCGGAAAACAACCTTGAGAAGGAATGTTGATGACTGAAAATAAATATCTCTTACAAAAATATCAACCTATGGCTAGGAGCGTGAAACTTTAGTAGAAGTAGCAACTTTAAGTTTATCTCTAAACCGACCTGATTCAAAACAAATTCTAGGGTAGTTGCATAAAACTTGCCCCAATCACTTTTAAGATATCATCAAAGCGTTTCCAAACTCTAAAATAACGAAATTTCCCTTCTAATGGCGTCCCCATCATTTTCCCCTTAGCCGTCATTGTAACTATTGAAAGTGCGGTATCACCATTTATTTTAATATCGTTAATTTCTGAGGTAGCATCCTCTATAATTATTGTTTTTGCTTTATGCGAACTAAGATCCATTTCTTTGGTTACAATTTCTCCTGTCGGTGTAACTGCAATTAAGTCATCGTGCAATAATTGGTCAAGAAGATTCACATCGCTTATAATCTGAGCCGAAAAAAGTTGATTCTCTACTTTAATGATGTCTTCTCTATTGATTTTGGTTTGTCCCATATTTAATTTTTTTATAGGTTGTTTGGACGTAGATAGCCTCTATTCTTGTTGTTGATTTAGTGTGAAGAGAAAACTTCAATATCTCCTAAAATAGAAAAGAGATAGGTTGTTTAATCAATCAAATCTGCCGCTGTGTTAAATCATTTTAGTGGTAATTCGTATTTTTTTACTCATAAAATTCTTTGGGATATTCAACAATTCCATTTATATTTTCCAAAGCGTTTTCTGTTAATTCTATAAGCATACAATTTTCACCAGGAACTTCAAAGGGCAGTTTTATGCCATATTTTTTTGTCATTTCGTAGCCAAACTTTGGGTAATATTTTTCGTGCCCTAATAAGATTATTGAGCCAAATTTTAATTCTTTAGCGATTTGGTGTGCTTTTCGTATTAAGCTTCCACCTACTCCTTTTCCTTGGTATTGTTTCAAAACTGCTACAGGTGCTAGTGCTAAGGATGTTGTTGGTTTAGATTTATCACCTATAATTTTAATTTTTGTCAGTAGAATATAACCAACAATTTGATGGTCAATTTCTGCAACCAAGGATAATTCTGGAATAAAAGATTCAGAATTTCTCAACCTCTCTACTAAAAACTGTTCTTTGTGATCAGTATATTGTTCATCTTTAAATGCATTTTCAATTAGCTTAAATACTTCATTATAATCTTTAATTTCTTCTTGTCGGATAATCATTTTTATATTTTTTGTTGCGTTTAGAGGTCTCTTTAATAGAGTTCCCGTAATGTTTTGGTAAGGCCTTCTTAGTGGCTTAAACTATATGTTCCATTCATAAAAATTTGCATATTTATTTAATTCAAAACCAGTTTTTGGATATAAATTGTTTCCTATTACATTTGATTTATCAGTTTCTAAATACATTCCGCAGGCATTTGATTTCCTAACCACTTCTTTTCCTTTATTTATTAGTTCTATTGCAATTCCTTTGCTTCGATATTCAGGACTTACAAACAGGTCGTTAAGGAGCCATAATTTTTTCATTCGGGTAGATGAAAATAAAGGATATAGTTGTATAAAACCCACTAATTTAGCCTCATTATTTTCGGCTACAAATATTTCGGAATCCCCGTTAGAGATTCGCTCTGCTAAGAAAACTTTAGCCCCTTCAATATCACTCTCTTTATTATAAAAAGCCCTATAACTATTAAATAATTCTGATAAGGGCTTTAAGTCGCTAATTTCTGCTTTTCTATAATTGATAAAACTCATTTTTGATTCTTTGTGATTTATAAATCAGTTTATTTTGTTTCAATATCTATAATCTGTTGTCCGTACTCTCCAAGATAATGCTTTACTAGCGTTTCATATAGATTTCCTCCTGTGTCGGAATTAGTAAAAATCACTAATCCTTGCTGTGTTTTGGGAAGTATAAAGCAAATAGTTCGAACACCTATATCGGCACCTCCATGAGCCAAAGCATATTCTCCGTTTCCAAAATTATAGATTTCAAAACCTAAACCAAAATGTTTTCCTTTTTCACTTGCTGTTTGCGGAGTTGCCATTTCTTTAAACATTTTTTCTGAGAGGAAATTTCTATTTATTATTCCCTTAAGAAAGTTTCCGTAATCTTCAATAGTGGTTAGCAAATCGTCCGCTCCATTTGCGGTTGTGTTTTTTACGATTTCGTAGGTTTTTCCGTTTATGTCAAAATTCATTGCATACCTCAAAATATCTATGCTTTTGTCCCAAACATATCTTGTGTTATTCATTTTCAATGGTTCAAAAACCAATTCTTCGGCCAATTGTTGGAACGGTTTATTGAATTTGTTTTCGATTGCTTTTCGTAGGTATTCATATCCCTCTCCTGAATATTGATAACCTTTTCCAGGTTCAAAATCAAAGCCTAATTTTTGGTCATTGTTGAGCCATCGCCAATTTTTGAATCCTGTTTGGTGGCTTAAAATCAATCGTGGGGTTAGCTTTTTAGTTCGTGGGTCTTGCGCAATATCGGGATCAGTCCAATAGCTGTAAAGAGGCTCGTCTAAATTTAATTTCCCTTGTTCTGCTAATTTTAAAGCAACTATTGCGGTTACGGGTTTGGTCAAAGAAGCCACATTGAAAATGGTGTTGTAAGAACTTCCGAAAGTTCTTATTTCGTTGAGTTTTCCGTTTTTAATTGTTCCTATACCAAGCACAGGAACTTTATTTTCTTTAAGCCATTTTTCAATTTCAAAATTGCTGTCAAATAAAGGTGAAGTTGTACTCCTTTTCGAAGTATGTTCAAAGCTGTATGATTTGGCAAGTTTCCATTGGTTATCTTCCAACTGCCAGATATGCGTAAATTTTGCAGAGCTTCCAAAACGTTCAGGTTGCCCCGTTTGTGTTTCAAAAAATTGATGAATCCCCTCTTGAATGGCTCCATAAATCTTTCCGTTTTTATACAAAGCAAATATTTTAGTGTTTGGAATTAGTAATTCTCGCTTTGCCTGATAGCTACTAGAATTTTTGCATAATCCTTTTTTTAAATCGCTAATAAACTTCTTTTTATCAGAAACACCATCTATATCGTGATAAAACTCAAAGTTTTCACTCAATAATTTTTCAAACTGACTAAGGTCACAGCTGTTAAATCCTACGTTAAATAGTAAACTGTCTTTTGAGATAATAGTTTGATATAGTTCTGAGTTTTTCTCTACTTGCGCAAAGATGAAAAAAGGTCCCACGGAAAGGCAAATAATCAGTATAAATTTTTGCATGGAATTTTTATTTAAGGGATTGATCATAAATTTAGTCTTTTTTAAAGTTTTTATTTCTTCGTTCCTAATAAATAAATTATCACTCCCACGCCTGATTTTACTTTCTCGATTTCCCAATCATACGTTTCGGATTGGTTTAGACTCTCGACAATTTCTTTTAGTTCTTTTACGGAATATGTCCTTAGAGAGGAGATAACCCCGTCCCACATAACTATGAGGGGAATTATAGGAATCAAATACGTAAAAATAATTCTTCCGATTTTAAATGGTCTGATAAAAGGCGTTGTGAGTAGCACACTAATAGGCGAAAGTAACATAGCAACAATGCTCCGAAAACTTCGTTCCTGTCCTTCAAAAATGGCAATAGAGCTATTTGTATCAATGGCATTTTGCAGAATTAGTTTTACATCTTGTGGTTTAAAATGGTGGAGTGATAAAAACTGAGTTCTTAATCCACTTAAATTTGTAGGAACATTTCGCGCATCAATAGATTCAGGAATAAAATCAAAATTGTCAGCCTTCTTTTTTGTTCGTTCAAAAGCGGGAATGTTTGGATAGAAGTCTGTCAGCATTATTTTTAAGTTCGGAATGTCTTTTTGTAATTCTGAATTCAGCCAAATCAACCCACCGCCTCCACCAGAAGCAATATCTATTATTTGATTAGTCTTACTTTTGTTTAATCCCTTTTTAATAACCGGAATTATGGGTTTATAAATTGTGGCTTTATTTGATAAATACTGTAAAAAATCAGTTACATAATTCCTTAAAAACACCGGAAACCATTTTTGATCCTCAAATTCAAAAAGATGTATTCTTTTATTGTTCATATGATAATTATTTTTAATTTTAGACCAAATGTACTAAAAAATTAGACCAACTGTACTAAAAATGAAAAAAAATAAAGATTTAATTTTAGAAAACGCCTTAAACCTTTTTAATAATGAGGGTTATCTGAATGTATCTATTCGCCAGATAGCCTCTGCAACGGGGATTAGCCATAGCAATTTGATATATCATTATAAAACCAAGCAGGATATTGTTACCGCTTTGCATAATCAAATACTAGAGTTCGCGAAAAAATTAAACGCTGATACTCAAGATAATTTCAATTTTATTGATGCATTGTATCATTCCACACAAAAGGGTTTTTCCTTATTGTACAATTATCGCTTTTTTATGATTGATTTAAAGTACATTTTAACGGAGAATGAAACTCTTAAACAAGTGTATTTAGAAGTAGGGGAGCTTCGAAAAGAAATGTATAAAAATGCTATAAATACCGCTATTGAACAGGGATTTCTCAGAGAAGAACTATATCCGCAGGAATATGATTATTTTATTGATCAAATAAAGATATACAGTGATTCATGGATTACCTCTTCGACTATTTATGATACAGAGATCCCTCAAAAAATAATAACCAAATATTCTGATTTGTTTATACGGATGTTTTATCCGTATTGTACCCAAAAGGGGAGAGAAAGCTTTAAGGATTCTAAGCTGACAAAATCATTTTTATAAACCCTGCTTCTAGAGTAATCTATAATTAGATGTAATCTATTAAGTTTAAATTACTTAATAAATTTTATAAAAACTGTAACTAATCAATCCAATTTTCTACTTATAGTTTAAAATAAATTATATGAAAAGTTTCAATTTGCTACTTAGTTTTTGTTTGGTTATTACATCGAGTCAGTTATTTTCTCAAGAAAGAATTCCTTTTATATATAAAGAAAATAAGCGCGTTTATATAGAAGTTACCGTAAATGATTCCAAAGAAAAATTACTTTTCTTCTTTGATACAGGTGCCACTATACCGATGATTGATTTAAAAGCAGCTCAAAAATTAGGTATCAAACCAACTTTTCAAGAAACTCTGGTGGGTGCAAGCGGAGAAAAAATATTTCAAATTGCAGAAGGTCAATCGTTGAGTTTTAATGACAAAATCAAACTAGAAAACTTGAATTTTGTAATGGATGATATGACCAGATTAAGTGAATCTGCAGGCTTAAAATTTGATGGAATTATTGGTTATGAATTACTGGATTTCTTTGTTACGGAGATGGATTTTGATCGAAAAGAATTTATTATATATGACGCTATTTCTCAAGTTAATTTAAAGGGTTTTGTAGAGCATCCGTTTACTTGGGTGGAAGAAATTCCGATTCCACATTATCCGTTAACTATAACATTAGACAATCAAAAAACATATACGGGTACAGTTTTGTTCGACAGTGGAGCGGGATTAGGTTTGTTAATTAGTACAAAATTTCAGCAAGAACATGATTTAATGAATCAATTCAGCAAAAAAATAATTGGCTCAGGCAGTGATTTAACAGGTAAAGGTCAAGTGACGATTTCAACTCTCGCTTCTATGAAATTTTTAGATTATACTTTTAATCAAAAAATAGTTACTCATATAGCTTCGGACAAAAGTGGTGTTAGTGCAATACCTGGGTATTTAGGAATTCTAGGGGCAGATATTATCAATCGTTTTAATTATGTTTTTGATTATAAGAATATGACGATGTATGCTCAGCCCAATCAACGTTTCAATGAACCTTTTAAGAGTGATTTTTCGCCTTTGGGTTTAATTTTGAGAAATAATGAAATTACCGTAAATCACATTATTCCAAATACTAATGCTGAACAGGTTGGAATAGAAAATGGAGATGTAATTTTAGCAATAAATGATAAAAGTGTAAATGATATTTTCGAGGTAAGAGAATTGTTGATGCAAACAGGCATAAAAATGAAATTGAAACTTAAAAAAGTCAATCAAAATATAGAAGTTAAAGAAATTATAATCGAAGAGATTTTGTAAAGTATAAGTTCATTTATTTAATCTGTTTGTTTATTGATAAAACCTTAATTACAATTTATGATAATTTTTAACTCACTTGAAAATTGTAGTACTGAACAATTAACATATGCTTTTAATCGAGCTTTTGAAGGTTATGAAATCCCATTGCGTTTTGAAGTAGTAGATTTTGAAAGAAAATTAAAAGTAGAAAATTTCTCACCTAAGCACTCCGTTGGGGCTTTTAACCAGAAGGGAGAATTAGTCGGGTTTATAATACATTGTGTTGCTGATGATGCTAAAAAACTATACAATGCAGGTACAGGTGTTTTTGCAGAATATAGAGGGGAGAAACTAACCAAAAAAATGTATGAATTTGGATTAGAGAACAGTTTATTCAACGGAATGACTGAAATAATTTTAGAGGTTTTGGTTAATAATCAACCTGCCTATAAAAGTTATTTAAATGTTGATTTTGAATTCAAAAGAAACTTCAATTCCTACAAAGGATTTCCAAATATAATGAACTTAAAACATCCGATTGAAAAGGTAGAATTAACCCATGATTTACTGAGTAAATTTCAACAAATTGCTAGAACTCAACCTTCGTGGCAGAATAACTTTCAAACCATGCAGTTATCTAAAGATTTTTTAGAGGTTTATGTTGCAAAAATTGATTCTATAGAGGTCGGATATATTTTGTTTAATCCGTTGTCGAAGCGCATTCATCAAATTGCTGTTTTGCAAGAATTTACAAATCAAGGAATTGCGACTTCACTACTTAGTCAATTATATAAAAATCATCCGTGTACGTATACCATAATCAATGTGGATGCCAATGATAGTACACTAAATAATTGGTTACAAAACAATGGTTTTGAAAACTTTGTATCATTAGATGAATTGGTTTTAGCCTTATAATATTACGAAACTACTTACTAGAGTTAGTTTTTTATACTTTTAAATTTGGTAGGGATTGCCAGTTCCAGTATGTAGGTACTCTGTCAAACTTTGAGTGAAATTGTGCCAACCATCTTGACAAATGTTGTAACATTCAATCTGTGGTGTTAAGCCGAAATGTGTAAGATGCAGTTCTGTTTGCGTACCTTTTGGATTGATTTCCCAAACAATTTGTGTATTAATCCATTCTGTTTTGTTCTTTAACTCTGGAATGTCAATCAAGGAGTCTGTTACATTCCAAACTACTTTTTGGTTAAGAACCAGTTCTTCAACCCACATTGTTTTGAAAATATTTGCCCCAAAGCGAATGGTGAAAAAGTCTTCTTGTTTGTTTGATGTGCCTTCAAATAGTTCGGACCACCATTTAGAAATGGAGTTTGTCAATGCGTCAAAAACCTTGTCATCTGAGGCTTGAATAATTATTGTTTTTTTGAAGTTTTTCATTTGTTTTTTTAGATAATTACTGCTAACGATATAAAACAAATTTATTGGTTTTTACGGAATTAAAAACCAAAACCTTCAATTATCAGTGAGCATGCCATTTTGCCACTCCAGCTAAACAAACAGATTTTAGCAACAGTGTTTTTATGATTGATTATTCAGTATTTTTTTTAGTAATACGATTTGCCCCAAATGATAATAACTATGTTCAATCATTCCATCAATATTTCGCAAATAAGTTCCATACTTTTCATTTACAAAAGGGTCATAAAGTTTTTCTTCGTGCATTTCATCAATTAATCTTGCAAATTCTTCTGAATCTGTCCAAAAGGTTGTAAGAAAACGGTTCCATTGTTCTTGTGAATTAATTTCAGGAAAGTCAAAACTATACTGATCTTTAATCTCTAAATTTCCACCCAGAAAGACATTTTTTATGCCTTTAATGTAGTAATGAATATGTTGAGCGAGAATTGCAATCGTATTTAGATCCTGAAATTTTGTCGTTGCAAATTTCCAATCCAGTTGTTCCAATTCATTTTTAAAATTTGTATTGGCTATCCAAGTTCCGTCTAAAATTACTTCGCGAAATCTATTGGAAGTTTTTGTCTTTATATTCATAATGTCTTTTTATAGGTGAGTTTGGTAAATATTGCAACTAAGACTTCGGGTTTTGCTGTTGTGGTAATTAAAGCTATGTATTTTGATGACCAAAACGAAGTTATGAAAAATAATATAAACTTTTATTTTATCCTTTAACCTGCCATTTGACTTCGTCGATTTTTAATTTGCCAATCGATATTAGCAGAAGTATTTATTTATCCGTTTAATAGTTTATTTCTTTTTATAGATAAGCCTTTTCGAAGTTTAACTGCGTGAAAAATTGAAGGAACATCATTTGTCCAAGTTTTCAACGTAAACATTATGAGAATTATTTCAATTCTAGTAATTATTCCTATCCAAAAGCAGAATATAAACAATATATCAGAATCACCTTTTAAAATTATCTGAACCAAAGTAGCAAATAATATTAAAGTCCAAAATTTAGCACCGATAGAGTGAGTTGCTACCTCTTTTTTAAATTTTAAAAAGCTAACAACGTAAGTTAATACTTCAGTTCCGATTAGTATTGATAATAAAATCCAATTAGATTTAAAAAAACTAGGACATATTATGTATGAAGTAATAATTACGCTTATAAAGAAAATTTGATCAACGGAAGAATCCAATCTTCTCAAAAGTTGAGTTGAAATATTTAATTTTCTTGCGATTATTCCATCAAAAATATCAGTTAACAATCCAATAACTAATAGAAACACAATTATTTCTTTGAAGTAAGTTATTTTTAAAAAGCCCAATAATAGAATAATAAATCCTATAATTAATCTTGAAAATATTAAAATTTTTGGGATACTGTTTTTCATTAGTATTTCTGCTAAGGGTTTGGGTATTGCCGAAGGTGGAGAATTGAAGCAAAAAGTTTCAATGTAGCGACACGTAGCAAAAGCCAAATTCTATCTGCTAGTTTACTAAAAAAGCTAATAAAATTGGCTTTTGCGGATTAGAAAGCAAAAACTTTCAACTTAGCACTAAACCCGTCATTTTGCAAAACCCTTGTTGCCAGTGGTACTTTATTCCATTTTGATTTTTAAAAGTCCGGCAAAAGTTGCACACCACAATTTTCCGTTTTTATTTTTTGAGATACCGGTAACACCAAAAGATTTATCAGGATTTTTATTTGTGGGTTTTGGAAAAATTAAATAGTTCGCTTTAATTATACCTGTATAATATTGACCAAGTGCCTAAACAAAACTATTATGAACAAGAGTTCTACTCCTTTCAAAGACATTTTACAACCTTCAAAATTATCATTTTGTATATCTACAATTAGAAATGCTCCTCTCATTTAGGGTTTTGTTATTTGTTTACATGCTAAAATTAGTAGTGTAAAAATGAGGTTATTTATTTTCAAAGGAGAGTTATATGTAATGAAATAGTTCACTCTCTGGTTTTCTTACTTTTTTAAGTTTCAGCATATAATCATTTTCTTCATCTCTATATCCAATAGCTAATAGGACGGCACTTTTTAGTCCAAAATCTTGTAAGTTTAAAAAATTATCTAATGCTGTAGAATTAAAACCTTCCATAGCTGCTGCATCTATACCTAAAGTATTTGCCATTAGTTGCCCATAAGATAAAGCAATATATGCTTGTTTTGCTGACCAATGATAATATTCTTTTTCATTCATTGTTAATTGATCTCTTAATAGAACAGATTTTAAACCATCTAATTTTTTTACGGGAATGTTTCTTTCTTTTGCCAAATGCTTAATGTAATTCTCTAACTTTTCGTGTGTAGTGTTAGTTTCGACAGCAAATATTAACAAATGAGAACATTCTACAATTTGCGCTTGCCTATCTGCAATTGGTTGAATCTTGTTTTTCAAATCATTATCTTCTATAATGAAAACTTTGAAAGGTTGTAAACCTCGACTGCTAGGAGCAAATCTTATTGCCTCTAAAATTTGCTGTAACTGATCATCCTTAACCTTTTTTGGTAACATTCTTTTGGTTGCATAACGCCATTTAATTGCTGTTTGTAAATTCATAATTGTTTGAATTGTTTGTTTTGTACTGTTTAGTACAAAATAAGTTAAAAAAAATTATTTTAAAATTTCGAGACTCATATTTATAATATTCTTCAATTCCTCCTTGTCCGTTTCTGTCCTCATTGTTATATTTATACCGTTTCTTATATTGATTAGATACTTTGCTAAAAGTTTTGCGTCTTTTTTAGTTTTAATTTGTTTTTTTTCTTGTGCATTCTTAATAATTTTCTCAAATATTTGTTCCAACTTTTCCATTAATTTCCCAGCATGTTCCTTGGTTTTTACATCAATATTAGACATCTCCATAATACCATTGCCTAAGTAACATCCTTTTTGTTTTTGTTCGGTAGTTTTATCTGCTAAAGATGAAATATATTGTTTAAGAAAATGAATTTCATCATTTGCTTCTGATAATTTTCGGTTAAATACTTTCAAGGCATCTTCTGAAAACAAATCTAATGAACGTTGATATAATTCCTTTTTCCCATCTTTGAAATGCAAATAGAAACTCCCTTTTCCAATGCCCATTGCAGCTAACAATTCGTCAGTTGAAGAAGCTTCATACCCTTTCTTCCAGAAGATTTCTGTTGCTTTTCGTATTGCGTCTTTTTCGTCAAATATTTTTGGTCTTCCAGCCATAATTATGGTAAAGATACAAATTGTACTAATTGGTACAAAATAATTTTTTAAAAAAATCTATAGCTATGATTTTGGACGAGTAGTGATAAAACAGTAACCGCTTACCTCGGTAGGGCCTTTGCCACATCCTAATAAATATAAGCAAAAAGATGCATTTGTAAATAATTGTAATTTTTATTAGTGTCCGTTTATTTTTTTTCGACTATCATATTTTTTTATGAGTGATACATATAATATGGCTTGTGGAAAAGAGATGATATACATCGTCAAGAATTGTTTTAGCCACTCTATCAGGAAGTTGGGTTGGTTAAAACTGAAAATAAAGCTATTCACTAAACACATTGGAGTCGCTATAAAACAGACCAGCCGCAATGTTGATTTTAAATCTTTATTCATATTTTTTTAATCCTTGATATTATGGAATATTTTTGTAGAAATGGCAATTCTATTCAAAAAATTCATTTGATTAATGGCTATAATGATTTGGGCTATTTGGTTGTCTGTAAAATAGTTTCGAATGTTTTGGAAAGTAGCATCTTTTACTCCATGTTCGGATATTTTGGTAATTTCTTCAACCAAACTTAAAACAGATCGTTCTTCATCGGTAAATAGTGGACTTTCTTCCCATGCTGATAGGGCATAAATACGCTGCTCCGTTTCGCCCAATTTTCGAGCATCTTTGGTATGTATCTCAATACAATAAGCACATTTATTGATTTGTGATACTCTTATTTTTATTAATTCCCGAAGTGGAGCAGAAAGGCTGGTTCGAGACAGATAGCTCTCCACTTTAAGCAAAGCTTCATAAGCTTGAGGCTCTAGTTTTTTGATGTCGATGCGTTGTTTCATGATTTTTTAGATTACGTTTCGACAAAAATAAACAGGGGATTTTCAAAAAATCTTAAACTGGTTTAAGTCTTTACTTTTTTTTAATTTCACTTAAGTATTCGGGTGTCATATTCAGATAGGATGCCAAGATATGCTGGGGAATGCGATTCGTAAATTCGGGAAAATTGGAGTTGAAATGTCGGTAAAACTGTTCTCTCGAAAAGTTAGCCATATATTTTGATTTCAGTTGAGATGCCGCATATGCTTTTTGATATATGATTCTGAAATAACGTTCCAGCTGCGGAAATTTAGCGAGTAGTTTTTCTTGGTTTTTGGAGTTGATTTGGAGTACATCCGTTTTTTCTAAAGCTTGGATTGAAAACTGCGTAGTTGCCTGTCGCTCAAAAGCATAATAATCTGTTATCCACCAATTTTCTATGGCAAACTGGGCAGTTTGTTCCACTCCCTTTTCATCAATGAAATACATCCTCAAACAACCTTTTACCACAAAAAAATGACTATCACATTTTGAATCCTGAGGAATCAAAACTTCCTTTTTTAGAAATGTCATTGGTTGAAAAAAGTTGAGTAGCGCATTTTCATCTTTACTGTCTATTCTGATATAGTTTCTGATATGATGAATTAGGTTTTTTGACATTTCTTCAACTTTATCTACTGTTTTCATAACTTGTCACTAACGATTGATTGCTTGTTATCAGTTCAGGCTAAAATAGCAGAAAAGTTTCAATAAATTCACTAAGCGGAACAAAAATTTCCCGATTACTAAAATAATCAAAAGTGTAATTGGAAACCGTTTTTTAAATTGTTATTTTTTAGCTAGTGGGTTGGTTCACTTATACTTGAGTTGCGCCAAACCGATAGAGGAGGTAGTTGTTTTATTTTAGTCTGATTTTAGTTTTGCCATTGCTCTTACCGGAAAAGTTCCTACACCTTTAAATTTGGGTGGAATCGCACTAAATGTAAAACCATCCGTTGGCAATAAGTATAAATTACTAAGATGTTCCACAATAAGAATTTCAGCTCCCAATAATGTTGTATGTACAGGTCTTGTTTTCTCTTTAGTATTATCAATGTTATGCGAATCTATACCAACCAACTTCACTGAACAATCTTTCAAATATTTTGCGGCATTTTCGGTAAGATATGGGTGGTTTTCGTAATAAAATTCTGTATTCCAAAATTTATCCCAATCTGTTTGAATTAAAACGGCTCTATTTCTAATTTCATAATTTTTTAAATGTTCTTCGGTTATTTCAAGGGTTTCGGTATATGGAATGCGAATCACAATAGCTTCAAGGTCAGTAAAAAATTCCAACCCCATTTCTGAAAGGTCTTTTCCGTTTTCAAATCGATGAAAAGGACAGTCAATATATGTTCCAGTATTTGTAACCATTTTTATTTTAGCTATTTGAAATTCGGTATCTTTTTCGTAAAATTGTTTTGAGTTGTCTTGACTCAAATAATCGCAAATAATAGGTGCAGGAAGACCTTTGTATGTAACAAGTCCCTTTTCAATTGTATGACTTAAATCAATTAGAATTTCTTTTTGAGGGTTTTCGTTTATGGGTTTTCGTTTATGTGGTTCGGTAATGATTTCTTTGTTGAGAATTTTTGTTTCTCCGACCATGAGGAGTCTCAAGTCTCGAACTATATAGTCTATCAGTTCGTTATCAGAAATATTATCACCTGAAATGTCAAGTCTAAAATCATCACCTTTGATGCTTCCACCGTTTGTAAAATATATTTCGAAATCAAATTTAACTCTTTTTTCCATTTCATTCTTTGTGTTTGGGTAGGATTTGTACAATGACCGCTAACGGAAACTGCTTTGCGTTCGGTAGGATTTCGGAGCACAACGACTTCAGTTAATTACAAAAGTTTAATAGAAGCACAAAGCTTCAATTTTGCACATCACCCGTCTGACGCAAACCCAGGGTTACCAGTAGTTGCTATTCTTCTGAATTGTCCGCTAGGTCCTGGATACATAGTTCTCTAATTTCCCAAATGTCATTTAGTGTTAGGTTTATTTGTTTGTTTTTGTCGAGCCAATTTATGAGATAGTTTTTATGATAGTTTACCTTATGGTCGGTGATTTGTTCTGGTGAAATTTCGATTTCTTCAATTAGATCGTCCAAAAAATCAGTCGGTTGTGAATTTATTTTTGTCAAGTCAAGAGTTTGGTCTTCAAATTTTAAATAACAGTGTGCTTCTGGAATATATTCCAATTGATTTTTTTGCAGTGTTTCAGAAATTTCTGGCGTGTTTTTCTTGTTCATTTTAAAAAGTCCAACTATGAGTTTAACTTTTTCAAAGCTGTTTTCGTCTGCAAGTTTTTTGAGTAATGCATGCTTTATGCTACAAGTTCCGCATTTGTCAGTAAATACAGAAGCCAAATTATTCTTGTCGGCATTTCGTCCGTAAGCAAGTTGTCTTACAAATAGTGAGGCCTGATTAAAAGTCAAAATATTCCTGTTGATAAATTCTTTTGAAATTTGTCCTTTTGGTTTTATGTCAAAGTCAATTTGAGGTGTCATTGTGATGTTGTCTTTTACAATTCCTGGTACCAGAAAAAGTAGTAGCGAAGTGTGGGGGAAAGTTGAGCTTTAATTCAATTTAGACCAAACGTAGCAGATGCTTTTTCAGATTCTTAAAGTTAAATAAAAAAATAATATGAAAAATAGTGGCTACTAAAAAAGTAGAGTAGTTCAACTTTATACTTAGCCCCGCATATTGCTTATGCGATATTAGCATAAGTCTTACTCAGTTTTAATATTTTTTATCATTATATACAAGTTGTTCCACTGAATATTTTCCGCTTCCATTTAGGAGTATTGCAATAGAAATGCCAATGACTAATAAATGATACTCATAGCCTTCTCCTTTTTGAGTACCAAACCAATTCATGAAAAAACCATATTCCAAATGAGCTGTGAATATGATACCTAAAAACAAAATTGTAAATAATACAGCCCATATTCGAGATGCAAAGCCAATAATTAAAGATATTGATCCAAAAAATTCGATAAGAATGACAAGAAAAGAAATGCCCCATGGTAGGTGCATATGCTCTACTAAATGTGTCATTTCTTTAGAAAACCCTGGTCCATTAAACCAACCGAACATTTTTTGAGCCCCATGTGGAAACATAATAATTCCAAGTGTTAATCGTAATACTAAACCCGTCCAGTCATTATTGATACTAAAAATTTTATTTTTCATTTTTGATATTATATAAAGTTGAATACAAAATTCGATATCCTAAAAATGAAAAAAATTAAACTAGTTTAATAAATTCAGAATTTAGTTATTTTATTTCGAAGCATACTCAGAAAAACAGGTGTAATACCAAGATATGATGCGATGTGTTTTTGCGAAATTCGTTGTGCAATCTGAGGGTATTTTTGCAAAAATAAAAGATAACGCTGTTCTGCTGTTTGAGAAAAATTCTGATGGATGCGCTCTAATTGATTCACATATGCATTTTGTATAAGCAGACGGAAATATCTTTCCATTTTTGGAACTTCAAGATAAAGTTTTTCTAAATCACTTTTTTTAATTTGTAATATTTCTGAATCTTCTAGCGCCATAATGTTATAAGAAGAAGGTCTTTGAGTTAAAAAGCTTAATAAATCTCCAGTCCACCAATTTTCAATAGAAAATATTAATGTACGTTCAAATCCATTTTCATCAATAGAATAAGTTCTCAAGCATCCTTTTACTATAAAGCTTTCGGTTTTACAGACTTGATTTGCTTGTAATATAAATTCTTTCTTTTTTAATGCTTTAAAAGTGAAATATTGATTAATTATTTCAATTTCAGCTTGCTCAAGTTGAATCTGTTGTCGAATATGCTCTATTAGTTTTGTTGTATTCATTTTATTGCAGGATGTTTTTAAAGATTACTGCTAACGTTTTGGCACTTGTTCTTTACTTTGTTTTTTATTAAAATACTTTAAAAAAGAGTTGTTTTTATCCATAGAATGCGTAGTGGGAGCTTTTTAGAACAACACTTGATACGAAGCACACAGTTCAAATTTAGCACAAAATTTCATATGAAGAATGTCCGTCTCTATTACGTCAAGAAACTTGTTGATAGCTTAGGTTTCTTTCTGTCGTCTGTTATCTGACGTGTCTGGTCGAGTGTTGGCTGAGAAAAATAAAAAAGTCGGGATGGAAAATTTTTAATCAAAGGGTTGTCTAAACTCAAAAGGCAAAATTTGGTCTTTGCCTAAACGTTTAAAGCCTAATTCGTAGGCAATTTCGTTTACTGTCAAGTTTGTTGCAAATAGTTTTTCTTTGGCTTTTTCTATCTAACTTGTTGTGTATGTGTTGTTGCATTGTTTGCCCTGTTAGTCGTAGTTTTTGTTATTTGCTTTTGATTATTTCATAAACGTACAATGGTACAGACCAACCAAACCAGAAAAGAGAAGGCGATATATCTTCAAATGTCCCGAGATTTTGAACAAAAGGAATTTTATATATCAACCCCGATATAACAAATGCCAATGTTACTATGTAGCTTCTTATCATCCATTCTTGATGTAGTTTGATTTTTTTTCTGAAGGCAAAATAATAAGCGAGTGATGTGGAACTTATCCAAACACTAATCCACACTTGAAGGGAAAAAGCATAGGGAAGATTTATTTCATAAGCTGTGGTAAAAGCTAAAATTACTGCACATAAACTGCTTACCAACACTGCCAATAAATATAAAAAACCAATGACGCGATGGAGTTTCAAACTGTAAATCCGTAACTTTTTCCAAAACGGAACAATACCTAATATTAAAGAACCACCACCTGCGGTAATATGGGCAATTAAAATCCATTTAAAGTTGTAATATTTTCCCATTGATTCTGTTGTCAATTCAAGGAAATGGTCAGCACCGTGCATAAATGTCCACGTAATAAAAAACACTAAAAGCCAAATGAACAAAGGAATAGTGTCTGCCGGTTTTAGTTTAAACTGTTTTGCTGTTTGCATTATAATCTGTTGAAATAATTTTCATCAAAGGTCAAAATCAAAATAGAATGCTACAATAACCGAAAAAAGTTTCGGTATGATATACAAGAAAGCAAAGGCTGTGATTTGATTATCTTTGCAAATAAAATTACGGATATGTACGAAAGAAAAATAGAAGAAGACTTGGATTGTGGGATACGAGTTGCAAGTAAAGTGTTTGGTGGAAAATGGAAGTGTTGCATTTTGGATGCGATTGACAGGGGTATAAATCGTCCTGCTGACATTAGTAGATATATTGATGAAGCATCGATACGAGTTATAGAAATGCAACTTGCCGAATTACTTTTTTATGGTGCAGTTGAAAAGCGTTCGGAAAATGTTTATCCTAAAAAATCGGAATATAAATTGACAGCTCTTGGCGAAAGTATTCGTCCTGTTTTAGCTGTTATGGATAAATGGGGTTTGCAACACGTACAATTTATAAAAGAACGTCAGCGGGAGTTATCGTAATTATTTGGGATGATGGGAGGTCTTGGCTCTTTTGTCTTTCAAAAATTTTTACTGTGCAATGGGTTCTTTCATTTTTTCTGTGTCGTGGTCGTGTCGTTTGTTTGGGTATCTGTCTGGTCTGTCGGTGTGGGTCGTCCTGCCATTGCCACTAACGTTTTGGGGCTTGGCAGCAGTGTCGGAAACGTCAGTTCGACATAGTCAAATTGAAGCGAAAAGTTTCGATTTAGACGACACGTAGCCAAAGCCAATTTCTATTTGCTAAATTATGAAAAAAAGCCAATAAAATTGGCTTTTGGCGACTTAATATGCACAAAAGTTTAACTTAGCAGGTAACCCAGCATTTCACCAAGCCTTTGTGCTTGTTGTACAACTCAAATAGTTGTACAAAAGACAGATATTTTGTGAATTTATGCCTGCAAGGCAGGTCAACAGAGTATCGATCAGTTGACCAGAAATGCGAAGTATGCTAAAAGGATGTCAAGAACCCGAAGCAAAACCGTTGAACCGGTTATCGAAACCTTGGTCAACTTCACCAATATGAAGCGGGTCAACACCAGAGGTATCAAAAACGCAAACAAGCATGTACTAATAGCAAGTTTAACCTATAACTTGAAAATACTTGCGTTTTGTGGTTAAAAAGCCAAGTGTTTTAGCCCAAGCTTTCCCCCTTAAACAAGGGAAGCACTTTGCTTTTTTAAACCCCACATTTATAGACTTCAAAACCTCATTTTTAAGCCACTCCAATTTTAGTATTTGAACTATAACTAAAAAACAAACCTCCTTAAAATCGCTTTAAAAGAGGTTCAGTTTTTTATGTTTTTAAAGATTATTTGGAAAATAGAGGGTTGTGCAACGGGTATCTTTGTTGGCGGCTACTCTTTGTCTTTCCGTTGGGTCGGATTAGTGTATGATTGTCCTGAATGTCAGGTTTATTCTCGGGGTCGTTACTTTTTTAGTTGGTGGAAGTCTGTGTAACCAATGCGTTTGCGTTGTATTCTTCATTACCAACAAACTGCCGTGTTCCAAAATCAATTCTACTTTGTAGTTGGTCTGTTTGTGTTTAAAAGTGAATTTCCGTTCTGCTCCGAAACTTAACGAACCAATTGCTCCGTCTTTTTTCAAATCAGTTTCTCCGTCACTGTGCCACGCCATTCCTTCTTCTCCGTTGTGATACAGATTGAGTAAACAAGAATTGAACGTTTCGCCTGTTTCTTTTTCAATGATGTTTTTGAGTTCCAATAATTCCTTTGTCCACGACAAAGCGTATTTAGTTGTGTTGGAATAGGTGTATTCGAACGGCTTTTCACCATACCACGCCACTTTTCGTTTGGTGATGATTTTCTTTCCAAAAATTATCACTTCGTCATTTCGCCATTCAATAGTGTTGAGCAACTTTTCTAAATAATTGTCGGCTTCTTTTTGATTAAACAATTTTCCATAATAGTTTACAGTTCCGTCTTGTGGCAACCAATTTTTTGTTTTGTCTATGATGTCGTCAAATAGTTTCATTTTTCCATTTTTGATATTTTTGTTTCAAACAATGTCCGCAAGGACGGAAACCGTTTTCAATGACTTCGCTTTCTGAAGAAAAGAAAATTCTGTTTATACGCTTCATTTTCTTGCCCGAAACACACGACAAAGTTCCGTAAATTTTCAATTTAAGATTACCGCCAAAACGAATTTCTTGTTGCTTGATTTTGCTTCGTAAATCGCTGTCGGATATTTCGTTGTGCCTTATCATTACTAACTTAAAGCATCGTGAAAAATAATGCCCAAAGTATATCTTTCTCCCGATTTTACTTCACTTACTCCGTGTTTCATATTCACTCTGTAATAACCTTTCGTTCCTTTTTCGGGTTTAAAGTTGGTGGTAAAAATCAACATATCGCCTTTGTTGGGTTTCAATACAATGGCTTTGGATTGTGCTCTTGGAATTTGCTGTGTCAAAATAAATTCTCCGCCTGTAAAATCCTTGTCGGGTTTGTTCAAAAACAAAACGGTCTGAATGGGAAAATAAACATCTCCGTATAAATCCTGATGCAAGGTATTAAAACCACCTTTGCCGTATTTCAAAATCAAAACAGTTGCTTTTTGCTGAGTGTTGGCGTGGCATTGTTGCAATAATTCTGCGTGTTCCAATGGAAATTGCTTGTTAATATTCAATGCCCGAAACCACGCATTGGCAATAGGCGCAAGGTGCGGATAAATTTCAGTTCTGATTTGCTGAATGATATCGGGCAATGGATAGTTGAAATACTTGTATTCGCCCAAACCAAAACGGTAGCGTTCCATGACTACCGTTTTTCTGTAAGCGTTTGGGTTATTGTATTCCGATTTCAGTATTTCGCATTGTTCGTCTGATAACAGACTTGGGATAATGGCATAACCGTTTGTGTGCATTGTTTCGGTTATGTTTTGCCAATCTGTTTCTTGTAACTTTTGCTTTATCATTTTATAACGGAAATTCCTGCGTCCACTGTTAATTCCGTTCCGTGTATGTATGAGGCTTCCTGCGAAGCAAGAAACAATACCGCATTGGCAATTTCTGTGGGTTCACCAAATCTTTTGAATGGTATGGTTGGGATAATGCTTTGAATAGTCTCCTCAATTTGTTCGGGGCTTAAACCTGTGTTGTTAAATCCGTTTGTTCTGATGTACCCCGGACTGATACCGTTTACACGAATGTCTTTTGCCGTAAGCTCCGAAGCAAAAGTTTTGATAAAGGATTGCACGGCTGATTTGGCTGACGAATAAACAGAGAAATTTTGCAGACCCATTTCTGTAACTACTGACGTATTGAGTATGATTGCACTTCCTTTTTTCATCAATGGCACTATTTGCTGAACTGTAAAAAACGTGCCTTTTACCAATATATTAAACAACTCGTCAAAATGGGTTTCATCGGCAAATTCAACAGGGGAAAATTTGCCGTAACCTGCATTGACAAACAGCAAATCAATGTTTTCCGTATGTTGTGTTACTTGTTCCTGTAAACGAAATATATCTTTCATATTTCCTGCGTTGGAAACGATGCCGAAAGCATTTTTTCCTAATTGTTCTACGGCTTTGTTTACCGTTTCGGCACTTCGTCCTGTGATGATTACTTTACCACTTTCGTTAATGAATTGTTGGGCTGTGGCAAAGCCCATTCCGTTTGTTCCGCCTGTAATAAGTGCGAATTTGTCTTTAAATCTTTGCATTGTTTTTGTTTTAAATTCTGATGCAAAGATTAGACTATGTTCTATGGTAGAAAACCCGAAACTTGCTATATTTCCAAAATGTCGGGTTAGTTTGTCTTTTAATTTTTTTTTTGTGTGGCCGGGATTTTTATTTTTTTGGTCAAGTCGCTTGTGGTTTGCGGGGTCGCCCTACGCTTGCTGCTAATGTTTTCGGGCTTTGCATTCGGGCGGGTTTAGCTTCGCTGATTTTCAATTCGGAGCACTAAACTGTCATTTAACCACAAAAGTTGATGCGAGGTAGAATGTTCAATTAACCACTTCACCCACCATTGAGCCAAACGCTTGTTATGGGCTGCCTTTTTCATTGTCGGATAAATTTCACTTTTTCTCTCAGTTCAATTTCAAATTGGTCTTCGAGTTTTTCTTGTGATAAGTTTATAGTCTTGAAGTCGTCAATTGGCTCGGAGTACTCACCTGCCCAACAACAATACAATTCTGTAAAGCTATTGTCAGTTGTGTTTGATTTTAAAAGTCCTATCAGTTTTAGTGTTTGGTCGAAATAGCTTTGTTCTTCTTCAATCATTTTTTTAGTCTTCTCAATTCTTTCCTTTATATGCTTGTCTTGAGTTCCAAGGAACTTTCGGATGGGATTGAGGAAACTCTTTTCCTGTTTAACATTCTGCTCTATTTCTGTTTCTGAAAAATCTTGAAGTTTCACGTCTTTTTCAATACCAAAGTCGCAACTACAACCTCTACTTGTTCCAATGAAATAGATATTCTTATTTTCAAATTTGTCCGCCACAGGTTTGAATTCTCCGTCAATTGCTTCAACATAAAAATCGGGGCGTGTCTGGTCAAATGGAATTATTTCCATTTTTTCTTTTGTCCCGATGAAAAGCATTTTACACATTTTCAGTTTGTTGTTTTATTGTCGTGTCGTCATCTAAGGTTGCCCATAACGTTTCGGGGCTTTGCGAAGTGGCGGAAAATCGAAGCGAAAAGTTTCGATTTAGACGACACGTAGCCAAAGCCAATTTCTATTTGCTAAATTATGAAAAAAAGCCAATAAAATTGGCTTTTGCGGATTACGAAGCACAAAACTTCAACTTATCACTTAACCCGCCATTTTGCCAAACTGCTTGTTAGCCACAGTTATTTTTATAAGTTTCATTAAAATTTTCATATTGATTTTTTAATTCAGAGTCATTTAACATACTCTTTGATTTTTCCAATAATTCCTTAACTTTTTCACAATCTAATCCATCATTAAAATACATTAAAGCAAGATAAAAGTTTGCATATGCAGTCCAATAATCTGAATCACATTTTTGAATCATCTCATTCAAAATGGTTTTTCCTTTGTCAAATTCCGCCAAAGTTAAGTAAGTTCTTGATTCATTAATATAATTTGGCCAGTATGTGGAATCCAATTCACGTCCTTTTTTGAAGTATTCAATTGCTTGTTCATATTTTTTTTGAGTCGCTGATGTTGTCCCTAACTCGTTATAAGTTATTGGGTTTAGCTCCAAACGTAAAGAAGATTGAAAATAAATCATTGCTGAATCATATTCCATTTTCTGATATTTTTCCAGTCCACCATAATAAAGAGCAATTGCAGTATCGTTTTCGATATTCTGTTTTATTTCCGTGTAAGGATTATGTTTTTTTAGAGGACTTCTTTTTTCAGTTTCCGATTTACAGGAAAAAATTAGAAGTGTAATTAAAATCGGAAAGTATTTCATTCAGACGTTTTTGTTTTAATTGTGGCTAACGGCGTTTCGGGGCTTTGCGAAGTAGCGGAAAATCGAAGCAGAAAGTTTCGATTTAGACGACACGTAGCAAAAGCCAATTTCTATTTGCTAAATTATGAAAAAAAGCCAATAAAATTGGCTTTTGCGGATTACGAAGCATAAATGTTCAACTATCACTTAACCCGCCATTTTGCAAAGCCCTTGTTGTGTGCCGTAATTATTTGGCAATAAGTCCGTTTGTTTGATTTCCTGAACTATTTTTAGATTGATAAATAAAGTTTATTTTGTAATATTCGTTAGGTTCTAGTTTATCCGTTTTGATTATTTCTTTGTATTCTCCTTGCTTCATTTTTTTCTTAAATATTGCTTTTGATTTTTCATCTTGTCCAAATTCAATTTGAATTTCCGAGTCTTCAACAACGAAAAAATGAACTTCGATAGAGTTTTCAGAAACTTGCCTAAAAGACCAAATTCCTGTTTTATCTTTAGGGTAAGTTCTTTCAAACTTTTTACCGTATTCAATGTTTTTCAACTTTGCATACGAAATATACCCTTCAACATTTCCAACTTCGTAATAAAGCATTGGGAAAAAAGATAAAATTGTTGGATTATAATATCCTTCGGAATAATATTGGTTTATAAAAGGAAACTTTGTGTTTCCTATTGAGGTTTCCGAAACTGATTATAAGAAAATTGGGTTTTCTTCTATTTTTAGGTCTGTTTTATAGTCTTTTATTGAAATTTCAAAGCCATCAAAAATATAGGAAGAATCTGTAACTATAATTTTCCATTCTCTTGGCTGTTCTTCAACTCCACTTAAAAAACTGTAACCGTTTTCTTGTAAGGTTATTACTTTTTGATTTTCAATTTTTTCCTCTGCTATTATTTTGAAATTCTTGAACTGTTTGTTTTCTATTTCCGCATTACCATTTTCTTCATTATACCACTTTCTTCTGTACATCAATTGAATTTCATCTCCTATATTATTTTTATATTGATTATTTACGGTAAGATTATTTTCAATATTTTCGGAAATATTTAGAAATATGTCTCCTAAAAGATGTTTTATGTATAAAGTATCTTGGATTTCAAGTTCTTTAACTTGTAAATCTGTTCGTATTATAAAGTAATTTTCTGGATTTTCAATTTCAAAAAACTTTTTTGGTGTCTGTTCATCAGGGATTAAGCTATCTCGTGGGAAAGACCTTCTCGTATCTACATATTCTATATTTAGATTTTTGCGACTTCCAAAAATAATTCCTTGTTGTTGTTCTTTGTCGGTTTGTACAGAATGAATAGGTTTTAGTTTTTCGTTCAGTTTAATATATGAATTTTGGTCAAAACTTTCATAGTAAAAAGATTGATTTTTAGATTTGTTGTAATCTTCAAATTCAATCATTTTGTATTTGTGGAACGATTTACTGTCAATGATAGTGTCCTTTATAAACTCTCTTAATATGATTGTTTTATTTGTGTTTATGTCATCAACATAAATTCCAGTATAAAAGAGATTAGATTTAGCTATGTCATTTCGGTTTTTTTGTCCGAAAACAGTTAATAAACTAAAAGTTGTCAATATCAAAGTTAGATAAATTTTCATTCGAAGCACGATTTGTGGTATTATGGCACACAACGTTTCGAGGCTTGGCGCAAGTGCGGAACTTAGAAGGACAAAACTTTCAACTATTCCCAAAACAAAACAAAGCCATTTTTCTTTTACTAACTTATGAAAAAACTGCGAAAGAAAGATGGCTTTGTGGCTAAAAATGACAGAAGTTTACGTTTTGATAGAAACTCCGCATTTCATAAAACCGATGTTACAGGAAGCTCTTCTTTTATTTCACCATTATCTTTTCTGTTTGCATTCCTTTGTCGGAGAATATTTTTAGGATATAATTTCCTTTTTGTAATTCAGAAACAGAAATGTTATCTATATTGTTTTGCTCTATTACTTTTCTTCCTAAAGTATCATATAAAATTACTTTTTCAACAGCTGAATCATTTGTTTCAAAATATAAAATATCTGATACAGGATTTGGGTAAATGTTTATTTTGTTTTGAGTAAAAGATGGTGTACTTAAAGAACATACTTCAACATCGTCAGTATAACTATATGTCCAAAAGGGGTGATAAATAGTCCATTCGGAATACGGATATTGATTGTTTTGTGCTATTTCTGCATCATCAACTTCTATACAAACGTTACCAATTATGTAATCTGGAGGGTATCCTCCCCAACAATACCAACAACCTATAACAATATGCATATTTTCATTATTGTTATTATTGTTTAAGTTGATTTTGCTAATATTGCCTCCTGAAGCATACAAAGTATGGATATTGGGATTATTACTCAAATCTATTTCTGAAGAAAACCCATTAAAAGGAATTATATCTCCTCCACTTGATATATCAAGATATTCTAATAAAACATTATTGGAAACATCAATAGATGTAAGCATATTATCTACACAATTTAAATACTTCAAATTTACTAAAGTATTGACATTGAGTTCTTCTACCATAGTAACATTTATGGTAAGTGATTCTAAATTTATAAAAGCCTCAAGTCCTGTTAAATCGTGAATAAGCCCATCAAGATAATCATCTGCGGGATAAGGATAATTGGGAACAACATCGGGAGCAATAAATAATTCCGTAACATCTAATGCGTCAGATGTCAGAATCTGTCCGTTTATCACACCATCACTATCAATGTTCAAATCAATAAGAGCCTGTTCAAACCTATAATCAGGAATTGGAACTGTTTGAGCTTTCAGATTTTCAAAAACCAAAAATAAAATGAATATATACAATATTTTTTTCATACCTTTTAAATTTTATTGTTTAACCAAAGTTGTTGTGTCCTGAATTTGTCCGTTTACAATTAATGCAATCGAATAAAGCCCTTGCGGATAGTTGCTTACGTCCAAAGTTACTTCATTTTTTCAATATCCAAAATATAATTGTTAGAAACATTTGAGCCATAAAAACCTGTTACCGAAAGATAAGCGGAATTCCCGTCATTGATTTTATAAGCGACAGTTACCTGATTGGAAGTTGGGTTGGGATAAAGGGTTGTTATAACATTTGGTTTTAGGCTGACTTCAATTTCTGCGTAATCTTTATATCCGTCTGCAAGAGCTATAATTTCTAATTTATAGGTTTTGGCAACCTCAACCGAAACTTCTATATTATCTGTTTCGTTACCAAGATATTCACAGATGTCAGGGTCAATAATATCATATATTGTAACACCATTCATTTGTGCTTCTTTCCAAAAAGCTATTTGGGCAGGAGTGTCGTGAATAAAATCTGCAACACTCAAAGCGTTATAATTTGAGTCATTAGGGTCTCGAGTTACGTGTTCGGGAGTAAAACTTCCTTCATTGTTATTCCCCCAAGGGTGATATAAATAAAAAGTATGTCCTAGCTCGTGAGCTAATACAACTCCTGCAATAGTACCCCAAGGAGTTCCAGTAAAATGAGATCGCTTAATGCCTAGTTTATTATGTCCTAAATATGTTACTCCATTACCAGCAGATAAAGTTTGGGTTATATAAACATTAAATGAATTTGGAGATTCTTTTCCATAAAGATTGGAATAGTTGTTTATTTGCCACATCTCTGCCCCTTCATAAATATCATCACTTTCAAAAATATCGTAGCCTTTCAACACAAAGCAAATTCCCATAGGTTTAAAAGCCTCATTTGCTCTTATAAGGTTTTCTTTAATATTGTCGTAGGTAACAGGAGTGTAACTTACATTTTCATCTTTGGGGATTACTATCCAAAAATAAATATCAAAGCTAATAGGTTCAAAACTTGCTAAATATTCAGGGCAACAGAACTAGAATAAGCAGAGCTATTTAAAGGGCTGAAATAAGTAGGAGGAGGAGAGTTCGGGTTTTCTTCAACTACGCAAAAATGCTCTTCTTGAGCAAATAAAATAAACGTGCTCATAAAGAGCAGTACCGAGTAAAGTAATTTTGATTTCATAGTATTATTGTTTTAGTAGTTATTTGATTGTTTTTCAAAGGTATATATTTTTCTTTCTAACAATAAATAAAAATAACCTGACCTGATTTGTTAATAATATCTTAATTTTACACAATGCAAATTTCATTTATTCAGGAACAAAAGTCAATAAGTAATTTACCTATATTTTGTTTTTTTTCAGGGTAATTTTGGTTTAGAGTTTCCTGTAACGTTTTGGGACTTTGCGAAGTGGCGGGAAATCGAAGCGGAAAGTTTCGATTTATTACTAAAGCTCATTAGAAGCACAAAGCTTCAAGTTTACACGTCAGCCCGCCTGACGCAAAACCCGTGTTATAGCACGTTTTTATTTCTCATCTGTCCATTTTATTCCTTTTGCAGAAATTGTCAAAATGTCTTTTCTTTGCAGTTCTGTCCAAGGTATTTTGGTCGTGTCGTATTCAATTATTTGATAGTTTCTTTTACAGTCTTTCCAATTTGTACAAGGGCAATGATTTGGTTTTCCGTTCCACGGAATTGTCGCTCTTTTTTCGAGTTCAGCAATAGCTTCTTCAAAGGTTTTATATTGCCCTTTCTGTGGTTCTGCGTGTATTTCGTCTTCGATTATAAACATTTTGTTAAGTTCCAATTTGTCCGTGCAAAAATTGACCGAATAAAAGACTAAGAGTCAAGCCTAAAAACCAAAATACATTTTTTCGTTGCCCCTTGATAGTTGTCCGAATAGCAAGCAAAAGTGTCGTAAGGAAAATTAGTCCCCAAATTAGATTTACTGTCGAATAAAGTCTGGCTGTCTTGTAGTAATATGGTGTCGGACCTTCTCCGCCAAATGGATAACCGTCTGTCTTGTTAAGAATGCTAATTAGGTAAAACTCACTAAAGTTCATCAGTGTCAATAGTCCGCTAAGCAATATTGTCAATATCGAAATTGTCAAAAAAGTCGGTCTGTTAATATTAGTTTCTGTCGTCATTTAAAATGTGCTATAACGTTTTGGGTATTGCCGAAGGCGGGGAATTGAAGCTTAAAGTTTCGATTTTGCACCGAGGCAAGCCAAAACGAATTTTTATGAGTTAAATTTAAAAATAAAAAACGAATAAAATTCGTTTTTGGCGGAATAGAAGCACAAACCTTGAGTTTAGCACTTTAGCCCCGCTTTTGGCAATACCGTGTTATATGCCGCTTTTCCTTGTCCACCTGTATTTACTTCCATATTCTTTGTCGTCAGTAACAATTTCATAATTAATTTTTTCTCTGTCTTTAACCAAATAATATTGAATCAAGTCTGAATATTGACTGTTTGAGTAAAATTTAAGTTCATTGTTCTCTGTCCAGGTTCCATAAAGCACATAGTCCGATTGCATATCGGCAATTAAATAGTTGCCATATTTTGGTATTTGACCACCAACTGGAATTACAGAAATGTGAATGAAATTTAAGTTACTTCTATTTTTCAAGTAGCGATATGCAACGAGTTCAAATTGTCCATTTGGTGATATTTCTCGATGTTCTATTTCTTGTTGGTCATCCTTGTCAATGTAGTCTAAAGCAGAAACATTGACCTTAATTCCATTGATTTCAAAATTTTTAAGTTCAACTTTGTCTCCTGTTCTTAAGGATGGTAAAATGTCAAATTGAGCAGATACATTTTTATTATCCATCCATTTCACTTTTGTCAAAGTGTTCGGTATCGTAAATTCTCTAAGGTTTTTTGTTGTGTCGGATAATTTTAAAATTGCAGTTCCTGACTGTCCATATCCAAATGCTCCGAGGTCTAAGCCATAATTTATTAAAAGCATAGTGCTGTCTGGAGAAATTTCTCTGTAAAACTCTACATAGTCTTTGTCATCTATAAAAACTTCTTCTTTCCTGTCGTAAAGATTACAAGAGGATAGAATTGCCAAAGTCAATATGTAAATAGTTTTTCTCACGGTGTTGTTTTAAAGTGGCCTATAACGTTTCGGGGCTTGGCGCAGTGGCGATGATTCGGAAGCCTAAAGGTTTCGAATCATTAGGTCACGCAGCAAAAGCCAATACCATTGCTAATATAAAGAAAAAAGTCAATTGTATTGGCTTTTTGCGCCATAGAATATACATTAAGTTGATGTTAGTGTAGGAGTTAGCCATTAAGCCAAACCCTTGTTATGCACAGTTTTTAATTTTCGATTTTTTTCAAAACAAACACTTTCCATTCGTCACCTTTTGAGCGAATTTTAATTAGATTATCAGATTTTGCTGTTTCTAAAATTTCAGCATAGAATGTTTTTCCAATTACATCTTCATACTCTGGTATATTTGATTCTAATACTTTCATTTCATAGCTACATTCCGAAGTATAATTGATTTTAGACTTTACAAAATATTTTCCATAATCAACCTTTTCTATGATAGTTTCGCCACGAAATTCAATTGTGTAACCTTCTGTTATTTTATTTTCACTCTCTTCATTGACAAATTTTCCAGATTTAATGAAACTACAATCAGTTTTAGAGTCTTGGTTTATCAGCCAATGTATATCTTCTTGCGCTTTTGCATTGAATGAGAATATTATAAAAACTATTAAATAAAGGTACTTCATTTTATTAGGATTATTTTTTATAAAATTTCACATAACAAGCCGATGTTAGTGGCAGTACAATTATATTTCGATTGATATTTTTACTTTTCCGCCTAAACCTTTTTCAACAATATCGTATAAAGTTTTAAGCGTTAAATTACTTCCGTTGTTTTCAACTCTTGAAATATATTCACGTTTCTTGTCTACCAATTCCGCAAGTTCTGATTGGGTTAATTGTTTTTCTTCTCGTGCTTTTTTTAAGAGTAAACCTATTTTAAAAGATTCAAAATCTCTTTCAAGCTCATCACGTCTTTCAGTTCCAACTTTGCCGTAAACGTCATCTTTTATATTTTTCCAACTTTTAGTTTCCATTACTTTTGATTTTTTTGTTCATAATATTCAGCCATTATTTTCAAGACTTTTTCTATTTGATTTTTAGGTGTCTTTTGCGTTTTCTTTTGAAATCCATTCATTAAAATAACTAATTTTTCACCATCAAAAAAGCAAAAAACTCTCCAGATATTAGAACCTAATTGAATTCTTGCTTCATATAAACCTTCAGTCCCAATTAAATGTTTCAAATAATTTGAGGGAACACGTTCAAGAGTTTCTATAGCTTCAATGATTTTAAAGATTTTGTCTTGAACTTTAATAGGTTGTTCAGATAGAAAATCTTCAAAATAATTTTTAAACGCTATAACTTCTCTTACTTTCATAGAAACAAAGGTAATTTAAAAGTTACATCCAAGCAAGTTTTTTAAGCGAAAATTTTCTTTTTGTATTGCCACTAACGGGAAACGGCTTTGCGAAGGAGCGGATTAGAAAGCGATAACTTTCAATTTAA